>NZ_OU015319.1:2234914-2979886 GCF_907163125.1 Cloacibacterium caeni
GTGGCGGTTTTGTATTCGATTGTAGAGGAATTCTCAATCCGGGAAGAATAGAAGAATACAAACCTCAAACTGGCAATGATAAAGGCGTTCAAGAATTTCTAGAAACCAAAACTGAAATGCCTCAATTTATAGACCTCATCAAAAATTTAGTAAGCATTACCATCAATGATTATATCGCTCGTGGTTTTGACCATTTGCAAATTGCTTTTGGTTGTACTGGTGGTCAACACAGAAGTGTGTATTGCGCCATTAAACTAGGCGAATTTTTGCAGGGAAAATATCCAGAATTGGTAAATGTTAGTGTAACACATAACGAACAGCCTCAACTTAATTAACATCGTAAAATCTGCAATATTCATTCTACATGATTAAGAAAGCGCTCATTTTCGCAGCAGGAAAAGGAACTCGGTTGAAACCTTTTACAGAGAGTCATCCCAAAGCTTTGGCTTTGGTGAATGATGTTCCGTTGCTGGAAAGAAATATAAAATATCTGCAAAGTTTTGGAGTTACAGAATTTGTGATTAATGTGCATCATTTCGGGGAACAAATTGTAGAATTTTTAGAAAAAAACAATCATTTTGGAGCCAAAATTGATATTTCTGATGAAAAAGATGAACTTCTAGAAACAGGAGGAGGCTTGCTTTTTGCTCAAAAGTATCTGGAAAATGAAGAAAACTTCTTGATTATGAATGCTGATATTCTTACTGATTTGAACATTCATGAATTGGTAAAATTCCACGAAACGCATCTTCCATTAGCTACTTTAGCGGTTTCAGACAGAAATTCTTCCCGAAAACTTTTCTTTAACTCAGAAATGGTTTTAAAAGGTTGGATGAACAAGAATTCTGGAGAAACCAAAATGGCAGAATTCAATAATAATTTTAAAGAATTGGCTTTCAGCGGAATACATTGTATTAATTCTTCTATCTTTGACAAAATAAAAAGAAGAGGAAAATTTTCTATCATGGAAGAATATTTGGATTTAATGTTTGAAAATAACATCTTAGGATTTCAGCACGAAGCCAGATTAATAGATGTAGGAAGACCAGAATCTGTGATAGAAGCGGAAAAATATTTTAAATAAATGAACCATTAAGTTTTCAAATAAATTTTGAAAATTATTAAGAAATTTATGGTAAAATAAAACTAAATTTTAAAAAAAATGCTAGACGATAACGCATCAGAAGATAAAAGATTACAAGAAAGTTTAAGACAAAAAACTTGGGACGAAACCGTAACCAAAGATTCTTGGATGGTTTTCAAAGTGATGTCTGAATTTGTAGATGGCTACGAAAAACTAGCCAAAATAGGACCTTGTGTTTCTATTTTCGGTTCTGCAAGGTTAAAACCAGAAGACCCTTATTATCAAATGGCGGTAGATATTGCCAGAAAAATTACGGAAATCGGTTTCGGTGTTATTACAGGAGGTGGTCCTGGAATTATGGAAGCAGGAAACAAAGGAGCGAGAGAAGGCAACGGAAAATCCATTGGATTAAACATAGAATTGCCATTTGAACAGAATTTTAATGCTTTTATAGATAAGCCTTACTCGATTAATTTTGATTACTTTTTCGTAAGAAAAGTGATGTTTGTGAAGTATTCTCAAGGCTTCATCGTTTTACCTGGAGGTTTCGGAACGCTGGATGAACTTTCGGAAGCATTAACATTAATTCAGACGCATAAAATCGGTAGATTCCCAATTGTTTTGGTGGGAACAGAATTTTGGAGCGGACTTCTGGATTGGTTTACCGGAACTTTGCTGAAAAATCATTTGATTAAAGAAGAAGATTTAAGTCTTTTCCGAGTGGTAGATACAGCAGATGAAGCCGTGGCTCACATTAAAGCTTTCTACGATAAATACTCTGTAAGTGTAAATTTCTAGAATTTGGCATAAGATTTGACATTTTTTATATACATTTGAAAAAAATACAACTTTGAAAAAAGTATTAAATAAGAAAAAAATGAAAAAATTTATAGGAATAATCGCAATAGGTTTAATCACAATGCTGATGAGTTTTACACTCTCAGATTTTTATTCTTCTATGACCAAGGTAGATTATGTAGAAGGCAGTAAAACGCTAAAATTCACTACAAAATTAAACTCTGGACACATAGCAGAAGTTTTAAAAATTAATCCTAATACTACTGCTTTTGAAGCGGAAGTGAAAAGATATGTAAATGACCATTTTGACGTGTATGTAAACGGACAAAACAAAGCGCTTACGTTTACAGGAAGTCAAGTGAATGGAGAAAGTGTTTGGGTATATTTCGAAGCGAATGGCGTTTCTGATATTTCTAGTTTAAAAATTAAAAATAATCTTTTATTAGAAGCTTATCCTAAACAACTCAACTTGGTAAACATTGCTTATAAAGGTTCTCAAAAAAACATGACCTTTATGCGAGGTAAAGAAGTAAACGAAGTTTCTTTCTAACAACAATTTTTAAAGATAAGAGTAAGCCTTACAGATTTTGTAAGGCTTTTTTTACGACCATAATTGTACGATATATTCTATATGTAGTTATTGGCTTTTGGAGCAAAATCTTTAGGCTAAAAATAAGCTACTTTTTAAGAGAATAGAACAAATTATTTGAGATTTCATCATCAATATTTACCAAAAAAACAGCTTCATTTCTGAAGCTGTTTTATGAACATATATGCGAAGTTAGATTTATTTTCTACCTCTTACTTTTACATTATCAAGCTCCCAAGTTGCAGAAGCTGTATCCGTAGAAGTATATTTAAATGCTACTACTACATTTTTACCTGCAAAATTAGAAATATCTAATTTACCTGAGTTTACAAATGGTGCAAACTTACTCATATCTGAGTCTAAAGTTGGGTTAAGTTTAGTCCAATTTTTAGGATCTAAACTACCTGTATAGTTATCTGTTACATAAACTTCTAACTGATCTGATTGAACACTAGCTCTACCATCAGTTTCAAAACTTAAGTAGTAATTTTTATATCCTGCAAGCGTAATTGGTTTAGAAATTAACCAGTCTTCATTGCCGTTTCCGCTCATTACAACACATGGTTTTGGATTACCAAACTGTTGGATATTCCAAACAGCAGCTCCAAGAACGCTTACAGCAGTCCAGTTATTGGTTAATGCTCCAGAAAAATCTTCATTAAAAATATTTTCAAAAACTGGTACTGGAGAACCATCACATCTATTACCATCAAAGTCTGCTCCAAGTGGATTGGTAATCCAAACTTCGTACTTACCATTAGCCTTAGTTAAAACACCATAGAGATCTCCTTTTCCACTATCAATTTGTCTGCTTGCAAAATTTGCAAAGCTACTTGTAGTAAGAGAAATTTTAGCTCCTGAACAATCTTCTAATGTTCTAGAAGTATTAGAACCACCAGCATAAGATTCCCCTAAATCATCATTAATGAATTGAAGGTTTTTAATTTTGATCCATCTACCTACATCTGCATCAGTAAGACCCGCGATTGTTTTTTCTGTAGCTACAACTTCTGTGAAGTCTGTAGTTGGGAAGAAATATTTATATACATTACTAGGCGCAACCCTACCAACTAAAGTCTGATTACTAGAATTTGTAAATAACTCCCCTAATTGTACTTCGCCATTAACTGGTCCTACATAAAGATTCTTAAGGTTTATTAATAAATGTTTACCTACAAAAAATCTAGGGTCAGCATAAAGAGAAGTCATATCTATGTTTACTCTAATACCACCTGTCTTGTCTTCTACATAAATGTATTTAAATAAGTTACCCGTTTTATCATTTGCAGTTACTTGGGCTTTTAGGTATACATTGTCGGTAACTTGAGTATAATTACCAGAAGTATATAATAATTTTAATTCTGAAACAGAAATTAATTTTTTCCCTTCAGTATTATAAGAACAAGAAGGAGTAGTACCGTCTAATCTTGCCCCTTTCATGTTAAGATCTGAAACTCTATTAATAAAAAATTGATAATCAGAATTAAATTTACTTAAAATACCTATAAAAGTACCATTTCCAGAAGGTAATTGGTCTGCAGCAAAAGAAGCATAACCACTGTTTCTTACTACTCTAGAATTTATTGGAGTAGTCATTGTCGGGTCTACAATTTGTCTATTTACGGTAGTTCCATTTGGTGCATAAATATTACAAAGTAAATTGATTGGAAATTCTGCATTATTTATTTGTACTAAAGCACCAATTAGAGGATCAACAGTAGAAGTATTCGTTAAACTTGCTAAAGTTATTACTTTAGGAACTATCTTCACTTTAGAAGCACAAGATCTTACCAAATGATTTGCTACTAATTTTTCTGGAATTCTACCAAAAGTAGGAGTATTGGTAATGGGATCAATATTATTATAGCCAACTTGTAAAACGTTACCATATCTACCAAAAGCTAAGCCTTTTAGTTTGATGTATACTTTAGAACCTTGTGGGAAAGAAGTATAAGTACTTACAGCATCTACACTTACTACTAAACCTTGAGTAGGGTTTTCTGGCGCGTCTTGTAAATAAATCGTTTTATAAACATTCCCAGACTCATCAGAAGAAGAGACATACCCTTCTATAATGATATCATCCGTAATAGTTGCTGTGTTATTTGCAAAAGCTGTTTTTACTTCTGCAATCGTTTTAGTAGGTGTTAAATCTTGACACTTTCCTTGTAAATCTGGTGTCGAATAAACATCATCTTGTACACAACTGGTTAAAAAAACCGTAAGTGACAAAATGAAAATTCTTATAATTGAAAAATATTTTTTCATGTTTTAATATTAATGAAATTAAAATCTTAAATAAACATTAGCAAAGAAAGTAGTTCCTCTGTCATACCATAATTTCGGACCAAATAATGAAACTGGTGAAATTACATTATCTACATATGATCCTGTGAAGTTAGATTTTCTACCTTGTTCAAAACCACCTGTTACATAATCTCTATTGTTTAGGATATTGTTTACACTTAAACTTAATCCCATTCTATATTTGCCTAATAAGAATGATTTACCAACATTTGCGTTTAGCATGAATTGGTCATCAAATTTCTTTTGTTTGTTTAATGCGTCTACATCACTCTGAGTTACCACTTGTCCTGTAACTGGATGAATGTAATTATCACCAGTATTAGGATCTGTGTAGAAGTTTGGAGTTCTGTTTAATGCAGAGAAATCTAAATATTGGTCCATTAAATAGTTTGCAGACATACCAAACCACCAATATTTAGGTGAGTTATATCTGAAGCTTAATGAAGCCGCTTTTTGTGGAGTTCCTGCAACTTTATAACCTTTAAGTTTTGCTGTTCCAATTTCGTCATAACCATTAGGATATAAATCTGAATCAATTGAAACATACGCAGTAGGATTATTGCTAATAGTATAATCACCGTAGCTTACTACTAAAACTGATGTTAAAGTAGGGGTAATTTTTACATCTGCAGCAAATTCTGCTCCCATATATTTTTTATCAATTCCTGATAAAATCTCAGCCACGAAAGCATCTTGTGCAGTTGCATCTGTACCTAACTGAATACCTTCTGCAAAATATCTAGAAATTTCTGTAGAATTTTTGATTGAGGTATAGTAACCCGTTAATCTTAATTTAAGAACTTGACCTCTTGTAATGTAACTGAAATCAGAAGAAGTGATTTCTTGGTTTTGCAAGTTTGGAGTTACAAAATCGTTTACTCTTGGATTAATGAAAATCTCGTTCAATGTAGGTGCTAATGTGAAATAAGCTCCGTTTGCCACTAAGAAATTTCTACCATTAATTTTATAAGTAAGTTTACCTTTTACCCCATAGTCTTGAGAATCGTAAACATCACTTTTTCCTTTAGAATTATTTAGATAAAAATGATTTCTAAAATACCCTTCTCTAAATGACTCTGAATATGAAGAGAAACCAGATAATACCACATTCCATCTTTTTAAATCTAATTCTGTAGAAATATTTAATGCTGCTACATCTCTATTAAGAAGATAAGAATATTGTGTTCTATCGCCTTCGTAGACCCTAGTGCTAGCTCCATCTACATTAAACGGCTTGTCACCACCGAATGCATCTAGATTATTAGCATAAGCTGCACCTAACAAATCTTTAATTCTTCTAAAGTTATCTGATCTTAGATTTTGGTAGTTAAAGTTAACATTTAATTTCCAATTGTCTTTTAATCTGGTGTCAAAGTGAGAAACAAAATTAATGGTTTTATCTCTATTTACATCTTCTACCATGGTGTAAACAGCTCCTCTTTCAAGGTTGTTTCTGTTTGCTTCATATAAAAAGTCCCAGTCAATTTGTTGTCCTGCTTTATTTTGTCTCCAATCATAGATTCCTCTAGCATAAAGTGGTAAATATGCATTAAATTCTGCTGCTGTAATATTATACCCTCCATCACTAGTATCATAAGTAGTTGGAGCAAAAATGTAGCTTGGCAGTTTTCTATAATAAGTTGGATTTGGATCCGCACCGTGGAACCAATCTAATCTACTTCTAGCATCTTCGCCTTGTTGATAAGAGAAAGTAGAATTTAAATTAGATGATTTTCCGATTTTCCAATAGTGCGCCATTTGGAAAACTGGTTCGAAAACGTTTCTAATTCTAGAATTTCTTTTCTCTCCATCTTGCCATCCCCAATAAGAGTTGTAGTTTTTACCAGCTAAATCATATACTTCTTGTGTATTTGGACTGTTAGAACCTCTGTAAGTTGGTGAACCAAATGCTGTAAAGTTAAGAGTATGTCTTTCTCCTAATCTTTTTTCTACTGATAAGAAATAAGCGTATGCATCTTGATAAGTTCCTTCTATCACTCCTTCTTCTGCCCATCTTCTACTTGCAGAGAAAGAATAAGCCCATCCTTTTTTATTAAGTCCACTGTTATAAGTAGCCATCGCTCTGTGGAAATAACTTCTATTAGTAAAAGAATATGCTAATGAAGTTCCTTTTCTATAAGAAGAAGCTCTAGTATTGTAATATGTTACACCACCTAAGTTACCAAACGTGAATTCTGAAGGAGTAAGATTTTCTACATTTTCTTGAGGATACCTTGTCATATCATTAAGACCACCCCAGTTACTAAAATCTACTTTACCATCATCATTTTTAGACATAGAAACACCGTTGAATAAAATATCTTCAAAACGGTTATCTACACCTCTTGGTCTAAACCAATATGCTCCAAGTTCAAATGCTGCTACATTAGCAAAAGCATCTCTACCTGAGCTTAACAAACCTACTGTAGGTTGAGTGCTACCATTGTCTGAATCTTGAGTATCAGAATCATCAATGGTAATAACTCCTAAATCTGCCATATCTAGCGAAGGAGCAAGAGAAATAGAACCTAAATCTTTTTTCTTCTCATTTGCATAAACATCAAATTCAATAATTTTGTGTTCAAAGCCCGGCTTCGAAATTGTAATGGAATAATGTCCCGGTTTCATATCCACCAATTGGAAGTAGCCAATTTTATCAGCCGTAACATCATTGTCTGAATCTCTCAAATCAACTTCAGCATTCTCTACTGGTTTGCCTTGTGCATCTTTTAGATAGGCATAAACTGTAGTTTGCGCTTGTAGTGCTGAGAAAGAAAGTATCCCAAATATTGAGATAATTGATAATTTCTTAATCATAACTTATTTTATTTTTTTCCTTCTTTACAATAGTGAACTATTGAACCTACAAATTTATGTGAAATTTCCTTTACTTTAACTTTTTTTAATCTTTTTTTCACAAAAATCAAACCTAATAATTGTCATATTTTTTTTAATAATGTTTAATATCATGCTAATCTGGCATTTTTTTGGATATATATTTGCAAATAATTATATGCGTTATTCGAACTAAATGATTTAAATTTGTAACCCACTTTTTAATTTTATAAAATGAGAAAATATTTTAGCCTTATTGCAATAGCGATTTTCTTTATAGGATTTGCTCAAAAACCACAAGTTCAGGTTAAAAGAGCTACTATTGCTTTCCTAAATGTAGAAAACCTTTGGGACACCATTCCATCTGCTGATTACATTGATGGAACCTTACCAATTAATAATCCTGCTTTCCATAGAAGCGTACCTATTGATTCTCTTAAATTTTTACCTGTAACAGAAGAATATAAAGGACAATGGAGTGACGAATTACTTATCGGAAAAAAAGTAATCAGATACCAGAACTTAGCAGATGATTTTACTCCAAAAAGTGCTAAAAACTATAATTCTAAAGTTTACCAAACTAAACTTACCAACGAAGCAAAAGTAATATCAGAACTAGGATATCAATACACCAAAACTTTACCAGCAATCGTAGGTTTAATCGAGGTAGAAAACAGACAGGTTATTCAAGATTTAATCAAACAACCTGAGCTTAATAAAGTAGAATGGGGAATTGTACATTACAATTCTTATGACGCGAGAGGAATAGACGTAGCTGTAATTTACCAAAAGAAAAGATTTACCGTAACAGATTCTTATAAAAAAGAAGTGGTAAATTATAATGACGAAGGCAGAAGAAGTTACACCAGAGATGTTCTGGTAGTAAAAGGTTTATTAGACGGAGAAAAAGTAGCCGTTTTCATGAACCACTGGCCAAGTAGAAGTGGCGGCGAAGCTGCATCTGCACCGAGAAGAAATGCTGCTGCTGCAGTTTTAAAAGCAGAAATGGATAAAATTAGAGCCGAAGAACCAGACAGACTTCTTTTTGCAATGGGCGACTTTAATGACGACCCTGTAAACGTGAGCTTAACTAAACATTTAGGAGCTGTAGGTGATAAAAAAGAATTATCAGAAGAAAGACCTTACTATAATTTAATGTATAAAATGTTCAAAAGCGGTGTAGCATCATTAGGTTACAGAGACGCTCCGAACTTATTTGACCAAATTATTGTATCTAAAAATGCTTTATCTGATACACTTCAAAAAAATTACAGTGTTTACAAAGCTGAAGTATACGCTCCTTCTTATTTGATTACTCCAGATGGACAATACAAAGGTTATCCTTACCGTTCTTGGGCTGGAGATACTTTCACAGGAGGATATAGTGACCACTTCCCTTCTTTAGTAGTTTTACAAAAAGAATTTACACCAGCTCAATAAGCTGTAAATAAATTAAATATTAGACCGCTTCAATTCTTTTGGAGCGGTTTTTGTTTTTTATGATTAACTTTACTTTAAAATAAAACCACCTCATCATGAAAAAATTATTTCTAATTATTGCTACAATATGCTTAATTATCAGCTGTAGTAGCCCACAAAATATTGCTAAAGATGCCAATAACCAAACCGCAATGAAGCCAGAGAAAAATGATGATGGAGAATGGGATTTAGACGTAATTGATACTCAATATGATTATTTCTTAAACGCCATTGCAAAACCAATGAGCTTTTACTCCGAAGAATATTTGAAATCTAGAAACACTTTCCTTGTAAACGAATGGAACAGTTATTACTATTCTGGAAGATATAGAAACATCATAGAATCTTCTATTGACTATGCCCCAAATGAAAAATACGGCTTAAAATTCGAGTATAAACTTTACCAGGTTTTTGCGTATGTACAATGGAAATACGGTCTAAAGCTACAAGGTTTAAGCATGACAGAAGTAAGATAATTTCTAAAATGTAGAAAACAAAAAAAGGTTCAGAATTACTCTGAACCTTTTTATTGAAATTAAAAGTGATTATAATTTATTATAATTTTCTTCTACTTTATCCCAGTTGATTACTTCAAAAAATGCTGAAACATAATCTGGTCTTCTGTTTTGGTAATGCAAGTAATAAGCATGTTCCCAAACGTCTAAACCTAGAATTGCAGGATTTCCGCAACCCACTCCTGGCATTAAAGTATTATCTTGATTAGCCGAAGAACAAACTTCTAAGCTACCATCTTCTTTTTTACATAACCAAGCCCAACCAGAACCGAATCTCGTTTTAGCAGCCGTAGAAAAATCTTCTTTGAATTTTTCAAAACCACCATAAGCTTCGATAGCTGTTTTTACATTTCCTACAGGCTCTTTGCTTCCTCCTGGAGTAAGAATTTCCCAGAAAAGCGTGTGATTAAAATGACCTCCACCATTATTTCTAATAGCAGGAACATCAGAAGCTGTTTTACAAATTTCTTCTATTGATTTTCCTTCGTGCTCTGTACCTTTTATAGCATTGTTTAGGTTATCTACGTAAGCTTGATGATGTTTTGTATGGTGAATTTCCATAGTTCTTGCATCAATTACTGGTTCAAGAGCATCATAAGCGTAATTTAATTTTGGTAATTCGAATGACATAATGTTTATGTTTTTAAATTTCTCCAAAGATAAAAATTCTCATCATACTTTCATTTATAATTTTTTTTAAAAATTTTATACTTAACATAGATGAAACCAAATATTACCTTCCTCACAAAAAAAGAACACGCAAAATGCGTGTTCTTACTTTTTAACTAAATCTTATATTGAAAGTCTTTTATCTATTCATAGACATTAAGAACTCTTCGTTATTTCTAGTGGTTTGCATTTGTTTTTGTACAAATTCCATTGCTTCTAGAGGATTCATATCTGCTAAATATTTTCTAAGAATCCACATTCTTTGTTGCGTAACGTCATCATGCAATAAGTCGTCTCTTCTGGTAGAAGAAGCCACTAAATCTACTGCTGGGAAAATACGCTTGTTAGAAATTTTTCTATCCAATTGAAGTTCCATGTTACCCGTTCCTTTAAATTCTTCGAAAATTACTTCGTCCATTTTAGAACCTGTATCAATAAGTGCAGTTGCAATAATGGTAAGTGAACCGCCGTTTTCTATTTTTCTAGCAGCCCCGAAAAATCTCTTTGGTTTGTGCATAGCATTTGCATCTACACCACCAGAAAGCACTTTCCCTGAAGCTGGTGTTACGGTGTTGTAAGCTCTTGCCAATCTGGTGATAGAATCTAATAAAATCACCACATCATGACCACATTCTACCATTCTTTGTGCTTTTGCCAAAACCAAATTCGCTACTTTCACGTGTTTTTCTGCAGATTCATCAAATGTAGAAGCTATTACTTCTGCATTTACACTGCGTTCCATATCTGTAACTTCTTCTGGTCTTTCGTCAATCAAAAGAATCATCATATATGCTTCTGGATGGTTCGCCGAAATAGAATTCGCAATTTCTTTCAATAGCATGGTTTTACCCGTTTTTGGTTGGGCAACAATCATGGCACGTTGTCCTTTACCAATCGGAGCAAAAAGGTCTACAATTCTGGTAGAGATCGTAGCATTTTTACCTGCTAAATTAAATTTTTCTTGCGGGAAAAGTGGCGTTAGGTATTCAAATGCTACTCTATCTTTTATAAAGTCTAAATCTCTACCATTTACTTCTAAAGCTCTCTGTAGAGAAAAATATTTTTCGCCTTCTTTAGGTAATCTTACAATTCCTTTTACAGAGTCACCCGTTTTAAGTCCATAATTTCTGATTTGTTGTGTAGAAACAAATACATCATCTGGTGATGAAATGTAAGAAAAGTCTGCTGAACGAAGGAAACCGTAGTTGTCTGGTAAAATTTCTAAAACACCTTCTACTGTTACAATATTGTCAAAGTTAAAATCTTTTTTAGGTGGATTTTCTTCGGCGTTTTCTTGGTTTCCGTGAGATTGATTTTGATTTTGGTTATTTTGAGCACCATTGCCGTTTTGATTACGGTTTTTATTTTTTTGTTGATTTTGCTGATTCTGTAGGTGCTGTTTTTGCTTTTGCTGATTCTGTTGCTTCTGCTGATTTTGATGAGAAGCAGCCTGTGGAATTTCTGGCTCTGTATCTTCGGCTTTTGCAACTACTGTAGTTTCTGTAGTTTCTGCAGCAGCTTCTGTTTCTGTAGCTTTTTCTTCTGTTTTAGGAGCAATTCTTTTTCTTTGCTTTTTAGAAGAAGTATTTGCTTCCGCAGGTTTTTCTGCTGCTTCTACTTTCGGTTCTGTTACTTCTTCAGGTTTCGCTTCAGGAGTAGTTTCTTCGAAGAGTTCTGCAGGTTTTTCTACGGTTTTAGTCGCTACTTTCTTTTTTGCAGGAGCTTTCGCTTTAGGTTTTGGAGATTCTTGTTTTTCTTCCATAGTATTTTCGGTAGCGTTAAAATATTCCTTTGTTACTTTCGGATTAGAAGCTTGGAAATCTAAAATAGCAAAGACGATGGTTTCTTCAGTACTATTTCTAGGAATTTTAACGCCTAAATCTTTTGAGATTTTGGTCAGTTCCGATAAGGACTTAGACCTTAACGTTTCAATATTAAACATAAAATATGTGAAAAAGTTGTAATAATATAAGTAATTGTAAGTAAGAAAGTTGAATCAGGCGATTCTTCTTTTTTGCTGAACTTGTTACTTGCAAATCTACACTTTTTTTGACAAATACAAAAAAATAAATTATTTTTGCACTGAAATGATACAGAGAATACAAACTATATTTTTACTGATTGTAGTATTGGCGCAAGTTGCACTGCATTTTACAGGGTTAGATGTAGCGCTTTTTGGCAGTGTTTATGTCATTGCTACCCTAAGTTTAGTATCATTTTTATTGACTTTACTATCTATTTTCAGTTACAAAAAGAGAATGAGACAGATTCTGTTGAATAATATCAACATTTTCATAAACGCTTTGTTGACTGGTTTATTGATGTATTGGCTACTAAATTTATCTGGAGGAATAGATTTTCCTGAGAAAGGTATTGAGTTAGCATTCCCTCTGATTTCTTTGTTTGGTTTGTTTATGGCAAACATCTATATCAAGAAAGATGAGAAACTCGTAAAATCTGTAGACAGAATTCGATAAATCTTACCAACGATTTATTTTGAGTGAAAACAGTTTCGGAAACGAAGCTGTTTTTTTTATTTAAATCTTCAAATTCTTTCATTTTCAAATTTTCAAATTAAAAAAGTGTAATTTTGCACTTTATTTTAAATATAAATGAGTCCACTAAAAAGAATACTTGCTTTTGCAAAACCTCATCAGAAATATCTTTTTTTAAGTATATTTTTCAATCTTTTATATTCCGTTTTTCAGATTTTTTCCGTTTTGGTCATGCTTCCTGTGCTACAAATGATTTTCAATGTAGACCAAGAAAAAATCACCAAACCTATTTACAGCGGAAAGTTTTCAGAATATTTTTCTTATATCAAAACTTCTGCTTTTTACAACATCCAAGAAAGCATCACAGAATATGGCGCCATAAAAGTTTTGGCAGCGCTATGTATTATCACCGCAACTTCATTCTTGTTTAGAAATATTTCTAGATATTTTGGTTCGTTCATGCTGGTGAACTACAGAGTAGGCATTACCAAAGATTTAAGAAGCAAAGTCTATCAAAAATTTCTAAAATTACCAGTTTCTTTCTTCACAGAACAGAGAAAAGGAGACATGATGAGTAGAATTTCAAACGACATCGGGAGTATAGAAAATTCTATTATGGGAAGTTTGGTAGACGTAATTAATGCGCCTTTTATGATTACGGCTTCTCTTATCACGCTATTTGCGCTTTCGCCAAGCCTAACCTTGTTCTCTCTATTGGTTTTCCCTGTAATGGGCGGAATCATTTCTTGGGTAGGAAAAAGCCTGAAAAGAAAGTCTAAAAAAGCACAAGAAGAACTCGGGAATCTTTTTTCTATCGTAGATGAAACCTTGAAATCATCAAAAATCATTAAAATTTTCAATGCTGATATCATTCTAAACGCTCGTTTTGAAAAAACCACACAAAACTGGAAAAATCATGCAATTGCCATGAGCCGAAGAAGAGAATTGGCTTCTCCAAGTTCAGAATTTCTAGGTTCGGTAACCATTTTGTTAATCACTTGGTTTGCAGGAATCCAAATTCTAGAAAAACAAACCATGGATGCGGTAACTTTCATAGGATTCATCGCTATCTTTTTCCAAATTTTAGAACCCGCCAAAAGATTATCTGCTGCTATTTCTAATATGCAAGGTGGAATTCCTGCAGTGCAAAGAGTTCTGGAAGTCTTAGATTACGACTTAAAAGTAGAAGAAATTGCCCATCCTATTTCTATCAAAAACCTCAATCATGAAATTGAATTCAAAAATATTTCATTCTATTACGACAAAGACAATCAAATTCTTAAAAATTTCAATTTAACTATTCCGAGAGGAAAAACAGTGGCTTTGGTAGGACAATCAGGAAGCGGAAAAACCACGATTGCGAATCTTTTAGCCAGATTTTATGATGTAACAGATGGTGAAATTTTAATCGACGGCACCAATATTAAAGACTTAAATTTAACCGAATACCGCAAACTTCTGGGAATGGTTACTCAAGAATCGGTATTGTTTAATGACAGTGTTTACAACAACATTTGGATGGGAAAAACTGAAGCATCGGAAGAAGAAGTGATTCAAGCTGCAAAAATTGCAAATGCTCATCAATTCATAGAAAATTTGCCAGAAAAATACCAAACCAATATTGGTGATGACGGAAACAAGCTTTCTGGCGGACAAAAGCAAAGGATTTCTATTGCAAGAGCGGTGCTTAAAAATCCGCCAATTATGATTCTAGACGAGGCTACTTCTGCACTAGATACAGAATCTGAACGCTTGGTTCAAGATGCTTTAGATCACATGATGGAAAACAGAACTTCTATCGTAATTGCACATAGACTTTCGACGATTCAAAAAGCAGATCACATCGTAGTAATGGAACGCGGAAACATCGTAGAACAAGGCACTCATGACGAATTAATTGCCAATAATAATGTTTATAAAAAGCTAGTAGAATTACAGAATTTTGGGTAGGGTTTTTACCACGCAAAGACGTAATGAATTTCGCGGAGAGCGCACATTTTTTTTAAAAATTCTGATATTCAATATGAAAAAAGGTAAAGATGTTAGAATCTTTACCTTTTTTCTTTTAAAAATATTGGCGTGTTTTGCGTTTCAAAACTTAGCGCTCTTTGCGTGAAATTTACTCTTTCATCTTCGCAATTACATCTACTCCGCCTTTGGTTTTATCCCCAATTTTGCAAGTAATCTCTGTATCTAACGGTAAGAAAACATCCATTCTAGAACCGAATTTAATGAATCCAAATTCGTGACCAGCCTTAGAAGTATCACCTTCATTACAATAGAAAACAATTCTACGTGCTACATAACCAGCAATCTGGCGAAAAACCACTTTATGATTGGTTAAACTTTCTACAGCTACAGTAGTTCTTTCGTTTTCGGTAGAAGATTTTTCGTGCCAAGCTACTAGATATTTCCCTGGATGATATTTCTTATAAATCACTTTTCCAGAAACTGGATATCTACAAATGTGAACATTCAGTGGAGACATAAAAATAGAAACCTGAATGGCTTTTTCCTTTAAAAACTCATCTTCGAAAACTTCTTTTATCATCACCACTTTTCCGTCTACTGGAGCAATTACGTTTTCTTTATGGTCTACAATATCTCTATTGGGAACTCTGAAGAACCAAAAAACCAATCCATATAAAATTAATAATGGAATAAGGATGATTAATGACCAAATTTCTAGAAAATATACTGCTAAAAAACCTAATACAGCTACTGCAATGGTAGCAACTAAAATGGTTCCTTTACTTTCTTTATGTAGTTTCATTTTTATGAGTTAATAAGTTATGTTTTTAGAATATGTTTTCTAGAATAAAGTACAAATATACAACAGGCGCTGCGATTATAAAACTGTCTAATCTATCAAGCACGCCTCCATGTCCTGGAATGATATTCCCGCTGTCTTTTACGCCGAATGTTCTTTTCAGTTGGCTTTCTACCAAATCACCAAGTGGAGCAAAAATAGAGACCAATAATCCTACTACAATCCAATTTCCACGTAAATCTGGGAATTTTTGCTCGATGAAATATCCTAAAATTAGGGTAAAGAAAACGCCTCCTGCAAAACCTTCCCAAGTTTTTTTGGGTGAAATTTTCGGGGCCATTTTATGTTTCCCGAACATTCTTCCGGTAAAATAAGCAAATGAATCGCTGCTCCAAATGAGGACAAAAAGAAGAAAAACTTCCCAAGTGAAAGCATTATCGTTTAAGAAATATTTTGGCAAACCTAAGGCGAAACCAAATGGTAAAACCGTATAAATAACGATGAAAATAAGCTTGCCTTCGTCTTGATATAATTCTTGAGGAAATTTAAATAAGGTAATCGCAGCAATTAGGATTAATGAAAGTGCTAAAATTTCAGATAAATCAAAGGTATAATAAAATCCAAAACCGAAGAATCTTGTCGTAAATTTATAATAAACCAATGCGACTAAAGGTAAAACCAACCATTGATATAAGTTTCCTTGGAATTTCATAATTCTCACGCCTTCATAAGCTCCTACAACTAAGAAAAATGTGATTAATCCATAAAAAAGTTGATGAGGTTTTACTAAATCTGGTGAAATTTTATTGATGAGTATTGCTCCGTATTCTGTAGTGCACAGAAAAGTAAGTAATCCGTAGATTAGACCAGAGCCAACTCGCTGAATGAGATTTTTATCCAATTTGTAAAATTTAAAAATAGAAAGAATTAGTCTTCGAGTAAAATTAAGAAAAGTTTAGTTTGATCTTGAGTAGGAGCATCTAACTTAGATTGGCTTCCACTGATGGAAGTAAGATTTCTTACGTTCCCTCTTCTCTTAATTTTCATCATGGCTTCATTTAAGTCTCTTACAATCTGTGAAACGGTTGCCATAATGATGATTTTACCAGGCAATCTAGAAGAATGATAATGCAAAATATTATTGTAAGAAAGCATAACTCTTCCGTCATAAGAGATTAAAAACTCGCAAGTAATAAATGCTGCATCATTATTAATATCTAGATTTTTGGTGAAATTGGTTTTGGTAACGTTTAAAAAATTCTGTAAGTCATCATCACAACAAAAAACATTCTTAATCCCCTCGATTTTGATAATCTGATTTAAGACTTGTAATGCTTCTGCTTCGTCTCCACAATAGTTAAAAAAACCACCTGAAGCCGTAAATAATTGCGCAAATTTATAATCAAGATCAGCGTTTTTTAGTTGATCTGCCAATTTTGTAACATTGGGATCATCTTGCTGCTCGTCTTGATTAAGAATTTTACTTACAATTTTCTTAAATAAACTCAATTTTCTTCAGATTTTTAAACTTTGCCAACAACAAAAATATAAAATAATTTAGAAACTAGCTATATATCAAAGGTATAAATAAAAAAGTTCCTAATAAAAATATTAGGAACTTCTATATTAATGAATGTAAATTCTTAATTTTGAGACTCTTGCGGCTCTTCACTAGAAGTATTTTCTGGAGTATTTTCTACTACCGCTTCAGTAACTGGACGCTCTGTTAATTCAGGATCCCAAGCTCTTTTGCCAAAAATCTCTTCTAAGTCCTCTCTGAAGATGACTTCTTTTTCTAAAAGCTTTTGAGCAAGAGCATCTAACTTATCTCTATTCTCATGAAGAATGGTTACCGCTCTTTTATACTGATTTTCGATGATATCTTTAATCTCTACATCTATTTTCTTAGCCGTTTCTTCTGAATAAGGCTTGCCAAAACTGTATTCTGACTGACCAGAACTGTCATAGTAAGAAATATTACCGATGTTTTCGCTCAAACCATAAATCGTTACCATTGCTTGAGCTTGTTTCGTTACTCTTTCTAAATCCGAAAGCGCACCTGTAGAAATATTTCCAAACGCTACTTCTTCTGCAGCTCTACCACCTAAAGTAGCACACATTTCGTCTAACATTTGTTCTGTAGTAGTTAATGAACGTTCTTCTGGTAGATACCAAGCTGCACCTAAACTTCTTCCTCTTGGAACAATTGTTACTTTTAATAAAGGAGCTGCATGTTCTACCAACCAAGAAATCGTAGCGTGTCCTGCTTCGTGGAAAGCCACTCTTTTCTTTTCTGAAGGCTTAATCGCTTTATTTTTCTTTTCTAAACCACCGATAATTCTGTCTACAGCATCTAAGAAATCTTGCTTTGTAACAAATTCATGATTGTTTCTCGCTGCAATAAGCGCCGCTTCGTTACAAACATTCGCAATATCTGCACCCGAAAATCCTGGAGTTTGTTTTGCCAAGAAATCTCTATCAATATCTGGAGCTAATTTAATTTTAGCCAAATGCACATCAAAAATCTCTCTTCTTTCGTGCATTTCTGGTAAATCTACATAGATAGAACGGTCGAAACGTCCTGCTCTCATCAATGCTTTATCTAGAATATCAGCTCTGTTAGTTGCTGCCATTACAATAACGTTGGTATCTGTACCGAAACCATCCATTTCTGTAAGCAATTGGTTCAGCGTATTTTCTCTCTCGTCATTTCCTCCTTGCAATCCGCCTCTTCCTCTAGCTCTACCAATCGCATCAATTTCGTCAATGAAAATAATGGCTGGAGATTTTGCTTTAGCTTGAGCAAATAAATCTCTTACTCTAGAAGCACCAACTCCTACAAACATTTCTACGAAATCTGAACCAGAAAGCGAGAAGAAAGGAACTTTTGCTTCACCAGCAACTGCTTTTGCCAATAAAGTTTTACCTGTTCCTGGAGGACCTACCAAAAGAACACCTTTCGGGATTTTACCTCCTAATTTTGTGTATTTTTCAGAATTTTTCAAGAAATCTACTACTTCTTGCACTTCTTCTTTAGCACCTTCTAGACCTGCCACGTCTTTAAACGTAACTTGAACTTTTTCATTTTCGTCAAAAAGTTTAGCTCTAGATTTACCAATGCTGAAAATTTGTCCACCAGGTCCGCCTCCGCTTCCCATTTTTCTGAAAAGGAAATAATAAATAACGGCCATGATTCCAAACCAAATTAAAGCTTGGATTAAAATATCTTGAAAAGGAGAACCTGCAGTTTTAAAATCATATTGCGTTTTAACCTGAGGATTTTCTTTTTTCAAATTGTCAAATTTCTCTTGGAAGTATTGTAAATTTCCGTAATTGAAATCAAAATCTGGTTTTTGCTCTTGCATTGCTGGCAAAAGATTCTGAGTGTCTTTTTTAGCATTTTTCACCATTGCAGCTCTGGCTTCTTTGGTAAGAAACACATCTGCTCTAGGCGTATCTGTGTACACAATTACTTTTTCTACCTTGTTTTCTTTCAGCAAAGTGAAAAATCCGTTCTCATTGATAGACTGAGGCGGATCAAGATTGAGCAACGGATAAATGGTGATGGCTAATACTGCAAAAACCACCAGATAAAACCAGTTGAAACTACTTTTTTCTTTCATTTTATAATCATTAAAATCCTGATAGAAATTCAGAGAACTTCATCAGGATACTATTTAGGTTAATATTAATTTTCTACGGTGATTACTTTGGCGTCTCCCCAAAGTTCTTCTATATCGTAATATTCTCTGATATGTTTTTGGAAAACGTGAACGACTACAGAAATATAATCTACTAAAACCCACATTGCGTTTTCGCTTCCTTCTACATGCCAAGGTCTGTCTTGGAGCTCGTTACGTACTTTTTTTTCTACATTTCCAGCGATAGAAGATACTTGCGTATTAGAATTACCACTACAAATCACGAAATAATCTGCCACAGAATTTTCTATTTTAGTAAGGTCTAGTATCTTAATGTCTTCACCTTTTGTGTCTTGTATTGCATCAACAATTTTAGCGATTAATGCTTCTTTTTCTGTATTTTTACTCATTCAAAAATATATGTTTAATTGCAAATTTATTGTTTTTTATTCAGTTTTTGGTGATTAAGGTTACTTAAAGTTTTGTTAAATGAACAGTCTAATTTACTTCAATAATTGTGCTTCTACGCAAGATGAGCTTATAGATTTTCTCAATCAGCATTATCTTTCTGAAGATTTTTTAGCGGTTTATACCTTTAACCAAACCAAAGGAAGAGGACAGTACGGAAATTCTTGGGAAAACTTACCCGAAGAAAACCTCGCCTATTCATTTGCTCTAAAAACCAAAAACATAAATATTTCTGATACTTGCTTCAATTTCTATACCGCAATTCTGGTGAGAGATTTTATTGCCAATTTGACAAAAACAGAGGTTAAAATTAAATGGCCCAATGATTTGATTCTCAAAAACAAAAAAATCTGCGGAATGCTTTTCGAGAAAAATAAAAATTATTTCGTGGTGGGAATTGGCATTAATATTCTTCAAGAAAATTTTAAAAATCTACCAAAAGCAGGTTCTGTTCTAAGCCAGACCGGACTGTCTTTTGAGCTGAAAGCCTTTACAGAAAGTCTTCATCAATATTTATTTGAGCATTTGGTTCAAAAAGAAATTCCCAATAATATTTTAGAATTGTATCATCTACATCTTTATCGCAAAAATGAAGTTTCTGTTTTTGAAAAAAACGAGGTGCGACAAAATGGCATAATTAAAAACGTAGACGAAAATGGTTATATTTGGATAGACCTAGAAAATGAAGGTTTACAAAAATTTTTCCACAAAGAAATTGAACTGCTTTATTGATTAGCTCTCTTCATGTAAAGGTAAAATGCTAATGCTCCGAAAACAATATTCGGTAGCCACATCGCCAAAAGTGGCGGAATAGAATTATTACCAGATGCTACAATTTTGAGCACTTCAAATGAGAATACAAAAACGAATGCCAATGAAATTCCGATGGCTAAATTCATTCCCAAACCTCCTCTTTTTTTCTGCGAAGAAAGTGAAAGCGCTAAAAAGGTAAGAATAATGATAGAAACTGGCATCGCGGTTCGCTGATGAAGTTCATTGAGATAAGCATTAATATTGCTATTTCCTTTTTCCTTCTCTCTTTCGATGAAATTAATCAAATCTGGGGTGGTTTTATTTTGTCCCAATAATTCATTCGGGAATAATTCTTCTGGTGTGTGTTTGAAATCTTGCGTTTTGGAATCACCATTTGTTAAGATTTCGTGGTCATTTTTATCAATTCTTTTTTCTAAATAATTACTGATAACGAAGTTTTTCTTTTTCTCGTCCCAGTAAATTTCCATAGCATTAATTTGATAAAGCAGTTTTTTGTTTTTATCAAATTTCTGATACAGGTAGCCAGAACCTCGGTTCATTTGGCGGTTATAACTATTGATAAAAATATATTCCTGAGGATTTAATTGAGTAGAAATCTGTGCATTTGCCGTAAATTTTTCACGATTCGTGGTGTTCATGGTGTAGATTTCTAATTTATTTTTCTTGATATTAGACCAAGGCAAAATAAAATGGTTCACTGCAAGAATTGCCGTGGCAATAATGAGCGCAGCAATGAGATATGGCTTCGCAAAACGATGAAAACTCGCTCCACTACTGATGTAAGCTACAATTTCTGTATTATTTGCAATTCTAGAAGTAAAATAAATTACCGAAATGAAAACCAAAATAGAAAAGAATGTAATCAGATAATACACCATCAAAAATGGGTAGAAATTTATCAAAAAATAGCCTACTGTAAAACCATTACTCTCAATTCTGGGAGATTTTGCTTGTACATCTATTACCACAATGATCACAGAAAGCAACACCAGCATGAAAGCAAGAGTTCCTAAGTATTTTTTAAGGATGTATCTATCTAAAATTTTCATTAAATTCTAAAATCGTTCAATTATAAAACTAAGAAATTGTTTTTAAAGTCTTTGCTTCAACTGTGGAATGATTTGTTCTTTCCACTCGTAGAAATCTCCTGCAATGATGTGTTCTCTAGCAACTTTTACCAAATCTAAATAAAATGCTAGATTATGAATAGAAGCAATTTGTTTGGCTAGATATTCTTTGGCTACAAATAAGTGACGAACGTACGCTTTAGAATAATCTCTATCTACATAACTCGTCCCGAATTCATCTAATGGAGAAAAATCTTTTTCCCATTTTTTATTTTTCATGTTCATTACACCTTGCCAAGTGAAAAGCATCGCGTTTCTGGCATTTCTGGTAGGCATTACACAATCCATCATATCAATTCCCAGACCAATGCTTTCGATGATGTTCCAAGGTGTACCAACTCCCATTAAATATCTCGGCTTATCTTTTGGCAAAATATCGGTTACTTCATCTGTAATTCTGTACATTTCTTCTTCTGGTTCACCTACTGAAAGTCCACCAATCGCATTACCGTCTGCTCCAGCTTCAGAAATTACTTCCGCTGAAATTTTTCTCAAATCAGAATACGTAGAACCTTGAACAATTGGGAAAAGGTGCTGTTTATGACCGTAAATTTCTTGATTTTCATTGGTCCAATCAATACATCTTTTTAACCAACGATGCGTGAGTTCCATCGATAGTTTTGCTTGATTGTATTCGCAAGGATAAGGTGTACATTCATCAAAAGCCATGAAAATATCTGCTCCAATCTGACGCTGAATTTCCATAGATTTTTCTGGAGAAATGAAATGATAACTTCCATCAATATGCGACTTGAATTTCACGCCTTCTTCTGTCATTTTTCTGCTCGAAGAAAGTGAAAAAACCTGATAACCACCAGAATCTGTAAGAATGGGTTTTTCCCAATTCATAAATTGATGCAAACCACCTGCTTCTTGCATGATTTCCATGCCTGGTCTTAAATATAAATGATAGGTATTCCCAAGTATAATTTGTGCTTTTATGTCTTCTCTTAGTTCATGCTGATGAACTGTTTTTACAGAAGCTACTGTTCCTACTGGCATAAAAATAGGAGTAAGAATTTCGCCGTGGTCTGTAGTTATTTTTCCGGCTCTTGCTTTTCCGGAAGTATTTTTTTCAACTTCAAAAAATTTCTGCATTATTGTATAAAAGTAAGTTTGGTACTTTATCTTAAAAATTCTGGGAGATTAGGATTCTCCTTTTTCTTTTTTTCTATGTAATCTTCTAATTTCGGGTCTTTGTCTAAGATAATTTCTTTCGCTTCTGCAAAGATGTCATCCATTTCCTCTGGATTAGAAATATAATATTTATAGCTATCTCGGTAAGTTTTAGCATCTATTTTATGTTTTTTCAAAACAAATCTGCTTACCAATTCCATATTAGCATCTGGTTTTACCGTATACGTTTGGTCATAAATAGCAAAATCTGCTATTATCTCTGCCATTTCTTGTTTTTCGATAAGATTTTTGGGCTTATCAACAATTTTTTCGCAGGAAAACAGTGAAAATATTATAAAAAAAACGAGGAGTCTTCTCATATTTTACCGAAGATAGATTTTAATTTCATATTAATTACTCCAAAAATGGCTTCTTTAATAATTCCGCCACTCATTTTACTTTCTCCTTCTGTTCTATCTGTGAAAATAATAGGAACTTCGTTTATTTTAAAACCTTTTCTGTAGGCTCTGTATTTCATCTCTACTTGGAAACCATACCCTGTCATTTTCACTTGGTCTAGACCGATATTTTCTAAAACTTTTCTTGAAAAACATACAAAACCAGCAGTGGTATCAAAAATAGGAATTCCTAAAACGAATCTCACATATTTAGAAGCGAAATACGATAGTAAAACTCTAGACATAGGCCAGTTTACCACATTTACACCTTTACAATATCTAGAACCGATGCTCATATCACCTTTTTGTGCGGCATCAAATAATTTTGGCAAATCATTAGGATTGTGCGAAAAATCTGCATCCATCTCGAAAATGTAGTCATAACCATTTTCTAGTGCCCATTTAAAACCATGAATGTAAGCTTTCCCTAATCCGTCTTTTACTTTTCTTATGGTAAGATGTAGCAAATGCGGAAATTCATGCTGCATTCTTTTTACTATTTCTGCGGTTCCATCTGGTGATGAATCATCTACAATCAAAACATGAAAATCTTGTTCTAAAGCAAAAACAGCTTTAATAATGTTTTCTATATTTTCTTTTTCGTTGTAGGTTGGGATAATGACTAATTTTTTCATAGAGATAAGAAAATGCAAAGATAATGTTTTTAAGGTTTTAAATAATTATTTAATATAGCCTTATATCAAAATGTATTCCTTAAAATTCTTACTTTTGCAAAAAATCTAATAAATTGATAAGAGTTGTAGAACATCATGACTGGGTTATTTACTGTATTATAGGCATTATTCTGTCTTATATTATCATATTTAAAACCCTGCACAGAGATGTAACCTTGATAGAATTTATTTTACAGCCTTATGAAGAATCAAACAATAACACTTTAAGTTGGGTTTTCACGACTATACTTTTTTCGGTAAGTTTTTCGGTGTTATTTTCGCAATTCATTCCGATTGTTCCGAAATTTATTGCCCAAAATTTAGTTGTAGCAGGCATTACTTTTAACAAATTTGGCTTTGTTCTCGTTTCAATGCTTCTGTTTCACCTTATTAAAAATACTTTCGTCTATTTATTCTACGGAAGCATTAATCAATTAGAACGATTCGGCAGATATTCTTTTGTGGCGCAGAAATATTTTATGGTGTATTCGTTAGTGATTTTGGTCATAAGTTTCCTCCATTATTACCTGCATTTCAAAACTTCTAATGCCTTTTTTTACTATAGCAGCTTGATTTTCATAGCATTTACTGTCAAAATATTAATCTACCTATTTCATCCTCAGCAAATTTTGCCTAGACAATGGTATTATAAATTTTTGTATATTTGCACTCTCCAAATTCTACCAATATTGGTGCTTTGGAAATTTTGGTTTTTATAAATCGTTTTATTAAGTTTAAGAATGAAAATAAAATCTATTTTGGTTTCTCAGCCTGCTCCACAAGGTGATTCTTCACCATATTTAGAGATGGCTAAAAGTGAAAAAATTAAAATTGATTTCAGACCTTTCATCCATGTTGAAGGTGTAGATGCTAAGGAATTAAGAACTCAAAAAATTGACCTTTCTCACTATACAGGTGTTATTTTTACTAGTAAAAATGCCATAGATCACTATTTCAGATTAGCAGAAGAAATGCGTTTCTCTGTTCCTGACAATATGAGATATATTTGCCAATCAGAAGCAACTGCGAATTATCTTCAGAAACACATTATTTACAGAAAAAGAAAAATTTCTTTTGGTGAAAAATCAATGGCAGATTTATTGCCACTTTTCAAAAAACACCATGACGAGAAATATCTTCTTCCATGTTCTGATGTAGTAACAGAAGAAACAACTAAAATCTTAGACCAATCAGGGATTGACTGGACTAAAGCAGTGATGTACAGAACGGTAGCAAGTGATTTATCTGATGTGAAAATTGAAGAATATGACATGCTTGTGTTTTTCTCTCACCAAGGAATCAAATCTCTTTTCCATAATTTCCCAAATTTTGAACAAGGAGATAGAAAAATTGCAGTTTTCGGGATCACTACGCAAAACGCAGCAGAAGAAGCTGGTTTAAAAATAGATGTAATGGCTCCTACTAAAGAAAACCCTTCTATGACAATGGCAATAGAAAAATACATCAGAGCCAATAACAAATAAAATTATACATTATAGATATTATCAAAATCATCAAAATATTTTTGGTGATTTTTTTCTTTTTTAGAAAACCTATATTTGCAAAAATTTAAAATCTAGAGAAATAAAATTACTTATTGCTACATTCTAATTCAACTTAATGATGAACGCTCCCAAAGCAAAAAAAATTGATAAATCACTAGAAATTCACGGTCACCAAAGAAACGACCCGTTTTTCTGGCTCAATGAAAGAGAAAATCCCGAAGTTTTACAATATTTAGAAGAAGAAAACGCTTATTGCGACTTCGTGATGAAAGATACCGAAGAATTGCAAGAACAACTTTTCCAAGAAATGAAAGCTCGTTACAAAGAAGATGACGAGAGCTTGCCTTATTTTTTCAATGAATATTGGTATGTGGTAAAATTTCAAAAAGGAAAAGAATATCCACTGTTCTACAGACATTTTAAAAGCTTGGAAAACGAAGCAGAACTTATGCTAGATGTAAACGAAATGGCTGCTGGTAAAGATTTTTACGATGTAGGAAGCTTCTCTGTTTCGGTGAATAATCAGTTGGCTGCATTTTCAGAAGACATTATTGGAAGAAGAATCTATACCATTTTGCTCAAAAATTTAGAAACGGGAGAATTTCTTACCGATAAAATTGAAAACACCACTGGTAAAACAGTTTGGGCAGCAGATAATGAACATTTTTTCTACATCAGAAAAGACGAAACGTTACGCGCTTTCCAAATTTACAGACATAAAATTGGCACTTCTCAGGAAGAAGACGTTCTCATTTTCCACGAAGAAGACGAAACTTTTGACGTAAGTGTTTATAAATCAAAATCTTTAGAATATATTTTCATTGCGAGTTCTTCTGCCATTTCAGATGAACATTGGTTTATTCCGTCAAATAATGTTTTTGCAGAATGGCAAGTCATCCAAAAACGTGAAGACGATTTAGAATACGCGGTAGAACATTATCAAAATGATTTTTACATCATCACCAATGAAGGCGATGCTACTAATTTCAAAATTATGAAAACTTCGGTGGATAAACCTTCTAAAGAACATTGGAAAGAAGTAATTCCGCATAAAAAAGAAACTTTACTGGAAGGTTTTGAAATTTTCAAAGATTATTTCGTGATTGAAGAAAGAACCGAAGGTTTACTTCAATTGAAAATTATAGAAAATTCTACAGGAAAATCTCATTATTTACCTTTTGATGAGCCAACTTACACGGCTTATGTTGGACTAAATTTAGATTTTGACACAGAAGTTTTGCGTTATGGTTACACTTCGCTCACAACGCCAAGTTCTACCTACGAATATAATATGAAAACGGGCGAAACCAAACTTTTGAAACAACAGGAAGTTTTGGGCGGAACTTTTGATGCTAAAAATTATATTTCTGAAAGAATTTGGGCAAATTCCAGAGACGGAAAAGTGAAAATCCCGATTTCTTTAGTCTATCATAAAGACACTCCAAAATCTGCCGAAACACCACTTCTATTATATGGTTACGGAAGTTATGGACACACGATAGATGCAAGTTTTTCTAATGTAAGATTATCAATTTTAGACCGAGGCTTCATTTATGCTATTGCACACGTTCGTGGCGGCGAATATTTAGGAAGAGAATGGTATGACAATGGAAAAATGCTGAAAAAGAAAAATACTTTCTTTGATTTTATTGACGCTGCGAAATTCCTCATTTCTGAAAATTACACTTCTCCGAAACATCTCTATGCGATGGGCGGTTCTGCTGGTGGACTATTAATGGGCGCGGTTATGAATTACGAACCTGAAATTTTCAACGGAATTGTGGCGCAAGTTCCTTTTGTAGATGTGGTCACTACCATGTTAGATGAAACAATTCCTTTGACAACTGGAGAATTTGATGAATGGGGAAATCCGAAAAAGAAAAAATATTATGATTACATGCTTTCTTATTCTCCTTACGATAATATAGAAGCAAAAAATTACCCAAATACATTAATCACCACTGGTTTTCATGATTCTCAAGTGCAATATTGGGAACCCGCAAAATGGGTTGCAAAATTGCGTGATTTAAAAACTGACAATAATATCCTCATTTTCAAGACCGATATGAAATCTGGTCATGGTGGTGCTTCTGGAAGATTTGAAAGTTTGAAGGAAGACGCTCTAGAATATGCATTTTTATTAAAATTAGAAAACAAAAAATAACGCTGTCATTCTGAATGAATGAGGAACGAATGAAATGAAGAATCTTATTTATTAAAATCAAAAGATTCTTCACTCCGTAAACTCCGTTCAGAATGACAAGTTTTAATGATTAATCATGAACGAAACAGAACTTTGGATAAAAATAGAAAAATTTTTCGTTGAAAATTTTCAAACGGAGAAAAATCCGCCTATTGAAACACTTTTGTTTTTGATAGGAATCCAAGAATTAGGCAGTGGGAAACAAAAATATTCTAAAGATGACAAGGTGAATCTTATTCACATTGCGGTTTGCAGATTGCTAGAACCTTTCGGGTTTTATGAATTTGAAGATTATGATGATGACGGTTGGCCAATGTACAAACAACTAGAAGAACTCCCAGAACTGAAACCGAATGAGCAACAACTGCTCATGAAAAAAGCCATTATTCAATATTTTATAGACGAAGACTTGTTAGAAATTTCTTAAAAATTTTCTACAAAAGGGAAATTAATTCACAATAATTTGTTAAAATTCTCGTTTTTAAGAAAAATCATATAAAAATACTGTGATTTTTTTGTTTAATTTGTGTTAAATTTCTAATTTTAACAAAATTTTTAGGCGAAAATGAATAATAAATTTATCCCAATAATCTCCGTATTCATGACGATTTCACTTGTTGTTTTCGTGTCATTGCAATTTTATTGGCTTAAAGAATATTACACCGCACTAGAGCAAGATTTTTCTAATAAAGTATATACTGCGCTAGAAAATTCAAGTAAAAAAATTGAAGAATTAGAAATTCAGAAGTACAACGAAAAGTTTAAAAATTTCGACAAAACTTTAGCCAATAACGCTAAAAGTCCTACTCTTTTCCAAATCCAGCAAACGCAGGATTCTGCAAACAAAACCACGCTTACTTTCAATAAAACGATTATTGAAAAACAAAATATTCCGATTTCTAAAAAGGGAGACAGCATTACCAAAATAAAACTATACAAAGACGAAGGTTTATACAGCTTTAAAAAAAACGAAAGTACTCCTCAGATTATTTCTTCGGTTCAGAGTCAAGACATCAGCAGTGGACAATTTACCTTGACAGAGTTTGCGAAATTTAATGCTTCTAACTTACCTATCAACCAAAGAGTTAATCCAAAAATGCTGGATTCCGTTCTCGCTAAAGAACTGAAAAACAATGGAATAAACTCTAAATTTGGTTATGGAATTTTGGACAAAAACAATAAATTGACTCAAATTTCTAACAATACCTATTTAGACCAAAAAGACAAAACCAATTATAATTTTCCACTTTTTACAGACGATAAAGACCGAACACTTTTTACGCTTTCGCTGGTTTTCCCAAGAAAAGATGCGTCTTTGGCAATGAATAATTTGCCAATGCTACTAGGAACTTTCATGTCCTTATTGACCATTTTAGGAATCTACATCATCTCGATTAATTACATGATGAAACAGAAAAAAATCTCTGAAGTAAAAACTGATTTCATCAATAACATGTCTCATGAATTCAAAACACCATTAGCTACCATTTCCGTAGCGACAGATGCTTTAGCTAATGATAAAATCTCTACCAATCCAGAAAAGGTAAAATATTATTCTCAACTCATCAAGCAAGAAAACTTGAGAATGAAAAAGCAGGTAGAAAACGTTCTCAACATGTCAAAATTAGAGAGAAACGAGGTGAAACTCTTCTTAAAAGAGACCAATGTAAGAGAACTCATCAAGCAAATTTCTCAGTCATTTAGACTTATTGTAGAAGAAAGAGGCGGAACATTAACCGAAGAATTCAAAGCGGAACATTATCATGTAAAAGTAGATGAATTCCACCTTTCTAATGCACTGGTCAACTTACTGGACAACGCTAATAAATATTCGCCAGAAACCCCAGAAATTAGAATTACTACCAGAAATGAGCCTGGATTTTACGTCATTGCGATTTCTGATAAAGGAATGGGAATGGAACAACATAACAGAACCAAAATTTTCGAAAAATTCTTCAGAGAAGAAACCGGGAATATTCACAATGTAAAAGGACAAGGTTTAGGATTGTCTTATGTGAAGAAAATCGTAGAACTGCATCACGGTCAAGTGATTGTAGAATCAGAAAAAGATAAAGGCAGCACATTTACCATAAAACTGCCGATGAAATAACAACAAATAAAAAACACCAAATATTATGAGTAACAGAATCTTATTAGTAGAAGACGACCAAAGTTTCGGAGCGGTACTTAAAGATTATTTAAGCATTAACAACTTTGATGTAACCCTTGCTATTGATGGCGAATTAGGGCTAAAAGAATTCACAGAAAAGGAATTTGACATTTGTATTTTCGATGTCATGATGCCCAAAAAAGACGGCTTTTCACTAGCTGAAGACGTGAGAAAAATAGACAAGAATACTCCCATTATATTTTTAACAGCAAGAAACCAGCGTGAAGACGTTTTAAAAGGCTATCAAATTGGCGCAGATGATTACATCACAAAACCATTTGACACCGAATTACTTTTATACAAAATCAAAGCTATTTTACAAAGAAGTGCAGTAGTAGAAGACGAAGAACAAGAGCAATTTAAAATTTCTAACATGTTTTTCGATTCAGTTTTAAGACAATTACGAGTAGGTGATAATGAATATAAACTTTCGCCAAAAGAAAACGAATTACTAAAATTGCTTTGCCTACACAGAAATGATTTCATGCCAAGAGATTTAGCATTAAGAAAAATCTGGAAAAAAGAAAATTATTTCACGGCAAGAAGTATGGACGTGTACATTGCTAAACTGAGAAAGCTCCTAAAAGACGATGAAGGATTAGAAATCATCAACGTGCATGGAGAAGGATTCAGACTTTTAGTAAAAAATTAAATAAAAAAATCCACCAAAATTTTGGTGGATTTTTGTTATGCTAATGTGTGAAAATTATTTTGCTTCTACACAGAAAACTCTGTATTGTACTGCAATTGCAGCAGGGAAATAACTTCTAATTCTTGCTAAATCGCCACTAGCAGATTGCTTACTGAAATAGCTTCCTACCAAAACCTTATAATTAGGTCTTAGCGAAGCATCAGTTTCTGCTTTCATATTTGGGAATTTTGTGCGGAAATAAGATTTCACTTTGTTGGCTTCCTCATTACTTTTTACAACCGCCACCTGAATTTTGTAACCTAAAATTCTAGGATTATCTCTACAGATTTCAGCATTTGTTTTAGGTTTCGTCGAAATTTCTACTTTCGGAGCTTCATTTTTGTTGGCTTCTTCCTCTTTAATCTTATCACATTTCCCTTCTAAATCCGTTAAAAGCTCATTTACTCTGCTATCCATAGAAACTTTCAACTCCGTTCTATTATGTGTTTCTTTTTTCTCAACTACCTGAGCATTAGAGATATTAAAACTTAAAAAAGCTAATAATGATAGTATTTTTATTACGTTTTTCATTAAAATTATTTTTGACAAAGTTAATACAAATAAAAATTATACCAATCTTTCTTATTTAGAACAATTATAAATTAAAAAAATTTGATAAAATACATACAAACCTTCTGTTAATATTGTGTTAAAGTATTATTTTTGCGGAATTGAATGTAAACTCAATAGTATTAACCCAAGATTATTTAAATGATTAGTTGGAGAAAGCATTACAAGAGAGTGTTGTTAGCATGTAGTTTGCTCTTAACAACCAGTGCTTCTATTTACGCTCAAGATCTTAAAGGTGACGCTAAGAAAGGAGAAACCCTTTTTAAAACCAATTGTTCTGCGTGTCACGCGCTAGACAAACAAATGGTAGGCCCAGCTTTAGGAGGCGTAGTAGACAGATTAAAAACGGAACAAAATTTAGGTGTAGATTGGTTCCAAAAATGGATTAAAGATAACAAAGCACTTAGAGCTTCTGGCGATAAGTATGCGAATGAAGTCTTCGAAAAATTCAACAAAGTAGAGATGACTCAGTTCCCTAATCTGACAGATCAGGATATTGCAGATCTTCTAGAATACACCACTAATCCGCCAAAAGCAGAGCCTGCTGCAGCAGAAACTGATGTGAATTCACCAGAAGCCATCAAAGCTGCTCAAGATGAAAAAAACAATTCATCTGCTCTATTAATTTCTTTAGCCGCAGTTGGAGGATTACTTCTTTGGTTACTCTTCAGATTAACCCAACTCGTAAATTTACACAGAAAATCTGGAGAAATTTCTGCTCTAGACGCTACAAGAATCAACTCAATTGGCGAATTCTACGAGAAGTATAATACGCTAGGTAAAGCATTAATGGGATTATTAGCCCTATTAGCACTTTACGGAATTTGGAACTGGCTAATGTGGGTAGGTGTATACAAAGGTTATCAACCAGAGCAACCTATTTACTTCTCTCACAAAATTCACGCTGGTGAGAATAAAATTGATTGTCAATTATGTCACTCAAGTGCTAAGTATGGTAAAGTATCAGAAATTCCTTCTGTAAACGTTTGTATGAATTGCCACAAAGGTATTTCAGAATACAAAGGAAAATACATAGAAGAAGGAAAATCTAGAGAATTCTATACTGCAGAGATTAAGAAAATCTACGAAGCTGCTGGTTGGGATGAAGGTTCACAGTCTTACACAGGAAAAACTAAACCAATCGAGTGGGTGAGAATTCACAATATGCCAGATTTCGTATACTTCAATCACGCACAACACGTGGTAGCTGGTGAACAAACCATCATCAAAGCTAAAAAAGTAGACGTAGTATGTAAAGCTTGTCACGGTCAAGTTCAAGAAATGGACAAAGTACAAATGGCAAATAGCTTCACAATGGGATGGTGTATTGATTGTCACAGAACTACAGAAGTAGACATGACAAACGGTTATAACAAAGAATACTACCAAAAACTTCACGACAAGTTGAAAAAACAATACGGTGGAGAAACTAAAATGACCGTAGATGCTATTGGTGGTTTAGAGTGTGGTAAATGTCATTATTAATAACAGAAAATTAGAAGTATAAATGGCTTCAAATAAAATACAATTCAGAAGTATTCATGAACTTAAAGACCAATCGCTTAATGCGAAATTGGCTCAAAAAGAATTTCAAAACGAAATTCCTGTAGATGAGTTCTTGGGTGATGCAGAAAAAATGAACAATTCTGGGACTTCTAGAAGGGATTTCTTAAAATTATTAGGCTTCTCTACAGCTGCAGTTACTCTTGCAGCGTGTGAAGCACCAGTAATCAAAACAATTCCTTACGTGGTAAAACCACACAGTATTATCCCAGGAATTCCTAATTATTATGCATCTACCTATTTTGACGGGTTTGACTTTGCTAGTGTTTTAGTAAAAACTAGAGAAGGTAGACCCATTAAAATTGAACCGAATAAAACTGCAAATGATCTAGGTAAAACAAATGCTAGAGCTCAAGCAAGTGTATTGTCATTATATGATAATGATAAAATTAAACAACCAAAACTAGACGGTAAAGACGAAACTTTCGACAAAGTAGATTCTGTAGTTCTAGAAGCACTAACTAAAGCTCAAGCTGAAAACAAGAAAATTGTAGTTCTTTCTCATTCATATCCTTCTCCTACATTCAAGAAATTATTCGGAGAGTTTAAAGCTAAATATCCTAATGCAGAATTAGTAACTTACGATGCTTACACGTATGCTGCTGCATTAGACGCTGCTCAAGAAGTTTTCGGTAATAGAGCATTACCAGTTTACGACTTATCAGCTACTGAATTAGTGGTTTCTTTCCAAGCAGATTTCTTAGGAGATTATAACGCAAATAGCTTAGAAACATCATACGCAGCTGCTAGAAAACCAGGAGCTAACATGCTTAGACATATTCAAGTAGAATCTAACATGTCTCTTACTGGTGCTAATGCTGATACGAGAATTAAGCAAAAACCTTCTGCTGTAAATAAAACATTAGTAGAAGTTTATAACGCAATCGTAGGAGGCGGTACTTCTGATAAAGTAGCTTCTGAAATTGCTAAAGAATTACAAGCTAAAGGAAACAAAGCGGTAGTTTTTGCTGACGGTTCTAAAGCTTCTTATGTTCTGGCACACTTAATCAATCAAAAATTAGGTTCTGTAGCTTTCACTGGAAAAGCAAACCTATTAAAAGAATATGACAACGCAAGATTTAACGAGTTTTTAACTTGGGTAAATGCTGGTCAAGTTGGTGTTTTAGTTGCTAACAAAGTAAACCCAATCTATTCTCACGCAAAAGGTGCAGAATTCAAAAAATCATTAAGCAAAGTAGGAATTGTAGTTGCTGTAGCTGATAAGAAAAATGAAATTGCTCAAGCAGCAAAAGTAGTCATTCCAGCAGCACACTGGTTAGAATCTTGGGGTGATATTGCTCCTCAAACTGGTGCGTATTCATTAATGCAACCTACTATCCAAAAAATATTCAAATCTAGACAAATTGAAGAATCACTTCTTGTTTGGATAAACGGAAAAGGATTTACGCCTAACTACTATGAATATTTAAAAGCCAATGCTGCAACAATTCTTAATGGAACTTCATTTAACCAAGCACTTTATAATGGTTTTAATGCAGGGAACATTACAGGAGCTCTATCTTACACAGGTGGAGATGCTGCAAAAGCAGTTTCAGAATTACAAGGTTTCAAAGCTTCTAAATTAGAACTTGTACTTTATACCACTACTGCAATGGGAGACGGTACTCAAGCCAATAACCCTTGGTTACAAGAGTTACCAGATCCAATTACGAGAATGGCTTGGGATAACTACCTTACTATCTCTCCAGCAGATGCTAAAGAATACGGCATAGAGAATGAATTAAACGCTAGAATGCAGTTAGATGGTACTGTGGTAAATCTTACTGTAAATGGTGTGAAATTAGAAAACGTTCCTGTTTTCATTCAGCCAGGTCAAGCAGAAGGTTCATTAGGTCTTGCTTTAGGTTATGGTAAAAAAGACTCAGGTAAAGTAGCTGAAACAGGTGTAAACGCTTATCCTCTATTTGATGGGTATAATACTGTAGTATCTAATGTTTCTATTGAAAAATCAGGAGCAGATGATCACGAATTTGCAGGAGTACAGCTTCAAAATACATTAATGGGTCGTTACGAAATCGCTAAAGAAGTAACACTAGATACTTACTTAAACGAAGACGTAAACAAGTGGAATAAGCCATTAACTATGGAAACATTACAAGGAACATTACCTATGGGTAAAGTAGACCTTTGGGATGCTTTCGATGATACTGATGGGCCTCACTTTAATCTTTCTGTAGACCTTAACTCATGTATCGGTTGTGGAGCTTGTATCATTGCTTGTCAAGCAGAAAACAACGTACCTGTAGTAGGTAAAGAAGAGGTAAGAATGTCTAGAGATATGGCTTGGCTAAGAATCGATAGATATTACTCTGCTAAAGAAAAAATAGAAGTAAAAGAAGGTTTAGACAAAGGACTAGACGTTCCTAACCTTTATGATATATTAATTGAACCAAACGAAAGTCCTGATGTGATTTTCCAACCAGTAATGTGTCAGCACTGTAATCACGCTCCTTGTGAAACAGTATGTCCTGTTGCTGCAACTTCTCACGGTAAGCAAGGTCAAAACCAAATGGCTTACAACAGATGTATTGGTACAAGATATTGTGCAAACAACTGTCCTTACAAAGTAAGAAGATTCAATTGGTTTACTTATAACTTGAATGATAAGTTTGACTTCAACATGAATAACGATTTAGGAAGAATGGTTCTAAATCCAGATGTTGTAGTAAGAACTAGAGGGGTAATGGAAAAATGCTCGATGTGTATCCAAATGACTCAAGCTACAATTCTTGAAGCTAAAAAAGAAGGCAGAAGAATTGAAGATGGAGAACTTAAAACAGCTTGTTCGCAGGCTTGTTCTACTGGAGCACTTAAATTTGGTGATATGAATGACAAATCATCAGAAGTAAGAGCATTATTCAATGACAAGAGAAAATATGTATTGCTAGAAGAAGTGGGTACTAAACCAAACGTATTCTACCATACAAAAGTGAGAAACAGAAAAGAAAACAACGTTTAAATAATATAAATAGGTAAAAAATGTCAGGACATTACGAAGCCCCTATTAGGGAACCGCTAATTATTGGTCACAAGACTTATCACGATATCACCGAAGATATTGCAAGACCTATCGAAGAAAGAGCCGGAAAACTCTGGTGGATTTCTTTTTGGGCAGCTCTAGTTCTATTTGTATACGGTTTTGGATGTATTGCTTACACCATTGGTACCGGTATCGGAGCTTGGGGACTAAACAAAACCATTAACTGGGGTTGGGATATTACTAACTTCGTTTGGTGGGTAGGTATTGGTCACGCAGGAACCTTAATCTCTGCAGTATTGTTATTATTTAGACAAAGATGGAGAATGTCTGTAAACCGTTCTGCAGAAGCGATGACGATTTTTGCAGTTGTACAGGCTGCTATCTTCCCAGTAATTCACATGGGTAGAGTTTGGGTAGGATATTGGGTATTCCCTTTGCCAAACCAATTTGGTTCTCTTTGGACTAACTTTAACTCTCCACTACTTTGGGACGTATTTGCAATCTCTACTTACTTCTCTGTATCTACCGTATTCTGGTTCATGGGATTAATCCCAGACTTTGCGATGATTAGAGATAGAGCAAAAACGCCTTGGACTAAAAAGATTTATACATTCCTAGCATTCGGTTGGGGTGGTAAAGCAAAACACTGGCAAAGATTCGAAGAATTATCTCTTGTATTAGCTGGTTTAGCAACACCACTTGTATTCTCAGTACACACCACGGTATCATTTGACTTCGCAACTTCAGTAATCAAAGGATGGCACTCTACCATCTACCCTCCTTACTTCGTAGCAGGTGCGATTTTCTCAGGATTTGCAATGGTACAAACCCTTCTATTAGTTGCTAGAAAAGTAGCACACTTAGAAGATTATATTACCATGTATCATATCGAAATTATGAACATCGTAATCATCGTAACTGGTGGTATGGTAACGGTAGCATATGGTGTAGAATACTTCATCGGTTGGTACTCAGGAAGTAGATATGAAGACTTTACATATTTATCTCCAGGTGCTGCTACTGGTCCTTACTGGTGGGCATTCTGGGCGCTAATTATCTGTAACTTAGTTGTTCCTGCTTCTTTCTGGTTCAAAAAATTAAGAACGAATATTATTTGGACTTTCTTCGTAGCATTAATCATCAACATCGGTATGTGGTTTGAAAGATTTGACATCATTGTGATCAACCTTTCTAGAGACTATTTACCAGGTTCTTGGACGATGTTTAAGCCAACGATTATAGACGTAGGAGTTTATTTAGGAACAATTGGTTTCTTCGGAGTATTATTCCTATTATACGCTAGAACATTCCCTGTAATTGCACAGGCTGAATTGAAGACTATTTTGAAAATTTCAGGTGAAACTTATAAAGCAAAAGAAGGAGATGAGCACCACTAAAAGAATATATGGACTTTATGGCGATGACGACGATTTAATGAACGGCGTTAAAGCTTTCAGAGATAAAGGTATTGAAATTACCGAAGTGTATACTCCATTCCCAGTTCACGGGCTAGATAAAGCTTTAGGTCTTAAGAAAACTAGAATTTCAGACGCAGCTTTCATTTATGCTTGTTATGGTGTTACCATTGGTGCTTTAGCCACTTGGTATATGATGAATCATGACTGGCCACAAAACATAGGTGGTAAACCAGCTTTCTGGTGGGCTCATAACATGCCTGCTTTTGTAGTTCCAATGTTTGAATTAATGGTATTCTGTGCTGCACACATGATGTCTCTTACTTTCTTAGTAAGAAATAAAATGTATCCTGGAGCTGCTCCTCAGAATCCAGATCCTAGAACTACGGATGATAAGTTTATGATGGAGTTTGTGTCTGACGATGTAGAAACCATTAAACAGATGCTGATTGAAACAGGTGTAGAAGAAATAACTGTAAAAGATGCGTAATATGAAAAATATTTTAAAAATAACAACCATCTTGGGAATCTCAGTTATCGCGCTGAATTCTTGTGGACCAAAAGATAATCCGCCATTAGTTTACTTTCCGGATATGTATTTCCCCGTAGCTTATGATCCAATGATTAAAACTGCTAGTAAAGCAGATGGACATTATGTAAGCAAAGAAAATGAAATCCCGGCTTTTGTAAATAACTACGGCTCTACTCTACTTTCTCCTGTAGAAGGTACGGTTCCTCAAGACAAGGAAGGAATTTTGCCAGAAGATAAAACTCCTAAAAATGTAGAAGAATATACTGCATTTTATGAAGAGTCAAAAAGTGTTACCGTTTCTCCTCTAGATCCTAAAAATAAAGAAAAAGATTTAGCAAGAGGTAAAAAATTATACGAAATGACTTGTGCAGCTTGTCACGGTGTGGCTGGTGATGGACAAGGTCCAATTGTACAAAGTGGTGCATATTCTGGTGTTCCAGCTTACAAAGACAGACAGATTACAGTAGGAACTACTCATTATGTAATTGTAAACGGAAGAAACTTAATGGGATCTTACGCTGGTCAATTAGCTCCTGCTGATAGATGGAGAGTAGCAATGTATGTAATGAGCGCTTTCAAAGCTGATGCTGTAGCTCCTGTAGCTGCTGCTGATGCAACTACAACTCAAACCAATACTAAATAATAAAAACAGAAAAAAATGTATAGTTTTTCACCAAAATTAAAATTGTATTCTATTATACTGATAGTTGTTGGATTGGTACTATTCGGTATTGGCTACCTATTAAATCATGGGTTAAATGAGTCTGCAATTCAGACAATGATGGATAATGTACACCATGGTACAGAACATCATACCCCAATGAACTCTTCAGAATTAGTAGGACCTCAAGATAATGCCGCACACTTAGAACATGCTACGCATCAGATTCATAATACACCGTTCTCGGCTTTATTAACTGCTGCTATGTTATTCTTCGGAATTTCTGCTTGTGCTTTATTCTTTTTATCAATTCAGCATGCAGCTCACGCTGGTTGGTCTGTAATTGTAACAAGAGTAATGGAAGCGGTATCTTCATTCATTCCAGTAGGTGGGATTATTTTATTAATCTTAACTTTCCTAAACGTAGGTGGCATTGCTCATTTATATCACTGGATGGATCCAGATTTAACAAATCCTAATTCTCCAAACTTTGATGTTATCCTTTACGAAAAATCAAAATTCTTAAATATACCTTTCTATGTAGTGAGAATCATTATCTATGTAATTGGTTCTTGGTTCTTTGTTTGGAAAATTAAGAAAGTTTCTAAGAGATTAGACGAAACTAAAGATAGAAAAGATTACAAAGCATTATACAACTGGAGCGTAGGTTACATAGCATTCTTCGGATTTGCTTCTGCAGCTTGGGCTTGGGATTTCTTAATGTCTATTGACCCTCACTGGTATTCTACGCTTTACATTTGGTATTCTATGGTATCTACTTTATCTAGTGCTGTTGCAGTAATCATTATTGTTGCAGTTTACTTAAAGAAAAAAGGAGTTTTACCACAGTTTAATGATAATCACTTACATGATTTAGCTAAATTCTTATTTGCTACTTCAATGTTATGGACTTATTTATTCTTTGACCAATTCATGCTTTACTGGTATGCAAACATCCCAGAAGAAGTAAGATATTTCTTCGATAGATTTGCTTACTACAAGTACACTTTCTTACCAATGCTTATTATTAACTTCTTATTACCACTATTGGTATTAGTAAGTTCTAGCATCAAGAGAAATTACAAAGTAGTAACTACAATGGCTGTTTTAGTAATTCTAGGTCACTGGTTAGATTTCTTCAACATGATTATGCCAGGAACAGTAGGACCTTTCTGGAACAATGCATACACATTCTTATTAGTAGTAGGTGCATTCTTATTCATGGTAGGTTTATTCGTTTTAGTAGTAATGTCTGCATTATCTAAACTTAAATTGATTCCTGAAGGAAATCCTCTAGTAAAAGAGTCTAAAATTTTTGAATATCCTTTCTAATTTCAGAAAGAAACATCATATAAATCCCAACTTATTGTTGGGATTTTTTTATTTTTGTATATAAATATTCATTTTATGAAACGTTTCCTTTTTCTAAGCATATTTTCATTGCTTTTTTTAATCGGTTGTAAAAAAGATGCAGTAGATGCAAGCAGTACAAAAGCCTTCCAAGAAAGTATCAATGACATGTCTTCTTCGCTTCCCACTATTAAACAAATTAAGTTTAATGAAGCTCTTTATATTCTAAAAACCTTTGGTGTAGATGCAGAAGGTGATATCGAAGAACTGAAAGCTCTTGGCAAACTTCTAGAAGGAAAAAAAGTGCCAGAAATTTTTGCAATGGCAGACAAAGTAGCACAAGAAAACGGCATCAACTGGGCAAGTACAGCTCCTCCTTCATTAGGTGAAATGAATATCTTCCAAAATATTACACCATCTGAAACAGATGTAAATGATGTTGCCGCAAATTCTTTGCAAATTACAACCAGTGAAGTTTCTGTAGATAGTATTTTAGGACCAAAAGCTTTACAAATCGTTCCAAGATTATTAGATGCAGCAGGAAATAAAGTAGATTTCGAAAATGCAGCCTTAGAAACCACTTTAGAAGTTTCTAGCCAAGGAGTAAAACTTTTGACTTCTAAAAATTTAATGCAAAACAATCAATTCAAAGGATTTTTCATGAGATTTTCTTCTCTTCCTCAAGAAAAAGTAATAGACAATAAAATTGACATAAAAGTTACTGTAAAAACTTCTAAGAAAACCATTCAAATGACCAAAATGGGTGTAGATGTAAATCCTAACGCTCTTTTGATGCCTCAAAGCTCAGAAAATCCAGAAAATCTTGAAGGAACTCCAGAAGAAAATGCTACGGGAACAGATTCTCCAAAAGTAATTGGCGATCCTAAAAATACCGTTGTGAATTTCTTAAGCAACTTAAACAGTCAGAATTTAAAAGCAGCTTACAGTCAATCAGAAAACCCGAATTGGGGTTCTTATGAAACATTTGCCAATCCTACGTCTGGTTTTGGAACCGTAAAAAGTGTAGACGTAAGCAATGTTTCTACTAAAGCGAATGCCAATAACACTGCAAGTGTAAATGCAACGTATACCGTAACAGATAAATCTGGAAACGCAACTTCACTTGACGTTTCTTATGGCTTAAAAGCTACAGAGACAGGTTGGAAAATTACCAGCTATAAAATCAATTCTTCTCAAAAAAAATAAATTAAAATCCCATAAAATGGCAACGCAAGATTTAATCGCTAGATTAGAAAGCACAATTCAGAATATTCCAGATTTCCCAATCGAAGGAATACAATTCAAAGACATTACGCCCATTTTCTTAAATCCTAAATTATACGAAGACGTAATTGCAGATTTAGTAGAATTCAGCAGAGGAAAAGTAGATGTAGTATGCGGAATAGAAAGCAGAGGCTATCTCTTCGGAATTGCAATTGCTGTTGCCCTAGAAGTTCCATTTATTTTAATTAGAAAAAAAGGGAAACTTCCTCCTCCATTTATTTCAGAAAAATATGATTTAGAATACGGAACTGCCGAAATAGAAATGCGCACGAACCAAATTCAACCAAATCAAAGAGTTTTGATTCACGACGATTTATTAGCAACTGGCGGAACAACTGAAGCTGCTGCTAAATTGGTTGAAAAACAAGGCGCAAAAGTGACGCAATTCAGTTTTTTAATTGGTCTTAAAGATTTACACGGCGAAGATAAACTGAAACAGTTTGACGCTGAAGTGTACAGTATTTTGAACTACTAATTTTAATTATTTTTTTCTCCATTTTGCAATTTTCAGCTCATATTTTTGATGATGAAAAGCATTGTAATATATTTTTCTCAAATCGTCAATCATAACTGTAATTTTTGTAAATTTATACAAGAATTCATTGACAATGAATAGGTTTTCGGCATTATATAAAAGAATATTAATTTTAGTAGTCTCCATTCTCATTTTTGTCTTATTGGGAGCATTAGCACTTATGTATTCTGAGAAAATGAGATTACTAGACGCCATTTGGTACAGCATTATGACGCTCACAACCGTAGGTTTTGGAGTGCCTGATAATTTCTCAGATTTAGGAAAAATCATTACTATTTTTTTAATGCTTTTCGGTGTGGGAGCTGTGCTTTATGGTTTAACAGCACTTGCATTAGAATTTTTTAACGGAAATTTCGCCAAAGAATACAAACAAAATCTCATCAAACGCAATATGAAAAATTTAGAAAATCACATCATCATTTGTGGTTTCGGGAGAAATGGCAGACAAGCCGCCAGAAAACTTATTCTCCACAAAAAACCTTTTGTTATTATTGACAAAAAACCGCTAGAAAATAGAGATGATGAGTTCCGCAATACTATTTTTATCCACGGAAATGCGGTAGAAGATGAAATCTTGATTAAAGCTGGAGTAGAAAAAGCCAATGGAATCATCGCTTGTTTACCATCTGATGCAGATAATCTTTTTATTGTAATCAGTTCCAAAGAATTGAATCCAAAAATTAAAGTCATCAGCAGAGCTTCTAACAGCAGTACCATCAAAAAACTGAAAACAGCAGGTGCCGAAAATGTAATTATGCCTGATAAAATTGGTGGCGAACACATGGCTTCTCTTCTTATTACGCCAGATTTGGTAGAATTTATTGACAATATTGTGTTGGAAGGCACCAAAAAAATTAACGTTTTAGAAATTTATACGGATAAACTTTCCAAAGAATTTATCGGCAAAAAATTAGAGGAACTAAAAATTTTCCCAAAAACAGGTTGTAAAATTGTAGGCTACAAAGACGTTCATGGAGAATACATCATCAATCCTGACGAAAGTAAACTCATAGAACCGAATAGTTGTATTTTCATTCTTGGGCAACCTCATCAGATTGAAAACCTACAAAACATGTATCCTCAATAAGACAAATATTTCTCATAAAAACCCTAACTGAAAACCACTGAAAATAAATATTGTATATCACAATAGAAACTATTATTTTTGCATTTCAATTTCAAAATTATGACAGACAAGCATAAAAGCAAAAAAGAGCTAGAGAACGAAGGAAAAGAAACGGTAGAAATTTTTCAAGATTTAGACCAAACCGCGCTCAAAACAGAGATGTTCATTGAAAAATACGCTAAACAAATCGGGATTATTTTCGGTGCTGTAGTATTAGCGGTTTTAGGATACTTTGCTTACCAACAATTCATTGCAAATCCTAAAAACGAAGAAGCTACACTGAGCTATCTGGCTGCTCAAAAAAACCTTTCAGAAGGGAAAGATGATATCGCACTAGGTGGAAAATCTGCTGCAAATCCAGGATTCAAAGGTACTTATGAGCAGTTTCCTGGTACTGATGCTGGTAAACTTTCTGCTTACAATGCAGGTTTATTAAAATTCAAAGAAGGTAAATACCAAGAAGCTTACGATTTATTAGACAAGTTTTCTTCTGACAATAAAATCTTAATGGCTCTAAAATATGGAGCAATGGGAGATGCTCAAGCAAATCTTAACAAAAATGAAGATGCACTTTCTCTTTTAGACAAAGCCGCTTCTGCTTCTGATGATGCTTACACTTCTTATTACTTTACAAGAAAAGCTGGTTTACTAGCACTTGCAATGAAGAAAAACGCTGAAGCTAAAAAATACTTCGAAACCATCGAAGAAAAATATGCAGATTATGACGGCGGTACTTCTGATGCTTATATAGAAATGGTAAAAAACTTTTAAAAATATAAAATGGCAACTGTAAATCTTTCGGATTACAAACCATTACAAATCTCAAATGCTGATTCTTTTAGAATCGGCATTGTTGTTTCAGATTGGAATGATTTTGTAACATATAACCTTCGCGATGCAGCGATACAAATTCTAGAAAAAGAAGGCGTAAAAAAAGAAAATATAGAAATTTTCTCTGTTCCTGGCGCATTTGAGTTAAGCTACGCTTGCATGCAATTGTGTGCCGCAGAAAACCATGATGCAGTAATTGCCATCGGAAATGTAATCAGAGGAGAAACTCCACATTTTGATTACGTTTGCAGCGCTGTAGCTCAAGGAATTAAAGATTGTAATGTAATGACAGATGTTCCGGCTATTTTCTGTGTTTTGACAGATGATAAAAAGGAACAATCTTTAGCAAGAAGTGGTGGAAACCTAGGAAACAAAGGCGTAGAAGCTGCGGTTACTGCTCTTAGAATGATTGAATTCAGAAGAAATTTGAATAAATAATCAAATTCTACACCCAAATCTCAAAATTGTATTAAAATGTATCTTCAAAAAGTAAAACCTTTTCTCTATTTAGGGATTTTTTACCTTATCGTTTCCTTTTTATTAAGGTTAGTATTTGTATTCCACCCTATTACCACTGCAGATTTTTCTTTTGCAGAAATATTGAAGGTTACTTCAATAGGATTAGTGAATGACATTTTGGTATTTACAATTGCCAGTAGCTTTTTAGCGCTTTATTTTTTATTCCTGTCAAACGGTAAATATCAAAAACCTTACGGACAAATCATCCTAGGAGTTCTGGTTCTTGCTTTTATATACATTTTAGCAACTCCAAATAATATTTTCAAACAATATGGAGGTGGCGTAGTAAAAATTGTTTTAGCATTTTTGGGACTTAAAATTTTATTTTTTGCATTGATGCTGTTTTTACCAAAACAAAGGCTCAAAATCAGAAACAGTTTATACTTTACCACACTATTTTTGTACGTGTTATTGATTATTTTCAATGCCGTTTCAGAATATTTTTTCTACAATGAATTTGGGGTTCGTTATAATTTTATCGCGGTAGATTATCTTATTTACACCACCGAAGTTATAGGAAACATCATGGAAAGTTATCCTATCATTCCTCTGTTTACTTCTATTTTCGTAGTAACAGGATTGGCAACTTGGTGGATTTACAAAAAAACCAAAGACAGTCTTTTACAATTACCTAATTTGGTTCAAAAACTTACTTTATTAGGTGTTTTTGCTGTTTTATTGGGAATCAGTTTAAGTTTTGCAGAGAAAATTAACCTTAAAAAAGGAAACATTTTCCAACAGGAAATCGCTGCGAACGGAATGGTAAAATTCTACGAAGCGTTTAGCAATAACACATTAGATTTTTTCACCTTCTATCCTACTGTTGACCAAAAAACCGCAGAAAAAAACACTCTGCTTCCTTTAGGAACCACCACTTTAAACAGACCTATCACTTCTGAGAAACCAGAATTACAAAAAAATGTGGTTCTCATTTCTATAGAAAGTTTATCTGCAGCTTACATGAAAGCTTATGGTTATGAAGAAAGTGTAACTCCTTTCTTAGACCAATTGGCACAAAAAAGTTTATTTTTCACCAATTTATACGCAACAGGAAACAGAACGGTAAGAGGTTTAGAAGCATTAACGCTTTGTATTCCTCCAACTGCAGGAGAAAGCGTAATTAAAAGAGAAAAAGAAAACAAAAATAAATTTACCACAGGAAGCGTATTTAAGTCAAAAGGTTACAGCGTAAAATATTTATACGGTGGTTACAGCTATTTTGACAATATGAAAGATTTCTACGCTGGAAACGGTTACGAAATTGTAGACAGAGATAATTTCACACCAGAAGAAATCACTTTTGCAAATGTTTGGGGAGTTTGTGACGAAGATATGGCCAAAAAAGCCATCAGCGAAATGAACAAAGATTATAAAGCTGGTAAACCTTTCTTCCATCATTGGATGACGGTTTCTAACCACAGACCTTTTACTTATCCAGAAGGGAAAATAGACATTCCTGCAGATTCTAAATCTAGAAAAGGTGGCGTAAAATACACAGACTATTCTATCATGAAGTTTTTTGAAATGGCTCAAAAACAGCCTTGGTTCAAAAATACCGTTTTCGTGATTGTAGCAGACCATTGTTCATCTAGTGCTGGTAAAACAGAACTTCCGATGGATAAATATAGAATTCCTGCAATGATTTATGCTCCGGAATTTGTGGCGCCACAGAAATTCTCACAAGTTACTTCTCAGATAGATGTAATGCCTACCGTTTTGGGATTATTGAACTTCAAATATCAATCTAAATTTTTAGGTCAAGATGTTTTCTCTAAAAATTTCGTTCCTAGAGCGTATATTGCAACGTATCAGGATTTAGGATTTATAAAAGACAATTACCTTACCGTGATTTCTCCTACTAAAAATATTAAGCAATATCAATTAGTTCAAAAACCTAATACCAATACCACAACTGAGTTTAACATCTATTACACCGAAAATCTTTTACAAGACAATCCTAGAAAAGATTTGGTAGATCAAACCATTTCAAATTATCAAAGTACAAGCTTTTGGCTAAAAAATAAAATGCTCGACAAATAATTTTTTATTACATTTATCCATCATTAAATCTAAAATTTTAAAATTATGAAATGGACAAACGATAGAGCAGATAACGTAGATGATAGAAGAGGTTCTGGTGGTGGCGGAATGCTAGTTGGAGGTGGACTAGGAACCTTAATTATTGCTGCAATTATATTTTTCTTGGGAGGTGATCCTTCTGCTATTTTAAGTAACGGTGTTGGAAACGCTCCTCAAGCAGAACAAAGAGAACTCACTGCCGAAGAAGTTCAGGTAAAAGAATTTGTAAGAATGCTTTCTGCAGAAAATAACCAAACTTGGACTAAAATTTTCTCAGAAAACGGAATGCAATACAGAGAACCGAAAATTGTACTCTTCGAAAATATAACGCAATCTGGTTGCGGAACTGCACAAGCTGCGATGGGCCCATTTTATTGCCCTGCAGATGAAACGGTTTATATGGATATGAGTTTCTTTGGGGAAATGCAACAGAAATTTGGCGCTCGAGTTACAGAATTTACGGTGGCTTATGTTTTAGCTCACGAAATTGGGCATCACATCCAGACGATTTTAGGAACTACTCAACAAGTAGATAAAATGCGCAGAAGCGGACAATATTCCGTGGGTGAAATGAATAGAGCTTCGGTAGCTACAGAATTACAAGCAGATTTCTACGCAGGTTTATGGGCAAAACAAACCGACAACAGAGAAAAATTTCTTGATCCTCAAGATATTCAGAGCGCTATGGAAGCAGCAGCAGCAGTAGGCGATGATAATATTCAAAAAAGAACCGCAGGTTATGTAAACCAAGAAGCTTTTACTCATGGTAGCTCTAAACAACGTGTGGAATGGTTCATGAAAGGCTATAATTCTGGAGATATTACCCAAGGAAATACTTTTGACCAACTTTTAAAATAATAAAAAATAAAATCCCGAAAATTTTCGGGATTTCTTATGCAGATAAGTTGAACTTATTTTTTCTTCTTTTTGTTGGTGTAATCAAAATACAATAACGATTTCACTATTTCAGGATAATCAGCATCTTTTTCAGTATAAAACTGTTCTAGAAGTGCCAGATTATTATCCAAATTATCAGAATCCAAAATTTCTAATTTATTTCTCACTTGAGAGCTATCATAAGTAGTTCCTGAAATGATATTTCCCTCTTGAGAAATTCTAAAAATAAAAGTGTCAGGATTATAACTGCTTTTCCCTTTCAAAAAAACTGGCGTTCCTGTTCCTTCAATTTTCAGAATTACATCATCTAAATGTTGCACGTCATAATCAGCTTCATATTGCACCATAATATCGTCATATTTTACTCTCACCGTGGTTTTGTAATCATTTTTAACGATAATAGAAGCGGTGTACGTTTTATTGGAAGTCCATTTCACAAAACCATAACTATTGATGCCACAACTTTGAGAAAAGACGAACACTGAAAATATCAGAAAGAAAAGAGCGTAAAGTTTTTTCATAACAGAGTGATTTAATATTATAAAAATAGAGATTATTTTATTAAATCAACACTTTTTATAAAAAATAATTTTGAATTTTTAAATAATTTAAAGACTTACCTTAAAAATTCATCAATCCATTTTATTTCAATCCTTTGAAAAATTCCCACATCACGATTCCACCGCAAACCGAAACATTAAGAGAATGTTTGGTTCCCAACTGTGGAATTTCTAGACATTCATCTAAATCGGATAAAATTTCATCAGAAATTCCTTCTACTTCATTACCTAAAACCAAAGCATATTTTTTAGTTCTATCAATGTTAAAATCTGTAATCATAACAGAGTTAGTGGTCTGTTCTATTCCTAAAACTTCGTAACCCAGAGTTTTTAAATCTATTACAGCTTCTTTTACATTCTCATAAAATTGCCAATCTACACTTTCAGTTGCGCCTAATGCTGCTTTGTGAATTTCTCTGTGAGGCGGTTTCGGAGTAATGCCACAAAGAATAATTTTCTCCACCAAAAAAGCATCTGCAGTTCGGAAAGCTGCACCTACATTATGCATACTTCTTACATTATCTAAAATCACCACCAACGCAATTTTCTCCGTCTTTTTGAAGGTTTCTACATCTATTCTTCCTAATTCTTCTAATTTCAGTTTTTTGGTAGGTTGCATTTTCGTATTTTTGGGCAAAATTAAGGTTTTAATTTACAACCTCAAATTTCGAATCTTAAACCTCAAAATTCATACCCTCAAGAATGGCTAAAAAAGAAACTCCGTTAATGACTCAGTACAATACCATCAAGGCGAAATATCCAGATGCGCTGTTGCTTTTCAGAGTGGGAGATTTCTACGAAACTTTCGGGCAAGATGCCATTAAAACTTCTCAAATTTTAGGGATTGTTCTTACCAAAAGAGCCAATGGAGAAGGTCATATTGAGTTAGCGGGTTTTCCGCATCATTCTGTAGATTCTTACTTGCCAAAATTGGTAAGAGCTGGAATGCGTGTTGCGATTTGCGACCAATTGGAAGACCCAAAAATGGTGAAAGGAATCGTGAAACGTGGTGTTACTGAATTGGTAACTCCCGGTGTTACCTTTAACGAGCAGGTTTTGAATTCCAAGAAAAATAATTTCTTGCTTTCTCTTCACAAGGAAAAAGAGAAATACGGGATTGCTTTGGTAGATGTTTCTACGGGAGAATTTCTTGTGGCAGAAGGAAATTTAGAGAAATTACTTCACATTGTTCACACCTTTGATCCTGCGGAAATTATTTACCAAAGAACCGCCGAAATTCCTTCTCAACTTAAAAATAAAAACTGTTTTAAGCTAGAAGATTGGGCTTATCAATATAATTTTGCTTACGAAAAACTGAATTCCCATTTCAAAACAAAATCTCTAAAAGGTTTCGGGATTGAAGAACAAAAATTGGGGATTACAGCAGCTGGAGCAATTTTCGCTTATTTAGTTGAAGATACACATCACGCTCTTTTACAGCATATTACTAAAATTCAGAGCATTCCGCAAGATGATTATTTGATGATGGATAATTTCACTTTAAGGAATTTAGAAATTGTACATTCTAGTAATTTTCAAGGGAAATCTTTGCTCGATATTATCGATAAAACTTCCACAGCAATGGGAGGAAGATTGCTTCGCCGAAGATTAATTTTACCTTTAAAATCAGTAAACGAAATCAACCGAAGACTTTCTCTGATTGAGTTTTTCAACAAAGAAGATTCTTTGAAATTTGAAATTCTGGATTTATTAAAAGGAATTTCAGATTTAGACCGATTGGTTGGAAAATTGGCTGCCGAAAAAATTTCACCGAAAGAACTCGGTTATCTTCGTCAGAGTTTAATCAATATTCAGAAAATTAGAGAATTATTGAGTTCTCATCACGATGTTTTAGCTTGGCTAGAACCTCTGAACAATTTGGAAGAACTCATTTCTTATCTTCAAAATCATTTGAATGAAGAACTTCCGGTAAACCTCAACAAAGGAAATGTTATCAAATCCGAAGTTTCGGAAGAACTCGATAGATTGAGAAATCTTCAAAGCAAAGGCAAAGGTTTCTTAGACGAAATGTGCCAAAGAGAAATTGAAAGAACGGGAATTTCTTCCTTGAAAATTGATTTTAATAATGTTTTTGGTTACTACATCGAGGTTAGAAATACGCATAAAGACAAAGTTCCAGAAGATTGGATTCGTAAACAAACGTTGGTAAATGCAGAGCGCTACATCACCGAAGAATTAAAGGAATACGAAACGCAAATTCTCGGTGCAGAAGAAAAAATTTCGCAGATTGAGCACCAATTGTATCGTCAGGTTTGTGAAAATGTGATGATGTATATTGACCAAATTCAGGAAAATTCTAGATTAATTGCTGAATTAGATTGTGCGGTTTCGCTTTCTGAATTAGCGATTTCCGAAAATTATACAAAACCTATTCTCAACGAAACTTTTGCGATTGACATCAAAGAAGGAAGGCATCCAATTATAGAAAAATCGCTTCCTTTAGGCGAAAAATACATTCCGAATGATGTTTTTCTAGATAAAGACGCTCAACAAATTATTATGGTTACCGGACCAAATATGGCGGGTAAATCTGCAATTTTGAGACAAACGGCAATTATTTGTTTATTGGCACAAATCGGAAGTTTTGTTCCTGCAAAATACGCCGAAATCGGGATTTTAGATAAAATTTTCACCAGAGTTGGCGCAACTGATAATATTTCTGCGGGAGAATCTACTTTTATGGTAGAAATGAATGAAGCAGCGAATATTTTGAACAATATTTCTGAAAGAAGTTTGATTTTGCTCGATGAAATCGGACGTGGAACTTCTACGTATGATGGCGTTTCCATTGCTTGGGCGATTGCAGAATATCTTCACCAGCATTCTACTCAACCGAAAACACTTTTCGCCACACATTACCACGAACTCAACGAAATGAGTGTAAATTTTGAGAGAATCAAAAATTTCCACGTGACCATTCAGGAGAATAAAGGCAATATTATTTTTCTCCGAAAATTGGTTTCTGGTGGAAGTGAACACAGTTTCGGGATTCACGTAGCAAAATTGGCAGGAATGCCTTCAACGGTAGTAAATAGAGCTTCAGAAATTTTAAAAACTTTGGAAGATTCTCGCTCTAACAGTGGTTCTACCGAAAAAATAAAACGGGTAACCGAAGAAAACCTTCAGTTGTCTTTCTTCCAACTCGATGATCCTGTTTTGGAAAACATCAGAGAAGAACTCACGAAAATTGACATCAATACTTTAACGCCGATTGAAGCATTAATGAAGTTGAATGCGATTAAAAAGATGATTGGAAAATAAAGTTTTAATGTATTGATTAGTCAAACGTCAAATAAAGAGGAACTTTAAATCTTTGCCTTGCTGGAAGATTATTAATTAAAGCTGGTGACCATTTAACATCAACTTTTTTTATTGCGTTTAAAGCTTCTTTATTGAATTGTTTATTCTCACCAGAAACGGAAAAATCACCTAAAGAACCATCTTTTTGAACTACGAAAACAATTACTGTAAAAATTCTACCTTTCTTTTTATATTTTACTTTTGAGGTATCAAAGTTTTCCATTATTAATTTTTTAAAAACTTCAAAACCTTCTGGAAATTCAGCATCTCTGTCTATGTTATAATAAATTTCTACTTTTTTTCCATCAATAATAGTATCTTTTACTTGCCCAAAAACAAAACTATTTAAAATAAGAGTGAAAATTATAATAAACTTATTCATATAAAGTTTTTATTAAAGATACAATAATATGATTTTTAATTACAACTATTTCTTAACAACTATATTTCTATTTCTAGCAGAGGCTTCCATCGCTACTATTTTCAAAGATATTATTTGGTTAAGGGCTTATTTTGGCGATGTTTTAGTGGTAATTCTTATTTATACTTTTATGCTAACTTTCCTTGATATTAAAAACAAAATGCTTCTCAACATTGGGGTTTTCTTATTTGCTTGTGTCATAGAATTTGCTCAATATTTTCATTTTGCAGAATTATTAGGCTTTCAAGACAATAAAATTACCATGATTATTCTCGGAAATTCTTTTTCTTGGATTGATATTTTGTGCTATGCAATGGGTTCTTTTTGTATTTTTACTTTCCATAAGATTTTAAAATGAGACTATCACTTCTATTCATATTTTTATCCATTTTTGGATTTTCACAAACTGGAACTTATCAATTTCCTAAGATTCCTTCTAGCATTTCCGTGCCGATTTCTTTGCCGATTTCAGAAATCCAAAGATTAACGAATCAATCCATTACAGGAACACTTTACGAAGACCAATCTTATGAAAATAATAACAATGACCAACTGAAAACCAAAGTAGAAAAAGATGGCGAAATCATGATGAAAGCATTAACCAACAACCGATTACTATTCTCTGTTCCGCTTAAAATTTGGGCAGAAAAAGGCATTGGAACTTTGGGTTTATATTCTTACCAAGAAACCCAATTTAGAGTGGTGATGAATTTTATTTCATCCGTAGAATTTCTACAAAATTGGCAAGTGAAAACCACTACTTCTACCGCTGGATTTGTGTGGAAAGAAAAACCAGTCTTAGACTTTGGTAAAATAAAATTTCCTTTAGCCAATGTCATTGAAAAAATTCTGGTGAAACAACAAAAGGATTTTACCACTGTGATTGATGCGCAAATCCAACAAAAAATGAATCTTCAACCGTATATTCTCAAAGTTTGGAATAATTTTTCTGAACCAATGAAGATTTCTGATGAATACAACACTTGGCTAAAAATTACGCCGCAAACCGTGAAAATGTCGCCTTTAGAAATTTACCTTGACAAGATGAAAACCACGGTTTCCATTGATTTGTTCTCGGAAACTTTTGTGGGAACCAAACCTTCGAAAAATCCTTTGGTGAATGCGGTTCCTTATTTTACCCCAGCGCAAAATTTAGGCAAAGAATTTTTACTCAAAACCACCACGAATATTCCTTTTTCTGAAGCTACAGCGATTGCCCAAAAACAATTTCAAGGCAAAGAATTTTCTTTTAACGAAGGGAAATCAAAAATTAAAGTAGAAGACATAAAAGTCTATGCAGAAAACGAAAATGTAGTCATCGAAATTCAAACTTCTGGAAAAGTAAATGGCATTTCTTATATCAAAGGAAAACTCATTTATGACGCCCAAAAACATAAAATAGGATTCACCAAATCTGATTTTAAACTGAAAACCAAAAATATTTTTCACAAAGCGATTACTTCACTTTTTGAAGGAAAAATCGTGAAAATGATTGAACAGGACTACGGAATTCCGTTTTTAGACCTCGAAAACGCATCAAAAAAATCTATTGAAGAAAGTTTCAATAAAGAATACCAAAAAGGATTTAAACTTTCGGGAAAAGTAATGGATTTTAAACCTACGGAATTCTTAATTTCTGATGAACATATTACAACGGTAGTTGATACTTATGCAAAAGTAGAACTGAAAATCGAAGGAATGAGTTTTTAGAATTTTTGGCAGTTGTCATTCTGAATGGAGCGTAGCGAAATGAAGAACCTCATCAAATACATTCTTCACTCCATTTCATTTCATTCAGAATGACAAAAATGCTTTTTATTTAGCATTCAAATCCTGCGCAATTAACCACGATTCGCTCCAGCACGCTTGAAAATTAAACCCACCAGTTACCGCGTCAATGTTGAGAACTTCTCCTGCAATGTAAAAATTTTCTAAAATTTTAGATTCCATCATTTTGAAGTTAATTTCTTTTAAATCCACTCCACCTGCAGTTACAAATTCGTCTTTAAAGGTAGATTTTCCTTTGACTTGCATTGTGTTTTCGCAAAGATTTTCTAGAATTTTTTGGAGTTCTTGCTTTGTGATGTGAGAAATATTTTTCTCCAAATCTACTTTAGACAACCACAGAATTCTGTGCCAAAAACGATTCGTAATTTCAAAAATTTTCGCATTCCCAATAGTTTTCTTGGGATTTTCTTCTCTGTAATTTTTAAAAACTTCTTCCGCTTGTTCTTTGTCTACGCCTATGAAATTGACTTTAATCTCGAAATTATATTTTAAATCGGCGAGTTCTCTCGCTTTCCAAGCTGAAAGTTTAAGAATTGCAGGCCCAGAAAGTCCCCAATGTGTAATGAGAAGCGGCCCGAATTCTTCCATTTTTAATTTTGGAATAGAAACTTCTGCATGAGGAAAACTCGTTCCCATTAAATCATTCAGCACATCATTTTTGATATTAAAAGTAAACAATGACGGAACTGGCGAAACAATTTTATGCCCTAAATTTTCAATCATTTTCAAAGATTTCGGCGAACTTCCTGTGGTATAAACCAAATAATCGGTGAGGATTTCTCCTTCTTTGGTGATGATTTTATAGCCTTCTTCTAATTTCTGAATTTCTAAAACGACTGATTGTGTTTTGATTTCAAAGTTTTTAGTTTGAACTTCTTTCAGGAAACAATCAATAATGGTTTGAGAGGAATTACTTTCCGGGAAAATTCTGTTGTCATCTTCTATTTTCAACGAAACATTTCGTTGAGCGAACCAATCCATTGTATCACCTGGTTGAAATTTACTAAAAACGCTTAATAATTCTTTATTTCCTCTAGGGTAAAATTTCACCAATTCACGAGGATCAAAGCAAGCGTGAGTCACATTGCATCTTCCACCTCCAGAAATTTTTACTTTTTGCAAAACATCTTGGTTTTGTTCGAGAATGGTAACTTGAAATTTATTTTCGTCGAGGTTTGCAGCACAGAAAAATCCTGCAGCGCCACCTCCAATAATGGTAATTTTCTTTTTCATTTTTTTATATGTTCTTTTGTCTTGAAACAAAAGAACCAAAAGTTCAAGACTTGAATTCTCGGCTAAAATTTGCTACAAAATTCTAAAATCCCTGAAACTCGCTTTGCTCAAACAGCAGGAATTTTTCAACGAATTTTATTTCAAATTTTTTAACGCCTCCGAATTCATAGGTCGTTATAATAATTTTCTGCAAAAATACGATTTTTTAAAACCATGATTATTGCGTATTTTTGAAGCCTAAAAAACTTAAAAATGATTTACTACCATAAACACGAAGTTCGCTGGAGCGATATAGATGCCAACAGACATTTAGCAAACTCTTCTTATGTGCAATATTGCGCGCAAACGAGAATGGCTTTTATGACAAAACATAAAATGGGCGTTGCTCAACTCAACAGATGGGGAATTGGTCCTGTAATTTTGCACGAAAGATATTCTTTTTTCAAAGAAGTTTATGCTGACCAAGAAGTGATTGTTTCGCTAGAGATTTCTGGAAGTTCTGAAGATGCAAGTATTTATCAGTTCACACACAAGTTCTATTTACCAGACGGAACTCACTGTGCAACTGCCGAAGCAACTGGAGTTTGGATTGATATGATGCTCAGAAAAACCACTACTCCACCAGATGATATTTTGGTGGTGATGAATCAGTTTAAGACCGAAAATACTAAACTGCTTTCAAGAGAAGACATTAAAGCATTGCCTTTCCGTCCGGAAAATATAGATGCGAGTTTAATGGATTTAAATCGTTAAATTTTAAAAATTTAGAGTCAAAATTTTTGACTCATTTTATGCTTTACAATTATGTTAGAAGATAAAAAACCACAATTAACGCCAATTTCAGAATTTGGAGAATTTGGATTGATTAAACACCTTACCAAAAATTTTCCGATTAAAAATCCTTCCACCGAACGTTCTATTGGTGATGATGCTGCAATCATCAATCCTGAAGGGAAAAAAGTAGTGATTACGTCTGATGTTTTAGCAGAAGGAGTGCATTTTAATTTGGGCTATGTTCCATTGAAACATTTAGGATATAAAGCAGTAGTGGTGAACTTGAGCGACATTGCTGCAATGAACGCTGTTCCTACTCAGATTTTAGTTTCTATGGCGGTTTCTAACAGATTTCCTGTGGAAGCTCTTGATGAAATTTACAATGGAATTTACAGAGCTTGTGAAAAATACAATGTAGATTTAGTTGGTGGAGATACTACCAGTTCTACGTCTGGTTTGGTAATTACGATTACTGCCATTGGATTAGAAAATTCCGAAAATTTAGTGACCAGAAATGGTGCTAAAACCAATGATTTATTAGTAGTTACCGGAGATTTAGGTGGCGCTTACATGGGTTTACAAATTTTGGAAAGAGAACATGCTGTTTATCTCACCAATCCAAATATGCAACCCGAAATGGAAGGTTATGATTACATTTTAGAACGTCAATTAAAACCTGAAGCAAGAACAGACATCAAGAAAACTTTAGAAGAACTCGACATAAAACCGACTTCTATGATTGATGTTTCTGATGGTTTGGCTTCGGAAATTCTGCATCTTTCAGACCAAAGTAAAGTAGGTTTCAGATTGTATGAAGAAAAAATTCCTTTAGACACACTTACGATTACTACGGCAGATGAATTTAACCTGAATCCTGCAATGTGTGCATTAAGCGGTGGTGAAGACTATGAATTATTATTCACCATTTCTCCAAATGATTACGAAAAACTAAGAAACCATCCAGATTTTACGGTAATTGGTCATGCTGTAGATTTGGAACAAGGTAATTTTATGGTTTTACGAGGAAGCAACGAACTGGCTCAAATTACCGCACAAGGTTGGGATGCTTTTTTGAAAAAATAAATTTCTAAGGAAAATCTCTCGCAGATTTTACGGATTAAGCAGATTATCAAATAATCATCTGCTAGATTTGCTAAATCTGCGAGAATTAATTTAAACTTTTTGAGTTGCAAATTCTGCAAAAACCTTAGGATGAATGAGCTCTTCCATATTGACTGAAATATCATTTTTCTCAATAATAGGTTTTTCAAAATCTTTTTCGTTAAAGAATTTTAAACTCCATTCTCCATGATTGTATTCTAACCAAGAGAGATTTTCAATCCAGTCGCCTGAATTCAGGTAATGAACACTTCCTTTTTCCGTTGTCCAAATTTTATCTGCCGGTTGATGAATATGCCCACAAATCACATAATCATAATGATTGTTGATGGCAATTTCAGTGGCTTTTTTCTCAAAATCACCAATGAATTTCACCGCTTTTTTCACCGAATTTTTTACTTTTTTAGAAAGCGAAACTTTTCCTTTCCCGAATTTTTCTAAAATCCAATTAATGGCTCTATTCACCAAAATCAACCAATCATAACCCATTCCGCCCAATTTAGCAATGAATTTTGCAGAACCTGAAGTAGTATGGTCAAAAACGTCTCCGTGAAAAATCCAATGTTTTTTTCCTTCAATTTCTAATAAATATTTATCGGTAAGAAAAAGATTTCCCATCGATAAATCGGTGTATTTCCTTAAAAATTCATCGTGATTTCCGGTGATGTAAATCACTTGAGTTCCTTTTTTCATCATTTTGAAAAACTCACTCAAAACTGCCATGTGAGAATTTGGGAAATACCTTTTAGAAAAAGCCCAACCGTCGATAACATCACCATTGAGAATTAACACTTTCGGAGAAACACTTTTGAGATATGCTACCAATTCTTTAGCATGACAACCATACGTTCCCAAATGAATATCTGATAAAACAACTACTTCTACTTCGCGTTTTTGTTTTGCCATAAATAGTTTTTGTAAAATTAATCTGGCAGTGTTAATTGGTGATTAACAGAGTTTTAAATTTTAATCCTTCAAGGATTTAGAATCCTTGAAGGATTGTATTTATTTATTTCTTCGCTTTCGCGATATTCACAATTACTTTCACAGCTTTTTCCATAGATTCTAGCGCCACATATTCATACGGCCCATGGAAGTTTTCTCCACCTGCAAAAATATTTGGACAAGGCAATCCCATGTAAGACAATTGTGCACCATCAGTTCCACCTCTAATTGCTTTAATTTTCGGTTCTATGTTGGCGTCTTTCATCGCTTGTTCTGCAATTTCTACAATGTGCATTTTGCCTTCAAATTGCTGTTTCATATTTCTGTACTGCTCTTTAATTTCTATTTCGGCAGTATTTTCACCATGTTTTGCATTAAATTCTGCTACTTTTTCGGTGATGAATTTTTTACGATTTTCAAATTTTTCAGCATCGTGGTCTCTAATAATGTATTGCAATTTAGCTTCAGAAACATCACCTTTAATTTCCATTAAATGATAAAAACCTTCAAAACCTTTGGTGGTAGCTGGTGTTTCATTAGCAGGTAACATTTGTGCAAATTCCACTGCAAGAAGTCCTGCATTTTTCATTTGACCAAAAGCATAACCTGGATGTACAGAAAGTCCGTTGATTTTCACCACTGCTCCTGCTGCATTAAAATTCTCGAATTCTAGTTCTCCTACTTCACTTCCATCCATTGTATAAGCGTATTCTGCACCAAATCTCGCCACATTAAACTTATGAGCTCCTCTTCCAATTTCTTCGTCTGGTGTAAAACCTATCGCAATTCTTCCGTGTTTAATATCTGGATGCGCCAAAAGATATTCTGCAGCGGTTACAATTTCTGCAACTCCTGCTTTATCATCAGCTCCAAGAAGCGAAGTTCCGTCTGTAGTAATCAAAGTTTTTCCTACATATTTTTTCAGACTTGGGAATTTTTCCGAAGAAAGTGTAAAGCCCGTTTCTTTGTTGAGCACCAAATCTCCACCGTTGTAATCTTCCCAAATTTGTGGATTTACATCTTTCCCGTTAAAATCTGGCGAAGTATCATAGTGTGCGATAAAACCTACCGTTGGTTCATTTTCAGAAATATTAGAAGGAACATACGCCATGATGTAACCATTTTCGTCCATAGAAACATCAGAAAGTCCTAAATCTTGCAATTCTTGGAAGATGTATTTCGCGATGTCCCATTGCTGTGGAGAAGAAGGCGTGGTTTCGCTTTCTGCATCACTGGTTGAATATATTTTTACATAAGTCAGAAAACGGTTCAGAAGACGCATTTTCCATTCGTGATTGAATTCTATTGTCTGCATTTCTTAATTTTTATTTCTCACAAATTTACAGATTTTTGACGGGATGATGGATGTTAGATGATGGATGTTTGTTAAAAAATATTTGGCGCCAAATTCCAGCTTTCGCTACTCGCTTTTTTTCTAAAAATTCATCCTCTTAGCCATCTTTTCAAAATTTTTAGAAAAAAGAGCTCAAACATGCCGCTCAATCTGGGGCACAGTTTGGCACACAGAATCAAGGGGTTTTCATAAAATTGACTTTCCATTTTCTTTTGGGCAAAAAAATCGTATTTTTAGGCAAGAAATAAAATCTAAAAATTAGAAATGTTTTTAACTGAATGTCCACGAGACGCCATGCAAGGTTGGGGAGAATTTATTCCCACTCAAAAAAAGATTGATTACATTAATGCATTGATGGAAGTAGGCTTTGATGTACTTGATTGTGGAAGTTTCGTGTCGCCAAAAGCCATTCCTCAAATGGCAGATACTAAAGACGTAATCCCTGAAATTCAGAAAAAAAATAACACCAAAATTTCTGTCATCGTTGCCAATATTTCTGGCGCAGAACGTGCCTTGAAGCATGAAAACGTTGATATTTTAGGCTTTCCTTTTTCTATTTCTGAAACTTTTCAGTACAGAAATACCAATAAAAACCAAGAAGAAGCGTATGAAGAAATTGTTAAAATTTGGGAGTTGGTACAATCCGAAAATAGAGAATTGAACCTTTATTTTTCTATGGCTTTCGGAAATCCTTATGGCGAAATCTGGAAATGGCAAGATGTAGAATTTTGGGCTAAAAGATTTGCAGAAATTGGTATCAAAAACATATTGCTTTCAGACACTACAGGAACAGGAAATGTAGAGCGAATTTCGCAATTGTTTGAAAAAATTCCTGCACAGTTTCCTGATATTCATTTCGGGGCGCATTTTCATAATAAATATGAAGATTCTTACGTAAAACTGAAAGCGGCTTACGATAAAGGTTGCAGAAGATTTGACTCTGCAATTAAAGGAATTGGCGGTTGTCCTTATGCAAAAGATGATTTGGTAGGAAATATGCCAACGGAACAAGTCATAAATTTTATGGCATCTGAAAAAATAGACCACAAACTGAACCTTCTTAATTTTGAAGCAGCTTGGAATAGAGCAAAAGATATTTTTAAGTTTTAAATAAAATATAATGATAGAAACCTTTGAAGAAAGTCCAGTTTTAGCAAGTTTAGGCTTAGTTACTTTCATCATTGTTATCTTCTCTGTGTTTGTAATTCCAGTGATGGTAATAATATCAACCTATAATTTCTTCAAAAAAAGAGGCAATAAAAAACTGTCAATATTAATTCCAAGTTTACTGCTATTAATACACATTTTCTTAATTTCATATATAATATTCTTTCAATGAAACCCATCATCACCGCAACCGAACTTCAAGAAATTTTCAATTAAGAAAAATTGTCTTTAAATTTAACTGCTCACAGATTGCACTGATAAACACTTCGCTTTGCGAAGCATTTTAATGCCTTTGCTGAGTGAAACGACTTAAAATTTAAAGAAATAAATAAAAATCTTTGCGTTTAAAAAAAATATACACAATGAAACCCATCATCACCGCAACCGAACTTTCAGAAATTTTCCATCAAGAAAACTTAGTAATTCTTGATGCGAGAACGGGAAAAGAAGCTCGTGAAAATTATCTACAAAATCACATCAAAGGCGCTAGATTTATAGACCTTGACAAAGATTTAGCAGAAATTGGCGAAAATGCAGCTTTCGGAGGAAGACATCCTTTGCCAAAGATTTCAAAATTTGCAGAGACTCTGCAAAATTTAGGAATTTCTGAAGATTCACATATTGTGGTGTATGACACTTCTAACGGTGCAAATGCCGCTGCAAGATGTTGGTGGATGTTAAAATCTTTTGGAGTTGAAAAAGTTCAGGTTTTGAGTGGTGGATTTCAAACGGCAGAAAAAGCAGGAATTCCTTTAAAATCTGGGGAAGAAATTTTTGAAAAAACTTCTTTTATCTTGAAAGAAAACTGGAGTTGGCCAACCTCAACTTTGGAAGAGGTAGAAAAAGAAATTTCAGAAAATTCTGCGATCGTCATAGATGTACGAGATGCTTACAGATACCGTGGAGAAAGTGAACCAATAGATTTAGTAGCAGGACATATTCCTGGTGCGATTAACATTCCTTTTTCTGAAAATTTAGATGAAAATGGATCGTTTCTATCACCCGAAACACTCAAAGAAAAATATCACAACTTATTATCAGATGCTTCGACTCCGCTCAGCATGACAAAAAAACTAATCATTCACTGTGGTTCTGGAGTTACAGCTTGTCATACCATTTTGGCTTTAGATTATGCTGGTTTCCCAATTCCTAATTTATATGTTGGTTCTTGGAGCGAATGGAGCCGAAGAGAAGGTAAGGAAATTGCGAGAGAAGTTTAGTTTTTAACGCAATGGCGCAAAGAAAATTTTTAAAGCTTTATGTTTTTAAGGCGCAAAAGAAATCCATAGATTTCAAAATCTTCCAAATCTTCCAAATTTTATAAATAAAAAACGCTGAAATTTTTCAGCGTTTTCTATATTTTTTCAACGGATTGCTTCCTCACTTTATTCCTCGCAATGACGGTTTAAAATAAAATTCCCAATTCAAATTTTGCTTCTTCACTCATCATATCTTTGTTCCAACTTGGTTCAAAAGTAAGCTCTAAATCTACAGATTTTACGTTTTCTACAGCTGCTACTTTCTCTTTCACTTCTTGTGGTAAAGATTCTGCAACAGGACAATTCGGTGTGGTTAAAGTCATCACTACTTTTACATCTCCATCTTCAGAAATTTGCACGTCATAAACCAATCCCAATTCGTAAATATCTACGGGAATTTCTGGGTCAAAAACCGTTTTTAAGGCTTTGATGATGTTTTCTCCTATTGTTGCAATTTGTTCGTCTGTAAATTTCATATTTTTAATCATTTGAGATTTGATATTCGAGATTTGATATTTTTAGAATTTTATGTATCAAATCTTAAATCAATTAATCTTCACGTCTTTCTAATAAATCTTCTTGTCTCATTTTGCGAAAGATATTTGCCAAAGTTAAGACATCTTTTTCGCAGTATTTTACAATTCTCGGCAAGTCTTTTTCTATATAATAAATAGACGAAACCATAGAACCATCTATATCATCTTTGGGAGTAGGAACGCCAAAAATATGCGCCATTAATTCCAAAGAAATAAAGCTTTTCCAATCACCAAATTTCCACAATTCCATCGTATCAAGATGCGGGATTTCCCAAGGTTTTTTTCCAAACATCTGGAACGGAATTGGCGGTTGCATTCCATTGATGAGAAATCTTCTAGCAATCCAAGGAAAATCAAATTCTTTTCCGTTGTGAGCACACAAAATCACGTTTTGCAATTTCGGGCGGTTGAAAATTTCTCCAAATTCTTTTAATAATTCTTCTTCATCGTCTCCTGCAAAACTTCTGATGAGAATTTTATTATTTTTATCATAAATCCCAATAGAAATGCAGATAATTTTTCCAAATTCTGCCATTATTCCTGCTCTATCTCCGTAAAAATCTGCGGCAGAAATTTCTTCTTCTCTTTGTCTTGCAGTTTTTTTGTCCCAAAGTTTTTGTTCGGTTTCAGAAAGTTCAGCAAAATTACTTACTTGCGGAACGGTTTCTATATCCAGAAAAAGCACTTTTTCTATCGGAATATTTTTTATCATTTTGGTTGTTTTTAGTTTTTTTTGGTTTTTATGGTTGAGAAGCTATTAAATCTTCCACTTCTTTTTTCTGTTCGGCATATTTCTGCTGCAATTCAGAACCTTCTCCCATTCTTTTGTAATATTCTAAAGCTTTACCACCAAATTGTTTAATGTAAAAAGGCGAAAGCTCAGGAATTTGTGGAAAAACTTTATGAAAAAGCATTTCATAATACGCTTGAAATTCTCTTTCATTTTTATCTTCCACTAGAGAATTTGGGTCTTTTTGACGAACATGAAGCATTTCGTGAGCCACCATATTCAAAACCAATTTGATATCAAAATCAAACAAATTTCTAGGAATTTTCACTACTTGTTTATCTCCTATTTCTCCTTCTGCAGTTAATAAAAGCCCATCATTTTTCAGTTCATCTCTGAACCCAAAACCTGCAAAATTCTCATGTTCTAAGTCGAAATTTCTAATCAGATACTTGGCTGCATCTAAAATTTGGTCGCTTTCTTTATAAGCATTAAGATGTAAATTAACTTGTTCTAAATTCATTTCTTAACGAAAATATGAATTTTAATCTAAATCTTCAAAAGCAATTTCTACTTCTAATTTTTCAGCTAAAAGTTTAGAAATTTTCAACTTTAAAGGCTCAATATCAATATTTTGCATCGCGTCATTCGCAAAAGCATACAATAACAATGCTTGAGCTTCTTTTTTAGAAATTCCTCTTGCTCTTAGATAAAATAAAGCATCTTCATTCAGCTGACCAACCGTACAACCGTGAGAACATTTTACATCATCTGCGAAAATTTCTAACTGAGGTTTTGTATCAATCGTAGCTCCTTCGTCTAACAAAATATTATTGTTTTGTTGATAAGCATTGGTCTTTTGAGCAATTTTATCTACAAAAACTTTTCCGTTAAAAACGCCATGAGCTTTATCCTTGAAAACACCTTTGTAATTCTGATAAGATTCACAATTCGGTTGGTTGTGATGAACCGCTGTGTGATGGTCAACTAGTTGTTCCCCACCAATAATGGTAATTCCGTTCATAAACGAGTTAATGTTTTCTCCGTTATGAATGAAATCTAGATTGTTTCTCACCAATTTTCCACCGAAAGAAAATGTATTTACGGTTGCTAAAGAATCTCTTTCTTGCTTCGCAAAAGTGTGGTCTACCAAATAAGAAGTATCAGAATCATTTTGCAATTTGTGCCAATCTGCTTTTGCGTTTTTACCTGAAAAAATTTCGGTTACAGAGTTGGTAAACACATAAGTTTCATCAAAATTATGATGAGATTCTATCACTTCTACTTTCGCACCTTCTTCTACTACCAATAAATTTCTGGTGTTATAAAAAGTGTTTTCTTCCTGATTTTGAGAAAGATAGAACACATGAATTGGCTTTTCTATCACCACATTTTTCGGAACGTGAAGGAAGAAACCATTTTCATGAAGTGCTTCATTAAGATTACAAAAAGCTAAATCTTGATTAGCAATCGTATTGAAGTGATTTTTAATAATTTCTGAATAAGATTCGTGAGAAAGTGCATAATTCAAGGTTAAAAACTCAGCATTTTCTACAGAAATATTCGATAATTCTCTGTGTAATTTTCCATTCACAAAAACAATAAAATCAAAATGTTCTTCGCCAAGGTGAAGTTCATCCAATTGTTTTTTGCTGATAGAATGGTGCTCTGAAGCAGAAAAATTGTAATCTTTTTCTACAATTTCCTTCAGATGGGTATATTTATATTCTTCATCTTTTTTGGTTGGAAAACCTTTGCTCAAGAATTGTTCTAAAGCTTGAAGTTTGCTCCCAGAAAGTGAAGATTTTTGAAGTTCTATTTGTTCGAATAAACTCATTTTAATTTACAATTTTCATTATTTTACGAGCCAATCGTATCCTTTTTCTTCGAGTTCTAACGCGAGAGATTTATCACCTGTTTTAATGATTTTTCCGTCTGCTAAAACATGTACAAAATCTGGCTGAATGTAGTTTAATAATCTTTGGTAGTGCGTAATTAATAGCACTGCATTTCCTTCATTTTTGAAAGCATTTACACCATCAGCTACGATTCTCAACGCGTCAATATCCAAACCTGAATCTGTTTCATCAAGAATAGCCAATTTAGGATTAAGCATCATCATTTGGAAAATTTCATTTCTTTTCTTTTCGCCACCAGAGAAACCTTCATTCAACGAACGAGAAAGGAAGTCTTTTTTGATTCCTAATAATTCTGATTTTTCACGAACTAAGGCCAACATTTCTTTAGCAGGCATATCCTCTAAACCATTTGCTTTTCTGGTTTCATTAAGCGCAGCTTTGATGAAATTAGTCACCGTAACTCCCGGAATTTCCACAGGATATTGGAAAGAAAGGAAAATTCCTTTGTGCGCTCTTTCTTCAGGAGCATCTTCTATAATGTTTTCTCCTTCGAAAAGAATTTCTCCATCAGTAACTTCGTAATCTTCTTTTCCTGCAATTACAGAAGAAAGAGTAGATTTACCAGCACCATTTGGTCCCATAATCGCGTGAACCTCGCCTGGTTTTATTTCTAAATTAATTCCTTTCAGAATTTCTACGCCGTCTTCAATTTTGGCGTGTAAGTTATTTATTTTTAACATTTTGTATATTTTCTTATTTAAAAATTATCCTACAGAACCTTCTAATGAAATTTCTAATAATTTCTGTGCTTCAATCGCAAATTCCATTGGCAATTTATTTAGAACTTCTTTACTGAAACCATTTACAATTAGAGCAATTGCCTTTTCTGTATCAATTCCTCTTTGGTTACAGTAGAAAATTTGGTCTTCACCAATTTTAGAAGTTGTAGCTTCGTGTTCTAATTGAGCAGTTGGATCTTTTATTTCGATGTATGGAAAAGTGTGCGCTCCACATTCATTTCCCATCAAAAGGGAATCACATTGTGAAAAGTTTCTCGCTCCTTTTGCAGAAGGCATTACCTTAACCAAACCACGATAAGAATTATTCGATTTCCCTGCCGAAATTCCTTTAGAAATAATCGTAGATTTCGTGTTTTTACCAATGTGAATCATCTTGGTTCCTGTATCTGCATACTGGTGATTATTGGTTACTGCAATCGAATAAAATTCGCCCACAGAATTATCTCCTTTCAAAATACAAGAAGGATATTTCCATGTTACCGCAGAACCTGTTTCTACTTGAGTCCAAGAAATTTTAGCATTCTTTTCGCATAAACCTCTTTTGGTCACAAAGTTATACACTCCACCTTTTCCGTTTTCATCTCCTGGAAACCAGTTTTGTACGGTAGAATATTTAATTTCTGCATTGTCCATCGCAATTAATTCTACCACAGCAGCGTGCAATTGGTTTTCATCTCTTGCAGGAGCAGTACAACCTTCCAAATAAGACACGTAACTTCCTTCATCGGCAATCACCAAAGTTCTCTCAAACTGACCAGTTCCTGCTTGATTAATACGGAAATAAGTTGAAAGTTCCATCGGACATTTTACACCTTTTGGAATATAGCAGAAACTTCCGTCTGAAAATACAGCAGAGTTTAAAGCTGCATAAAAATTATCGCCTCTTGGAACAACTTTTCCTATATATTTTTGAACCAATTCAGGATATTCCTTAATCGCTTCAGAAATAGAGCAGAAAATAATTCCTTTTTCTTTCAAAGTCGCTTGGAAAGTGGTTTTCACAGAAACCGAATCCATCACAATATCTACTGCAACTCCAGCTAAACGCTTTTGTTCTTCGATATTGATTCCTAACTTTTCGAAAGTTTTCAGCAATTCTGGATCTACCTCATCTAAGCTTGCCAATTCTGGTTTTACTTTCGGAGCAGCGTAATATTTAATCGCCTGAAAATCAGGTTTTTCATATTTAATATTTGCCCAATCTGGCTCTTCCATTTTTTGCCAAATTCTGAAAGATTCTAGACGCCAATTAGTCATCCATTCTGGTTCTTCTTTTTTCGCAGAAATCATACGAACTATTTCCTCGTTTAAACCAACGGGAAAATCTTCATATTCAATATCTGTATAAAAACCAGCTTCGTATTCTTTGGTTTTGAGGTCTTCCCTCAAATCATCTTCTGTATATTTTGCCATACTTATAAACTAAAACTTTCTCCACAACCACAAGTTCTTGCAGCATTTGGATTATTAAAAACGAAACCCTTTCCATTCAGACCACCAGAATATTCTAAAGTGGTCCCAACAAGATATAAGAATGATTTTTTATCTACCACAATCTTTACCCCATTGTCTTCAAAAACTTGGTCAGCTTCTGTTTTTTCATTGTCGAATTTCAAAACATACTCTAATCCAGAACAACCTCCACTCTTTACGCCAACTCTAATATAGTCGGTTTCTGGGTTGAAGCCTTCTTCTTTCATCAATTGAGATGCTTTTTCTTTTGCTAAATCTGATACTTTAATCATTATTTTTATTTAGAATGATTTTAGATTGCAAAAATACTACATTTCAAATCAATATCAAATTTGTGGCGAAATATTTGTCTATGTATTTCATAGATAAATTTTAACTTTGGAGAAATTTAATCATCAAAAAGAAAATTTATACATGAAAAAAATAGGAATTTTATTTTTAGGACTCATTTCAGCATTCAGTTTTTCACAAAATACACGTTTTGTGTATCAGGTTTCTATGAAAACAGATTCTACTGCAGCTCCTAAAATAGAAAATGCTTACTTAGACATCTCTACAGAAAAATCTATTTTCTACGGCGAAAAAAGAATGAAAAGAGATTCTACCATTCGACAAGCGATGGAAAACAGAAATTTCAATTTTGACAGAAATTCTATGGAGCAATTCAGAACCGCAATCACTTATTCCATAGAAAAAAATCACGCTACCAAAACCATTTCTTATAAAGACAGAATCGCAAGAGACCAATATTGGTACGATGAAGACAGAACTTTTAACTGGAAAATTTTACCAGAAACTGTAAAAATCGGTGAATATGAAACTCAAAAAGCAGAAACTACTTTTGCAGGTAGAAAATGGTTTGCTTGGTTTACTCAAGATCTTCCTTTTATAGATGGCCCTTATAAATTTTCTGGATTGCCAGGATTAATCGTAAAAGTGGAAGACGAAAAAGGAGATTATTCTTTTGACTTGAAAGAAACCAAAAAAATTGCTGAACTTCCTAATTTCGAAAGCAGATTTGGCAATAATATTAAAGTGAAAAGAAGCGAATTCTTAAAACAACAAGAAAAATTCAACAAAGACCCGATGTCATTCTTTCAAAATCAAGGTGGCGGATTTGCAATGAGAATGGGAGGAAACCAAAACCCACAAAATGAAGCCGAGAGAAGAAAAATGATGGAAGAAAGGCTGAAAGAAGAAGCGAAAGCCAACAATAATCCACTGGAAAAGAATTAATCCCAAAACGTTAAACTTTGTCAAAAACTCAACAAATGTATTTTGGCAAAGTTTTTTTTTATAATTTTGCTCCATAAATGGCAAAGCATTTAAAAATAATTGTAATGATTTTCGCATTGGGAATGTTCATCGTTCCGAATCAAATGCTTTTTGCCCAAAACACAGAAACCGCTTGTTGTACTACAGAAAAATCCGAGAAAGATTGCTGTAGTGCTTCTAAAAAATCTAGCCCTTGTCACGATACTTCCAAAAAATCACAATCTTGTAATAGCAATTGTGCAAAATGTACTTCTTGCTCATTAAGTGTTGTTTTCATTGGTGAAGAAACGGACAAATCTCTAAGCGAAATTTCTTCTCACGCAATTTCTAATAAAGTTGAAAATTTCTACTTAGCACCTTATTTATCTCAACTTTCTATTGCTATTTGGCAACCGCCTAAAATAGGTTAATAAAATTTGTACAGCCATAATTGTGGCTTATCCTGAAAATTTATTTCAACAAAATTTATTTAACTTATTAAAAATGAAAAACATACAGAAAAGCCTTCTGACTTTACTCCTTTTATTCTTATTCCAAATTACCTTTTCACAAATTACCAAAGAAAAAGCTTTAGTAAAAGGCGAATGTGGAATGTGCAAAGACAGAATAGAAAAAACAGCGCTAAAATCTGGTGCTAAAACCGCAACTTGGACCGCAGAAACCCAAACTTTAGAAGTGGAATTTGATATTTCTAAAACTTCTTTGGATAAACTTCTGAAAAACATTGCAGATGTAGGCCACGACAACGAAAAATACAAAACAGACGAAGATACTTACACCGCTTTACCAGAATGCTGTCATTATGATAGAGCCGCGAGTTTCGAAGAAGGTATCGCTGCTAAAAACTCTGAACATACAGAATCATCCGAAAGTCATTCCGAAGATCATTCTGAAGATCATTCTCAACACATCGAAAAAGAGAAAACCATAGAAGGTGTAAAACTTACCAAATATCAAGAAGCAACTGCACTCAATAAAAAAGAAGCGGGTTTGGTTTTCAATATTAATTCAAAAGAATTATTGAAAGCAGCGTGTTGTAATCTTTCTGAAAGTTTCGAAACCAATGCAACAGTAGACGTTTCTTTTTCTAACGCTGTTACAGGAACCAAACAGTTGAAAATGCTCGGTTTAGACCAAAAATATACCGCTTTAACCAAAGAACTTTTACCAGAAATCAGAGGGTTGGCTTCAGCTTATGGTTTGAATTTCATTCCTGGTCGTTGGATTTCAGGGATTCAATTAACAAAAGGAGGAAGCACCGTAGTCAATGGTTACGAAAGCATTACAGGACAAATCAATACAGAATTTGTAAAATTCAATAAAAATCCGGAAAATTCTGTGAATCTTTTTGCTGATTTTAACGGAAGATACGAAGCCAACATCGTTTCTACTTCTAAATTGAATGAAAAATGGGGACAATCTATTTTATTGCACGGAAACGCAACTATAGGCGAAATGGATGATAATAACGATACTTTCCTTGACAGACCAAAAGGAAACCAAATCAATGCAGCCTATTTATTGGATTACAATGATTTAGAAAACTCTGGCTTTGGTTCACATTTTGGGATTCAGTATTTGGTAGACAAAAGAATTGCAGGACAAGTTGGTTTTGATGACAAACTTCCGCAAATTTCTCAGAATAAATATGGAGTAAATATTGACATCAATCGTTTTCAGGTTTGGAACAAAACAGGTTACATTTTCAAAGGAAAACCTTACCAAAGCATCGGTTTGATGAACCAATTTACTTATCATAAACAAAATAGCTTTTTTGGTCTTAGAAATTATTTCGGAGAACAGAAAACCTATTATTCTAACTTGATTTTTGAATCTATTTTTGGAAATACCAACCATAAATATAAAACTGGAGCTAGTTTTTTATATGATGACTATAACGAAGATTATTTAGCTCAAAATTTCCAAAGAACAGAAACCGTTCCTGGATTGTTTTTTGAATATACTTTAACGGGACTTAAATATACTTTGGTTGCGGGTTCGCGTGTAGATTTTCACAATTTAGCAGGAACTCAATTCACGCCGAGAATTAATTTCAAATATGACTTTTCGCCAAAAACCATTTTGAGACTTTCTGCTGGAAAAGGCTTTAGAACAGCAAATATTTTTGCAGAAAACCAACAGTTTTTTGCATCAAACAGAAGTGTAGAAATTTTACAAAACGGAGGGAAAACATACGGTCTAAAACCAGAAATCGCTTGGAATTATGGAGCAAGTTTGCAACAAGATTTCAAACTTTTTGGCAAAAAAGCAAGCTGGATTACAGATTTCTTCAGAACAGATTTCCAAAATCAAGTTTTAGTAGATTTAGAAAATCCACAGAAAATCGTTTTCTATAATTTAGACGGCAAATCATTTGCCAATTCACTGCAAACACAATTAGACTTTAGCGTGGTCAAAAATCTAGATTTCAGAGTAGCGTACAAGTACTATGATGTACAGGCAGATTTTGCTAGCGGAAGAAAACAAATTCCTTTCATGGCGAAAAACAGAGGTTTTTTCAATGCAGCTTATAGCACTAAAAAAGAAGGAAAAAATGCTTTTTGGACCTTTGATACAACCGTTCAATACGTAGGAAAACAGAGAATTCCGAATACTGCTTCTAACCCTCAAAATTTACAATTGCCAGAATTTTCTGATTCTTATATGACTTGGAACGCTCAAATTGCTCACAATTTCAATAAAAATATCAGAGCGTATTTCGGTGGGGAAAACCTGACTGGAACTCGACAAAAAAATCCGATTGTAGACGCACAAAATCCTTTCGGAAATTATTTTGACGGAGGAATGGTTTATGCGCCCATCATGCCTGCCAATTTTTATGTAGGATTTGATGTTAATTTTTAAACAAATAAAAAAGGATTTCAAAATTTTGAAATCCTTTTTCTTTTATATCAATTACTAAGCATTTAGCCACACTGAAGATGAAAGATACTTTTCGTCTGGATAATAAATAAATATTACGTTTTTATCTTTAATCGTATTGATAATTGGTTTTGCTAGCGCTGTGGGAACAGCTGGACAACCCCAACTTCTACCAATTCTACGCTGAGATTTTATAAAATCTTCGCTCACGTAATCTGCTCCATGCATCACTATTGCTCGTTGTAAAGCTCTGTCATTAAAACCTTTATCCATTCCGTGAAGCTTTAGTGAAAAACCATTACTTCCGTTATAAGTAGATTCTGTAACGTAAAAACCAAGGCTACTTTGAAGAGAACTTTCTGTATTCGAAAATTTTCTGGCAAATTCTTCACCTGTGTTTTTTCCGTGGGCTACCAGAGAATTAAACAATATTTTTTTATCATTTAAATCGATTACCCAAAGTCTTTTTTGAGTAGACGAAAGTGAAAAATCACAAACAGTTAAAAGATGACTGTCTTCATCTATTTTCCCAGCTTTTTTTAAATTATTGAAACCTAAAATTGCTTTTTCAAAAACATTTAATTCGAGTTTATTAGAGTTATTGAATTCTATAGCATGGTATAAAGTTTCAGCTTCGCTAAGTTCTGTTGCTTTAACAGAATTATTTTCAATTTTAGTTGATAAGGATTTTTTTGAATGAGCTTCTGCGTTTGTTTTTTTATAAAATGACATGGCAATCATCAAAATTGCCGTGAGTAATAATAGTAATTTCTTCATCGATTTTGGTTTTGGTATTTTTAGTCGGGCAAAAATACAAAACACTATAAACCAACAAATTAAATTAAAATTAATTAACTTTTATTTAACTCTATTTAACATAATATAAAGAAACTGGAATTATAGAAATTCTATTTTTTCTCAGAATCTCTCTGAAAATCTAGACTCACCGAATTCATACAATAGCGCATTCCTGTAGGTTCTGGACCGTCATTAAAAACATGACCAAGATGCGAATCACAACGCTTGCACAACACTTCTATTCTTTCCATTCCGTGAGAAGAATCTCTCTTGTAAGAAACGCCTTCTTTATCTGCTTCGAAGAAACTTGGCCAGCCACAAGTTGACGCAAACTTAGAAGAACTTCTGAATAAATGATTTCCGCAAACTGCACAATAATATTCTCCTATTTCATCGAAATCATTGTATTTTCCTGTAAAAGGACGTTCTGTATCTGCTTCTCTCGCTACATAATATAAATCTGTAGGAAGAATTTTCTTCCATTCTGCATTAGAAACATTCAGTTTCGTTTTATCTGTTCTAGAATAATATGGGTTGTTTTTTGATGAAGTATTTTCCATAGATTTTGGTTTTTGTATTTGTGAACAACTTTGCAGAAATAACAAGCAAAATAATATTTTTAAAATTTTATTCATATGAAAATCCTTGATTTTCGGAAAACTAAATTTCCTTGATACCTTAACGTATTCTTAATGTTAAAATTTTACCATTAAATTTTAATTAAGAAATTAAGTTCATTAAATTAAACTCTTGGTTTGTTGTTATTTTAATTTTATAATAAAGTTTGGTAAAAATAGAAAGAAAACAATTTTTAGGATTCGTATCTTTATAAAAAATTTCGATAATCATTATTGAGATGAATGAAGAAATAAAAAAACGCCAACTCAGAAATCATAAAATGCTCGCAACAGGACTTTTTGTTTTGATGACTTGTATTTTTTTGACGATGACTTATCTTCAGAAGTATCAAAATTTCGGACATTGGATAGGTTATGTAAAAGCCTTTTCTGAAGCAGCAATGGTGGGAGCTTTGGCAGATTGGTTTGCCGTGACAGCACTTTTTCACCATCCACTTGGATTAAAAATTCCGCACACCAATTTAATTGAACAATCCAAAGAAAGAATCGGGGATAATCTGGGAAATTTCGTGGTTACTAATTTTCTTTCGCCGCAAAATATTAGACCTTACATACAGAATTTGAAGGTTTCTCATTTCATTGGAGAATGGCTTCAAAAAGAGAAAAATTCGAATATTTTGGTTAAAAATTTATCAGAAATTGTGCTAGATATTCTTCAAAAATTAGAAGATGACGCTGTGGTAAATTTCATCAGCAAAAAAGCAAAAGAAATGACAGGAGATGTTAAAATCAACCAAATTTTAGGAAATGGAATGGAATATCTTCTCAAGAAAAATGACCATCAAAAACTCATTACCAGCCTTTCTGCGCAAATCAAAAACTATATTCTAGAACACCACGAAATGGTGAGACAACGAGTGAAAAAAGAGAGTTTCACCCTTATTCCGAGTTTTGTAGATGATAAAATCGCAGAGAAAATCACTTCTGGACTTTCTAAATATTTTGAGGAAGTAGAGCAAGACCCAAACCACGCTTTGAGAAAAGAAATCACTCAAAAATTATTCGATTTTTCTTCTGAAATCAAAATCAATCCTCAATACGAACAAGAACTCAATGCAATAAAAGATGATTTTCTACAACCAGAAAAAATTCATCAATATTCTCATGATATTTGGGTTTCTTTGAAAAAAACATTGACGGAAGAATTGACCCAAGAACATACTTCGCTCAAAAATTACCTTCACAAAAATATTACGGAATTTTCGGAAAGCCTAAGAACAGACGAAAAACTACAGCATAAAATTGACCATTGGGTAAGAGTTACTGCTTATAAATACATCTTGCGAAACACCAATAAATTTGGGGATTTAATTGCAGATACCGTAGGAAACTGGCAAGGAAAAGAACTCTCCGAAAAGCTGGAATTAGAAGTTGGGAAAGACTTACAATTTATTAGAATTAACGGGACTTTGGTTGGTGGATTGGTGGGTTTATTGATTTATAGTATTGCGCAGTTGATTTAGACTTGCTAAATTAGAGCAATCAAAACTATTATTCATGAGAAAACTATTTACAGTAATTACTTTAGTCCTTTTTCAATTTATTTTTTCGCAAGAAAACACTTCTACGAATCAACCTTCTAAAATTTCACTTTCTGAAAATGGAAATTTCTTTATTTATGACAATCAAGCTTATGGTTTAAAACATTACAACATTATTTTTAAAAATGAAGACGCGAAAAGCATTTTAGCAAATGCTAGAGCAAATAAATCTATAGGAAATGTTCTGGGATTCACGGGTGGATTTTTAATGGGATTTGGCTTTATCATGGGAATTTCGGGAAGCAATGACCCAAACATAGACCAAGATTCTTATAAAAATGCTGGTTGGAGTGTTTTCGGTGTAGGAGCTGGGGTCGCTTTACTATCACTTCCTTTCTCACTCAGTGTAAAATCAAAATTGAGAAAAGCAGTGGATATAGAAAATGGTCAAAAAACCGCTTTTAATCCCTATTTTAAATTTCAAACTACAGGAAATGGAATTGCCTTAAGTTATTATTTTTAAATTAAAAAAACAGAGCTAAAGACTCTGTTTTTTTTATGATCCCTCTAAAATTCGTTTATTAATTTCATTCATCAATCCTGGACCTTCGTAAATAAATCCTGTGTAAATCTGCACCAAACTAGCTCCTGCTTCTAATTTTTCGATGGCATCTTCTGCACTGTGAATTCCGCCAACTCCGATGATTGGGAAAGATTTGTTGGATTTTTTGGAAAGATATCTGATAACTTCTGTACTTTTTTCACGAATAGGTTTCCCTGAAAGTCCGCCGTTTCCAATATTTTCCAAAGTTTCTTTAGAGGCTTTAAGGTTTTCTCTTGAAACCGAAGTGTTGGTGGCAATAATTCCATCAATTTTGGTTTGGGCAACCAATTCTACGATTTCATCGAGTTGAATTTTATTGAGATCTGGAGCTATTTTCAGAAGAACAGGCTTTGGATGAGCATATTCAGCATTCACTTTCTGAATTTCTGTAATCAGTTCCTTTAAATATTCTGCGTCTTCCAATTTGGCGTGACTGGAAACATTTGGGCAACTCACATTCAGAACAAAATAATCTACAAAATCGTGCAAACCTCGGAAACATTCTACATAATCTGCGGTGTAATTTTCGGGTAAAGTGTTTGTGTTTTTACCAATATTTCCACCGATGATTACTTTATGAGGTGATTTTTTAAGATTCTCTACAATTTTTGCTAAACCTTCATTATTAAAGCCCATTCTATTGATAATCCCGCCGTCTTCTATCAATCTGAAAAGACGTTTTTTCGGATTACCAGATTGTGCTTTTGGTGTTACGGTTCCTATTTCTACAAATCCGAATCCTAAATCTGCTAATTCATTAAACAGCACTGCATTTTTGTCAAAACCAGCAGCTAAACCTACTGGATTTTTGAATTTCAAGCCGAATAATTCTCGTTCGAGACGTTTGTCTTCAATGGGTTTTGGGAAAAATAATTTGGTTAAAAAACCTAAGTTTTTAAGGATAAAAAAGGTAAAATGATGGACTTTTTCAGGATCAAATTTGAAAAAAATCGGACGAAGAAATGATTTGTACATTTTTGAAAAAAGGTTTTACAAATTTAGTGTTTTTTTTCTTTTGTATAGAACGCTGATTTTAAGAGTTGTGTTTGTATTTTGTTTTCACGCAAAGTCGCTAAGTATTTCGCTAAGTACGCGAAGGTTTTTGAAAGTTTATGATGAAGAAAGTTCTCGCTGATTTTGCAGATGATGCAGATTTTAGTGGAAGAAATATTTTAAAGTTTTTTTCACGCAATGTCGTTAAGTGTTTCGCAAAGTGCGCAAATTTTAACGGTTTTTTTTGTCTTTCCGTAGGAATATAAACTCAAAATTTTCTGTAATTATTTGTAGAGATTCCTGCGGAAATCGAAGATTCGATGAAGACAATGACAAAGTGGATGTTAATTTTTAATGCAGATTTTTCAGTGAAAGAATAATTGAAAAGTGTCTATAGCCCTGATTGCAGTGGAAATCCCGCAGTAAGCGTTGGGTTAAGTAATGGAACGAGGAATTGCAACGGAAAGCAGGACTGAGTTTCTATAAATTTACGAAATGTCTTGCTCCTTAAAAATGTAGAAAATTGCTATAAATTCCCTATTTTTGCAATTCAATTCAAAAGTTATGGCAAAACAAGAAGACGTTTTCAAGAAGGTAGTTTCTCACGCAAAAGAATATGGTTTTATTTTCCCGAGTTCTGAAATTTATGACGGACTTTCGGCAGTATATGATTATGCACAAAATGGTGTAGAACTGAAAAATAACATCAAACAATATTGGTGGAAAGCAATGGTGCAACTGAACGAGAATATTGTAGGATTGGATTCTGCAATCCTGATGCACCCAACTACTTGGAAGGCTTCTGGACACGTGGATGCTTTTAACGACCCATTGATTGACAATAAAGATTCTAAAAAGCGTTTTCGTGCAGATGTTTTAATTGAAGATTACTGTGCAAAACTAGAAGATAAAGCGCAAAAAGAAATTGAAAAAGCGGCAAAAAGATTTGGTGATGCTTTTGATAAAGCACAGTTTGAGGCTACCAATCCTAGAGTTTTAGAATACAGAGAAAAACAAAAAACCATTCTTGCAAGAATGGCAAAATCTCTGGAAAACAATGATTTAGCAGATGTAAAAGCACTCATTGAAGAATTAGAAATTGCTGATCCTGACACGGGTTCTAAAAACTGGACGGATGTAAGACAATTCAACCTAATGTTCGGAACTAAATTAGGAGCTTCTGCGGAAAATGCGATGGATTTATATTTGAGACCAGAAACCGCACAAGGAATTTTTGTAAATTTCTTGAATGTACAGAAAACTTCTCGTCATAAATTACCTTTCGGGATTGCACAGATTGGTAAAGCATTTAGAAATGAGATTGTTGCAAGACAATTTATCTTCAGAATGAGAGAATTTGAACAAATGGAAATGCAATTTTTCGTTCCACCAGGAACTGAATTGAAATTCTACGAAGAATGGAAACAAAAACGTCTGAATTGGCATCTTGCACTTGGTCTAGGACAAGAAAATTATAAATTCCACGATCACGAAAAACTGGCGCACTACGCGAATGCTGCTGCTGATATCGAATTTAAATTCCCATTTGGTTTCAAAGAATTAGAAGGAATTCACTCTAGAACTGATTTCGATTTATCTGCACATGAAAAATTCTCTGGCAGAAAATTACAATATTTCGACCCAGAAAGAAATGAAAACTACGTTCCTTATGTAGTAGAAACTTCTATTGGTCTTGACAGAATGTTTTTGGCTTTATTCTCAAATTGCTTGAAAGATGAAGTTTTAGAAGACGGTTCAGAGAGAACGGTTTTATCACTTCCGCCAGCTTTAGCACCTGTAAAAGCAGCTATTTTGCCTTTGGTGAAAAAAGATGGATTGCCAGAATTTGCAGAAAAAATCTTCAATGATTTGAAATATGATTTCAACGTAATTTCTGAAGAAAAAGACAGCATCGGTAAACGTTACAGAAGACAAGATGCTATCGGAACACCTTTCTGTATTACCGTTGACCACGATTCTTTAACAGATGGAACGGTAACTTTAAGAGAAAGAGACACCATGAAACAAGAGCGTGTGAAAGTAGAAGATTTAAGAAGAATTATTGATGAAAAAGTAAATTTCAGAACTTTACTTTCTAAGATTTAATTCTTTCAAGAAATATTAAAACAAAATCCCGAAGAAAATTGGACTGCCCCCAAAAAGTTAGACACTTTTTAGGGGCATTTTTTATGGGGAAAAGTAAATATTCATTAGACTTTAAATTAAAAGCTATAAAGAGATATCACAAAGGGGATATTGGAACAGACGATTTAGGAAAACGCATTGGAGTTTGTGGTTCCTTGGTTCGTAAATGGATAAAATTTTATGAACTTTATGGAGTTTCAGGACTTGTTCGGCTTTCCAATACGCATTACACAAAAGATTTTAAATTAAAGATTTTATCAGTAATTGAGAAAGAGAATTTAAGTTTAAAAGAAGCGTCGAGAAGGTTTAATATTCCTGCGGAGTCCAGTATTCTTAGTTGGCAGCGAAATTACAAAAAAAATGGTATTTTAGGTTTAGAAAACAGACCCAGAGGAAGACCTAAAACCATGAGTAATTACAAGCGAAAAAAAAAGAAAACAGGCAAGCCCTTAACAAGGGAGGAAGAACTGTTGGAGAGGATTTATTATTTAGAAGCCGAGAACGCCATTTTAAAAAAGTTAGACGCCTTAATTCAGGAAAGGAAAAATCCAAAGCCATCGAAGAGTTAAGGCAGGACTTTGATTTAGCAGTACTGCTGCATTGTACATCGATGGCAAGAAGCAGTTTTTATTACTATCAAAAACGCTTTCAAATGAAAGATAAATATGCGGAAATAAAAGAAATGATTAAGCAGATTTATCATCGTCATAAAGGAAGGTTGGGCTATAGAAGAATTACTTTGCTTTTGAAAGAAAAAGGAATTTTGATTAATCACAAAACTGTTTTACGACTTATGAAAATATTAGGTTTAAAGAGTATTATCCGAGTGAAGAAATATAAATCTTACAAGGGAGAGCAAGGGAAAATTGCGCCCAATGTTCTACAGAGGAATTTCAAATCGGACACTCCTAATCAGAAATGGGCAACCGATGTTACAGAGTTTAATGTATCGGGTAATAAACTTTACCTATCTCCAATCATCGATTTATTTAATGGTGAAATTGTCAGTTTTGACTTATCTGAAAGACCTGTGTTTAGCCAAATCATCAGAATGCTAAAGAAATCATTCAGAAAAGTAAAATCTACACAAAACATCATTCTACATTCTGATCAAGGTTGGCAATATCAAATGAAACATTACCAAAACTTGTTAAAAGAAAAAGGTATTATTCAAAGTATGTCCCGAAAAGGAAACTGTTTGGACAATGCGGTGATAGAAAACTTTTTTGGAACGATAAAATCAGAAATGTTTTATGCCAGAAAGTTTGGTTCCATTCAGGAACTTAAGATGGAAATAGTGAAGTACATTCACTATTACAACAATGATAGAATAAGACTCAATCTCAAAGGAAAGAGTCCGGTACAGTACCGAACTCTTTCCTTTGAAAATATTGTTTAATTTTGTCTAAACTTTTGGGTGCAGTCTAAATTCTTCGGGATTTTTTCATAATTTAGTTTATAGCGAAATATTAGAATTTCATTCCTACACCAAAACCAATTAAAAGTGGATCAATGTTTACTTTTGCTGGTACACTTGTAGCACCCGGAACCGCATTAGAAGCATCTACATCTACATCTGTTTTCAAGAAAAGTTTTTTAATATCAAAGTTTAAGAAGTACTTATCTGTAAGCATGTAATCTACACCTCCTTGTAATGCAAAACCTAAAGCATTGTCATATTTCACGTCTTTTACAGCGCCAGATTTTACTCCATAAAAAATAGTGTAATTAAGTCCTGCTCCTACATAAGGTTTCAAAGTTTTAGTTGGATAAAAATGATACTGTAAAGTAAGTGTTGGTGGCAATAACCAAACACTTCCTAAGTCTACATCTCCTAGAGCAGATTTTTCATCTACTACATCGTGTTTTGTAGTTCCTAAGATTAATTCTGCAGCAACATTTTTGTTAAAGAAATAAGTGAAATCCAATTCTGGAATAAATGAATTAGAAATATTAACATCTCCTCCAATTGCGCTTACTTCAGATTTTTCGTTTGGCTGAACAGCTACTCCTCTTAATCTAACTTGCCAGTTTTGTGCACTTAAGCTTACGGTAAATAATAACCCAGCTAAAAATAGTAATTTTCTCATTGTTATTTTTTTTGTTTGTTATGATGGCTAAGATATTATTTTCACTATAACGCCCAAAATGATTTATATCACTGAGTTTTATCATATTTATGGTGGAAATAATTTTGCTTCGAAATATTTTTTAAATTTGAAAAAAATGATTTATGAAAACGCTTAAGAACCTCTTATTTGGAATTCTACTTTTTATAGCAACAGTTATTGCGCTGGCTTATGCTTTTAATTATCAACATCTTTTTAATGCAATTGCGCTTACATATCTCAAAGGAGAAACCAGCGCTACCATAGATGATGGTGTAGATTTTCCGTCTAGAAATATAGAAAAAGGAGTTGCACAACCTTGGCAAAAAGATTCTTTATACAATACAACTTCTTTACCGAAAAACATCATTGACAATTTAAAATCTACCAATTCTGCTTCATTTTTGGTGATAAAAGATGGAAAATTAGTTCATGAAGAATATTTCGGAGAGTACAAACCTACTACGCAAACCAATTCTTTTTCTATGGCAAAAACCATCACCGTTTTATTAATGGGATTGGCAATAGAAGACCAAAAAATAGAATCAGAAAATCAAAAATTTGCAGATTTTTATCCTAATTTCAACGAAGTAGAATACGGCAATGAGTTAACCTTAAGAGATTTAGCAGCAATGGAAGCTGGTTATTATTGGGATGAAGATTACAGAAATCCGTTTTTACAAAATCCTAGAATTTATTATGGTAAAAACATGGCAGAAGCACTTTTGAAATCTCCTCAATTTGAGGCAAAACCAGGAAGCAGATTCGAATATCAATCTGGTGCTACACAATTATTGGGATTTGCGATTAGAAAGGCAGTAAATATTCCGCTTTCTGCGTATGCTTCTCAAAAACTTTGGAAACCTCTAGGAATGGAATCAGACGCTTACTGGAATATAGATGAAGACAATAAAATGGAAAAAACGTTCTGCTGTATCAATGCTATTCCTCGTGATTATGCAAAATTAGGACAACTGATGCTTCAAAAAGGAAATTGGAACGGAAAACAACTGATTGATTCTACCTACATTCAAAAAATGATTACTCCAACTCAACATTCTAATGGAATCTATGGTTTGGGAATTTGGATTAATAATGACGCTCCTTATAAATATTATCATTTCTGGGGTTTTACCAGTCAATTAATTATCGTGATTCCTGAAAAAAATATGGTAGTGGTAAGAACTGGCAAGTTTAACAATGAAGCCAAAGACGAAAAGGGACGTTCTGTACAAGCTGCGTTTTTAGCCGAAAATGCTGTGAAAACGTTTGCCAATTAAAGCAATAGAAGAAATTATTAGAATTTTTAATAATTTATTCCGTAATTTTGAACCGTTCTAAACAAATTTTAGAGTGGTTTTATTTTTTACTTAAATGATTTACCACAAAAGAGACAAAAGAAAATATTGAAAACAAGCAATTCAAAAGTGAAAAAAGTGAAATTCAACTCGCTTTTTCTTCTTTTGTAAAAACTTAAAAATAAAAAATTTGTTGCTTTTGCGGTTTAAAGAAAATTTACAATGTTTAATATAAAAGAAATACGCAATCAGTTTCCTATTCTTCAGCAGCAAGTTAATGGTAAACCATTGGTTTATTTAGACAATGCAGCTTCTTCTCAAAAGCCAGTTTCTGTACTTGAAACTTGGAAAAAATACTATGAAGAAATCAATGCTAATGTACACAGAGGAATACACACTTTGTCTCAATTGGCAACGGAAGAAATGGAAAATTCCAGAAAAAAAGTACAACATTTCATTAATGCAAAGCATGATTATGAGGTGATTTTCACCAGAGGAACTACCGAAAGCATCAATTTAGTTGCCTACGCTTTGGGAAATTCTAATTTCTTAAAAAAAGATGACGAAATCATCATCGGTTATTTAGAACATCACTCCAATATTGTTCCTTGGCAAATGCTTTGCGAAAGAACGGGAGCAAAATTGAAAGTAATTCCGATGGACGAAAACGGAATCCTTCAACTGGATTTTTTAGATAAAAACTTATCCGAAAAAACCAAAATTGTATCTGTAAATCATGTTTCTAATGCATTAGGAATCATTAATCCTATTGAAGAGATTATCTCAAAAGTGAGAAAAAATTCTTCTGCACTCATGATGATTGATGGAGCACAATCTGTACCACATTTCGAGATTGATGTTCAGAAATTAGACTGCGACTTTTTTGCATTTTCTGGTCACAAAATGTACGCACCAATGGGAGTTGGTATTCTCTACGGAAAGGAAGAAATTTTAGAAAAATTAGCGCCTTTTCATGGAGGTGGTGAGATGATTGCTACTTGTAGTTTTGAGAAAACCACTTATGCTGCACTTCCCTTTAAATTTGAGGCGGGAACACCAAATGTTGGCGGAAATATTGCAATAGGAGCAGCCATAGATTTTATGAAAAAGGTAGGCGTAGAAAATATCAGAAATCATGAAAATGAACTTCTGAATTATGCTCAAAAAAGACTTCTAGAAATAGATGGACTTAAAATTTACGGTGAAAAAGCGAATAGAACCAGTGTAGTTTCTTTTAATTTAGAAGGAATAGGAATTGCTTCTGATGTAGGAATGATTCTGGATAAACTGGGAATTGCTGTAAGAACGGGGCATCACTGTACACAACCAATTATGGAATTTTTCAAGATTGCAGGAACGGTGAGAGCGAGTTTTGCGGTGTACAACACCTTAGAAGAGGTAGATGCTTTAGTAGAAGGTGTGAAAAAAGCTCAAAGAATGCTGATGTAAATTTTAATAATTTCAAATTTAATTTCATAAAAATACAAACTCCCGAAAATGATTTTCGGGAGTTTTTTATTGCTTCTAAACGTTTTATTCAATAATATTTTTAAACTCTTTTCGATATTGAGAAGGACTTTTCTGCGTATATTCTTTAAAAGTTTTATTGAAATAACTGAAATTATTAAATCCGCTTTCGTAACATATCTCGTTAATACTCAATGGTTTCTCCGCCAACAACTTCATAGAATGAATGATACGATATTCATTCACGAATTGTATAAACGTTTTATTGGTAATTTTTTTAAAATATCTGCAAAAAGAAGGCTCCGTCATATTGGCGAGATTTGCCACTTCTTCTAAAGTAATTTGCTCTTTGAATTTATTTTTCACGTGATTGAAAATGAGGTTAATTCTCTCATTATCTTCCACTTGAGTTTGAATATAGAAATTTCCAGCATTTAGAATTTTGAAATCTTCGGTATTGGCAAGAACATTTAAAATTTCTAAAAATTTAATCAACTTGTCCAGTGAAGTCGCCTCATACATTTCTAAAATTTTACTTTCTAAAGATTTTTTAACAGATTCACCAAAGACAATTCCACCTTTTGAAGCATCTAATAAATTCGTAATCTTCTTCATTTCAGGCGTTTTCCAGATGTGAGCTCCTAAAAAATCTGGCAAAAACTGAACTACAATTTCATACTCATTTCTGGTATTTTCATTGGTTAAACCACAATGCGGCAAATTACTACCTATTAAAACCAAATCTCCTTTAGTAAAATAAGAAATGGTGCTACCAATTTGTCTTTTTCCTGAACCTCCACCTACAAAAACCAATTCTATTTCTGGGTGATAGTGCCAAAAATTAGATTTTAGATTTTCATTTTGAAGGAATTTGAAACAAGAAAAACTACTTCCAATATTGGGGTTAACTGCTTCATATGTAGGACTTGTCTGCTTCATTTTGTTCTATTTCGATTTACAAATATACTATTTTATCTTTAAGTTAATGTTAATTTTGCATTAATGTTAAAATAGAACACATATAAGAAAATTATCTTGTAAAATAACCCAATATTCAAGTCTAGATTTGCAGTGTACTTAATTGACTAACACACTAACAATTATAATTATGAAAAATTTATTAAAATTCAGCTTCCTTATAGGATTTCTATTTATTTCGGCGAATGTAATGGCCAATGACAAAGATTTCTCTATCTCTATTGACAACATCAATGCTAAAAAACTAAGCTTTCAGATGACGAATGCTAAGAATGTAGCACTATATGTTTACAATGATAAGCAAGGAGAACTTTTGGCTGAAAAAATTAGAAAACACGATGAAGTTTCTAGAACGTATGACTTGAAAAACTTTCCTGCTGGAACGTATTATTTAGTAGCAGAATCTGATTCTAAAATCGAAAAATATAAAATTACTATTGACGAAACTGATGCTACAATTGAGAAGACACCAGTTTCTGAAATTTTCAAACCAGAATACACCATCGAAGGTAATCATGTAAAATTATTTATGCCTAAATTAACTGATGGAGTAACAGTTTCTGTTCAAGATTTCACGAATACTGTTTATTATAACCAAACCTTAACTCCAAATAATGGAGAATTGGTTGTACAATTTGATTTAAACCCAGAAAATGCTGATGCGTATGTAATCAGTGTAGAAAAAGGCGAAAACACCTTCAACAAAATCATATATCTAAAATAAATTTTAGGATTAATTTTCACATCACATCAAAAAAAGTCTCATGAAATTGAGACTTTTTGTTTTTTTTAAAGAACTTAAAATTTTAGAGAATTACTATTCTTATTCTGGAGTAACTAATTCATCTACTTTCTTTTCTTGTTGAGCTTTTTCTTTTTCTGCATTTTTAGCAGCGTTTTGTTCAGCCAATTTTTTCTCTAGCTCTGATTTCTTTTTTTGTTCTATTTTTTTCTTTTCCTCTGCCAATTTCTGTTCGGGACTTTTAGTGGTATCTTGTTTTAAAACAGGCGCTTTTTTAGCATCTTCAATAGCAGAATTAATTGTCGAAAAAGAAGTTTGTCCCACTACAGAATCTACCAAAGTGGTATCAATAGGAGCATTATCTTCTGCATAAAATTGCTCTTCTTCTTTGTTGTTTTTCCAACAAGAAAGTAACATAAAACTGGTTAATAAAAAGGCTATTTTCTTCATTTTTTTAATCCTTTAAACTAAATTTCACTAAAACGGGGTAATGGTCTGACAGTTTTTGACTTCGGTCTACTTTGTACTCAGTTGATTTCAAATTATCCGAAGAAAATACATAATCTATTCTGATAGGAATTTTATAGTCATGAAAACTTGTAGCAAGGCCAGTTCCAGATTCTAAAAAACAGTCTTTCAAAACTTCTGAAATAGTGTAATACTCATACGAATTAGGAACTGAGTTAAAATCACCAGCCAAAATAACAGGATAAGGAGATTTCTCTATAAAATTTTTCAAAATTTGTACTTGCTCTTCGTGTTTTTTGAAAACTGGCATAAATCTACGTACTAGACTTTTGGCTTTTGCTCCGTTTTCGTCTAAATCGCTTGTAGGTTTTACCATAGATTTATGCAACTGAAATGGCTCTAAATAAACATTTACAAAGCGTATTCTTTTCCCTTTCACCATTACGTCTGCATACATTGCATCTCCATTACTCACAAAAGGAATAGAACCTTTCTCTATAATTTCATATTTTGAATAAAAACTGATGATAGGATTATGAAACGAATATTTCATTTGTTCTAAAATAGGGTTTCCCAAGCTAGAATAACCCGCCTCTTGTAAGAAAACAAAATCTGCGTCGAAGGAATTGATATAATTCTCTACATGCTCTTTACCAAATTCATTGACTTTATTATTAAAGCTAAGCACTTTAAAATCTGCCTTCTCACTCTTTGGCTCAGAATAATTAATCCATCTTCTTACAGGTGTTAAAAATAATGTGGAAATCAGCAGAAAAACAAAGGCTCTTTTACGCCAAGAAAAAATCCAGAAAAAACAGAGTAAAAGATTGGCAATCATTAAAAAAGGAAATGCCAATGATAATAAATTGAGAAAAGGAAATACTTTTGGAGGGATATAAGCATTAAGCATGGTTGCTCCTAAAAGCAACACAATTACTACATGAGCAACGGTAAAAATACTTCTGAAAATCCCCACTGATTAATTAATTCTATATCTGTTTCTACCCCAAATTTTTATCAAAATATATCCAACTAAAGCGCCACCAATATGTGCAAAATGGGCAACTCCTCCAACATTATTAATTCCTAAATAAATAGAACCTACAATTACAATAGGCAATAGAATTTTTGCTTTTATTGGAAATGGAATAAACATTATCATCATTTCTGCATTAGGATAAAGAGCAGTAAAAGCAGCAACAACTCCAAATATTGCGCCTGAAGCTCCTAACATTGCAACATTTATAAATTGCTCCTCTGCTATCATTTCATAATAAATCCAAAGACTATTTAACGCATATGCTCCTAATCCAGAAAGAAAATAAAGCAGAATGTATTTCTTCTCACCTAAAAACCTTTCCAAAAGCGGACCAAAACTCGCCAATGTTAACATGTTAAAAGCAATATGCATAATTCCTCCGTGCATAAACATATGCGTGACGATTTGCCAAGATTTAAATTCTGGAGCAAGAGGAAAATATGCTACTAAAAAATAATACATCTGTGGTAAAAATGTATTAGATAGAATGAAAACAATCACATTCAGGATGATAATATTTTTGGTGATGGGTGTTATATTTTGAAACATATTGTTTTAGTGTGTTAAAATTTATTTTTTAATTCTTCTGTAGGTACTTCTACAAAGGTTCTGTTTCCGTTTGGTGTAAACTCTGGGAAGCCTAACTTGATAAAATCCTTCAAAATTTGTTCCACTTCAGCTTTATACAGAAAATCAAACTTAGATTTTGCATTGGTTCTAATCCACTGATTGTTATAATTTTCTAAAAATTCTTCTTCGGTTTTGTATTCTAAAATTTCGAAGAGATTTTCTAAAAATTTAATCACTTGAGATTCTTTCACATCTTCAGGCACTGCATTTATTCTCAGCACATTATCTTGTGCCAAAACAATATCAAAACCTAAATCTGGCAAGTATTTTTTTATCGAACGGAACTTATTTTTCTCAATTTCATTTAAATGATATTCTAAAGAAAACAGCAAACTTTGACTTTTCTTACTTTTAGAAACATTTTTACGGTTTTCTGCTAAGACAATTTGGTGAATTCTTCCCAAATCGAGCATCAACGTTCTGTGGTCTTTGTTAAAAAGCCAATATCCATTTGGTAATCTAAGTAAATCTTCTTCTAAATCCTCGTCTTCTTCATCAAAAAGGTTAATTTTAGATGGCAAAGCTGATGATTCCTGTTGATACATTTCGGTAAGATTTACCATCGCTGTATCATTAATTTTAGAAGGAATTTGGTCTTTAAACGGATTAAAATTTCTATCGATATGAATTCCTGGAGCGTGATAACTTTTCGCAGCATCTACTTTTGGCGGAAAAAATGAATCCATTTGTTCATTTCGCTCAAAATCTAGACTTGGCGCTACATTATAAATTCCCAAAGATTTTTTAATCGTAGAACGAATCAATGCAAAAATGAGGTTCTCATCTTCGAATTTCACCTCTGTTTTTTGCGGATGTATGTTGACATCTATTTTTTCTGGGTCAAGTTCCAAATACAAGAAAAAACTCGGGCTGTAATTGCTTTGCAACAGTCCTTCAAAAGCTTCCTGAACCGCTCTGTTTAAATATGGGCTTCTAAAATATCTTCCATTGACAAAGAAAAACTGTTCGCCTCTAGATTTTTTAGCTGCTTCTGGCTTTCCTACGAAACCATTGAGTTTTACCCAACCTAAATCTTCTTTGATAGGAACCAAAAGTGGATGCAATTTTCTACCGAAAATATCAACAATTCTCTGCATTTGGCTTCCTTTTCTGAGGTTAAAAATCACCTCGTCATTATGATAGAGCGAAAATTCTAAATTTTCGTGAGCCAAAGCCACTCTTTGAAATTCGTCTATGATATGTCTGAATTCTATATTGTTGGATTTCAGAAATTTTCTACGCGCTGGAACATTAAAAAACAAATTTTTCACCGAAAAAACAGCGCCTTCCGTAGTTTGTGCAGGCTCCTGAAATTGCAGTTCACCACCTTCTATATAGATGACGGTTCCTATTTCTGAGTCTTGTTTTTTGGTTTTGAGTTCTACCTGAGCTACCGCAGCAATAGAAGCCAATGCTTCACCACGAAAACCTTTGGTAGCGATATGAAAAATATCTTCAGTAGTTCTAATTTTAGAAGTAGCGTGTCTTTCGAACGCCATTCTCGCATCGGTTTCAGACATTCCGATTCCGTTATCTGCTACTTTTATGAGATTTCTGCCCGCTTCTTCTACAATCAATTCTATTTTAGTAGCACCAGCATCTATGGCGTTTTCTAGCAATTCCTTAACAATAGAAGCAGGTCTCTGCACTACTTCTCCTGCAGCAATCTGATTGGCAACATGATCTGGTAAAAGTTGAATAATATCTGACATTTCTATAATTGAAACTCCAAAAATAGTGTTTAATTTCTAAAAAAATTGAATTTGTGGATGAGTAATCCTGATTGTTAAGAAAATTTTATGAAGTCTAATTTCTGACGAAGTTTTTTAGTGATTTTCTGGGTTAATGTTCTTTCATCAGCAAGATGACGAAGTTTAAATTCTCTTTTTTTTCTCACTACAAAAAGATGATAATCTTCTTGCTCCCAAATTCCATATTTCTGAAAGAAAACCATCTCTAGATTATTTTTATCAAGATTTTCTACTAAAGTTGGCAATTCGATGGGTTGGTCTATCACTTGTAGTGATTCTGGCTGATGCTGATGAAGATATTTAATGTATTCTGGATTTGGAATATTGATGAGTAAAAGAGATTTTTCTGAAATATAAGTGCTGATGTTTTTAAACAAATTAAAATGCTCTTCTATTGGAATATGCTCTATAACATCTAACAGTGTGATGAAATCAAAATCAGATTCTTGGGGCTGATAATGCACCACGTCTCCTACAAAAAGTTGAACGTTATTTTTTTGGATATTTTTTTGTGCGTTTTCTATACTTTTTTCGCTTAAATCTACTGCTTCTATATAACCTTTTTCTATTTTTTTAGAAAGTAAATAGGTAAAAGCTCCCACTCCACAACCCAGTTCTAAAATTTTAGATTTTTTAGTAAGTCCTAATTTTTTAAGTTGTTTAAACAAAAAAATCAATCTTTCATTAACTCCTATTTTTATTTGTCTTTCGGAGAACTGGTCATAGAACTGAGAAACTTCTTCTTTCTTCATCTGAAAAATATTTTGAGTTTATAAAAATACAAAATAAATAAAAAAGGCGCATCCTAGGATGCGCCTTGGTCTGAAAAACGAATCAAATAACTATAGTTTGTATAGAATTTGCGGGTGATTTTACGCTGACAGACTGACCTTCTATCCAAAGATTGTATTGGGTTTCTTGGTCAGAAGAATTCATTACTACTACTACCAATTGTCCGTTCGGATTCATAAATGATGTAGAAATCAGAAAATCTCTATTGGTAACGGTTCCTAGTCTTCTTGCGTTCCTTTGTACATATTTAGAAATATGTCCTATGTAATAATATTCTGCGGTGTAATGTAATTCTCCGGTTCTGGTGTCTGCGATAATCGGTGCGAAACAGAAATTGCCTACATGATTTGGGCCTCCTTTTTCATCTAAGAGAATGTTCCAATCCGTCCAAGCAGAAATTCCGTTGTTAAAATCATTAATCATGTTTTTACCATAAATTTCGCCCAACCTCCAATCATAGATTTCCTCGAATTTAAATTTTTCTACACAACCTTCGGTGAAGATGAGAAACTTATTAGGAAAAGCTTTTGCGGTTTCTTCTACATTTTCGAAAAGCGGTTGAGATTTTGTCCATGTTTCGTACCAGTGGAAACCTATTCCTGTAGCGTATTTATTCGCCAAAGGATCACTTAATGTAGTGGTAGCTCTTTGGTATAATAAATCTCTATTATGGTCCCAAATGATGACTTCTTTATTTTTGTAACCGTTTTTCCAAAGGGTAGGTCCTAGATATTTTCCTAAAAATTCTGCTTCTTCTTCGGCGGTATAGATACAAGATTCCCAAGTCTGAGTAGCCATAGGTTCGTTTTGTACAGAAAGTCCCCAAATTGGAATTCCTCTTTTCTCATATTCTTTGATGAATTTAACGTAATAATTTGCCCAAGGCTGATAGTATTCTTTTTTCAGTTTACCGCCTCTCAACATATTATTGTTATCTTTCATCCAAGCTGGTGGAGACCACGGACTGAAATAAAATTTGAAATTTTTGCCAATCATTTTTTGAGCCTCCTTAATCATCGGGATTTTATATTGCTCATCATGTTGAACATTGAAGGTTTTAAGCGCTTTGTCATTTTCTTCTACATAGGTATAACTTCCGCTGCTGAAATCACTAGAATTCATGCTGGTTCTAATCAAGTTATACTGTAAGCCATTTTTGCCAAAATAGGCTTCTAAAAATTCTTTTTGCTTGTCTTGGGGCAATTTATAAAAGGTTTCTGCAGAAGCATCTGTAATGGCTCCACCAATTCCTGTGATTTTTTGGTACTTAAAATCTGGGTCTACAAAAACGCAAATATCTGTTTCCTTCGGTTGAGGAAAATTCTGAAAACTGCCTTTGCTGGGTACAAACTTTTCGGTTTGGTTTTTGGCAGTAGTATATATCGAAACGTCTTTGAGTGTTTTCTTTTGTTGTGCAAAACCTACACTAAATGCCAAGAAAGACATGATAATCACTGCATTACTTTTCATTTTTTTTTTCAGATTATTTCAATTGTATTTTTGCTACTATAGGAAAATGATCAGACGGATATTTATAGTCATAAAAGTCTGTAATCGTTCTGTATTTTAAAACTTTCGTATTGTTTTTTGAGCTAAAAATAAAATCTATTTGTTCGCTAGGTTTTTCATTGAATTTAAAACCATTCCAAGTTCCTTTTTCGGCGTAAGGTTTTGTAACGCTATTGCTTCTTGCTTCTTGTAAATTCTCAAAAAGCGGTTTCATCCATGAATCACTTTCTACAGAATTAAAATCACCTGTAAGAACTACAGGAACATTTCTTTTCTTCTGCAAAGTTTTAATTTTTTCGAGGATAATTTCTGCAGATTTCTGTCTCGCAATTACACCTACATGGTCAAAATGCGTATTCAGTACCCAAACTTTCTTTTTGGTTTTAATGTTTTCAAAAAGAGCATACGTAACGATTCTAGGATATGCTGCGTCCCAAGATTTTCCTGATTTTTCAGGATTTTCTGAAAGCCAAAATGTATTTTGCTCCAGAACTTTGTACTTATTTTTCAGATAAAAAATACATGAAAATTCAGCATTGGCTTCATCTGTTCTCGGTCTTCCTAAAAAACCATAAGCAGAGTTGTTATCTAATAAATAATCAATCTGTGGTTTCTGTGCTTCTTGTAGTCCTACAAAATCTGCTTCGTAATAAGAAATAAGGTCTTTAACTTTATCTTTTCTGATATTCCAGTGGTTTTCGCCATCATCTACGCTTGCTAATCTGATGTTAAAACTCATTACATCAATGGTTTGCGAGAATAAAAACGATGCAAAAAGTATAAACACAATGGTAGAAATGTTTTTTGTTTTCATATTTTAATTCTTGATTAAAATTATTTTAACTCGAACTGATATTTCTTGTTTTCTGTAGAAAGTTTGAAAGAATCTGTTCTAAAAGGCGCTACAGGCAATCCTTTTTCGGTGAAAAGATTAATTTCTGAGTCATCTCCTTTCCAGCCATATCTTACAGCAACGGGATTGCTTACCTTTTCGCATGTAACTACAATTTTATTTTTCTTAATTTCTGCTTTTGCAGGATAGAATTTTTGGTCATTTCCTGCAATTTCAAAACCTTTTAAGATTTCATTATTTTTAGAAATTAATTTTTCTTTTGTATTGAAACTGATGGTAATTTTATTTCCTTTTACCGTTGATTTTTGATAAATTGGGCTTTTCAGACCATTATTTAATGCTAAATTAGCCAATCTTTCACCTACTGTTTTTTTATTTCTTGGGTGAATATCATTCGGATTTCCTACATCTGTAGTTACTACCATTCCTGTGTTTTTCATTTTGGTAGTATTCAGTTGAGCATCTCGCACTTCACACCAATCGCAACCTTCATTACTGTCTCCTTTAGTATTAAAAGTGGCTAATTGAACGAAATAAAAAGGTAAGTTTTCTCCAAATTTCTGTCTCCAACTGTTAATCAATAGTGGGAAACTTTGGTTATATTCATATGCTCTTTCTGCATTTGATTCTCCTTGATACCAAAGCACTCCTGAGATTCTAAAATCTTCAATCGGGTGAATCATGGCATTGTAAATCAAAGAAGGAAATTCATTTTGATTGATGGCTGCATAAATTTTTTCTACAGCAAATTTCCAATTTCCTGCCAATGGAATACTTTTTTGAGCGGTGACTAATTTCACCTCATCATCATTACTCCACAAACCACCGCCACCACCAGTGTCATTAACCTTTACTGCAATAATATTCTCTCCTTTCTTTAAAATTTCTTTCGGAATGGTATAAATTCTATCATCTGACCATTGTTTCATTTGTCCCACTAATTTTCCATTAAAATAAGTAAGGTCTTCATCATCAATTTTTCCTAAATACAGCACCGCATTTCCGGCAAGATCTTCGTCTGAAAGAACAATGGCTTTTCTAACCCAAGCTACGCCGTCGAAACCTTCGAAACCTTGTTGTTCCCAAGCTTTTGGAACATATAAATCTTTTAAAGCAGAAGCGTTATAATCTGCACTCAAGAATTGTTCTTGATTAAAATCTGCAATTTTAGCGTTCAGTTTTTTCTCAAAAAAAACAGTTTTAGCCTCGAAATTTTTCTGTTGAAGACTTTCTATGTCTATTTGTGGCATATTGGCAATCATTTCTTTAAAATAAGGAGATTGCTCGAATGCGTTTTTAGGAATCCAAGCTTCGATTACAGTTCCGCCCCAAGAAGAATTAATGATTCCTATAGGAACTTGTCTCTCGTGATACATTTTTTTAGCAAAAAAATAGGCTACTGCAGAAAAATCTCCAATAGTAGAAGCATTCGCAACGTTCCATTCTGTTTTTACAAGGTTGTTTTGAGGCAAAGAATTTATTTTTCTTTCAATTTTAATATGTCTAATAATCGGAAATTCTTTTTGATTCAGTTCCTCTTTATAACCTTCAGAAGACGAAAGCGCCCACTCCATATTGCTTTGTCCACTACATAACCAAACATCTCCTACCAAAACATTTTTGAAAATAATTTCATTATTTCCTTTAATCGTCAATGTAAAAGGACCACCTTCTTTTTCTTGGTCTAAATCTACTTTCCAATTGCCATTTTGGTCAGCAACAGTGGATTTGGTTTGATTTTTAAAACTTACCGACACTTTTTCATGAGGTGATGCAAAACCCCAAACTGGAATTTTAGAATTTCTCTGCAACACCATATTATCTGAGAAAATATATGGTAAAGAAACATTTGCCATCAATAATTGAATGGTCAATAATAAGAATACGCTGATTGATTTTTTCATTTTAATTCCTTTAAGATTTATTTCTTATAAGGTTAATTTTTTAAGGATGTTATTTTTCCCAATTTACTCTTTTGGTTTGTACCTGAGCAGAATTGGTGCCTATCATGATGTCAAATTCTCCTGATTCCCAATCGAAATTGAGTTCATCATCATAGAATTTTAAATCTTCTGGTGTAATGTTAAAAGAAACGGTTTTACTTTCTCCTTTTTTCAAGAATATTTTTTGAAAACCTTTCAGTTCTTTTACAGGACGAACTACTTTTCCTACCAAATCTCTGATGTACAACTGAACCACCTCTTCTCCGTCATAATTTCCTGAATTGGTAAGCGTAACTGAAGCCGTCAAGGTTTGATTGCCTTTCAGTTGAGTAGCACTTACGTTTACGTCAGAATATTGAAATGTAGTATAACTCAAGCCAAATCCGAATGGATAAGCTGGGTCATTATCTAAGTCGATATACGCCGAAACATAGTTTCTGTCTGTATTATTTTTAGCAGGTCTTCCTGTATTGTAATGATTGTAATAAATAGGAATTTGACCTTCAGTTCTAGGAAAAGTCATCGGCAATTTACCGCCAGGATTTATTTTCCCAAAAAGTACATCTGCAATAGAATTTCCAGCTTCTGTACCTAACCACCAAGTGTAAACAATGGTAGGAATGTTTTCTGAAGCCCAATCAAAAACCAAAGGACGACCGGCATTAATCATTAAAATAATTGGTTTTCCTGTTTTGGCAATTTCTTTTAATAAATCTTCCTGAACTCCAGAAAAATGGATGTTGCTTCTGCTTTTTGCTTCGCCACTCATTGCGTGACCTTCGCCTAAAGTCATAATTACAACATCTGCTTTCTTGGCAGTTTCTACCGCTTCTGCAAATAGAGATTTATCATTATCATTTGCGTTACATCCTTTCGCATAAAGCAATTCTGAATTTTTATCCAATTGAGCTTTAATTCCGTCAAACTGAGTGACAATTCTTTGACTATCATCTGGAAAAGCGATAGACCAGAAGCCGTGATTTTCTACTGTAGCTTTCGCAAATGGACCAATAATGGCCACTTTTTTAGTGGTAGGGGAAAGTGGTAATAATTGATTTTCATTTTTTAGTAAAACAATACTTTTTGAACCAATTTCTCTTGCAAATTTTCTGTGTTCTGGATTATTGGCTTGTTCTTTCTCTCTCTTTTCATTAATGAAACGATAAGGGTCATCGAAAAGTCCAAGTTCATATTTTTTAGTCAAAATTCTGCGAACTGCATCATCTACTAACTGAATATCTACTTTTCCTTCTTTTACCAATTCTGCTAAATGATTGGTATAAGAACGGCTTTCCATATCCATATCACTTCCCGCGATAATTGCTTTCAGAGCAGCATCTTTATTGTCTTTAGCAAAACCGTGAGGAATCATTTCGCCAATGCTTCCCCAGTCAGAAACCACAAATCCTTGGAAATTCCAAACACCTTTTAATAAGTCTCTTTGAATGTATTTATTTCCAGTGGCAGGAATTCCGTTGATATCATTAAAAGAATTCATAAAAGTAGCTACTCCCATATCAGACACCGCTTTGAAAGGTGGTAAATACGTTTCATGCAATTGTCTAAGGCTCATATCTACAGAATTGTAATCTCTTCCGCCAACAGCAGCTCCATAAGCAGCAAAATGTTTAGCACAAGCCATTACTGCATCTTTATTTCCTAAGCCATTTCCTTGAAAACCTTTCACTCTAGCTTTTCCTACTAATGTTCCTAAATAGGTGTCTTCACCTGCTCCTTCCATTACACGTCCCCATCTTGGATCTCTTCCTATATCCACCATTGGTGCAAAAGTCCAGTGAATTCCATAGGCTGAAGCTTCCGTAGCTGCAATTCTAGCTGATTTTTCAATTAAATTCATATCCCAAGTAGCGGTTTCGCCTAATGGAATAGGAAAAGTAGTTCTAAAACCATGAATAACATCTTGCCCAAAAAGTAAAGGAATTTTAAGACGAGACTGCATGGCTTGGTCTTGCCAGTTCTTCGTATTTTTAGCACCGATAGCGTTTAGAATAGAGCCTAGTTTCCCTGCACGAACTTGACCAGCTTTGTCTGCATCTTTCGTAATAGGACCGGTTGCTGTAATATCATCATTGTATTGATTGAGCTGTCCTATTTTTTCTTCCAAAGTCATTTTCGCCATCAGCTCTGTAACTTTTTGGTCGATTGATTTCTGTGCAGAAATATTTATTCCCAATCCTGCTAAAACTAATGAAAGAAGTATTTTTTTCATAAATTTTATTTTTAAAAGGTGTAAGTAGCCACTGAATTAGATGGCAATGAAGTTGCTACAGATTTACCATCAAAGGTAATATTAAAATTTTCAACTTCTGTTCCTTCATTTAAAACAATTAAAGCTATTTTGCCTTCTGGTGTTTTAAAAGCTACTGTACTTAAATTTCCTACTTGTGTAGAACCTATTCTTTGTGAATTTTGAGGTACAAATTTAGAAGCATGAGCAATGATGTAATACGCTACATTTTTAGTGTAAGATTCAGCAGAATTGATAGTGATTGCTCCTTTACATTGAGTACAACCTCCTGGAGTAAATGGTTGGAATTGTGCGTCATTTGCTAAATTCCATTCTAATGCAATTTTGCTCCAATTTCTCATGGTTCCAATGATTACATTTTTGGTATGCCAAATAAAGTCTCCTGCAAAAGTTCCTGTAGAACCCGTCCATTGTTCTGTGAAATACAGATTTTTATTTGGAAATGCGTTCTTTACAACACCAAGAGCTGAAACATCTCCCGCATAAAGATGGAATGCAGATCCGTCTACATATTGTGCAGCTTCTGGGTCTTGGAGAATGGTAATAGGATATTCTGGTTTATCGCAATTATGGTCGTACAATACTATTTTTGTAGCAATATTGGCTGCTCTAAAAGCAGGACCTAAATTGTTTTTTATGAAATCTCTTTGTTGTTCTGCAGTCATATACATACTTGGGTTATTCCCAGGATGTAACGGTTCGTTTTGAGGAGTAATGGCGTCAATGGTGATTCCATTTTTCTTCATTTCCTGAATATATTTCACGAAATATTCTGCATAAACTTGATAATATTCAGTTTTCAGGCTTCCTCCTATGCTTTTTCCGTTGTCCTTCATCCAAACTGGTGGTGACCAAGGTGCGCCAATGATTTTAATATCTGGATTAATGGCTAAAATTTCTTTTAACATATCAATCACTGGTTGGTCTTTTTCTAAGCTGAATTCGCTCAGGTCTTCGTCTGTTTGACCTGCGGGAACATCATCATAAGAAAAGACAGAACTGTTAAGATCTGATGCGCCAATACTTAATCTAAGATAACTTACACCTATGGATTGTTCTGATTTTCCGAAAATATCTTGAAGAAGTTCTTTTTTCTTCGCTGGAGATAATTGATTGATTACCTCTACGCTTCCTCCGGTAAGAGTATACCCAAAACCATCTACGGTTTGGAATTTTTCTGAAGGATTGATGAGAATATTTTGAAAATTATTTTGTGGATTATCAAAAACAAGATTGTTTTGTTTTTGAAGTTTTAAAGTTTCATCAGCATTAGTTTGCCAATATTCTATTGTTTGTGGAGCTTCTATTTTTGTAAAAGAATTACATGAGATAAGAGAAGCTATAGAGCCTAAAACTAAGGCGGGGATCATTTTTTTTAGAACCATAACATTTATTTTTAATATTCAAAAAAACTGCTGCACGATAATATGCGCAGCAATTTTTTTAGAATAAGGTTATATAAATTCTAATTTGATATAAGATTAATAACCAGCGTTTTGAGTTAAATTAGGGTTTTTATCTAACTGAGATTGAGGAACTGGCCAAAGTAATCTTTGTTCTGTAAGATTATTAACATAACCTAACTTGTTACCTTTTCCATCAGTTCTGGCTTTAATAACTTCTAAAGCTTTACCTGTTCTCTTAAGATCAAACCAACGTTGCCCTTCAAATGCCAACTCTAGCAATCTTTCTTTAAGGATTTTGTTAATACCATCGGTTTCACTTGTGATAGTAATAGGGTTTAAACTTACTCTACCTCTTACTTGGTTTACTAAAGCTGCCGCCCCAGTAAAGTCTCCTAATTTCACTTTAGCTTCTGCTTTTAATAATAGTAAGTCTGCATATCTAAGAATATATATATGTTGGGTGCCATCTTGTATTCTTTGTTTGTATGCAAATGGATAGTTATTTTTGTCAGTCCAATAAGCATCGCTAACTCCTATATCAAACTTTATAGAGTTTGTTTTTCTAATATTATCATTTTGTGCATCAAAAGCGTTTACTAAATCATGAGTCGGTAAATTAAATCTTTGCCATCCATCACCAATAAACATACCTGTTCCCCACCACCAGATATTACTTGCATCTGAATTAATTTCTAATATAGATTCTACATTAGCATTGTGGTTTCCGTCAAATAATTGATTGTAGTCTGGCAATAAACTGTAATCACCTGCCAGTTGATCTACATGCTGGATTACTTTATTGTAATCTGGGTTTGGCTTTGTTGCATAAACTTTTGCCAATAATGCATGGGCTACTCCTTTTGTTGCTCTGTATTTACTTACTGAAGCATTAGGAGCTGCAGCTAGAGCACCTTCTAAATCTGATATTATAAAAGAGTAAACCTCTTCTTTTGTCTTTCTTGCAGGATAAATTTGGCTATATACTTCATCAAAATTCTCTGAAGTAACAGAAGTAACTGACTTGGTAACTAATGGGACATCACCCCATAATTGAACCGCATGAAAATAATACAACGCTCTTACAATAGCAGCTTCAGCTTTCATTTCTGCTTTACGTTCTGCAGTTAAAGCAGGGTCTTTAATTCCATCTACAAAATTAAGAACTTTATTACAGTTATTAATTAATTCATAAATAGCTTCCCAGTTTCTTTTAACATTTCCGTTAGTAGATAAAATTCTGTACTCTGCTTGTTGTCTGTTATCTTGATTATCCCCACTTACGTATGCTTCATCAGTTTGCATAGATCCATTCGCAAAATAATCTAATTGCCAATAGTTGGAATGCCCAAACCCTGGACCAACATACATGGTTTTCATTAGATCTTCAGCTTCAGAAGCTTTCGTATAAGGCGTTTCACTAACCTCGACAGGTCTGTCTGTTATGGGCTCTGTATCTAGATAATCTGAACAAGACACAGTACCTAAACTAAGACCAGCTCCCAATAGTATAAAATATAAACCTTTGTTTAATATTCTTTTATTTAGTTTCATAATTGATAATTTTTGATGATTAGAAATTAGCTTTTAAACCGAATACAAATGTTCTTACTTGTGGATAAGTTCCATAATCAATACCTAAAACACCATTTGTTGTAGCAAAAGCATTCACTTCTGGATCAAATCCTGAATAATTAGTCCATGTATATAAGTTTTGACCTGTTACATAAACATTAAGTTTAGTTACACCCTTAAACGGTTGAGCAAAATTATACCCCAAAGTAACACTCTTTAATTTTATATATGATCCATCTTCAATAAATCTGTCTGAAACTAATTTAGCATTTTGAGCATTTGCTTTAGGTACATTTGTAATATCACCTGGGGTAGTCCATCTATTAAGTACTATTGTTGATTGGTTTTTATGGTCATCCATCATTTCTAGTTCAAAACGAGAAGCGTTATAAATATCACCTCCTTGAGAACCCGTTACTAAAAGATCCATATACCAATTTTTATAGGTAAAGTTATTGGTAAAGCCGAAAGTAAAGTCAGGGTTTGGATCACCAATAAAAGTTCTATCACCTGCACTTAACATTCCGTTTCCGTCCAAGTCTTTATAAATAATTTCTCCTGTATTAGAATCTACTCCACCATATTTATATCCATAGAAAGAACTTATTGGTTGGTCTGCTGCAAATCTTACTAAATTACCAGCACTTGGTATTCCTGCCTTATCAAGAACAGGTACATACTTCAATTCCAAAACTTTCGACTTATTAAATGATATGTTAAAGTTGGTATTCCAAGAAAAATCAGTGTTTTTAAAGTTAACTGTATTCAAAGTAAACTCCATCCCTTTATTTTCCATTGAACCTACATTTCTTAAAACATCAGGAATTCCAAGCCCAATCGGTATTGACATAATCAAATCGTCTGTTTTTCTTTTATAGAAATCTGCAGTTAACTTAATTCTGTTATTTAAAAATCCTAAATCTACACCAAAGTTAGTATCTGTAGTGGTTTCCCAGGCTACATCACTACCTGTCTGGTAAGGAGACCATGCACCCCCATCCTTATTAAGTCTTTCTAGATTGTAGTATGCATAAGCTGGTATTCCTGAGGCATTACCTGCTTTACCCCAACCTCCTCTGATTTTAAATTCAGATATCGTAGAATTGTCTTGAAGGAAGTTTTCATTTGAAATATTCCATGAAGCAGAAACTCCAGGGAAGAATCCCCATCTTTTATCTGGATTAAGCGCTGAACTTCCATTTTCACGGAAAACAGCCATAACAGTATATTTATTATTTAGTGTGTAAACTAATCTTCCAAAGAATGATAACTCTTTTAAAATATCTTTTCTAAATATTTCTCCATGAGAAGGATTTGTTTCATCATAAACAAACGAAGATTGCATTGGATCTGCAAATTGGCTTCCCCAATAGTATTGACCACTATTCATCCTTTCATGCATTTGTAGTCCCGCCAACACGCCAAGGTCATGATTACCAGATTTAAGAGTATAATTTAATGTGTTCTCAAAATTAAAATCACGGAAAGTTAAATCATTTTTAGAACCACTACCTTTTTGTTGTCTTCCCCATTCTGAACGATAAGGGTCTAGGAATTTATCATTTGTTGAGTTAATATAATCTAATGATGCTGCAGATTTCCAAACTAAATTTTTAAGGATATTAACTTCAATTCCTAAATTTGATAAAAATCTCTGTGTATGTGTTTTGTCTGATTCTCTGTTCATAAAAGAAACTGGGTTTTCCCAACCACCCGTAAAAGGGTTTAGAGCAAACTGCCCATCTTTGTACCCGTTCAAATAATTTCCAGAACTGTCAGTAGGTCTAACTTTCACTTCACTACCATATGCAGGCATAAAAGTTGGTGTAGTTAAGGCTGATAAAATTACCCCACCTTGTGCTCCCGCATTGTTATCTGCTGTATTTTTTGAGTTTGTGTTAATATAATTTAAACTAGATGTTACCTTAAGCCAATTCGTTACTTTTGCATCTAAATTTACTTTTGCAGAGGTTCTTCCAAAATCAGATGGAGATACAATTCCTGCAATATTTTGATATCCTAAAGCGGTATAAGCCCTAACATTCTCATTACCAAAAGCATAGTTTACATTGTAGTTTTGGTCAAATCCAGTAGTATATACCTTTTTAACCCAATCTGTATTAATACCTGCATACATTGGATCATTGATTGTATTTAACCAAGCAGGATTAATTTCTGATATTAAAGCTTTATATTGTTCTAGATTAAGAACATCAACGTTATCTACTTTATTTGAAACTCCCCAATAAGCATTAAAGTTAAGTTGAGATTTATTTGTTTTTCCTCTTTTAGTCGTAACAATTACTACACCAGCAGAACCATTAATACCATATATTGCTGCAGAAGTCGCATCTTTAAGAACGGTAATATCTACAATGTCATCTGGGTTAATTCCACTAATATCTTTGGTCTGAATTCCATCTACTACATAAAGTGGATCTACACCAGAAGAAATAGAGTTATTCCCTCTGATTTTAATGTTTAAAGCTTGCCCTGGTTTACCCGAGTTTTGTACTACACTTACCCCCGCTGCTGTTCCTTGCAAAGCTTGAGTCACGTTATAAATTGGTCTGTCTTCAAAAACATCTGCTTTGATGTTTTCAATTGCACTGGTTGCATTTTTCTTTTTTACAGAACCATAACCAATCAGAACCACCTCATCTATTTTCTTCTCTTTTATAGCTGAAGAATCGCTTTTAATTTGAGCCTGAAAACTTGAGGTAAAATAAAGAACTGCTATCAGTCCTAACCCTTTTTTAATATTCATGTTCATAATATATTTTTTTATCTCATTTTGAGACAATAAATTTAAATGAATTTAGTTAAGAAAAAAATAATTTCTTAATAATTTTAATTTTTCGTTTATTTGAGATACTTTTGGAGTGGTCAAAATCCCTTTTTAGGAGTAAAACCTCTTATTTTTTCAAAAATATTTTAACTAAAAATAGCGTCAACTTCTAACATTATGTTAATAAACAAGAAAAAAAAATCACTTAATGTTAACTTAATGTTAAGTTTCATAGTCTTTTCTATGCTCCTTAATTCTATGAGCATTATCATATTACAACTTTCCCAAAATGCTCAGCACACCTATACAGGATTAGGCATTTTAGAATTTTTCAAAGACATTCCTGTGGCTTTAGTCTCTGTTTTTTTCGTTGACTCTATTAAAAGAAAAAGCTTTTATCTCTCACTAGCTATTGCATTATTTATTTGCGCAGTTTGCAGTTTTAGTATTCCATTTTTAACAGAATTTTGGTTTTTAAAAATTTGGTTTGTTCTTATAGGAATTTCTTTTTCTATTGGTAAAATATGTGTTTTCAGCATCATTAAAAATACTACATCTAATGAAAAAGATTTTTCTGTAACTATGAGTAGAACGGAGGCTGCTTTTATGCTAGGTATATTTATTGTAAATATGGAGTTTGCAATTATTTTGAGCAGTAATTATCAAGAGTTTTGGAGATTTGGATTTTGGTTGGTCGGATTTATTTCGTTGTGGACCGCCATCCAACTAATTAAATATCATAAAACGCAACCCTCAGAAGAAACCATTTCTAATACGACTTCAAAAATAGATTTTAGAATATTAACAGACAAAAAAGTTTTATTCTTTCTCTCATTGATATCCTTAATCATTTTTGCCGAACAAATATTTAATTCATGGCTTCCCATTTTTTATAAAAACTCACTTAATTCTTCTGCTTTTTTTGCACTCCAATCTTCTGCTTTCTTAGCCTTTTTTTCCTTTTTAGGTAGAATTATCACATCAAAAGCAGTTAAAAGATTTAGTCCAATGAAAATCTTTTACACCAGTTTAATTTCAGGAATAATCTTAATTATTTCCGCATATTTTCTTGGTCAAGAAAATGGTCTAGGCGTAAAAATTTTATTGTTTATTTTTCCGCTTATTGGTTTCTTCATTGCACCGCTTTATCCTATGCTAAATTCCAAATTTTTAGCAAATTATCCCGAAAGAAAAATTAGCAGAATGGTTTCATTCATTATTTTATTCACTTCTTTAGGCGGTTCTATAGGTTCTATAAGCACTGCATATATTTTTCAAAAAAATTTAGCAAATTATTACTTGTTATTTGCTTCAATTCCCTTAATTTTGATTCTGATTCTTTCTTCTTTTTTTTCTATCAAAGAAAAAATGTACTAAACAAATAATGATCATGAAACTTGATGACTCCAAAAATAAGATGACGCTTCAAGAATTGATTGATACTAATAATTTTATCAATCAATTATCTGTAGATTGTGCTATCTTTGGCTTTCACGACAAATCTTTAAAGATTTTATTACTTAAATATCACGAGCTCAATCTTTGGGCAATCCCTGGTGGTTTTATTTTCGAAGATGAGCACTTAGATGATGCTGCTTATAGAATTTTATACGAAAGAACGCATCTACAAGATGTCTATTTACAACAATTTCACGCATTTGGTGGAATAGACAGAACCGAGAAAAAAAATCCTCACCGCCAGTTATTAGCTAACAAAGGGATAAAAATAAGTAAAGAACATTGGATTAATAAGAGATTTGTCACCATAGGGTATTACGCATTAATTGATTACACTATTTCACACACCTTCCCAGATGCTTTTAATGAAACTTGTGCTTGGTTTGATGTAAATCAACTCCCTGAAATGGCTTTTGATCATAAAGAAATCATTGATAAAGGCTTAGAACATCTTAGAAAAACGCTAGATTATGACATTGTAGGAAGCAACCTGCTGCCAGAAAAATTCACCATGAAAGATTTGCAAAATCTGTATGAAGCCATCTTGGGAGAAAAATTCAGAAGAAACAACTTTCAGCGTAAAATGCTCAGCTTAAATATTTTAGACAGACACGAAAAACTTTTTAGCGGCTCTGCAAATAAAGCACCTTATCTTTATTCTTTTAAGAAAAAATAAATTTTTCAAAATATTATAAAATAAAAAAGCCTTCTCTTTTGAGAAGGCTTCTTAATGTACCCCAGACGGGGCTACCTTAATTTTTTTCCTATTTTTAATCTTCTTAACTCATTTATATTCAGTATATTTGGATTTGGAGGGGAAAGGTTATAATTAAATTTACCTTGTTTTTTTCGCTTTTATTTTAAAAATGTTCCCCCTTTTGTTCCCCCTTTTATTAACTTAATCTAATTTGAATTTATGATAAAATATGTTTTTGAATTAAGAAAGGACAAAGTAACTCAAGATGGCTTAATGCCAATCAGAATATTGTTTAGAATAGGCAGTTCAGTAATAAAGCGTAATACTGGCTTAAATTGCAAACCAGAAGATTGGCAAAACAATAGAGTAAAAGCCAATACAAAAAAAGAAAAATATTACGGATATGATTCTATTAATGAAAAACTTTCGGAGATTGAATTTAAAATTCAAGACATTTCACTTTTTTTCAGGGCTAGTAAAATAAAACCAACGAAGGAACTTTTTCTTGAGAAATATGATTATGAAGAAAAGGTAGTTATTACTACTGAATACGAAATTTTTAAATGTTTTGAAGAATACATTGAAAAAGGAAAATTAACCAAAACACCAAATACAATAAAAGGTCAAATTACAGTAAAAAATTATTTAGAGCTCTTTTGTAAAGAAAAAAACATTTCGCTTTCTTTTGATGAAGTAAATAATGATTTTTTTGAATCATTAAGAGATTACTCCTATGAAGTAAAAAAAATGAAACAGAACTACTTTGCTAAAGTAATTAAGGTTTTAAAATCATTTCTGAATTGGGCGATAGAAAAAGGATACAACACTAATCGTGAATTTGAAAAATTCAAAGCTGCTGAACATGATATTGACATTGTTTTTTTGACTTTTGAAGAATTAATGAACTTGTACAATTATCAATTTGAAAGTGATAGACTTTCTCAAGCAAGAGACTTCTATTGTATGGGTTGTTTTACAGGATTAAGATTTTCTGATTTATCAAAACTACACCTAGCTAATATTTCCGAGGATCATATTGTCCTTTCTATCCAGAAAACGAAAACCCAAAACCACGCCATTAAACTCAATAAATACGCAAAAGCTATTTTGGAAAAATACAAAGGAACAATCTATGAACCGTTACCTATAATTTCCTCTCAAAAATTTAATGAATACATCAAGGAATGTTGTGATTTAGTGGAAATCAATCAACTTTTTACTATTCATTGGTTTGTTGGTAATAAGAAAAAATCTTTAACTCAACCAAAATATAAATTTATTACAAGCCATACTGCAAGAAAAACATTCATAACCAATTCTCTACTTTTGGGAATGGAACCGAAAGCCATTAAGAAAATTGCAAACATCAAAAAAGATGCAGTTTTAGACAAATACATGAAAGTAACAGAAGCTTTTACAGATGAGCAAATGGATAAGGCATGGAGATAAAGTTATTGCATATTGCGATATGCAATAATGCTAATTTGTAATTCAATTTTTTTTAATAATATTGCATATCGCAATATGCAATATATGAAAAATTCAAAGCAAAATATGAAACCACAGGACATCGTTTTGTTACTAAAAATTATTAGCCTCGATAATGATTCGTGGAATCAATCTTCCGTTGCGGCAGATTTAGGAATAAGCCAAGCTGAAATAAGCGAATCGGTTGCAAGGTCAAAAAATTCAGGATTATTAGACCCAAAAGGAAAAGTAGTAATGAAATATGCTCTTGCCGAGTTTCTACAATATGGGATAAGATATGCTTTTCCTCAGAAGCCGGGAGCAATAGTCAGAGGAATTCCAACTGCTCATAGTGCTTTACCTCTCAATAATGAAATCCAAAGTAATGAAAAGTATGTTTGGGCTTATGCAAAAGGAAATACAAGAGGTCAAAGTATAGAACCACTTTATCCATCTGTTCCAGAAGCAGTATTGAAAGATGAAAAACTATATGAATTACTTGCAATCACAGATGCGATTCGTGTTGGGCGAACAAGAGAAAAAGAAATAGCCGTAGAATACCTAAAAAAATATTTAAAAATTGTATAATAAGACCATAAATATAGGAGTTGTAGCGAAAGTAGCAGAAGGTTTACAACAATATAGGGAGCAAGTAGTGTTCGTCGGTGGAGCTGTTATCAGTCTTTATACAGATGACCCAGCAGCCGACGAAATACGTCCCACGAAAGACATTGATTTTACAATTAATATCGTAAATGTAGGAGAATTTCTCAAAACAATCGAGGAATTGGGAAAATTAGGTTTTCATCCAGACCCTTATGGAACATCTATTTGCAGTTACACATACAAAAAATATCCAGTAGATATAATTCCTGCCGAAGACAACGCCTTTGGTTCAACCAATCGCTGGTATAAAATAGGTTTTGAAGACTTATGGAAAGTGAAAGCAAAAGATCAGGAAATTTACATCTTATCAGCACCTTGTTTTCTTGCAACAAAGTTTGAAGCATTCAATAGTCGGGGAAAAGATTATAGAACCAGCCACGATATTGAGGACATTATCTACATCATTGATAACAGAATTACCATTGTAGATGAAATAGCAAAGTGCGATGAGAGAATTTTAGAATTTATTAAATCTGAATTGCAAAAAATCATTGATAAAGGTCTTTTAGAAGAACTCTTGCAAACACATATACACCCATTGATTATTGATGAAAGGATTGAAATTGTAAAAGAAAAAATCAACAGCATTATGAATGCCTGAAAATATTGACGATGGATAGTTTTTGTATTTTTAATCAAAAAACAACAATCTTTATTTTTGAATCAAGTAAAAAAAACGTTAAACTTTATTAAAATAGGAGTATTTTAGTTAAAATTTGTTAAACCAGAAGATTTATTGGAGAGGTTAATCTGGATTAATTTAGATTAATCTGGATTGTAAAAAAATTATTTTGGACGAATTTGGATTAAATTAGATTATTCTGAATCATTTTTAACTATTTGATTTTCAATTATTAAGTTGATAATATTGCATTTGAATTTAAAATACAATCAAATGTCAGTACAACTTTATTCCCACACCAAAGCAGATTTGGAAAAAGCGGTTGAAATTATTCTAAAAAAAGCAACCGACTTCACATTACCCGTTAAAAAAGAAGAAGAACAACCTGAAGATTTAATTTCTCAAATCGAAGCCACAAAATTTCTGCGCATTTCTGTTCCGACCATTATTGACTGGCGGAAAAATAAGAATCTGCCTCATTACAATTTTAATGGGCGATACTACTATTCTAAAAAGGAACTTTTGGAATACGGAAAAAACCGAAGAATGTAAGCTCTTTTCGAGCATTACAATTTCTATTGTTTAATAATTTCGTATAAAAAACCATTCTTAAAATGAGCGAAAAAATTCCCTATTTACGAGTAGGAACTTCCTATTTCAAAATCATTGAAAAACCATTAATCTCAGGTGATAAAATTTCTATATTGGTTCGTTGGAACAAAGAAACCATTGTAAGTGATTATGGAAAAACATTCGTTTCAACAATCCCAAAATACGACGGGTTTTGTTGTATTCCAGACCACTTGAACTACAGTCAGATTATTGAAGGATTTTATAATATCTACAATGAAATCCCTTATCAACCTATCGAAGAAAAATTCAGTCTTGAAGCTCTAAAAGAGAATATTCCATTTTCAATTCAGTTTATAGAACATATATTCGGGGAACAAATAGAATTAGGGCTAGACTATTTAAAAATTCTACTAGAAAAACCAACACAGATCTTGCCAATACTTTGTCTAGTTTCAAAAGAAAGAGCAACAGGAAAATCTACATTCATTAAATGGCTAAAATCTATTTTCGGACTTAATATGACTTACATCAAAGGTGATTCCTTCAGTAGTCAATTCAATTCTGATTGGACTTCTATGCTCATCGTTGCTATTGATGAAGTATTTTTTGATAAAAAAGAAATCACAGAACGATTAAAATATCTTTCTACAACAGACAAAGACAAAATGGAAGCCAAAGGAAAAGACCGTGAAGAAGTTGAATTTTTTGGCAAATTTATCCTTTGCTCCAACAATGAAGACAATTTTATTCAAATTGACGAAGAAGAAACTAGATTCTGGATTATCAAAGTAAAATCCATAAAAAATGAGAATACAGATTTTCTGCGAAACCTTATCAAAGAAATCCCCTTTTTCTTAAGCTATCTCATTCAAAGACCTTTTCAAACTCACAAAAAAACAAGAATGTGGTTTTCGCATTCAGAAATCAGAACTAAAGCTTTACAAAGATTAGTTTGGAAAAACAATAACAAGTTAGAATCAAAAATCATTGAACTCTTGTATGAGTTTTTTGAATGCACTGATGAAAAAGAACTTCAATGTATTCCTCAGGATATTTTGAATATGCTCAACCGAATGTTTAGAAATCAATATTGGACAATCAATGATGTGAGGAAAATCCTAAAAGAAATATGGAAACTTGAACCACAAAATAACTCTTTGGCTTATATCAAATATGACATTGATTTTTCAGGAAATTTTTATCAAAATAATAAAACTGGTCGCTATTTCACGATAAAAAGAGATTTTATTCTTCAAAAATTTGATGAAATGATGAATTAATTGATAATGAAAAGAAAATCAATAACTTACTATTCATCAAAAGCCTCATCAAATTTTAAAACCTTCATTTTTGATGAAAGACTGATGAACATAAATTTTAAAGTTTGATGAAATGATGATACTTTGATGAAAACGTAATCTTTTAAATTACAGCAACTTAAAAATATTCCTCATCAATTCATCAAAATATTTCCAAAAAATAAACCATAATATTTTACAACTATGAACTGCAACCAATTCAACTCTATAAAGTTGGAAGAAGTCCTCGTTTCACTCGGACACCTTCCAACAAAACAAAATGAAAAAGAAGCTTGGTTTCTGAGTCCTTTTTCCACAGAAAACCACGCCTCTTTTAAACTCAATAAAAGAAACAACGTTTGGTATCTCCATTCCGAAGGAATAGGCGGAAACAATATTGACTTTATGAAAAAATATTTAAACGCTTCCATAAAAGAAGTTTTAGCTTGGGCAGAACAACAAAATTTTTCTTCTTTTCAACATCAAAGTAATTCTAATCCTAAGCAAGAAACTCTAGCAAATAATTATACAATAGTTGAAGTTAAAGACATTCAACATCCAGCACTTTTGGAATATTTAAAAAGCCGAAAAGTAGAAAATCAAACCACATACTTAAAAGAGATACATTATCAAATCAACGATAAAAACTATTTCGGAATAGGCTTCAAAAATGATTCTGGAGGTTACGAAATTCGCAATAAATATTCAAAAATTTGTTTGGGCAAAAAAGATGTTTCGACGATAAAAAATGATTCAGAAAATTTGAAAATTTTCGAAGATTTTTTTGATTTTCTTTCCTTTAAAAATGTAGAAAATTTTTTAGAAAAAGAACCTTCTGATTATATCATTTTGAATTCCGTTTCGATGATTCAAAAAATTAAAAATGTAGTTCAAAATTATCAAAAAGTAGAACTGTATTTTGACAACGACAATGCAGGAAACCGAGCTGTCGAAATGATAAAGAATGAAGGAGAAAACATAGAAGACTGTCGGATTCTATACAAAAACCACAAAGACCTGAATGAGTTTTTAATGAGTTGGGAAATGCGTAAAAGAGATACAGGCAGAGAATATGAAGACCTGAATAAAATAAACACACGCAAAATTGGCAGATAGTTAGTGCAAAAAGTACCCAAAGTTTACAATAAGCGTAGCCGCTAATTGCAAAATTGGGATTTTTGATTTCTTCCTATCGTCAGAAATGTTTTGAAAAACCTTATTAAAAACCAACTAAAATTCAAATAAAAACTAAATGCACACCAATATGGAAAAAGACTTTTTAGAAGAATTTGTCAAGAAAGCCGTCGAAGAAAATGAAAAGAAAGAGGATGGTGAAAAGAGAAAAAAACACTTTCAGGAAATCGGAAGAAAAGGCGGTTTAAAAAAGAAAACATCACAACAATTTTCAAAAATTATCTCCGTAAGATTAACCGAAAAAGAGTTTGACGAAATAGAAAAACAAGCCTCAAAATATCACTTGAAAATATCAAAATATGTAAGGATGATTCTAACCGAAAAAGAATTAAAAATCAATGAATTTAAAACCGAAGAAATCCTTCTTCAATATGGAAATCATTTCATCAGAATTAAAAATTTATTGAGACATAGAGCGTTTTCCGAATTTGAAAATAAGAAACAAATCCTCCATGAAATAGAAAATATCACCAAACTGATTTATCAATATCTGTATGAAAAACAAAACAAGCAGAAACCCACATAACTGAAATTCAAAAATGAATAACAGCGCAACCACCAGACGAATTACCAAAATCGCCATCGAATACAATGGCAATGACAAAGGAACAGCAGAACGAGTATATCAAAACAATCTATTAAGTCAGAACCCAGAACAACAGTTTATAGAAATGAAAACCGTTGCAGACCGCAATAAAAATGTAAAAAACTGGGCATTGACAGGATATATTTCTCCAGAAAAATCTATAGGAGACCAATTATCCAATGAAGAACTCACACAGTTGGCATTAAGAGCTTTGAAGAAAATTGGAGTAAGGGATAACAACCAAATGGTTTTAGATATTCATTCCTCAACCAAACAAAAACACATCCACTTTATTGTCAATAGAGTAAATATACACGGAGAGAATACCATTAAAGCCCACAACATAGGAGAACTCTTTGGTAAAACCGTTCGTGAAGTTTGCAAAGAAATGAACCTGAAAACCGATATTGAAATTGGCAAAGAAAAGAAAAAGCAAATGTTGAAAGCGCTCACTACTTCCCTTAGAATTTCAAGAAGCTTTGACGAACTAACGAATAATATGAAAAAGTTAGGTTATAGGGTAACACTTTCACAAAATGAAAAAGTAGGAATATCAGGAATGAGAATAGTAAAGTTTGAAGATATTAACCATCAAACCGAGAGAGAATACAAACCAGGATATAAACTCTCCGAAATCACCAATACATTAAAAATTAAAGATATTAAGCAGAAACTTCAAGAAAATCAGGAAAGGACAATCATTTTCAACTCAACAGCAACAGAACAAATCAATAAAGATGAACAAGAAAACTCACCATCTGTGAGTAAACAGTTTGAAAATATAGCAAAAGAACTATTAAAGCCCACCTACACTTCATCACCAGAAGACGAACTATTAAAAAAGAAAAAACGAAAATTTAGATAAAATGGAAAATCAAGAAAAAAACCAAAAAGGAAACCAAGAGTACAATCAAGAACGTAATCAAGAACACAATCAAAACAATGGCTTAGAACTATTAAAAAAAGTCATTGAAACCAATGAAAGAAACATTGAACAAGGAATAAAAACAGAATTTGTGTATGAAGATTTATTGAATATAAAAGGAGCAACAGAATCTACGATGAGGAGATTTAACGCTACAATTTTAAAATTATCAGAATCTTTAGAAAAAGAAGGTCAAGAAAGGAATGAATTTATAGAAAGGATACCGAAAACCATTGAAATCAGACCCTCTGAAGATTATTTGAATCTAAATAAAGCACTTGAAAAGAATTCAAAATTTATTAAAACTATCTTTTATGGGATGATTACGACATTATTCCTTTCAGTTTTAACAACAGCAGGAAACATCTTTTTTACCAAGCAATGGTATGCGGAAAGTATTAAATCAAAAAGTGAAATCCGTCAAGAGGTTTTGGATGAAATTAAAAAAGAAGGTCAATCTATTTATAAAGATGAAGACTATCAGCAACTGCTACATAATACTGAGCTGATGAACAAATGGATGAAGAAAAACCCCAAAGATGCAAAGAATTTTTTGAGATTTAAGGATGGATTTGAAAGTAGATAAATATCGAATTATTTAGACATATAACTTAAGAAAATAAAAAGAACTCTTAAAAAACATTATTATATAAATTATTAGGTTTTATGCCATAATGGCGTAAAACTTTTTTATTTTTGTATAATTCTGACAATTAAAGATTTATTAATTAAAGGTAAGGTTTTTGAGAATTTAATACTAAACTATCCAATATGAATTTAAAATTTCTATCTACTTTTTTTAAACGAAAAGAAAATATTGAAGAAGTATCTGTTATTTCTTCGCTTGCTCCAAAAGTATTAATGAATGAAGAAGATTTAAAAAAAGTAGAACCATATTTGGATAAACTGAAAGATACTTTAAATGCTAAAAGTATTAATAATATTGCATTAACAGGTGGATATGGTTCAGGGAAAAGTACAATTTTAAAGACATTCCAATATTGGAATAAGAATGATTATAATTTTTTGAATATCTCTTTAGCAGCATTTAACCAAACTAAAACAAAAGAAAATTTTAAGGAACTATTTGATTTAAAAATTAAGAATGGTAAATCTGAAAAAGAGGCAGAAAAAGAGATAGTAAACGAATTTAAGGAAACCATTATAAATAATGAAGAGTTAGAAAGACAGCTTGAAATTAGTATTTTACAACAAATTGTTTATAAGGTAAAACCGTCTAATCTACCTGAATCTCGTTTTAAAAGAATTGTAAATATTCCTAATTGGAAATTATGGGGACTTATACCATTAAGCTTTACTATTTGGATTATTAGTGTAATTCTTTTGTTTAAATATAATTTTTTAGATTATGTAAATCCTAAGACATGGACATTTAGGGTTAAGGATTTTGAATTAAGCCCAACTATGATTTTTTTATTTTCCTTTATGGGGATAGGGTATTTTTCTAAATTGGTAGTTTCTTTGTTTAGTAATTCCAAAATAAATAAGGTAAATTTAAAAGGAGAAATAGAAATTGGAGACAACTCCAATAAATCTATTTTAAATGAACATTACGATGAAATTCTATATTACTTTGAGAAAAACCCTTTTAATGTAGTTGTAATTGAAGATTTAGACCGATTTGAGAATACAAACATATTTACCAAATTAAGAGAACTTAATATTTTACTAAATAATGCTGATACACTAAAGAATAAAGAAGAATATAAGAAATTTGGAATAAAATTTCTTTATGCCGTTGGAGATGACTTATTCGATGATAAAAAAGAAAGAGTGAAATTCTTTGAATACATAATTCCCGTTATCCCTTTTATTAATTCTACTAATGCAGAGGAACAACTTAAAACTTTAATAAAAGATTCCGATTTAGAAGAGAATGTTTTTAGTAAAGAATTTATATCTGATATTACTACATTTATTGATGATATAGATATGAGGTTATTAATTAATATATTCCATGAATTTGTTATTTATAGAAAGGTATTAAATCCCAATATTTTAAAAGGAAGTGAGGAAGAGTTATTTGCAATGATAACTTATAAAAACATTGAACCTGAGGACTTTAATAAACTTAATAATAAAGAAGGTAAATTGTATAATTTGATTAATAATAAGAAATCTTACATTACAGTATTAGTTAAAGAAAAAAATGATAAAATAGCAAAAAAAACTGTTGAAATTGAAGATATCGAAGAAGAAAACATATCTAATATAAAAGAACTACGACAAATCTATATAAACCAAATTTTAACGAAACTGCCAAACAATGCAATTTATTTTTCAGAAATAAAGATTAATGATTTGAAAGAAGAAGATAAATTTGATGAATTAATTTCTGAAGGTAAAATTAGCTATAGATACCAACACCCACATTACAGTAATTCTCAAAATAATGTTTTAAATTTTGATTTTGATGAAATCGAAAATGAGGTTAATCCTAATTTTACTTTTGAGGATAGAAAATATTTTATAGAAAGTAAACACAATGATAGAATTGAAACCTTACAAAAAGAAATAGAAAAATTAAAGAAAGAAAAAAACGAAATAGAAAATTGGGATTTAACACAAATTTTTAGAGAAGTAGATATTAACCAATATTTAAGTGAGTTTTCCAATAATGGACTATTAAGAAATTTAGTTTTGGAGGGTTATATTAATGAAAACTACAACGATTATATTTCTCTGTTCCACGAAGTTTCTCTTACTGTAGATGATAAAAAGTTTGAAAAGAGTGTTAAGGCTTCTTTTAATGAAAGTTTTGAGTATAAACTTACACATAGTGAAACTATTGCAGACAAATTAGAATTAAAATGGTTTAGTAGAGATTCTATTTTAAATTTTGATTTATTAGATTTTTTAGGTGAGGAATATGATAAATATTCGCAAAAATATAATGCTTTTATTCAATTATTATCGAATGAAAAACAAAGGTCTATTGAATTTATTGATGGGTATATAGAAAGGAAAAAAGTTCTAAATAGATTTATTGAAAAGATTACTATTAAATGGGGTGGTTTTTGGGATTACGTTTTTAATAAAAGTACTTATGATGTTAATAAAAAATATTACATTTTTGAAATAATAATTTTGAATTTGAATTTGGAAAAACTGATTGAAGTCCAAAGCGGAAAATTAATTAAGAAAACAATAGAAGAAAATATAAAATATTTATATAATTATGATAAAAATTATAGTCCCATTTGGTTTGAATCCCAAATTGAGAAATTGTTACCATTATTAAATATTAAAATTTTGAGGTTAGAGCAACCGAATGAAAATAGTAAATATTTGTTTGAGTTGATTTACAAAAAAGGACACTATAAAATTACAAATGAAAATATTTTACTTTTATTGAATGAATTTAGTGAAGAATTTGATAATTTATCTTTTGAAACGACTAATTATTCTGCAATACAGAACTCTAAATGTGAACCTTTGATAAAGTATATCAATGAAGAGATTGATAATTATATAGAAAATGTTTATTTGAAGTTAGAAAATAATGTAATAGAAGATGAAGAAAGTTTGAAACTACTTTTAAATAATGATAAATTAGATTCTAAATTAAAATTGAAAATTATTGAAAAAGTAGAAACTAAAATATCCGATTTAAGTTCTATAAATGATATCGAAGTTAAAAAATATCTGTTAATTGAGAATAAAGTTGTTCCTAAATGGGATAATGTAATAAGTTATTATAAAGAAAGTGAAAATAAGATTGATGATAGTTTGGTTAAATATTTGAATTTTGAAAATGTTAATTCTACATTGTCTAAAAATAAATTAGTTAGAGAGAATAAAGATTTTGAAATAAGTTTAATGCTATGTAATGAACTTACAGATGTAAATTATGATAAGTTTTTAAATAGTTGTTATTTTGGGTGGAATAAACTAAATTTTGAAGATGTAGATTTTAATAAAGTTGTATTTCTCACAAATAAAGTTTTAAATACAACAAAAGATAATTATGACATATTAAGAGAGAATTTTAAAAATAACCACATAAAATTATTAGAGAAAAATTTTACCGAAATTTTAGTAAAATTTGAAGATTTTGAAGCTGATGGAAATGATATTTTATTAATTTTAAAATCTGAAAAGATAAATATTGTTAATAAATTTGATTTTATTACAAAAATTGATGAAACAATAATTGGAAGTAATAAAGAGATTGCGAAAATTATAGGAGAAATTATTTTACAAAAATCTAAAACTATTGATTTAACAATCGATATAAAGAAAATTATATTGAATTCTTTAGTATCTATTGAAAGTAAGGTGAAATTTGTTACTTTGTATAATGAAAGTTTAGGAACTTCCGAATTAATTGAATTGGTGAAAAACATTAGTTGGTCTTATGGTGAGTTATTTAAGAAACAGCATAAACCAACGTTTAAAGCTAATAATTATAATATTGTTCTATTAGGAATACTTAAATCCAAAGGATTAATAAAAAATTTTGATATTGATAAAAAGGATAAAACCTTAATTAGGGCAGTAGCGAATTATTAGAATCATTGAAATATTAATCAAAATAACACTAAGTTTTACTAATTAATTAGGATACTAATTTTACAAAACAGCCCTAAAAATGTAGGGAAATACTTTCTGTATAGGAAAATTTGGAAGGTTTCCCAATATTTATTTCCTTTATCACAATCACTATTTCAGAAAAAAAAGAGACCCACGCCGTTGTATATACTGCTAGAGTATTTAGTGAGTGTTCAAGACCTCACCTTACGGGTGTACAAGCACCCTCGTTAAGCTGCTTGCTGCTATCCTATAATCAATTCAATACCCGCTTTTTCAGCTTTGTATTTTATTTTGGCTTGCAATTCATAATAACTCCAATTGCGAAGCACAAATTTCTGTTCTTTGGCAATCCCAATTTTGTCCTCCTGATTTTTAAGAATAAGAGTCGCTGCCTGTTGCTCAATACAAAAATCAATAAGCTGTTTGCTGTACAAATGAAGCCGATGATTCACATACCTACTTTCAATATTTTTTCTATTGTAAAGAGCCTTTTTTTTGCGTTTCGCCCCTTTTCCAGAACGGGCAGAAGCAATACCATTTTGAATCCTCTTCAGACTAGCCTGTATAGCAAGCCTTCGGTAGAGAAACTCCTCCTTTGTGCCAATATTGATGCGCACATTATTGGCTTTAGCTACAATAGGATGTTCCAGAGACAAAGAAGCTTCAGCAATGATTTCAGGATTTAAAAGATGTTCCTCTTTTTCAAATTCAAATACAGCAAGCCAATAGATTTTCTTGTCTTTCAATTGAATCTGCGAGGTGCAAAGTTTTATTTCATCTTTTAAAAGGCGTTCCATAATCAAACGCTTATCCGTAAAGTCTTTTCCCAAATACGTTTTTACAGGAATGGCAAATGCATTAAAACAAAATGCTTTCGTTTCCTCTTCATATCTCATTTTGCTGATGCATTTAACAGGAAGCGGAATAGGAATATCTTTTCTAAAGTTCCTCAAAGATTTTACACCTCGCCAATAGTCAGATTTTTCTTTTGAAAAAACAGATTGAATGGTATTGTTCAAGCTTCCCAATATATCAGTAGGGATTTCCCCTTTGAATTTATCAAACACCATTCGTGCTGTAGTATTGGTTTTCGAGCGGTTAAACATTCCCATTTCATCTTTATTGATGTCCGCCAACTTGTATTGAATATCTTCCGTAAAATAAAAGAAATCCTTCATCATTTCCTGAACATACAAATGAGAAACAATAAAATTAGCAGCTCTATAACACCGGTTCTGATAGCGATACAGTTTTTCCCACATCGCTTTTTTCTCCTCGCTAGAAACATCTAGGAGCAACTGAATTCTTCGGGTAAGAGTAATTGTCGATTTTTCCATTTCAAAGAAGTGTTTCAGAAGTATTTTTTTTACTTTGTAGAAATTGATACGCAAAAAGAAATTCCCGATGAACATCCTTTTCAGATAAATTGAGTTCTTGAGCAATCACCGAGAAAGAGGCTTTATGCTCAAACCTTCTTTTCAAAATCTCAAGTTGTCGACTGCTGAGTTTATTGGGTTGCTTTTCATGTTCTGAGACTTTTACTTTAGGCTGTTCAAAAGAACTCCCTTTAATAATGTCCCGAAGGTCATTGATGGCTCTGTTCACTTCATTGCTAATATCTTTTACACTGCTTCCCATAGCTTCTGCGATAGGTTTGTACTGGAAGCCATATTCAAGGCAAAGTTCTATGAGGTTTTTCCTTTTAGAATCCAAAACATTTAAAACCTTCTTCACTTCATCTAAATTTTTCTGTTCAGATTCCTGAAGGAGGAGAAGTTCTTTATCTTGAGCAGGGTCGTAACCAGCCAGATAATCCTGATAGTTCTCGTAACGTTCTAAGGAATTAATAAGGCGAGTGAATTTATTTCTTGGAGAACTGTAATAAGTGAGGCAATCTCTTTTTAAAACAAACCTTAAAAACCCCAAAATATGATTGGGTGTTTCAATAGAATCACGTTGCAACCAAAGTTTGAGAAAAACATCCTGAACAAGCGTTTCTACCACAAAATCGTCCTCCACTATTTGTTTTCCTATCCAGAAAAGAAGTCTTTTGTAGCGCAAATAAATATGTTCTAAAGAGTTTGGGTCGCCTTTTTTCAGCAGTTCATAGAGTTGAGCATCTTTCAGTATCCGAGGCAAAGAGTCTGTTCTTTTCATAAGCAGTGTGTTTTAGCTGGAAGGAACTGCTTCGATCATGAAGATGAATTCTTTTGTACCATTCAACACACATACCCACTACATTTTGCCCAATAGAAAAGGCGTGGAACTCAACTTACTGCATTAGAGGTACTGGTATACCCGTGTACGATAAGAGAGCCCACGCCGCGGTCGTGAGCAAATTTACTTATCTTCTCGTACACATAAAATTACCAGTTTTCTAATGCGAGATTCTAAGCAATTGCTTCAATATTTTGATTCTATATGAATAATTGCATTATGTTATTTGCAAATATAGTAAAATTATCAATGTAAACCAAGTGGATTACATAAAAGTTGTTATTTTTTGCAAAATTGCGTTATGGCTAAACTCAACGAAGAAGATATTTTGCTTAAAAATAAAATTGCTGATAGGATTAAGTTTCTAAGAGCTAATACTGGTTTAACGCAATCTGAATTTGCTAAAAAATACGAAATAGATAGGCAAATATTAAACCGTTGGGAAAGTAAAAACAATAAAAGAGGATTGACTATTTATACTATTGCAAAATTTTGCGACCTCCTTGAAATTTCTTTAAAAGATTTTTTCGACTTCGAAGTAAAAGAAGATAAAATTTAGAATTCTTGTCAAAACACTTTCAGAAATTGTAAAGCAAGAAAAATTACTATTAAACAGTTTTTTAAACTTATAAATGAATAGAATACCGACGAAAGTTGGTTTATTTATTTTTCTTGTTTTTTGACATAGATATGTTATGTGTAGGCCGTTTAAATAAAGGTTTTTAAAAATTCAAATAATTTTATCGAACGATTATCAATAAAATCATTAAAATTATTATCAATTAATTTTTGTTCATCAATTAAGGCCGAATTAAGAATATCGATCGAGTCATCAGGCATTTCCTGTTCACGATATTGTGAAGGTTCCTTACAATCGATTTTTTTATTATCTGCACGAGAAATTATGCTAAAATTAGCTAGACAGTTTACTGAATAATCTATATTGTCTTGTTCTAAAGAATTGACAAACGCCTTTGGATAAATGTGATGAAATTCATTTCGATTATAGTCTTTTAAAACGCTTGATAAAGTTATAAGACTTCCTGAAATAAAACTTTTGGGATTGTTTTGAGCCAAAAGCAAAATTAATGACTTCGTACTTACAGAACCCATTGTGAAATCATTAGTTCTAAAAAAATGTTCATTAATATTGAACGCAACATTATTTAAATTTGATGTTGTATAATCAGCTTTAAGTTTAATAATCTCTTCAATATCTTTTTGGATATTTTTGTTTGTTCCAGCGCTATAACGCTTTCCAAAAGAACTTTTCCAAAACCAAGAAATTAATCTCTTGCGTTGTTCATCATTATAGTTAAAATGGTGATTACCTTGATTAGAGAAGAATACAGATAGTGGAATTAAAAAGTGCTCATATGGTAGATTTGCTATTTTTTCAATTTTTAGATTTCGTTTTAAAAAATCAATAGCACCTTTAATTCCATTAGTTACTTCTTGAAATCTTTCTCGGACAGTATTTCCGTTTAATTCAATTAAGTTTTTAGAGCTTGCAGAATGAGTAAGAACAGCAGAGGATATTCTTAAAAGTAAATCCGCATTACCTCCTAACTCTTCGAAACCATATGGTTTTAATTCTTCTTGCAACTCTTCAAATTTATCTTGTAAATCAAATTCTTCACTCCAAGTCCAAGCAGTTAATAATTGTAATGTGTCTAATGGTACTCCCTTTCTATTAATTCTTTCAAACACAATTGCAACTTTAGATTTATCATCTGTCTCTAAAGTTTGATAAGGTATTTTTACCTCTTTAAACACAGCTTGAAGACTATCAATTTTTTCTAAAATAGACTCTTCCAATCTAGATGTTGCCCGTCGATATTTTACTGTATCAAATAAACAGTTTAACGGGAAATGCCTTTCAGGGATTACATCTTCATCTTTTAATGGTACAAATTGTGAGTCTTGAGAATTTTCATCAGCTTCTAAGTCGTAATATATTTTAAAAGGGTTTTCAATACCTTCAATTTCATCAATTTCGGTTTGAAAAACACCAAATATTGATGTAACCCTTTGTTGTCCATCTAGAACATAGTCAATAGGATATTCTTCATCTCGTTCAAAAAGTTGGAATGGTCCAAATTGTTTTTCCGTTTCTAGCTTTTCTCTTGTTCTCCATAATTGTATAGTCCCAAATGGATAGCCTTTGAAAATACTATCCATTAGAAATGCTACAGAATCTGAATCCCAAACAAAACCCCTTTGAAATGCAGGAATTCTTAAGTTCCCTTTACTTACTTGGTTTAAAATATCTCTTATAGAAAAATCACTCATTGTTTAAGGTTTGTTTGGGTTGGTTTACACATAACGACTCGGCGACTTTGCGAGGTTTTCACAGGAAGCATTACTTCCATGGGGAAATTTTGCAAAAATACTTTTTGAGTTAGCTCAGCGTTCGTTTTTTTTGTTTTGTAAAGTTAATAAAAAAACAATCTGTTTTTTGTAAAATATTTTGTCGATAAAAAAGCTCCCGAAGCTACTGTTCAACAGGAGTTTTATTGTTGGCTTTGCAAGCCCAACGAAACTCTAGCTAGCAGCCAGCATTTGCATTTACTTCTTTAATAAATTGTTTAATCTTAATGTTATCAAAAATTTCTTGTTGTGATTCTTTATCATATTCTAGAAGATTACAAATGTTTTTACATAATAATAGTTTGATTTCAAGTGTTTCAAAATCTATTTGATAGCTTTTGTCTGTGTTTCTTAATTTACACATTTCATTCAAGAATTTCAGAATAGGTGTTTTCTCATATATAGGTAAAGATTTTTTAGTCCTATCTTCTGATTTAATAATCGAAAAACTCCTTTTACGAATTATTTTGTTAGCAGCATCAACCACAATGTTTATAGGAATAAAATCTTCTATTTCTATGTCATTTGGGTAAGTACCATCGTATTTGGAAATATATTTATTTACGATTTTAATATTTGAAAAATTACTCTTCTTTTTTTGACTATCTAGAGATGCAAATTCTGATCTTCCAGCAGAATCTTTATCATAAAGCACAACAACAACTGGTTTTTTCTGCATATCTGAACAATAATCATTCATAAATTGTAAATAGCCTGAAAATTTATTTACACCACCAGCTGATAGGATATTTGGTATAGGAAAACCATATAATTTGTAAATTTGATTTAGATAATCTTTATCTTCTTGTCCCTCTACTGTAAATCGTCAGCAAAAAGTGGACACTTTATATTATAAAAATTAAGGAGTGTTTTCAAAAAAAAGAATTACATTTAATTATGGAAACACCTAAGAAAAAAAGTACTGAAAAATTCGTAAAAGACATTCGTAAAAATACACGAAGGATTTTTACAGCCGAGCAAAAAATTCTCATTGTAATGGAAGGACTTCGTGCAGAGACCTCTGTTGTAGAATTATGTAGAAAACACAACATTGCTCAATCGCAATTCTACGCATGGAACAAAGAGTTTATGGAAGCTGGAAAGAAACGTCTCAACGGAGATGTTGTCCGTGAAGCCACCAGTGATGAAGTTTCTAACTTGAGGAAAGAGAATACCCGATTGAAGGAGATGGTAGCAGATTTGGTTCTACGCTATGACATCGTAAAAAAAAGCTTAGACATGCTGGACTAATCCATAAATACCGAAAATATATGAGACTGACAGCAGGCGAAAAATACGAAATTATTCAAACGGTCACCACAAGTGAGATTGGAGTAAAACGAACCTTAGAAAGCTTTGGGATTGCGAGAAGTACGTTTTACAAATGGTATCAAAAGTATTTATAAAACGGCTACGAAGGCTTAGAAACGACCGAAAGAACCTCCAAAAGACAATGGAACAGCATACCTGAAGAACAAAAAGATTTGGTAGTAGAAATAGCATTGGAACATACTGAACTTTCCTCAAGAGAACTGGCACACAAAATTACCGATGAGCAAGGTGTTTTCATCTCAGAATCCAGTGTTTACAGGATTTTAAAGCAACGGGATTTAATCCCGGCACCAAATCATTTTCTTCTTTCAGCAGCAAATGAATTTAAAGACAAGACCGAATTCGTGCATCAAATGTGGCAAACTGATTTTACTTATTTCAACCCAAATTCCGCAATAGAAAAAAAAGAGTATTTTAGTATTCTAATATCCAACTGCGTAGCAGTAGAAAAAAATAAGCGATGAAATTCGAGCTATCCTTTACCAATAAAGAGATTACGCCTTGGGGAGGCATGGTGTTTTTAAAGCAAATGTTGGACAAAATCGGCTTTAGAGAGCAAATTGAAAAATGCGAATCTTTACCTGTGTCACTTTCCAATAATTCTTATAAAAAAGAAGTTTTGCTTGAATCTTTTATTACGAGTATTTGGTGTGGTGCCAATCGTTTTTTGCACACAGAAATTACCCGTGCAGATAAGGCTCTTGGGGAAATATTTGACTGGCGAAAGACCCCTGCTCAGGACGCATATAAACGCTATTTTGGCAAGTTTACACAACACATCAACCAGCAAGTTGGGCATTATTTTTTCAGTTGGTTTTTTCAGAATTTGAACCTCAATTATTTTACGTTAGACATTGATTCATCTGTAATTACTCGATACGGAGAGCAAGAGGGAGCAAAAAAAGGCTACAATCCTAAGAAAAAAGGAAGAAACAGCCATCATCCTATCATTGCATTTGTGAACGATGTAAAGATGGTCGCTAATTTTTGGCTCAGGAGCGGCAATACTTCTTCGGCAAATAATTTTGTAGGATTTTTAGAAGAAACACTCTTAAATTTTGGGGATAAGAAAGTAGGATTAGTTCGTTTGGATAGTGGTTTTTTCCAGAAAGACATTATGGATTATCTTGAATTAAAAACACTCCAATACATCATCGCTGCAAAATTTACTCACCCCATTCAACACTTGATAGACCAGCAAGATTTTTGGATAAAAGTTGATGAGGGCATCGAAATTTGCGACAAATATTATCAAGCAAAAAACTGGGAAAAGCCAAGAAGGATAGTCATTGTAAGGCAAAAAATAGCACAACGGCCGAATGCGGCAGGCCGAATATTAAGCCTGTTTCCGGAAGATGAAATCCATAGAAATTATCGCTATTCAGCCTATATTACCAACCAAGAACAATCGGCAACAGATGTTTGGAGAACGTACCGAAACAGAGGCGATGCAGAGAATCGAATCAAGGAATTAAAGGCAGATTTTGGAGCCGAAAGTTTTAACCTTAAAGGCTTTTTCCCTACAGAAGCTGCACTTATATTTTCGATGATTGCTTATAATCTGATGTCAATTTTCAGACTGTTTGTTCTTCAGGAAAAAACGCAGAAAACATTATCTACACTACGATATAGAACCTTTGCTATTGGAGCTTATTTTGAAAAAGTAGGTGACACACTCAAACTGAAGATTGCACTCACCAAAAAACGCAGAAAATGGTTCGTCGGAATTTGGGATTACCCCATAGACTTATCTCAAAAAATTTCAACTGCGTGATTTGGGTTCAAAGTTATAGGTTGGGGCTGGTACTATCTGAGCACCATTTTGGATGATTATAGTCGCTATATTATCCACTGGGAAATCTGCGATTCGATGAAAGCAGAAGACGTGAAAAGAACTGTGAATACCGCAATTGAAAAAGCAAAATTGAAGTCTAAAGCCAAACCAAAATTACTTTCAGACAATGGTTCTTGCTATGTGTCAAACGAACTCAAAGCCTATCTTAAAGATGATTTGAAGATGAAACAGGTACATGGGAAACCTATGCACCCACAAACCCAAGGGAAAATTGAAAGATACCATAGAACGATGAAAAATGTGGTAAAACTGAATCATTTTTACCATCCAGAAGAACTTATCGAAGCTTTAAAGAAATTCGTGGAAAACTACAATAATAAACGATATCACGAATCTTTGGAAAACCTTACGCCAGCGGATGTGTACTTCGGAAGATCTGAACAGATTTTGGAAAAAAGAAGACAAATAAAATCGGATTCTATCCGTAAAAGAAGACAATTGTATTTTCAACAAAAATTAATAAATTTATAACCTAAAATACTCCTTAAGGATTTATTCCAAAATGTCTAAGTTAGTTTGAAGACATACATCCCTCTACTAAAATATTAAATGGCATAACTTCCCAATTATCATTTTTCTTTAAGCCGAAATTATCTTTTATTCTTTCTGCTTTTTCATATTCTTGACCTTCGAATATTTTAGTATCAAGTTTATAGTAGATTGAATTGTTTTTTCTCTTAAAAGGTTTCGCTTCTTTAATACTTTCAAATAAATAAGTATTAGTTAAATTGTTTACATTTATAAAGAATTGAGAATGAGTTGTTATTAAAATTTGAGAGGAAATAGATTCTTCAACAAAATTTTTATAAAGGTTTTTTTGTAAACCAGCTTGTAAAAAAGCTTCTGGTTCATCAATAGCCCAAATTACATCTTTATTGGTTTTCTTATTTACATATTTAATAAGTGATAACAGAATTGATCTTTGAATTCCACTTCCTTTTGTCTCTAATGGATGTTGATTTGTATCAAATAATGTAAATGTAATCATATTTGATATAGCTTCCCTTAGATAATTATATTCTGGAAAATTAATTTTTAATTTCCAACTCTTAACATCAAGCGAGTCAATGTCATCAAGTAAATCAATAAGTAATTTTGTTAATTCAGATTCTATTTTGTCTACAACATTTTTTGAATGATTAATAAAATCATCCAACTTATCTAGAGATTCTTTTTGTTGCTTACCACGCCTTCTATCTAAACTTAGTGGTAAAATTTCATCATTGACTATTTCAGAGATCAATTTAGGAATATCTACATTACTTGCTTCAATAAAAAATAATTTAAACTTATTAGTAAGAAATTTTAATATTTCACTTTCATTGATATTGTTGTTATTGAAATTACCAGAGATAGTAATTTTTTTTACACCTTTAGTTTCAGTAAATTCTTGCTTAATGTGATAAGATAAACCAGTTTCAATTTCTTTGATCTTTGCAAATAATGTAGTTTTATAACCAGAACCTCTTGTAGCTTCAGCTATATGATAGGGTATATCTCTTTGTGGTTCAAAATTTTCTTCAAATGGATTAAAGAAAAGATATAGAGCTCTTAGGAAATTAGTTTTCCCAATATTGTTTACACCACATATGACTAATAAATTATCTTCTTTTGGTTGTATTTTTAGTTTTAAAATAGACCTAAAATTTCGAATTTCAAATTCAGTTATTTTATATTTCATTAAACGATATTTTGGTAATACTTGCAGGTAACGACTTGGTGGCTTAGCGTAGTTTTTATAGGAAGCATTGCTTCCATGGGAAAATTTTGCAAAAATGCTTTTTGAGTTATCACAGCGTTCGTTTTTTTTGTAAAGTTAATAAAAAATCAATCTGTTTCACAAAAAAAAAGACCTTTCTAGAAGTCTCTTCAATATTTTTAAAAATTTTTTACGATAAACCCATAATGCTTAAAAAGGCTACCAAAGTTTCTCCCCCTACCGCAAGCGTCTCGCTCGTGCTTACAATAAATAAAAGATGAGCAGTAGAAAATTAATGAAATTTGGTAATGTGGACACGAGCATGATGCTCGCGCCAGCAAAGGGTTGAATTTTATCTTTTTTAATGATTATTTTCTAAAAAGTGGAGTTGTGCAACAGCTACTGCTGTTGAACTAAACCTTCGGTAGCTTTACCCTTGCGCATATTTTAGTTACTTTGTAAAGATAATTAAAAAATCACTAGAATGGCAACAAAAAAAAGAGTTTAGAAGCGCTTAGAGAAAACAAACTCATCAATCAGGCAAAGCGCGAAGTTCCAGGTTTTACAGAACTTTTAGGTCGATTTGAACGTACCGTTTCGGTGCTTGGAAGAAGCCAAAGTACGTTCAACAATTACTCTAGACACGTCGCGTCGGTGTCGCTTCATTTCGGGAAAATTCCTACAGAATTGGATTCAGATCAAATTCATGATTACCTTTTTTACCTTCAGAAAAAATCAAAATCACCTTCACAGTCGTATTTTAAACATACCGTTTACGGACTTCGATTTCTACTGAAATCAGAAGGTTTGAGCTATGATTTTTTGAATCTTCCAGAAATTAAAAGAGAGAAAAAACTGCCTGTAGTTCTTAGTAAACAAGAGGTTTGGCAAATGCTTTCAGGATGTAAACTTCTGAAACATAAAATTTTAATCGGGATTCTTTACGGCTGCGGATTGCGCTGTATGGAAGTCAGAAATCTCCGTTTATGCGACTTAGATTTTGATCGAAAACAGTTGAAAGTGGTTCAGGGAAAAGGTAAAAAAGACCGTTATTTGCCACTTTCGGAGCATTTGATTCGGGGACTCAAAAAGTATATCGAAGCTGAAAAACCAGAAGATTATCTCTTTGGAATGCCACGAGAAGGAAGAGCGGGAGGTGAATTCGATTCCAGAAATTCGCAACGGGGCGTTCAATGGGCGGTAAAACAGGCATCAAAAACGGCAAAAATATTGAAAGAAGTGAGTGTTCATACGCTTCGTCACAGTTTTGCGACGCATCTTCTGGAAGATGGGATGGATATTTTGAGCATCAAAAATCTCTTGGGTCACGAAAGTATTGACACGACGTTGATTTACCTTCAAATTGCCCAGCTTTCCACCCACAAACTCTTTTCACCGCTCGATACCCTTTTTTCAGAATTTGGGAAGAAATGAGAGGTTTTAAAACCATAAAAAAACAGCCAACTCAATCTCAATCTCAACCTCAATACGAAGTCGCCGATGTTTTAAACAAATTAGGTTCAAAATTGGAAGATTTAGGACTTAATTCTTGGCAATTAAGAACACTTTCAGCGTTGAAAAAGTGCCGTACTTCGGCTTTGGGTGGTCATATTGACGCTTGCGACGAATGCGGAAATATCAGCATCAGCTACAACTCCTGCCGAAACCGTCATTGCCCAAAATGTCAGGGCAGAAAGCGTGAAAAATGGATTGAGAATCGGGAAAACGAACTACTTCCTGTACCTTATTTTCACGTGGTTTTCACTATTCCTGATACTTTAAATTCATTAGTATTGCAACAACCAAAAATGCTGTACGATATTTTATTTGAATCGGCTTGGGAAACGCTTCAAACGTTTGGCAAAAACAAAAATCTCCAAATGGGAATGATTGCTGTTTTGCACACTTGGGGGCAGAATTTGAGTCTTCATCCGCATTTGCACTGCATTGTTCCAGGTGGTGGAGTGGATGAAAACGGAGCTTGGAAAAACATCAGAAATAACGGTAAATTTTTGTTTCCTGTAAAGGCTTTGAGCAAGGTTTTTAGAGCTAAATTTTGTGAGAAACTGAAAGCTAATTTAAAGGATAAATTCAATGAAAATCAAGAAAATGAATACGAAAAAAACAGACAAAGTCTGTGGGAAAAACCTTGGGTAATTTACGCCAAAAAGCCATTTGGAAGCCCAAAATCTGTGGTGGAATATTTGGGCAGATACACCCACAAAATCGCCATCAGCAATGGTAGAATTAGGGGAATTGATGATAAAACAGTAACGTTCGATTACAAAGATTACCGTCAAAAAGGCATCAAAAAGCAGATGGTTTTAAGCCATGAAGAGTTTATCCGAAGGTTTGCGATGCATATTTTGCCCAAAAGATTTGTAAAAATCCGTCATTATGGTTTTTTGAGCAGCACTTGGAAACGAATTAAGCTTAAAAATCTGCAACAAAAATTAGGCATCCAATCGAAAGAAAAACCTTTACCCAAGCCATTTCAACCGAAATGCAGTTGTTGTAAAACAGGGAATTTAGTCACCATTGCAATGTTTGATTTGAGGGGACCACCACAATGGTTTTTGGAGATGAACCAAAGCCAGCCAACGCCTAAAAAATAGATTTTTGGGTAAGGGAAATTATGTCCCAACGTGAAGGAAAACACGATAAAACCGACAAAGTTCGCCAAAAACGAATTCCTAAAAAAAAGAGAACGTCCTGTTCTCTTGAAATATCTTCTAAAAACTTTACGATAAACCCATAGTGTTTGAAAAAACTGTTAAAAGCTCCCGAAGGTTCCGCTCAACAGGGTTTTCATCTCGTGTCCTTCGGACAAGACGAAAACTTAGTTATTATCGGCAGTTATTGTTATATTGTTATTGGGAATTTCTCTAATATCTTTAAAAAGTCCTCAAGATGTTTTTCCTGTAATAATTTACTATCTACCAATTTGGAATAGTCGAGTGTGTTTACTTCTTTAAACGACAAATACTTATCAGTGGAATATTCTTCTCTTTTTAGTGTTGATGTTAAAATTACTTGTTTGTTTAATTTCACAAACTCTTCAATCATTTTTTCTTCTTTTGCAGTAGATAACTCTCCTTCTCTAAAAGAATCTATGATAATTGGGTAATTGTGTGTCAAAATATTATTTAATGCAACGATTTTACAAAAATAAAATTCTTGTTCTTCACTACCTGAAAATGTTTCGTTAGACTTAGTGAAAAGCCCATTAACTGTCATCGTTCCATTAGGATCAATAATTCTATATAACCGAGTAATTTCAGCTATAATTTTCTCTATTAATTCTTGCTGTTTGAGTTTATTCTGTTCAACACCGTTATTTATTGCTTTTATTTGATTATCAATTTCTATTAATTCGCTTCTTAAGACTGCAACTGAATTATCAATTTGACTTGAATCTCGAATCTCCGACTCGAATAAGACATAATTACTGAAGTCAGGACTAGGCGTTTCTAAAAGCTTATTAATTTCAATTTGTTCCCTTTCTATAATTTGGTCTAATTCCTTTATTACTTCTTCTTTTAATTTTATGTTTTCTTTGATTGAAGCAATTATACTATTTCTGACATATTGGTTACTTACGTCAAATTCGAAATCATCATTTGTAAATGTAATATTAGAACTACCACAATCAGAGCATTTTACTTTTCCTTCCTTTAGATTTCTATTTAAAGAAATTAACTCACTAATAAGAAAATCTAGTTTGATTTTTCTGTTTTCTTCTCTGTTGCGTTGTTTACGTAATTCTGTGATTGAGTTATGTAATTCCTTTAATCGATTCTTAATACGTTCAAAATCTTCATTATTAGCCAAACTGCTGACATAGTTAGCTATTTTGGGATTCTTTTTAAGAATTTGAATTTTTTTTCTTTCAATTTTTATTTTTTCTTCTAATTCTGCTTTGTTTGTCTTCAAGTCTTCGATATCAAGGTTCTCGTCGAAAACGATATTCGAAATTCCTTGAAGCGAGAATATCATATTTAAAAAGTCTACCTTGTTATTAAAAGACTTTACGATTATGTTTGAGGTGTTTCTTTTATCTTGACCTAAAAAGAATAATTCATAAAATAGACTTAAATCAGAAATTTTCAATTGTCCATCTTTAGGAATATATGGTATTTCATTTACCTCTTTTGAAATGAAGTATTTAAATTCTGCAATACTATTAAATATGTAGTTTTGATTGTTCCCAATAACAATAATCGAATTATTGTGTCTAAGAAACTCGTAATCTATATCATTAAATGAGATTTTAGAATAGAAATAGTATTGTTTTGGGTTAAATCCTACTGGCCAAATAGAATCATATCCAATGGAATAAACAATACTTTGCATAAGAATTGTTTTACCCTTATTGTTGTCATCACTAAAGATTATGTTCGTTTTATTCTGAAACCTTTCTTCAATGAAAGCTTCTGAACTATTTCCTATTGCAATTTTCTTTATTATCATTTGAAGCCTTCTATTATTAATGCGATTAGATATTTGATAGTCATTTCTTTTAAATAGTTATATTTTGGAGTATATGAATTGAATTTAGTTGTATAAATATGTTCAACATCATCTGAAAATGTTGTATCTAAATAATCTATAATTGTTTCACAAACTCTCCAAAATTCTTTGTTACTTGTCTTGTTGAATAGACATCTTGTTAGATTAGAGTTACATTCTTGAATTAGATCCTCTCTGTCATCACGAGACAAGTTTTTAACGTAGTCAAAAAATCCAAAAGGAATACTTTTATAGTTAAAAATTTCTACGCCAATTATACGACAAATAACAAATGTTTCAATATCAAGAATTTTTAAATGCCGATTGAAATTTATGACATCTAAAACGTTGGAAATTGTTTCATTTTCAATTAACGAATTTTTTTTGGAAGATTGAATGTCTCTTAATTCTTTAAAAACCGTTGAATAAAAGTCATCCGTTTTTAGAGATTTGTTTTTGAACTTAGTTATTAGCTTTAGATATTCTTGTTCTGTAGTATCATCTTCTACGATTAAAACATTATCTAAGAATTTTGTAATTTCATAAGTGTAATCCTTAATTTTTCCTTTTACTCGTTGAATCTCTTCAATTAATCCGTTTTTTATTCTCTCTTTTGTTTTTGTCTCGAAATTATCAAATCCATACACCTTTAAAGATTTGTCAATTTTGTAATCATCTTTTAGTTGACGAGTGAAAAAAATAAACTCTTTAAAATTCAACTTTGAGATTGAATTATCGAATAGAGTGAAAAAATATTGTCCAATTTTTTTGGGATTAAGATTTCCTTCATTTTTAGATTGAATATCCCAAATATTTTGTCCTTTTTTATCTATTCCACTAACATCATTGAAACAATCAAAAGTGATATATTCAATTTCTTTTTTACTACTACTTTTTCCAATTAGATACAACAATGATTTTGTTTCAAAAACTGATGCTTTTTCATTATTTATTTCAGTATTCTTAAAAGTGTAACTCATTGTTTAGTGATGGTTTTGTAGTTTCGCGATATAATTGCCGCTAACGACTCGGCGGCTTTGCGAAGTTTTCACAGGAAGCTTTGCTTCCTGTGAAAACTTCGCAAAAGCACATTATAGGTTGTAATCCGATAACTATTGCTGCAAATTTTAATTGTAGATGTAATTGTTTATAGATTTTGAGTCTCCGTTTATTTGTTTTATACAAATGTAATAAAATCAATGTATTAGAAAATACAGTTTTCTGTTTTTTTTATCAAAAATTATATGCATTAAAGAATCTCTAAATTTTCTTTTATTAAGAGTCTGTCAAAAGAAAAGAAATTAGAAATTTTAAAGTAATTATTGATATAATTAAGATGAGATATATTAAATAACTTGTATCGTTATTTTAGAACTATACAGAACAGCTTTTCCAATATCTCGTTCAATAATCAGTGATTATTTTTGATTTTAGAAAAATAGATGTTCTTGCAGTGTAGTTATAAGATTATGGTTCTATAAAATAGTAAAGAATTAAAGTGTTCCCCCTTTTGTTCCCCCTTTAAAATAAAAAACGCTGAAAATCAAATGATTAACAGCGTTTTTTGTACCCCAGACGGGACTTGAACCCGTACGTCCTTGCGGACACAGGATTTTAAGTCCTGCGTGTCTACCAGTTCCACCACCAGGGCAAAATGGAGAGCGAAAAACGGGATTCGAACCCGCGACCCCAACCTTGGCAAGGTTGTGCTCTACCAGCTGAGCTATTTTCGCATTTCTATTTCGTGTGCGGATGAAGGGACTCGAACCCCCACGCCTCTCGGCACCAGATCCTAAGTCTGGCGTGGCTACCAATTACACCACATCCGCTAGTATTTAAAGAACTTTGTTCGTTTTTTGTGAGTGCAAATATAGAAACTTTTTCCTAATGTTCACAACTTTTTTTTGAAAATTTTTATTTTTTTAAAAAAAAACTTAGAAATTAGATTTTTCTTTCTCTTTTTATTACTTTTACAACTTTAAGATTAATAGATATGGAATTACAAGGAACGGTTAAGAAAATATTTGATACCCAGACTTTTGCAAGTGGTTTTCAAAAAAGAGAAATGGTTTTATTGACTCAGGAACAATATCCTCAGCCTATTTCAATAGAATTTTTATCAGATAAAATTAATTTATTAGATAATGTTTCTGAAGGCGAAACTGTAAAATTAGGAATCAATATTAGAGGTAGAGAGTGGACTAACCCACAAGGTGAAGTAAAATATTTCAACTCTATTACGGCTTGGAGATTAGAAAAAGTAGCAGATAACGGTGCACAACCTACTTATGCTGCTCCATCTGCAACGGCTACTCCAGCTACAACAAACGAAAATCCTTTCGCAGACGAAGGTGATGACGATTTACCTTTCTAAAACAATAGAAATTTTATACATTTGAAATCCTACTTTAACAAGTGGGATTTCGTTTTTAAAATAAGATATGTTTCTACTAGATTCCGAAGAAATTGCTTTTCCAGACCCTGCTTTGTATGATTTTGACGGAGGATTATTGGCAATGGGCGGAGATTTATCTCCAGAAAGAATCTGGTTTGCTTATCAGAACGGGATTTTTCCGTGGTTTAATCCTGAAGATGATATTTTGTGGTGGTGTCCCGATCCTAGATTCGTATTATTTCCAGAAGATTTGAAAATTTCTAAATCCATGAAGAAAATTCTGCGAGAAGGAAAATTTACTTTTACCGAAAACAAATGTTTCGAAGAAGTGATGAAAAACTGCCAAGCCGCAGAAAGAAAAGGACAAGACGGAACATGGATTACCGATGAAATGATAAAAGCTTATAGCAATCTGCATCGTTTTGGGAAAGCCAAAAGCATAGAAGTTTGGGAAAATGATGAATTGGTGGGAGGTTTATATGGAGTAGATTTAGGTCATGTCTTCTGTGGAGAAAGTATGTTTGCCAAAGTGAGCAATGCAAGTAAAGCGGGTTTTATTTATTTTGTAGAAAAATACAAAAATCAGTATGAGCTGATTGATTGCCAAGTTCACACAGAACATTTAGCTTCTTTAGGTGCTAAAGAAATTCCTAAAAGGGAGTTTCTAAAAATTTTAAAACAAAATTTCTCAGACGAGAACGTAAAATGATAAAGAAATTGCGCCCCGAGTTGAGCGGAGCTCTTTTTAAAATTAACAAATTTTAAAAAAGCGAGAGCGGAACGAGGAAATTGGCGCCCAAAAAATAAAAAAAATATGAACCCTGAAAAAGAAAAATGGATTTTATTAATATTGCTCTCTTTGATTTGGGGCTCTTCTTTTATTTTGATAAAAAAATCGCTGGAACACTTTAATCCATATCAAGTAGGAGCGCTTAGAGTTCTTATTTCTGGGGTTTTACTCTCGCCGATTGCTTTATTGAACATCAAAAAATTTCCTAAATCACATCTAAAATGGCTCATTATTGCAGCACTTTGTGGAAATTTTATTCCTATGTTCTTATTTCCTATTGCGGAAACCAAAGTCAGCAGCAGTATTGCAGGAATTATCAATTCTACGATGCCGCTTTTTGTGATTATCGTAGGTGCAGCATTTTGGAAAACCAAAACCACTCCTCGACAAATTTTGGGAATTGTCATCAGTTTTTTTGGAGTGATTTTATTGATGAATTCGGGACATGATAATAATACAGAACTCTTATTTTACATAGGATTATTGCTTTTTGCTGCTTTCTTGTACGCTGTAAGCGTGACTACAGTTGGCGCAAAACTCACGCATATTCCCGCGAAACTCTTGTCCTCATTTGTCTTTTTCTACGTCTTGTTTTTACCGTCTTTATTGGCTTTATATTTCTCAAATTTCTTCCACGAGTTTTCTTTTACAAGAGAAAACATGATAGGATTAGGATTTGTAGCGACTTTATCCATCTTCGGAACTGGATTGGCTATGATGTTACAATATCGATTAATGAGTGTTTCTAATCCGCTATTTGCGTCTACCGTAACTTTATTAATGCCAATTGTAGCGGTAGCTTGGGGAATAATAGACGGAGAAAGTTTTACTTTTTTACAAGGAATAGGCGGTGCAATTATTCTGGGAGGATTAATTTTTCTAAGAAAGAAAAAAAGCTAGCATTTTTACATAAAAAAACTGCATAACCCCTTAGGAAGCAATGCAGTTTGAAATAAATCTAATAAAAAGTAAAAATGAAAGGTGACAAAGATAAAATTTTTTTTCAATAAAATTCAAAAATGTTTGAAAATTTTTTATGATTTCCGTCATTTAGCTGATTGATAAGAATTAATTACCTTTGCAACATGTTAATTTCTGAATACATATCCAAAGATTTTCCCGCTTTTGAAGTTGATTCATCTGCAGAAGAAGCATTAGAAATAGCCTCAGAATTTGGTTTCACCCATGTTTTTGTGCAAAAAAACAATCTTTTTTTGGGAGGAATCTGCAAAGAATTTTTGGAAGAAAATCCAGATAAAAATTTAGAAGAACTCCTTATTCACATCGAACGTTTTGCCATTTTAGAAGGCGGAACCGTATTAGATACTGTAAAATTATTCTATACTTTTAATGCTAATATTATTCCTATTATCAATAAAAATGAAGAATATCTAGGATACATTGCTTACGATGATGTTTTTAATGAACTGTCGAAATATCCTTTATTTTCTGAAAACGGAGCGGTTTTAACGGTAGAAACCAACTTAAAATCGTTTTCGATGACCGAAATTGCCAAAATTGTAGAAAGCAACAATTCTAAATTTTACGGAGCGTTCATCAGTCATGTAAATGATGATGTAATACAAGTTACCATGAAAATTAATCATGATAATTTAAGCTCCATAGACGAAACCTTCGACCGATTTGGTTATCACGTAGTTCATAAATTTTATAACGACGAAAAAGAAGAACTCATCAAAGACCGATATCAATATTTTCAAAAATATTTAGAATTTTAATGTATTTTTGAGTTTATAAAAAGATTTATTTTGAAAGCTGCCATTTATTCACAGAAAAAAGACTTAGATACATTTTTATACTTAAGTAAGTTTATATCAGAACTTAACAAAAGAGGTGTAAAAGCTATTATATATGAACAGCTCTTCAAAGATTTAGAATTTTCTAAAGAATTCTCCACTTTTTCTAACTACGAAGATGTAAAACAAGAAAAAATAGATTTTTTCTTCAGTTTTGGTGGAGACGGAACCATTCTAAATGCCTTAAATTTTATCAAAGAATTAGAAATTCCTATCATCGGTGTAAACACGGGTAGATTAGGGTTTTTGGCAAGTTTTTCTAAAGAAGAAATCTTCAGTCACATAGACGAAATCATCACCAAAGAAATGAATTTGAGCAAAAGAAGCGTTTTGCACGTTACTTCTTCTGGTACTCCTATTGATTTCCCTTATGCACTAAATGATTTGAGCGTTTCTAGAAACGAAACCACTTCTATGATTACCATAGAAACGCACATTAATGAGCAATTTCTTACGTATTATTGGGGAGATGGTTTAATTATTTCTACACCTACTGGTTCTACAGCGTACTCACTGAGTTGTGGTGGCCCTATTATTTCACCAGGAAACGGAATTCTTTCGCTTACGCCAATTGCGCCTCACAACCTTAACGTGAGACCAATTGTTTTAAGAGACGATATAGAAATTACCTTAAAAGTTGAAAGCAGAGTGCCACAATATTCTCTTTCTCTAGATTCTAGACTCTATCACATGAAAAATGATGATGTGATTACGGTAAAAAAAGCCGACTTCCAACTGATCTTAATGCACCCAAAAGACTTGAGCTTTTTCAAAACTTTAAGGCAGAAATTGCTGTGGGGCAAAGACAAAAGAAATTAGTATTAATAGCATAAAATTCACTAAATTTACATTTCGAAATTTACATTTAACAATCAATAATAAAACAAAAGAAAAATGAGCAGAAAATTTCCGGCAGGTGTTGCCACAGGTTCATTAGTATCAGAAATTTTTGCACACGCAAAAGAAAATAATTACGCACTTCCTGCAGTAAACGTAGTAGGTTCTAGCAACATAAACGCTACTATGGAAACAGCAGTTAAATTAAACGCTCCAGTAATTATTCAGTTTTCAAACGGAGGAGCTGCATTTAACGCAGGAAAAAGCCTTAGTACTGAAAATCAAAAATCTGCAATCCTAGGAGGAATTGCAGGAGCTAGACATATTCATACCCTTGCAGAAGCTTATGGAGCTACCGTAATTCTTCACACAGACCACTGTGCTAAAAAATTACTTCCTTGGATTGATGGGTTATTAGACGCAAGCGAAGAGCACTACAAAGCTTTTGGTAAGTCATTGTTCTCTTCTCACATGCTAGATTTATCAGAAGAACCAATTGAAGAAAATTTAGACATTTCTACTAAATATTTCGAAAGAATGGCTAAAATGGGCATGACTCTAGAAATAGAATTAGGTGTAACTGGTGGCGAAGAAGATGGTGTAGATAACTCAGATGTAGATTCTTCTAAATTGTACACTCAGCCAGACGAAGTAGCATATGCTTATGAAAGATTAAAAGCGATTTCTCCAGAATTTACTATTGCTGCAGCTTTTGGTAACGTTCACGGTGTTTACAAACCAGGAAACGTGAAATTAACTCCGAAAATCTTAGACAATTCTCAAAAATATGTACAAGAAAAATTCGGAACTTCTGAAAAACCAGTAAATTTCGTATTCCACGGTGGTTCTGGTTCTACATTAGAAGAAATTAGAGAAGCGATTTCTTATGGTGTTATCAAAATGAATATCGATACAGACCTTCAGTTTGCTTACACAGAAGGAATTAGAGATTACATGAATTCTAACATCGAATATTTAAGAACTCAAATTGGTAATCCAGAAGGTGAAGAAAAACCAAACAAAAAATTCTATGACCCAAGAGTTTGGATTAGAAAAGGAGAAGAAACTTTCGTAAATAGATTGGTAAAAGCCTTTGAAGATTTAAATAACGTAAATACATTAGGCTAAAATCAAAGATTTCACTAAATTCGAAACCTCAATTTTAACCTTAAATAAATAACTATGGCTTTTGATTGGTTTAAAAGAAAGAAAAAAAATATTACCACAGGAACCGAAGAGAAAAAAGACGTTCCAAAAGGTCTTTGGCATCAAACTCCTTCTGGTAAGATTGTAGAACATGACGAGCTTAAGAGAAATAATTACGTTTCTCCAGAAGACGGTTTCCACGTGAGAATAGGAAGCGCAGAGTTCTACGATATACTTTTTGACGAAGGGAAATTCACAGAATTACATCCCGATGTAGAAAGTGTAGATATGCTTAAATTTAAAGATACAAAAGCATATACAGACCGATTAAAAGAAGTAAAATCTAAAACAAAACTTAAAGATTCCATCAGAAATGCAAGAGGAAGCGTAAATGGTGTAGACATGGTGATTTCTTGTATGGATTTTGCGTTTATCGGGGGTTCACTTGGTTCTGTAATGGGCGAAAAAATCAGAAGAGCTGTAGATTATTGTATAGAACATCAACTTCCTTACATGATTATCTGCCAATCTGGTGGTGCTAGAATGCAAGAAGCGGCTTATTCTCTGATGCAATTAGCAAAAGTACAGTCTAAGTTGGCTCAACTTTCTGATAAAAAATTGCCTTACATTGCTTATTTATGCGACCCAACTTTTGGTGGAATTACCGCATCTTTTGCAATGACTGCAGATGTAATCATGGCAGAACCTGGCGCTTTAATTGGTTTTGCAGGTCCTAGAGTAATTAGAGAAACCATTGGTAGAGATTTACCAGAAGGTTTCCAAACATCTGAATTTATTCAGGAAAAAGGATTTGTAGATTTTATTGTAAAAAGAACTGAAATTAAAGAAACGGTTTCTAAAACAGTGAAACTATTGATGAATAAATAGAATATTTATTCTCTGAGATAATTTTAAATCGTAAAACTTAATTGTTTTACGATTTTTGTTTGAAACATTTTCAAAAAAACACTTACTAATCCTTAGAAAAATCTCTTAGAATGACGCCTAAACTTGTTTTTAATATCTTAAAAAGCCTAAGTTTAAAAAACCTTTTGAAATTATTTCTTATTGGGTTTAGTCATCCTATTTTCTCTATTTTAACCTTTTTTGCAACTTATAAAACGTACAGAATTTCTGAAAAATTGTTCCCCAAAACACATGGTTTACACGGTACAGGAAATGCTTTCAGACACGCACTTTGGAACAGTTTGATTATGATGTATTGCTGTAAGGTTTCTTCCCCGAAAAAAGCGCTAATTTGGACTGAAAAAATCACACAAATGCACGAAGATTTATTTCCCAATGAGCCTCTACAACGAAAAATGGATTTGCATAATAATAAAGTGGGGCGTGATTATTTTATGCAATTATTACCTACGATTCACCGTCAGTTTTTTGAGACCAGTTTTTTTGTAGAGCAACTGCTAGCATTAACTCAGCAAATTAAAACCGTAAAAAGTGAAGACGAAACTTTCGGTTTTGAACTGATTATAATAGACGAAAAAAGAGAAACTTTAGCATAAGTTTCTCTTTTTGTTTTTATAAAGTTAAAGAATAAAAATTACATGAATTTTTCTCCTTTTTTAAAATTTTTCAAGTCTAAAACGTAGTCCTTAATCAACTGGTCATTGCTAATTGGGCAAATCAGGAGAGCTTTCTCTGTATCTACCACGATATAGTTTTCTAAACCGTCTATAATAGCTGCTTTATTATTATTTCTAAGTCTGATGATGTTTCCTTTAGAATTATAGGTAAGAACGTGCTTAGATTTTACCGCATTATTATTCTCATCTTTTTCAGCGTTTTCGTAGACAGAAGTCCAAGTTCCTAAATCACTCCAACCTAAATCTGCAGGAATTACGTAAACGTTTTTTGCTTTTTCTAAAATTCCATTGTCTATAGAGATTTTTTCTACTTTTGGATAAATAGTTTCTATACAAACAGTTTCCTGATCACTATTATATTCGCAAGTATCAAATTCATGTGTCATTTCTGGTAAAAACTCTTGAAACGCTTTATGAATTGATTTAACATTCCATACAAAAATTCCTGCATTCCAAAGGAAATCTCCACTTTCTAAAAAAGCTTTAGCGATTTCTAAACTAGGTTTTTCGGTAAAAGTTTTTACTTTAAAAACTTCTTCCTCTTTTTTCTCGATAAATTGTATGTAACCATATCCTGTATCAGGACGAGTGGGTGTAATTCCTAGCGTGATAAGGTAGTCATGCTTGCTCGCTAAATTAAAAGCTAATTCTACTTTTTCTAAAAAAGTTTTCTCCTTTATAATTAAATGATCTGCTGGTAAAACAATTACGTTTGCATCAGGATCTCTATCTGCAATTTTATTAACCATGTAGATGTTACACGCTGCTGTGTTTTTCATTACAGGCTCGCCAACAATATTTTCTAGAGGAATCTCTGGCAACTGATGGTGAGATAATTCTACGTACTCTTGATTGGTGATTACATATATATTTTCTGTAGGAACGATTTGCTTTATTCGGTCAAAAGTTTGCTGAATCATGGTTCTTCCCGTTCCTAAAATATCTTGAAACTGCTTCGGAAATTTCTGAGTAGACATTGGCCAAAATCTGCTGCCAATTCCACCTGCCATGATTACGCAGTAGTTACTGTTTTTCATATTGATCATCGATTTTTCTTACCTGAGCTAATGTATTTACCTTATATTTTAGCCCAGATTTTAAATTACGGCAAAGATAGCGCTTTTTTGTTGTTTCTTCAATTACGAAAACTTTATTTTTAAGGACAAAAACATCCCCAACGATAAGGCTTTCTAGATATAATAACTCATCTTCCTCTGGCACATGAAAATATTTCACTAATTCAGGAGAAGCCATAAAATTAGCTTTCGGAGATTTTGAAAATTTCTGAATAATGGGACGTAAATCTTCTGCATAAACGGTCAAACTTTCCAACAACATTTCTCTAAAAGTCTGCTTCCATTCTGCACCATGAGGCGAAATTCTCCTGCCATATTTTTCAAAAGCAATCAAATGCGCCAATTCATGCGTAAGCACAAAGAAAAACAATTGTGGCTCTAGTGTTCCATTGACGGTAATTTGGTGAGATTTATCTGGCAATTTTCGGTAATCTCCCAGTTTGCTGTTTCTGTTTTTAGTAATTTTCAGATGACAAGGATAACTCCCAAACCAAATTTTGAGATAAGGAAGCGCGTTCTCTGGTAAAAATTGCTCTAAAACTTTTATTGACATTATTTTGATACGAGGTCCGAGATACTCGTTGCGAGTTACTTTATGCTAAAATAAACAATTTAATCAAACTTTGCTATCCTAAAAACTCGCATCTCGAAACTCGTAACACGGAATTACAACGAAAGCGGAATCCCTGCATAGAAATTCAACAGTTTCGTGCTAAAAATAAAATTGTATTTCGCTTGAGAAACAGAACCTTGCGCATTGATGTAATTGTTTCTTGCATTGTTCAAGTCATAAATGGTAGCTCTACCTGCTTCATAACTTTTCTCGGCAAATTCTAATGCTAACTTGGTCGATTTTTCTGCTTCTAAAGCAGCCAGATAGTTTTCATAATTAGCATTGGCATCAAAATAAGCACGCTGAACATTTTGCTGAACTTCTACTTTTTGTTGTTCTAAAGTGTTTTTAGCAATGCTTTCAGAAATTTTAGCCTGTTCTACTTGTAATTTGGTAATCCCTTTGTTAAAGATGGGAATGTTTGCAGAAACACCTATATTTTGTCCAAAATTGTCTTTGTATTGCTTAAAAAAACTGTCATACTCTACATCTATTTCCTGTCCTGTAGTTGGATTAAGTGTAGGCGAAACTTTATAGAAATAAAATGTGCTTAATCCTGCAAATGCTGAAACAGAAGGATAAAAAGCAGTTTTTGCGATTTCGGTTTGTTTCTGAGCAGAAAGAATTCTGGTTTCAGCAGCTTTTACTTGCGGTTGATTTTCGAAGGCTTTTTCCACAATATTTTCGGTAGAATTCAATGGTGCTTCCAAAGAATTTGGCAAAGGAACTTCTTGCACATCAAAATTCTGATAATCTTTTAGTTGCAATAACATCGCCAATGAAAAAAGAGAACGCTGAATATCTATTTCAGCAGATTTTTGGCGCTGTTTTTCTCTTGCTAAACCTGCAGTTGCTTCTGCTTCTACTGTTTTTGGTGTAGTTCCTACTTCTGTAGTAATTTTCGCTCTGCTTAATACTTTTTCGGCATTTGCTACGGCTTCATCAGAGATTTTCTTTACTTCCTTATTCAGTAAAACTTGTAAATATTGCTGTGCAATCTGGAGTGAAATATCATTTTTTACACGTTCTGCATCTAACAAACTCGCTTCTAAATCATATTGAGATTTTTCGGCAGATTTCTTCAATCTTCCGTTATTGTACAACTGCATATTTGCCCCTACTGAAGCGCTATTATTGAAATTATCATTTCTACCGATACTTCCTTGGAAACCTTGCGTAGTTCCAAAGCTCATATTATTGTTAAAACTACCCGAAACTGAAGGCAATTTATCTCTTTTAGAAATTTCTAGATTTTTAGTCTGAATATCTGCATTATATTGATTGCTAATAACTTGTAAATTATTTTTAACAGCATAATCTACACATTCTTGTAAACTCCATTTCTTCTGAGAAAACCCTAAAGAAAATGCTGATAACAATACGAGTGAAAATATTTTTTTCATAGGATGAAAAGTTTCTTAATTAGACGAAGAATGGAGTTTTTTGTTACAAAAAAAGAAGCATTTCTGCTTCTCTTGTTCATTTATTTAGAAAAAATACTACCCAAAAAACAAATACGCCATTAAAATAGAAGTAACAATTCCCACTAAATCTGCCAACAACATCGCACCAACTGTATAACGCGTGTTCTTAATTCCTACCGCTCCAAAATACACTGCAATCACATAAAAAGTAGTATCAGAACTTCCTTGCAGAATCCCAGAAAGTCTCGCTGGAAAAGAATCTACTCCGAAAGTAGTCATCGTATCTACCATCATTCCTCTTGCTCCAGAACCAGAAAGTGGTTTGATTAAAGCCGTTGGTAAACCGTCAACAAATCGGGTGTCTAAATTGGCAATTTGGGCAAACCACTTCATTCCGTCTATAATCACATCAAAAACACCAGAAGTTCTCAAAAGAGAAATCGCAATCAGCATTCCTACCAAATACGGAATAATCTTTACGCAGACATTGAAACCTTCTTTTGCACCGTCTATAAACGCATCGAAAACATTTATTTTTTTGTAAACGGCTCCTGTGATAATTGCAAAGAAAATCAAGAGAATCATTCCGTTGCTGATGAGTTTACTCACATCATCTAATTCTTCTTTGCTCAATCTTACTAAAAACCAAACCAACAAGGCAATGAGTGCCGAAATTCCACCTACGAAAGCCAAAAGTGTAGGCTGAAAAAGATTTATTTTTTGTTTGATGGAAACAATAATCATCGCCGCCATCGTTGCACAGAAAGTCGCAATTAAAGTCGGCAAGAAAATATCAGTTGGCGTTGCAGAATTCATGGAAGCTCTAATCGCAATAATAGAAACCGGAATCAGCGTTAATCCACTTGCATGAAGACACAGAAACATAATTTGTGCATTAGAAGCTCTGTCTTTATCTGGATTTAAGGTTTGTAAACTTTCCATAGCTTTTAAACCAAAAGGCGTTGCAGCATTATCCAATCCTAATAAATTCGCTGCGAAATTAAGCGTCATGTGACCGAAAGAAGGATGATTTTTAGGAATTTCGGGGAATAATTTCGAGAAAAATGGTTGAATCATTCTCGAAAGGAAATTGATACCACCTGCTTTTTCGGCGATGCTCATAAAACCCATGAAAAGCGTCATAATTCCTATCAATCCCAAAGAAATTTCTACTGCAGTTTTACTGGTAGAGATTACACCATCCGCTTTTTGAACTCTATAAACAGCCACTTGATTGGTAGAATCTTTTTTGTAATTAATTCTCGCAATTTCTGTTTCTGAGTTTTCGGTTAAAGATTTCTGAATTTCCGCAGAAAGTTTTTGAACAGGAACTTTAGCAATCTGAACCGTGTCTCCACTTTTTCCTACCACCAAATCATTATAAATTGCTTTGTAGTTATCGCTAAATAAATATTTAACACTTGCCACTACAATGGCTACAATAATAAATGCGCTCCAAATTCTGCTTAAAACCATTTCCTTGAAAAATTTTGATAAAAGTAACATTTTTTGTTGGATGTTAGATGTTGGGTGATGGATGTTTTAACAAAAATATTTTCCATTTTTTTAACATCAAGCATCCAGCTTCCATCACCCCACAATTCCCAACCTTTCAAAAATCATGTTACAAATTTTACATTGTATTAAAATCTTTTGTAATTTTAGTATCCTAAATTTTTACATTCAAAGTGCCTTTTAAGACATTCTTGATTTTAAAAATTTTCGCCTTATAAGGAATTGCAGTGTGCATTCCGTCTGAATTTTAGTAAATCAGATGTGATAGATGAAAATAATTTTAAAACTCAAAAGATATGAGCACTAACACTAAAGACCTCCGTAACGTAGTTTTACTCGGGCATTCAGGAAGCGGTAAAACTACATTTATAGAAACCATGCTCTACGAAGGTGGAGCTATCAAAAGAAGAGGAACTGTAGAACAACACAACACCGTTTCCGACAATACCGACCTAGAACACGAACGCGAAAACACGATTTTCTCACATCAAATGTTCGTGAATTGGAAAAAAAATAAAATCAACATTTTAGATACCCCTGGTTTTGACGATTTCGTAGGTGAAGTAATTGCCAACTTAAAAGTAGCAGATACTGCACTGATTATGGTAAATGCTGCAGCTGGTGTAGAAGTAGGCACTGAATTGGTTTGGGAATATGTAGAAGATTACAAAACACCTTCTATTTTCGTGATTAATCAGATGGATCACCAAAAAGCAGATTACGATGCTGCTTTAGAACAACTTAAAAATAGATTTGGAAGCAAAGTGATTCCTATTCAATATCCTCTAAATTCTGGTGAAAGTTTTAACCAAATTGTGGATGCCTTGAGAATGGTAATGTACGAGTTCCCTGCAACTGGTGGTAAACCAGAGAAAAAACCAATCCCAGAATCTGAAATGGCAAGAGCTAATGAAATGCACAATGCATTGGTAGAAATGGCAGCCGAAAACGAAGAAGGATTAATGGAAAAATATTTCGAAGAAGGTAATCTTTCTGAAGAAGAGTTGGCACAAGGTTTAATGATTGGTTTAGCAAAACACGATTTCTTCCCAGTATTTGTAGCTTCTGGTGCTAAAGATATGGGCTCTGGTAGAATTATGGGCTTTATAGATGATATCGCTCCATCTCCAGCTGATCGTTTTGGTAGCAAACTAGAAAATGGAGAAGTTTTAACTTGTAATGCTGCAGACAAAACCACTATTTTCATTTACAAAACTCAATCTGAACCGCAAGTTGGCGTAGTTTCTTATTTCAAAGTATTCTCTGGCGAAATAAAACCAGGTGATGAACTGATTAATGCCAATAACGGTGAAGTCGAAAGAATTTCTCAAATTTTCGTAGCAGAAGGAAAAGAGAGAACCGCCGTAGATAAATTAGTTGCAGGGGACCTAGGTGTTACCGTAAAACTTAAAAACGGACATTCTAACAATACCCTCAATACAAAAGGTGTTGATAGAAAAATAGAACCTATGAAATTCCCAGAAAGCAGATTGAGAAAAGCTGTTTTCGTAGAAAATACAGCAGAAACGGAAAAACTTTTTGCTGCGCTTAATAAACTTAAAGAAGAAGATCCTACCCTAAAAGTAGAGATAGACCATGATACGCACGAGGCGATTTTAGGAGGACAAGGTCAGTTGCACCTAGACTTAGTAAAATACCGTCTCGAAAAAGATTTCGGAGTGAAAATGGAAATGAAAAATCCTAAAATTTCTTACCGCGAAACCATCACTGGAAAAGCAGAAGCAGATTACAGACACAAAAAACAATCTGGTGGCGCTGGTCAATTTGGTGAAATTCACATGAGAGTAGAAAACTACTACGAAGGAATGCCAGAACCAGAAGGTGTAAACATTAGAAGCAAAGAATTCGAAGATTTACCATGGGGCGGAAAATTTGCATTCTACTGGTGTATCGTAGGTGGTGCGATAGATTCTCGCTACATCGGCGCCATTAAAAAAGGAATTATGCAACAGTTAAAAGAAGGTCCATTAACTGGTTCACATTGCCAAAACATCAGAGTTTCTGTATATGACGGAAAAATGCACAGTGTAGACTCTAATGATATTTCTTTCCAATTGGCAGCTTCTGGTGCGTTTAAAGAAGCGTTCCACAATGCGCATCCTCAATTGCTAGAACCTATGTATCATGTAGAAATTCTTGCTCCAGACGAATGTACTGGTGATGTAATGGGAGATTTACAAACCAGACGTGCCATGATTTCTGGAATGGATAGCGAAGGTCATTATCAAAAAATTATGGCAGAAGTTCCATTGGCTGAAATGAACGATTACGGTTCTACATTGCGCTCATTAACAGGAGGTAGAGCAAAATTCTCTATGAAATTCAGCGACTACCAATTAGTTCCTACCAATGTACAACAAGACCTCGTGAAAAAACATGCTGCTGAAAAAGTAGAAGCATAGTTTTTCTAATATAATTTCGAAGAAAACCTCAACGCAAGTTGGGGTTTTTTGTTGGGTGCATATTCTTTTTTCTTGATAAAAATTTCACCAAGTAAGCAGCACTCAAAAAGCAGTCTTCTAGGAGTCTTGCTCTACGTTTGTTCGTGGTTTGTTCGTGTTTCATTCGAATCAGCCTCGAAAAAGTACCATAAATTACGAACAAACCACGAGCAAACCTAAAACTTGAGTAGACTTTGACTGGAACTTTAGTCAAAGAAAATAAGAGAGATTTTAAGTGTCTAAAAACTTTTGTATATTTGAGTGTTAGGCAAAATTTTATGAAAATCTTAATTCAAATAACTTTAATGACCTTTTTGTTATTTTTTTCAAACTGTTCAAAGCTTGATAAAAAAAACCATAAACAGAAAGAAACATTATTAATCGCAACGCAAAATTTTAATAACATTAAAGTAGTTAAAAGAACTTTAACAATATTTTCAGACAGCACTTACACGTTTATAGAAAATTTAAGAGAACCCAATCATAATAAGAATGAAACTTTTGAAGGACTAGTGAAAATAAATAAGGATTCAATTAAATTTCATCCTTTTAAACTTGATTTTAATAACGCAGAAACAGCAGTTTTGAAAAATGGATTTATTGAGTTTATTGATGGTGAAAACCCAGATAGAATGAAAATTGAGAAAACAACATTACCTGTTAAAAATAATCTTAACCTGGATAAATTTCCCAACTATGCTGTTTTCACGTTTAATAAGAATTTTGACAATGGTGAATGGCAACAAGATTACTCAAATTACGATTTAAACACTCGAGAATTATCAGTGTTAGATCAAATTTTTCAAAAGGAATTTCTCAAAAATAAAAAATTAAGAAATTTCAATGAATACCTAAAACAGATTGTTGCAGTGAAAAACAGTAGAAATGAAATACTAATTCAAGCGCGTTTCTTTTGTAAGACTTCCTTTTTATTAGAAAGCTATCAATATTATGAATCAGATATGCACGATGGTGGCAATTGTAATGTTTATTTAGAATTTAATCTGACAACCAAACAATTCAATTTTATAAACATTGCTGGAATGGCGTAAAGAAAACTGACGCTTCTACTCAAAATCTGAAATAAAAATAACCAAAACCTCAACCAAAAATTGAGGTTTTTTCATTTCAAAAAAATCCCCCCCAGCTGCGCAAAGTTTGCAACTTTGAGCAAGATTGAAAAAATGATAAAACAAGTGAGTTTTGGAAATATAGTAATTATGATGAGTAATTGGGCTCAAAGTCAGGAGACTTTGCGCAGCTGGAAACGTATATTTTTTTCTCAAAAACCTAAAAAGATAAGTTTAGAACCTAAAAAAACCATTCCAAAACCGCAAATTATAATTTCAGAACGTATATTTTTAGGTTAGTAATCAGAAATTTAGCCACAACATGCTTTTCATATTACTTTTTTTTCATAATTTAGTAATCAGGAAAAAGCGATTTGCTTGGTTTAAATATAACCTAATTAATATTAAAAAAATCATGAAAAAACTTTTAATCATTTCTTCTATTTTTTTGGGAGGGTTTTTATTTGCACAAAATTCGGTAGCAAAAATTACTCTAAAACAAGTTCAAAAAGAATTTAAATACAAAAAATACTCTATTGAAATCCTGAAAAAATTTATTTCTGAAATTGACGAGGTTGAGCAAGAGCCAAATGTCTGGGAAAGTATTCCTGGAGAAATTATTGGCTGGGAAAATGATAGGGCTACTTATTCAATAGTGGAGACTTTTTGGATAAAAAACAATAAGTTAATTCAAATAGAAACCAATCCAACGATTGAGCAAGTAAATAAATATTCACCTAAAAATGGACATTTTGAATATATCGAAGGTTGGCAATCCATTGGAAAAGTTTTGAAAAAAGACAAAAATGGAATCTTTCATTTGGGACTAATTATGCGTTTTGTAAAAGATGTTAATAGCGAAAATTTCAGCGATGAAAGATTTCAATTAGAGTATCAAACAAAGGATTTTAAAAAGTTTACTCTAAAAAGATTAAAACCTACAGAATCTAAAAAGTGGACAATTATAAAATAAAAAGAGACTAAAAAAGGCAAAATATTATTTGTAAAAGACGAGAGGAAAAGACAATTAAACTACACCCCTACATTACAGATTTAAATCCTAAACAATACATAAAACCTCAACCAAAAATTGAGGTTTTTTCATTTCAAAAAAATCCTTACTTTTACTTTTATAAAAAATTAATAACCAAAATGCTAGTAAAGATTTTCGGGAGCGCAATTCATGGCGTTTCGGCGCAAACCATCACTATAGAAGTTAATGTAGACACAGGCGGAGTAGGCTATCATCTTGTAGGCTTACCAGATAATGCCATTAAAGAAAGCAGCTATAGAATTAATGCCGCACTCAAAAATGTAGGCTACAAAATTCCGGGTAAGAAAATCACCATTAACATGGCTCCTGCAGATTTGCGCAAAGAAGGTTCTGCCTATGATTTAAGCATTGCTATTGGGATTTTGGCTGCTTCAGACTTAATAAAAGCCGAAAATTTAGAAAAATACATCATCATGGGCGAACTTTCCTTAGACGGAGGTTTGCAACCGATAAAAGGCGTTCTGCCCATTGCCATAAAAGCCAGAGAAGAAGGTTTCAAAGGCATTATTTTACCCAAACAAAACGTAAGAGAAGCCGCAATAGTCAATAATCTGGAAGTGTACGGTGTAGAAAACATTAAACAAGTTATTGATTTCTTTAACGAAGATATTCCGCTAGAAAGAACAGAATTTGACACCCGAAAAGAATTTCAAGAAAAAATAGACCATTTTCCTTTTGATTTTTCTGAAGTGAAAGGACAAGAAACCGCAAAACGAGCGATGGAAGTTGCCGCAGCTGGTGGTCATAACATTATTCTCATCGGTCCTCCCGGAAGTGGAAAAACCATGCTTGCTAAACGTGTTCCAAGTATTCTGCCACCTTTAACCATGAAAGAAGCTTTGGAAACCACCAAAATTCATTCTGTGGCAGGAAAAATGGGCGCCAATAATTCTTTGATGACAGTTAGGCCTTTTAGAAGTCCGCATCACACGATTTCTGACGTGGCTTTAGTTGGTGGCGGAAGTTATCCTCAACCTGGCGAAATTTCTTTGGCGCATAATGGCGTCTTGTTTCTGGATGAAATGCCAGAATTTAAAAGAACAGTTCTGGAAGTAATGCGTCAACCGTTGGAAGACCGAGAAGTGACGATTTCCAGAGCGAGATTTTCGGTGAATTATCCTGCAAGTTTTATGCTGGTGGCAAGTATGAATCCATCACCAAGTGGTTATTTTCCTGATGATCCTAATAACACTTCGTCTCAATTTGAAATGCAACGCTACATGAATAAACTTTCTGGACCTTTGTTGGATAGAATTGATATTCACATCGAAGTTCAAAAAGTAGAATTTGAGCAACTTTCAGACAAAAGAAAAGGCGAAAGCAGTATTGCAATTCGGGAGCGTGTTTTGAAAGCCAGAGAAATGCAAAATGTGCGCTACCAAGATTTAGACATCAGTTACAATGCTCAAATCGGGCCTAAAGAATTAGAAAAATACTGCGAACTGAATGAAGATTCTAAAAATCTCATCAAAAACGCAATGGAAAAACTAAATCTTTCGGCAAGAGCTTATGATAGGATTTTGAAGGTTTCTAGAACTATTGCAGATTTAGAACAATCAGAACATATTCTTTCTCATCATATTTCTGAAGCCATACAATACAGAAGTCTGGATAGAGAATTTTGGAATGCTTAATTTTTTAAACTATATAATTTATGGAAAACAATTTACATGTAGAGAACGGCGAAAATTTAGTAATCGATTGGCGTTCGAAAGAATTTTTAAAAGAAACAGCAAAATGGACTAAGTTTTTAGCCATTTTAGGTTTCGTAGGAATTGGATTAATGGTTTTGGGTTCATTAGTAATGCTTTTTGCTCCGTCATCATTAATGTCTAATGGAGATTTTCCTTTTGGTGGAAAAATATTTATGATGCTTCTTTATTTGGCATTTGCTGTTTTATACTATTTCCCAATTTCTTACTTGTATCAATTTTCAGAAAATACTAAAAAAGCAATTGAAAACAATGACAATAACGCTATTAGAGATGCATTTGAATTTTTAAAATCTCATTATAAATTTATGGGGATTTTAACCATCATTCTGCTTTCTTTTTATGCCATTATGATTTTCATTGGACTTATTGGAGCGGGAGCTGCTGCAATGATGAATTAAGAGCTAACTAAAAGTTTTAAAACGCAAAGATTTAAAATAAAAGATTAACCTTTTTAAGAAAGCAAAGCAAAATTCGCTAGCGAATTGATAAAGCGAATGCTTAAAATCTCTATTATTGAGCGTAATAATAAAAAAATCCACCAAATTATTGGTGGATTATATTTTTCTAAATTATTTAAATTTCATTATAAAAATGGTTTTACCACTTTTTTAATTTTTGGCTTGTCTTGGTTTTCGATGCCGAGGTTATAAGAAAAACCTATACCTAAAGTTTGCTTAAACTGCATTCTTTTAATTTGGTCGTGATCGTACAATAAATCTGCACTTACATTGGCAGAAATTAACTTATTAACTCTAAAGTTCAATTGACCGTTGTAAGAAAAATCCACTCGTTCTGTATGATATAAATAATTGGTAAAGAAGTTCAGTTGATTTACCAAATTAATGTCTTTATAAATTTTTTGTCTGTACAAAATATTCACCATGGCTCCTAACTCTTTTCTGAGGCTTTGACCATCTTTTTCTAAACCATAAAAACCTACTTTTTGCAAATGCTTATCGGCCACGATGGTAAACTTACCATTAATCGGTCTAAAAATCACTTGGAAATTTTCATTAGGATTATACGAGATACCGATACCCGTATTAATATATGCAGGTGCTAAAAATTTAGAAATTCTGTCATCAAAATTCGGACTTGGCGTTTTCACATAATTATAACCCGGCGCAAACTGAGAAATAAACTGCAAACCTGAAGACAAGTAATAATTCCTTCCTAAATCATAACCATAATTCGCCATGATATTGATGAAATCTTCTGTTTTTCTAGTGGTTTGTCCGCTTGCTGCTACAATTCCGTATCCTAATTGGAAATTATTTTCTAAATAATGTTTTCGCTTTTTGAAACTCAAATTATAGTTGATTTTCCCTAAAATCCCAATGTTATTATTTCCCCCAGAATTCCAGTTGCTGAAACTCGCTTGGTTAAAAACCATATTGTTTTGACCATAGAAATACCAAACTTTTTCTTCTTTGGTTTTAATCAATTGAAACGGTGTAATAGGAATTTCAGTGCCGAGTTCCGCAGTAATTTTATCGGTTTTTAGAATAATGGAATCCTTGTGCTTTACATCTATTTTTTGCAAATTAATTTCTGCCAAAGAATCTAAGTTAGGAATGTTTTTTTTCCAGTTTTCTGCGCTAATGGAATCTAGAATTCTTTTACTCTCAATTTGGGAGTAATACATATTAATAGATAGACAACCGAACACAAAAATTAACAACTTCTTCATTTTCAAAATTTAAAAAACCAGTTCAAAAATACAATTTGTAAAACGAATGGAAGTCTTGAAAACGAAAAAATCTTACTTTTTGTCTATAATTTTTAAAAAAATCGGGGATTTATAGTCAAATTTTCCATAAAATTGTCTTGGCATTTATTTAGTCACATTTTATTTATGCTAAAAAACACCATCCACATCAAAGCGCTTCTAATTCCTCTCTTCATGCTTTCTGCCATGTGGTTAGGTTTCTTTTTACAACACATCGGTTTTGTAGAAAACTGCGAAGGTTCCCTCATTCCTCTAGTTCCAGAAGGATTAAAAGGCGTAATATTTTCTCCGCTTTTACACGGGAATTTAGAACATATCGCCAGTAATTCTGTACCGATTGCGGCATTGCTGTTCTTGCTCTATCAGTTTTATCCTAAATTGGCCAATCCTGTATTTTTTTACGGATGGATTGTTACAGGACTCGTAGTTTGGTTACTGCCACCTATGAATTTTTTCGGACAAGAAGCTACTTATACCTGCATCATCGGAGCAAGTGGAATTGTATATATGCTAGCATTTTTCTTATTCTTCAGCGGAATTTTCAGAAAAGACAAAAAACTGCTAACTGTTTCCCTTTTAGTCGCCTTGTATTATGGAAGTTTAATCTGGGGAATTTTTCCAGAAGAATTATTCTATCGATTAGATGAACCAAGCCGAATTTCATGGCAAGCTCACCTTTCTGGAGCGGTAGTTGGTCTTTCTCTAGCGCTAATTTTCAGAAAAAAACATCAAGAAAAAAAGAAAAAATTCATTTGGGAATTCCCTAATTATTACAGCGAAAAAGACGATAAACTTTGGCAAGAATACATCGAAGGTCATCCTGAACATTTTCTAGAAATGCCTCAGAAAAAGAAAGAAGAAATCTGGGAACATTTAGACGAAATCAGAAAAAAGTAAAGCGATTTTTTCTTATTTTTGAGAATGTTACATGAAGAACATCTATATTCCATAGCGTTACGCGCTACTCCGCTTATTGGCGATGTAAATTTTATGAGATTGGTAGAAATTACCGGTTCTGCCAAAGAAACTTGGCATCTTTCTAAGAAATTGCTCAAAGAAATTCCGGGAATTGGCTCTAAAATTACGAAAGAAATCGGCAACGAAAAATATTTGAAATTCGCAGAAAAGGAAATTGACTTCTGTGAAAAAAATAACATTAAAATTAATCTTCGCCATTTAAAAGAATTGCCAAAATTACTTTCTAATTGTGATGATGCTCCTGCAATTCTTTACCAAAAAGGAAGTTTAGACGAAAGTTTAACTCCCATTTCCATCGTAGGAACCAGAAACATGACGAGTTATGGCAAACATTTCATTGAAGAATTTCTAGAAATTTTAAAAAATAAAAAAGTGCTCATTGTAAGTGGTTTGGCACTCGGAACAGATGGTTGCGCTCATACAGAAGCCTTGAAAAACCAACTGAAAACAGCAGGAGTTTTAGCTCATGGTTTGCATCTCATCTATCCTTCTCAGCATAAAAAATTAGCCGCAGAAATTTTAGAACAAGATGGCGCTTTACTCACCGAATTTAATTCTAGTGATAAACCAGACCGAGAACATTTTCTGCAAAGAAACAGAATTGTAGCAGGATTTTCTCCGGTTACCATTGTTATAGAAACTGCTTTTGGTGGCGGTTCTATGAGTACCGTAAGTTATGCTAATGATTACAACAGAGAAGTTTTTGCGCTGCCAGGAAAAATCAATGATAAGTACAGCCAAGGTTGTAATTTACTCATCGCACAGAACAAAGCTAGAATTTTACAAAATTTTGAAGAAATATTAGACGAATTGCAATTGGGTAAAGAAAAAGAAAAGATAGGAAGCCTTTTTGCAGCGAGAGAAATTAAACTGAGCAAAGACTTACAACCGATTTATGACACGATTGCTTCTCAACCTCAAATTTCGTTAGACGACTTGAGCGAAAAACTAGACATTCCTCCTTATAAATTATTGCCCATTTTGCTTGATTTTGAGTTAAAAGGATACATTAAAGCACTTTCCGGAAAGCAATATTCTATAATTTAAAAATTCACAATTTTTTAATATTTCATTATTTTTCACATAACATCATGTTTTCCTTAACAGAAACATTATAATTATGAATTTAATAAAATTTTTATCATAATTTATATAATTTTCATTAAAGTCAAAATAATTCTTGTGAGAATAGAAAAAAAAATTAAATTTGTCTTTAATAATTCATAACATCTATGGAACAAAACACTATCGAACAAAAAATACAAGAGTTCGTTGCGAAAATTGAAGCAAAAAACCCAAATGAGCCAGAATTTTTACAGGCGGTAAAAGAAGTAGCGGTTACAGTTATTCCTTTTATTGCTACCAAAGAAGAATACAGAGGAATGAAGCTTCTAGAGAGAATGGCTGAACCTGAAAGAGTAATCATTTTCAGAGTTCCTTGGGTAGATGATAAAGGTGAAATTCAGGTAAATAGAGGTTTCAGAATTCAGATGAACTCTGCAATCGGACCATATAAAGGAGGAATTAGATTCCATCCTACAGTAAACTTATCAGTGCTTAAATTTTTAGCATTCGAGCAAGTTTTCAAGAACTCATTAACTACTCTACCAATGGGTGGTGGAAAAGGAGGTTCTGATTTTGACCCAACAGGAAAATCAAACAACGAAATTATGCGTTTTTGCCAATCTTTCATGACGGAAATGTGTAAACACATTGGTCCAGAAACAGACGTTCCTGCAGGAGATATCGGAGTAGGTGCTAGAGAAATTGGTTACCTTTTCGGTCAATACAAGAGAATTAGAAATGAGTTTACCGGAGTTCTTACTGGTAAAGGTTTAGCATATGGTGGTTCATTAATCAGACCAGAAGCTACAGGTTATGGTGTAGTATATTTTGGTGAACAAATGCTAAAAACAAAAGGCGAAGATTTCAAAGATAAAATCGTAACCGTTTCAGGTTTCGGTAACGTAGCTTGGGGAGTTATCAAAAAAATTGAACAATTGGGTGGAAAAGCAGTAACTATTTCTGGTCCTGATGGTTATGTTTATGACAAAGACGGTATTACTGGCGAAAAAATAGATTTCTTATTAGAATTAAGAGCTTCTGGAAACAACAGAGCGGAAGATTATGTGAAGAAATTCCCAACTGCAGAATTCCATGCTGGTAAGAGACCTTGGGAAGTGAAATGTGACGTGGCTATTCCTGCTGCTACACAAAATGAACTTCACCTAGAAGATGCTAAAAATTTAGTAGAAAACGGTTGTAGATGTGTAGTAGAAGCGGCAAACATGCCTTCTACATTAGATGCTATCAACTATTTCTTAGATAATAAAGTATTATTCAGCCCAGGAAAAGCTTCTAACGCTGGTGGTGTAGCAACTTCTGGTCTAGAAATGACGCAGAACTCAATCAGATTAAACTGGAGTTCTGAAGAAGTAGACGCTAGACTAAAAGAAATTATGATTGGTATTCACAATGCTTGTAGAAAATACGGTAAAGAAGAAGATGGATACGTAAACTATGTAAAAGGTGCTAATATTGCTGGTTTCGTAAAAGTAGCTGAAGCAATGCTTGCACAAGGTGTAGTCTAAATAAGTGATGATTTTTTCAAAATAAAGACCCGTAAAACGGTAGAAAGTCTCGGATTTTATTCGAGACTTTTTTATTTGGTTAGATTCTTCATCATTTTCTCTACAAACGTAAATGCAGCAGGACAAATCACGGTGTTTTTCAACATGAGATTATTGATTTGATAAATTTTCTTTCTATCCGTATGAGGATATTCTCGGCAAGCTTTTGGTCTTACTTCGTAGATAGAACACGTGTTATCTTGATTCAAGAAAAAACAAGGTAAATTTTGCAGAACTTTGTCATTATCTTCGTCTATTCTCAGAAATTTTGCTTCAAAATCTGCTGGTTTCATTCTCAAATGTTTCGAAATTCTCTCGATGTCTTTTTCGGTATACAATGGTCCTGTAGTTTTGCAACAATTGGCGCAAGACAAACAATCAACCTCATCGAAAACCTCATCATGCATTTCTTGAACCACATAATCTAAATTTTTAGGCGGCTTTTTTTTGAGATTTTCTAGAAACTTTTTGAGTTCTTTTTGCTTCTGTAAAGCTTGATTTTTATAAAATTCTAAATCCATCTTATCATTAATGATGCAAAATTAAAACTAATTGACTGAAATCATAAATTTTTGATGTTTTAAAGAACTATTTTTGTAAAATGAAAGACATTACTACCATTCAAGATATACAACTACTCGTCAATACTTTTTACGAAAGCGTTCGAGAATCAGAAATCGGTTTTTTCTTTGAAGAAATCGCCCAAGTAAACTGGGAAAAACATTTGCCCAAAATGTACATTTTCTGGCAAGCATTGTTATTTGCTGATGTGAAATTTGACGGAAATCCTATGGGTGCACACTTCCCTATTAACGAAAAAATGGCAATGGAAAAACATCATTTTGACACGTGGTTAAGTCTTTGGAAATCTACTGTAGACCAATTATTCTCTGGCGAAATTGCAGAATCTGCCAAATCTAAAGCCGAAAATATTGCCAGTTTAATGTCCTATAAAATGGAAATGGATACCAAACTGAGAAAACTATAATTTCATTAACCATCTCCAGAAATAGAAATCCTGAAAATCTGTAAACATGTGAAATAGCAATCCTATTGCTATGATTCTGTAGTTCCCTCGCAGAAATAAAACGCCTAAAAAGTATAAAAAAATCATAGGATAAGTATGCAAAGGATGAAAACCAATGCTACTTCTTCCCTCTTGGAAAATTGGCGTAGCTAAAAGATGGTCTACATCTACCAACATGGTGGCTAACATAATGAAATAAGCCTTTTTCCGATTTTCTTTATAGAAAACAAGCGCTATAAACACTGGAAATATCAAGTGTAAAAAATAATGCATTATGATTTTTGCAATTTCCAAAGTTTAAATTCTTCCTTTTAAAAAGTCTTGCCGTAAATCTTCGTCTAGTTTTTCAATCGCATAACGAAGTGAAGTTCTGGGCATATTTTGGTAATGCGTTTTCAAAAAATTCAATAATTTTTCTTCATCTTTTTTGCCCATTTCTCTTAGAAGCCAACCGTTTGCTTTGTGCATCAAATCATGTGAATGATTCAAATTATTCAGCGCCAATTCTATGGTTAAATCATGACTTCCTTTCTTGATATGATACATCGTAGCCACAATGGCGATGCGTTTTTCCCACATGTTTTCAGAATTCGATAACTTTTTCAAAATTTCATCTTTCTGATTTTCAAAACAATATCTTCCTAATAATTTATAGCAAGACAAATCTACCAAGTCCCAATTATTGATATACTTTGTGTTTTTTAGATAAAAATCAACGAGCGTTTTCTTTTCTTTTTCGTCTTTGGTTTTCTCAAATTTTGTTACTAAAATCAACAGCGCCACTAATCTCATCTCGTGAAATTCTGATTTCAAAATTTCTTGAACATCATCTAAAGTGGCTTTTTGCCAATATTCCTTCACCAACTTTCTAGAATCTGGAACGACTACACCAATGAATTGGTCACCTTCTGCATATTGACCTTTTCCCGTTTTAAAAAAATACGGCAAAAAATCTCTCTTTTCTGGTGTAGAAAGAAATTGTAAGGCTTCAAGGATTTGGTTGTACATTATTATCAATTTTATATTTATTATAAAAAATTAAAAGAATAATTGCAAAAAATAAATTAAAGCCATTTTCAATTAATTTCTCAGCAGAAATTGGGTGAATACCATAAAAAACTAATTCTTTTATGTGATAAAGTAGAATATATAACGGCATTAAAATTCCAACGAAATAAATAAATATTTTAAAAATCTGATGATTATAATTTGTTTTTAAGAAGAACATTAAAAAAGCAGAAAAACTAATAAGAAGTTTTAGCCACTTTAAAACAAGAATTCCAGCAATTTCTGTTGGTTTATAAACCAGCAGAAGCCCATTTACAAAGTCTAGACTCACAATTGCAAGAAAAATGTAGAAAAAAATTCTACTTTTAAAAAATTCAGTTCTCATAATTATTTAGATGCTTTGACTTCGTCGAATCTAAAGATTTCAGCATGACAAAGTGTGCAAAAATCTAATTTAAAAATTTAAACACAGAGAAACAGAGCTTGTTTCACAGAGTTCACAGTATGCTCTGTGTTTTCGCTGTGCCTCTGTGTTTAAACAACTTACTCATCCTCAAAATATTCAAACAAGAAATCGTTATATGGAAATCTAGAAATATGAATTTTATGAACCTCATCGTAAATCATTTTCTTCATTTCTGGAAAATTCTCTTTAGATAAAGCCGAAATGAAAACGGTAGGATATTTAGATTTTGCCATCCACGTTTTTTTCCACTCTTCTAGAGAAATGTTCTTTTTGGTAGCTGGAGTTAAATCATCTTCGTCTTTTTTCTCATAAGCAAAAGCATCTATTTTATTGAAAACCATAATCATAGGTTTCTGATGCGCATTGATTTCCATGAGGATTTGATTCACAGAATCAATGTGATCTTCGAAACTTTCGTGAGAAATATCTACTACATGAATAAGCAAATCAGCCTCGCGAACTTCGTCAAGCGTAGATTTGAAAGATTCTACCAACTGAGTCGGCAATTTTCTGATGAAACCAACCGTATCTGTCAATAAAAATGGTAAATTTCCAATTACCACTTTACGAACAGTAGTATCTAGCGTTGCAAAAAGTTTATTTTCTGCAAAAACTTCAGATTTAGAAAGCGCATTCATCAAGGTAGATTTTCCTACGTTGGTATATCCTACCAACGCAACTCTCACCACTTTTCCACGATTATTTCGTTGAGTCGCCATTTGTCTATCAATGGTTTTCAGCTTTTCTTTTAGAAGCGTAATTCTATCACGAATAATACGTCTATCAGTTTCAATTTCGGTTTCACCAGGACCACGCATTCCGATTCCTCCTTTTTGACGTTCTAAGTGCGTCCACATTCTGGTTAATCTTGGAAGAAGATATTGATATTGAGCAAGTTCCACTTGAGTTCTTGCGTAAGAAGTTTGTGCTCTTTGTGCAAAAATATCAAGGATAAGATTGGTTCTATCGAGGATTTTTACTTCCATTTCTCGCTCCAAATTTTTCAATTGAGAAGGTGAAAGTTCGTCATCAAAAATAACGGTTCCTATTTCGTTTTCTTTTACAAAATTTTTAATTTCTTCTGCTTTTCCGCTTCCTACAAAGGTTCTAGAATCTGGTTGAGATAATTTTTGCGTAAAGCGTTTTTCTACAGTTGCACCTGCAGTATAGGCAAGAAATTCTAACTCATCGAGGTATTCGGTAAGTTTTTCTTCGTCTTGATGCTGTGTAATTAAGCCTACTAAAACGGCTTTTTCGTATTGATGTTCTTTTTTTTCGAGCATAAGGTTTACTGACTACATTATTTTACAAAGGTAATATATATTCACCTATCATAGAGATTTTGAGAATTTCCATTTTAAAATCAATAAAAAAACGGTGATGGCGATAGAAATACTGTTAGTCACCATCATAGAAATGCTTTCTTTTACCACACCATAATACAACCAAAGCACACTGCTGATGATTCCTATAATACAAGTGAGCAAAGAGATTTCTTCGGCTGATTTTTCCTTGAAAATTTTAACAATTTGTGGGATAAAAAGCGCTGAGGAAATTCCACCAGCTATAAACCCAAAGACTTCTGGATTGATATTCATGTTTTTCTTTCAAAGAAAATTCCTTTTCTCCAAAAGAACATTTCAAGGTTTAAAGAATCTTTTATAGAATTTACTTTTCAGAATATTTCCACTTGAGTAAAAGCATGATAACTGCTGATATACAGACTACTACATTGGTGAGAATTACAGAAGGAAGTTCTTTCCAAATTCCGTAAACCAACCAAATTAAAGTACTGGTCACCACAATCATAAAAGAAGTTACAGAAATATCTTTTACCGATTTAGACTTCCAAGTTTTAAAAATTTGCGGAACGAAAGTTATGCAAGACAATGTTCCTGCAATCAAGCCGAGAATTTCTGGGTTAAAATTCATTTGATAATGTGTTAATATGATGATGAGTTGATATGATGATTTTTTTAATTCAAATTTGCGAATTTTTTCAAAATCTTCATCAAATCTACTTAATATCAAACTATCAGTCCCAATCTTCGGCAACAAATTTCATGGTTTGTCCATTTTTATTTTTCAAAGTCAAAAAATGCCCTTTTACTTGATATTTGGTTATCGTAGGTAATAATTTCCCGAAGTTTTCTTCTAATTTCATGTTTCCGTCACAATACATCATGGTAGAACCAACTCCTGAGAAATGTATTCTGTGATTATTTTTCAATTTTACAGAGAAAAAAATACTGTTGCAACCCATTTTTGCGCCACCTCCTCTTTCGAAGTGAGTTAGGTCTAAATATGCTTTTTTCTGAATGAGTTCTTCCTTGGTAAATCCTTGAAATTCAACTAACATCCACTTTCTCTCCAGAGAAGAAATTTCTTTCTGTGGAGCAAAACTCATCATAAAAAATGAAATTGATAATATGCTGATTATAAAAAAACGTGTTTTCATCATAGGTAATTTGTAACAGACCAGTCAAATTATATACCAATTTTCAAAAATCGCTTTTAATTCATACATTTACCCATAAAATTTTTTAGATCAATGAAAAGAATATTTTTACTATTCACATTTCTATTGAGCTTTGCACAAATGCGTGCAGACGAAGGAATGTGGCTGATGATGCTCGTAAAGAGATTAAACGGAAAAGACTTACAAAAACAAGGTCTTAGATTAACTGCAGAAGAAATTTATTCTGTAAACAACTCTAGCCTAAAAGACGCCATCGTACAGTTTAATGGTGGTTGTACCGCAGAAGTAGTTTCTAAAGAAGGTTTGCTTTTCACAAACCACCACTGTGGTTATGATGCTATTGCAGCACTTTCTACGCCAGAAAAAAATTATTTAAAAGATGGTTTCTTCGCCATGAACAACAAAGAAGAACTTCCTGCAAAAAATCTTTATGTGAGATTTTTAGTAAGAATGGATGATGTAACAGCTAGAATTAACGGGAAACTTAATCCTCAAATGTCTGCTGACGAAAGACGCGCCGTAATCGAAGCAGAATACAAAGCCATCCAAAAAGAAAATTCAGAAAATGGTAAATATACTGTAGTAGTAAGAGATTTCTTCAGTGGAAATGAATTCTACTATTTTGTATATCAAGATTATAAAGACGTAAGATTGGTAGGAACTCCTACAGAATCTATTGGTAAATTCGGTGGTGATACCGATAACTGGGAATGGCCAAGACATACTGGTGACTTCTCTGTTTTCAGAATTTATGGTGATGCTAAAGGAAATCCTGCAGAATATTCATTAAACAACGTTCCATTAAAACCTAAATATCACCTTCCTGTTTCTATGAAAGGTGTAAAACCTGGTGATTTCACCATGATTATGGGTTATCCTGGTAGAACTAACAGATATTTAACTTCTTATGGAATCAATCAATTGGTGACTAAAGATTATATCGGTTGGGTAGAAGCTTCTAAATCTGCAATGGATGTGATGAAGAAGTACATGGATAAAGACACGCAAATCAGATTAGATTACGCTTCTCAATACGCTTCTGTAGCAAACTACTGGAAAAACAGAGCTGGAACCATAGAATCTGTAAACAAAAACGGAACAGTTGCAGACAAACAAAAAGTAGAAGCTAAATTCCAAGAATGGGCTAACTTAGCTGAAAACAAAGCTACTTATGGCAATGTTCTTTCAGAAATCGAAGCGTATTACAAATTAATTGCTGATAGAAATTTAGAAAGAAACTACGCTACTCAATTCCAAAGAAATGCTAAATATGCAGTTCTTCCTTACAGAATTGGCGCTGCTCTTAAATCTTATATTGAGCAAAACGAAGCTGGAAAAGCGGCTATGAAAGCTAGACTTCTTGCTGGTGTAGAAGCTTCTTACGATGGTTTCCACCCAGTAGTAGAAAAAGATATGTTACAAACTTTACTTTCTCTTTATAAGAACAAAGTACCGTTTGATTATCAACTTCCGGTGATGAAATATTCTAATCCAGCAGAATTAGCTAACCAAGCAGACGCTTCTATTTTCAGCACCAAAGAATCTCTACTTAAATTCATCGAAAATCCTAGTTTAGCTATTCTGGAAAACGATCCGCTTTACAAATTCTCAGGAATTATGGTAGCAGAAGCTATGATGTTTGGAGACAAATATGTAAAAGCTGATGACCAATTTGCTAAAAACACAAGATTATACTTTGACGGTCTTAGAAAATCTATGCCAGAAAAAGAATTCTATCCAGATGCTAACTCTACTATGAGAGTAACTTTCGGTAAAGTAGATAGATTACCAATCAGAAAAGACAGACAATATTATGGCGTAAAAGATAACTTCTATACTGATATGAAAGGTATGGTGGCTAAATACAAAAAAGGCGACGCAGAGTTTGATTTACCTCAAAGATTATTAGATCTATACAAGAAAAAAGATTTCGGTCCATACAAAGACAAAAAAGGTTATATGCCTGTAAACTTCTTATCAGATAATGATATTACAGGTGGAAACTCTGGTTCTCCTATCTTAAACGGAAATGGTGAATTAATTGGTCTTGCTTTCGATGGTAACTCTGAAGCACTTTCTGGAGATATCGTTTTCGAAAAACAATGGCAAAAAACCATCAACCTAGATGTAAGATTCTTACTTTGGGTAATGGATAAATATCACGGAGCTGGTTATTTATTAAACGAAATGACCATCAGAAAATAAGGCAACTTTTTTGCTTCTAAAACTAACCTCGGAGAAATTTCTTCGAGGTTTTTTATTACTTTTTACTCCGTTTAGTTTTTAAAAAACTTTTATAAAAACTCAAATTTTCTTATTTTTAGGAAATCATAATTTTTTAAACGTTTCTTTTTTCTCAAAATTCATAAAAATGTCAACGGATTACATCACTTTTGAAACAGAAATTAAGCAAAATGGCACTATGAATGCTGCCTTTGTAGACTTTCCTTTCTCTACAGAAGAATTATTTGGCAAAAAAGGTCAGGTAAAAATCAAAGCTTTGCTTGATGAAAAAGTAGAATACAGAGGAAGCCTTGCCAAAATGAAAAGTGATGGTCATCTACTGGGATTAACTCAGGAAGTAAGAAAACAACTTGGGAAAACTTTTGGCGATAAGGTTACGGTGAAACTTTGGGAAGACCAAGAAGAAAGAATTGTAGAAATTCCTGAAGATGTTTTAGAAGTTTTCGAAAAGAACAAAGATGCTTTTGAAATGTATCAGAAAATGTCTTACACGCATCGGAAAGAATACATGAGATGGATTACCGAAGCCAAAAAACCAGAAACCAGAGAAAACAGAAAGGTAAAATTGATAGAAATGATTTTAGCAGGTAAAAAAGGAATATAACTTAAATATAAACGCGTATGAAATTAAAAAAACTTTTCCATTGGACGGTTATTGCTCCTATTTTAGCTTGGGTTATTTACTTTTTAACTCCCGATTCAGACAGTACAGTTATTTTAATGCTTTGTGGCGTTTTTTTAATGTTAAGTGTATTTTCTGCAGTACACCATTCAGAAGTCATCGCACATAAAATTGGCGAACCTTTTGGAACTATTGTTTTGGCGATCTCCATTACAATTATAGAAGTAGCACTTATTATTTCGCTCATGACAGCAGGAGGAAAAGAAACCTCACATCTCGCCAGAGATACTGTTTTCGCAGCGGTAATGCTTATTTTAAACGGTGTTTTAGGTTTAAGTTTATTGGTAGGAAGTGTGAAATTTCACGAACAGTTTTTTGCGAGAACTTCTGCCAATTCCCTACTCGTTTCTTTGATTGCTATTTTAGTGCTTACTCTTATTCTTCCTAATTTTACGACCAGTATAAATGGTCCTGTTTATACGCAACCTCAATTGATTTTTGTTTCTATAGCTTGTCTCACCATTTACAGCACTTTTTTATTGGTTCAAACGGTGAGACATAGAAATTATTTTTTACCCAATAACAAAGAAGAAGTAGTTTCTGTCCCTACTGCAAAAGAAAGTATTCTGAGTTTTATTACCTTATTGGTCTGTCTAGGAATTGTAGTATTAATGGCAAAAAAACTCTCTACACCTATAGAAACCATCATTAGAAATGCAGGATTGCCACAATCTTTGGTTGGAGTTATCATTGCAGCAGTGATTTTATTACCAGAAGGAATCGCTTCCATTAAAGCAGCCAGAAAAGATGATTTACAGACCAGCCTCAATCTTTCTTTAGGTTCCGCTTTGGCTTCTATTGGACTTACTATTCCCGCAGTTGCAGTAGTGTGCAGTATTTTTGATTTAGACCTTGTTTTAGGATTAGATTATAAATCGATGGTTTTGCTGGGATTGTCTATTTTTATCACCATGTTATCGCTAAGTCGAGGAAAAACCAACATTCTTTACGGTGTAGTTTTACTTGTGAACTTGGCTGCTTATATTTTTACTGTAATTTATCCTTAATTAATATGAAAACCTACGAAACCGAAAGACTTTTACTCAAACCTACAGATTTAGAGGATGCCGAATTTATTCTTCAACTTTTAAATTCTGAAAGTTTCATCAAATATATTGGAGACAGAAACGTAAGAACCATAGAAGACGCCGAAAACTACATTCGCAATAGATGTTTTCCTCAGTTTGAAAGACTAGGCTACGGAAGTTTTACCGTAATTCTAAAGGAAGATTCTTCTAAAATGGGAACTTGTGGAGTTTACGCTAGAGAAAACACAGATAATGCTCCTGATATTGGCTTTGCTTTTTTGCCAGAATTTGAGGGAAAAGGTTATGGCTACGAAAGTGCCCATTTTATGAAAAATTTGGTTAAAAATGATTACGGAATTAAAAAATTGGGCGGAATTACGGTAGAATACAACCACGCTTCTAGAAAATTATTAGAAAAACTAGGTTTAAAATTCCAAAAAAAATTCTTCATGGATGGTGATCCAGAAGAATTATTGTATTTCGAAGCTGATATTTAAATAAAATTATCTGTCATTCTGAAAAGAAGTGAAACGGAATGAAGAATCTCTTTAATATAGAACAGATTCTTCACTTCACTGCGTTTCGTTCAGAATGACAATGTAAAAAAGATTACTTCAAAATCTGAGCTGCGTGATTTTTGGTTTCTACTTTTTCGATGACTTCTGTGCAAACAGAATTTTCGTCAAATAAAAAGGTAGTTCTCACGATTCCCATGAATTCTTTGCCCATGAATTTTTTGAGTTGCCACACCCCGAATTTTTCACAAACTTCATGGTTTTCATCGGCTAATAAATCATATTTAAACCCGAATTTATCATGAAATTTCTTTTGATTTTTCACAGGATCTGCAGAAATTCCCAAAATCGTAAAACCTTGTTTCGTTAAGTATTCTATATTTTCATTAAGGTTACAAGCTTCTGCTGTACAACCTGGCGTATTGGCTTTCGGATAGAAGAAAACCACCAATTTTTTCCCTTTGAAATCTGAAGATTTAACCAGATTTCCGTCTTGATTATCCAATTGAAACGTAGGAAGTGTATCACCTATTTTTAACATAATGCTTATTTTTGCTCAAATTTACAGAAAATGACTAAGAAAGAGCGTGCAAAAATAGTAATGACTGAGTTAGAAAAAATCTATCCCGAAGTTCCTATTCCACTGAACCATAGAAATGCTTATGAACTATTGGTTGCAGTTGCACTTTCTGCACAAACTACTGATAAAAAAGTAAATGAAGTAACTCCCAAATTGTTTTCTGTAGCACCCAATCCAGAAAAAATGGCTTCATTAGAAGAGCCTGAAATCAAGGAATTGATTAAAGAAATCGGACTTTCTACAACCAAAGCCAAAAATCTAAAAATCATGGCCAATCAACTTCTGGAAAGACATAACGGCGAAGTTCCTTCTAACTTTGAGGATTTAGAAAATTTAGCAGGAGTAGGTCATAAAACGGCGAGTGTAGTGATGAGTCAGGCTTTTGGTGTTCCTGCTTTTCCGGTAGACACTCACATTCATCGATTGATGAAACAATGGAAATTAACCGAAGGAAAAAACGTGGTTCAAACCGAAAACGACGCTAAAAAACTTTTCCCAAAAGAAACTTGGAATAAACTTCACCTCCAAATTATTTTCTACGGCAGAGAATATTCTCCAGCCAGAGGAAATCAGGAGAAAGATTACCTCACGAAAATGCTTTTTGAGAAATAAAAAAAACCGCAAAATTCTGCGGTTTATATTTTTACTGTTTCTTTGCCCAAAGTTCCATCTTTCTTTCTAAAACGGACAATGGAAGACATCCTTGGTTCAGAATTTCATCATGGAATTTAGCCAAACTAAATTTCTTACCTAGTTCTTTTTGATATTTAGCTCTTAATTCTAAAAATTTAAGCGAACCGATTTTGTAACCTAATGCTTGTCCCGGAATCGCCATATAACGCTCAATTGCGGCAGTTGCGCCTTCCTCAGAATCAGAAATATTGTTTAGGTAATATTTTATAGCTTCTTCTCTGGTCATTTTTCCAGTGTGAATTCCTGTGTCTACTACCAATCGAACTGCACGCAACATTTGATCACTTAAATAACCCATTTTTTGATAAGGATCGGTGTACAAACCAAACTCTGGTCCTAAAGTTTCGGTATAGTGCGCCCAACCTTCTCCATAAGCTCCGAACCAACCAAATCTCATGAATTTAGGAATTTCCATATTTTCCTGTTGAAGCGAAACTTGATAATGATGCCCTGGAATAGCTTCGTGCAGGAATAAAGATTCGAAACCATTGGTTACATTATATTGAGTAGCATCTGGAATAGGCGTATAAAAAATTCCCGGTCTGCTTCCGTCTGCTGAACCTGGTTTATATTCTGCACTTGCACTTGCTTCTCTAAATTTTTCTGTTCTTCTGATTTCAAACGGTGTTTTAGGAGATTGACTAAACATCGTTGGAAGCTTTGGTTCTATTTTCTTTAAAATACCATTAAACGCGGCAATTACTTCTTCTGGCGTTTTATAAGGCATTGCTTTTTTGTCTGTTTTTAGACTTACTAAAAATTGTTCTAGTGTTCCTTTAAAACCTAATTGAGTTTTTACTTTCTCCATTTCTGCTCTTAGCATGGCTACTTCTTTCAACCCAATTTTATTGATTTCATCGGGAGTAAGATTAGTGGTAGTCCAAGATTTTGCGAGATACGTGTAAATATTGCTTCCATTTGGAATAGCGTTAATTCCATCTGTATTTCTCGCTTTTGGCAAATATTCTTTTTCTAGAAAATCACCCATACTTTTGTAGGCAGGAATAATTTTCGTTTTAATAGCGTTTTGATAAAGTACGGAGTACTTTTGTTTATCCGCAGCAGAAAAACTGGCTGGGATTTTTTTGATAGGCCCGTAGAAAATATTTTTATCAAAATTTTCAGAAATAATTTCTTCACCTCTCATTTGAGGAATCATTTTCACCACCAATTTTTTGGGAAGCACCACATTTTGTTTCATCCCATCTCTGAAATTCTTTTCGGCAGTATTCATCCAAACGGCAAAAGCATCTATTCTTTTCAAGAAATTATCATAATCTTTAGTCGTTTTAAACGGTTGATTTCCATCTCCACTGCCTAACAATGGAAAATCTAATGGCAAACCTTCAAATTGGTTAAAAGGCATCAGTTCTGGATGATACGCATACTTCTCAATCTTATCTTTTAAGGTAAAATCTAAAACATCATAAACGGTTTTGTCTTTATCAGAAAGAGATTCATAATCAAGAGTTTGCAACTTTTTTTGAGTTTCGGTATAGAAACCGATTTCTTTAGAAATAAAATCCTGACTGATCGCATTTGGCAATTGGTCATTATATCTATTATCGCCTTGCATAGTGGCTTCCAGAGGAAACATTTTCAGGTAACCTTCATAATATTTAGAAGCAATGCTGTCTATATTGGCTTCGGATTTTGGCAAAGCAATGTCTGTTTTTTTACAACTGATTACGAAAAGCATCATTGCAAATATTCCTAAAATAGGCGCTCTAAAGAATCTCATTTGTCTTAAATTTTAAACAAAAATATAAATTATCTGTAAATGTGGATTTTAAAATCACAAAAAAATAGTTTTAAAGCATTAAGAGTAATTTTTTTCATAAATTTTTGTAACAAAGTAAAAAATCTCTTACTAATTAATAAAATTTAAAAAATGAAATGGTATAAATCTTTAAGCTTTGCTTTATTGTTTTTAGTAACTCTTGCAAATGCACAATCTGCTAACAGATTTTTTTATGAATTGACCTTTAAACCACAGAAAGATTCAGCTAGAACAGAAAAACATATTCTTTTCCTAGACATTACCAAAGATAGATCTATTTACAGAGATCATCTGCAAGTTACACAAGACTCTATTTTAAAAACAACTATAGAAAGTTCTCAAAAATCTGGTATTATGCCAGATATAACTAAAATTATAAAACTACCGAAATTTGGTCACACCATTAGAAAAGTATATCCTATAACAGAAATAAGATATACGGAAAGAATGTTACAAGACGATATTACTTACAAAGAAGCTATCAATTTTAACTGGAAAATAGAATCAGAAAAATCCAAAATTGGAGAATATCAAGCACAAAAAGCTACTACCGAATTTGGTGGCAGAAAATGGACGGCTTGGTTTTCTGAGGATTTACCATTTCAAGATGGACCATATAAATTTTATGGTTTACCAGGGCTTATTGTGAAGATAGAAGACGCTAATCAAAACTACTCTTGGCAATTAAAAGGAAATAAAACCATTGAAAATTGGGAAGAAGAAACTTATGCAGAAAAACTCAATAAACAATTTGGGCAGAGAATAAACAATTTAGAAGTAGATCGCAAAAAATTTGAAACATTATACGCAGACTATAAAAATGATCCTTTTGCTAAAATTAAAGGAAGAATTCCTGCAGAAGCTTTGTCTCAAAAAATGCCAGGACAAGATAAAACCATCGGCGAAGTTTTCAAAGAACAAGAAAAATGGTTAAAAGACGCTATGAATGCAAATAACAATAATATTGAAATTCAAGCAATTGAAGGCAAGCCTAAAAAATAAAATTCCCTTCATATTAAACTTTTGTAACAGAAAACTCGAGGATTCGTCTTCGAGTTTTTTGCATTTTATAAGAGCAAGAATAGACCATTGTGCTGTGGTTTTTAGTTCTATATTTGTAAAAAAATAATCGGTTGACTTCACAAGAACATCTTGCAAGAATTAGAAAGGTTTTAGATTACATTGACCAACATTTGGACGATGAACTTCCTCTGGAAAAACTCGCAGAAATGGGCAATTATTCTGCATTTCATTTTCATAGGATTTTTCGCGCGGTTACCAGTGAAACTTTGCTAAGTTACATCACCAGAAAACGCATGGAAAAAGCTGCCATGATGCTTTCCTTAAAAAAAGAAAAATCTTTAGAAGATATTTTCTTGGAAATAGGATTCAATAGCCATTCTACTTTTGGCAAAACCTTCAAAAAGCACTTTGGGATTTCACCTGCTGCTTTTAGAAAAAATTCGCCAGAAAATTTTAAGAAAATTCAAACCATTATCAGCAATATCGGACAAAAAGAAGTCGTTTTCGAGCAATATCTTTACCAACTAGAACAAATGAAATTTTTTATGGAAAATAAAGCCAATATTCAAATAAAAGAAATGCCAGAAATGCAGATTGCATCAGTATTAAGCATAGGTGTACAAAATATAGGAAACGCTTACAATACCCTTATTTCTTGGGCTATTTCTAAAAATATTTTCCCTAGAGAAAATGTGAAAATGATTACCGTTTATCACGATAGTTTCAAAGTTACTGCTCCCAATAAAGTGAGAATTCACGCAGGCATGTTGCTAGAAGAACCCATCAAAAATGAAGGCGAAGTTTTCCTAGAAATTTTACCAAAAGGGAAATATATCGTTTCTCGACAAGAAATTACACTCCCCGAATTCGAAACTGCTTGGAACGCACTTTTCCTTTGGATGAACGAAAACGGACATCAGTTCAGAAAAGAATGTCCTTATGAAATTTACCATAATGATTACCAAGAACACCCTGAGAAAAAGTGTTTGGTAGATTTCTGCATTCCTATTTTGTAATTTTCTACGATTCAGTTTCTATTTTTTACGGTTCAGTAAAACTTATTTCTTTTCAGAAATGAGCAGAGATACCTTTGCTTCATCAAAAACAGAATTATGAAAACTCGCATTTTTACATTACTCTTTACCTTTGCCTTTACCTTTACCTTAATTGCTCAAATTACCATTTCTGGAAAAGTTTTAGGAAGAAATAACAAACCGCTGAAAGATGTTTCTGTAACACTGAAAGATACTTATGATGGCGCTACAACAGACGAAACAGGAAATTACAAATTTGAAACTTCTGAAAAAGGAAGCCAAACCTTGATTTTCTCTCATCCTAAATTTATAGAAATTGAAAAATCTATTCAAATTGAAGACAAAAACCTTATTCTAAATGCTGAACTAAAAGAATCGGTGAGCGAAATAGATGCAGTAGTCATTTCTGCGGGAAGCATAGAAGCCAGCGATAAAAAACGCGCCACTACTCTATTGACACCAATTGACGTTTACACAACAGCTGGAGCCAATGGTCAAATTTCTTCGGCACTAGAAACCTTACCTGGAGTTCAAAAAGTGGGAGAATCAGAAGGTCTTTTCGTGAGAGGAGGAACCGGAACGGAAACCAAATTCTTCATGGACGGAAATTTGGTCAATAATTATTTCGGAAATTCTGTACCCGGAATTAAAGCGATGGATAGATTGAATACTTCGCTTTTTAAAGGAAATGTATTTTCGAGTGGTGGTTATTCTGCAGTTTACGGACAAGCTTTATCTGGAGTTTTAGCTTTGGAAAGTATCGATTTACCAGAGAGAAATGCTGCAGATTTTGGGATTTCTCCCATTTTTGCAAGCGGCGGAATTCAGCGAGTTAATCAAGAAAAAACACATTCTTACGGAATTTCTTTAGGCTATTCTAACCTAGAACTCATTCAGAAAATTCTAAAATTCAATACCGATTTCGAAAAAGCACCTCAAAGTTTCGGTGGCAATGGAAACTTCAGAATTAAAACGTCAAGAGGCGGTTTTATCAAATATTACGGAAGTTATGACACCAGTTCTATGAAGCTTTCTTCTCCCAATTTAGACAACGAAACTTCTTCTGATAAAATCAATCAAAACGGGAAAAATACATTTCACTCGCTTTCTTACAGAGAAAAATTTGGCAGATATACTTTGAATCTTGGAAGTTCATATACTTTTAACCAAAATATTCTTCATTTTTCTAATGTAGACCAAAACGGAAGTTCTCAATTCAATAATGACATAGATTCTAAAGGCAATTATTTCAACGCCAAAGCTTTGATTGAGAGAAAATTATTTAAAATTTCGGCAATAAGAGCAGGAATAGAACTGAATACAACCAAAGAAGAAACTTGGGTTTTCATCGCTCAAAAAAAATATGAATTTAGAGATGATATCACATCACTTTTTGCGGAAACTGATTTGGGAATCAGCAATGATTTATCCTTAAAAATAGGAGCAAGAGCAGAAAATTCTTCTTCTATTAACCACTGGAATTTTTCGCCAAGATTTGCCATGGCTTACAGAATTTCTAAAGAATGGACAAGTTCATTAGCTTACGGAACTTTCTTCCAAAATCCTGAAAGTAGATTTTTTACCGAAAATTATCAACCCAATTATCAAAGAGCAGAACATTACATTTTCCAACTCCAAAGAACTGTGGATGGTAGAAGTTTGAGATTTGAAACCTATTACAAAAAATACGAAGATTTGGTAAAAACTTCTAATAATTTCTACAAACCAATTGCCATCAATAACAACGGAAGTGGCTATGCAAAGGGAATTGAACTTTTTTGGAGAGACAAAAAAACTTTAAAAAACATAGATTATTGGATTTCTTATTCTTATCTCGATTCTAAGAGAGACTATCTGAATTACAACCAGCAACTTTTCCCAAATTTTGCAGCAAAACACACAATTTCTATCGTTGCTAAAAAATTTATTACCGCTTGGAAAACAGGTTTCAATTTTTCTTACAACTACAATTCCGGAAGACCTTATTACAATTTCGTGACCGAAAATGGTAATACTGATCTCAAAAATCAAGGCTTTGTAAAAGATTATCAAGCGGTGAATTTCAGCCTTAATTATTTACCGAATTTAGGCAAAAAAGATGCAAGAGCTTTCACCGTTTTGGTGCTCTCTATCAATAACATTCTAGGAACTAAAAATGAATTTGGATACAATTTTTCGAGCAATGGATTGAAATCTAGAGCCATCGTTCCTCCTACCAATACTTTTGTGTTCATCGGTGCATTCATCAGTTTTGGGACAGACAGAACTCAAGAAGCCATTAATAATAACTTATAGAATTAAGTCCAAAATTGACCATACAAACCATTCAGTCAAGAAAAACTACAGTTCGGTGAACTAAAATTTCAAGAAAATTTCTTTCAAAATATCTTTGAACCATAAAATTGAAACAACTAAAAAATATTATATATGAAAACTTTACAAAAAACAATTTTAGCACTTTCTTTCGCATTTACAACTACTTACACTTTTGCACAAACTGCTTACGAAAAAGCCATGATGCCGAAAGTTCAAGCCATCGAAATGCCAAAACCTAATCCAGATGATTACACTGCTCAAGCCAATGATTTTGCAAGAATTGGAGACAAAGAAAAAACACTTTGGCAACCGTATTATTACGCCGCTTTTTCGATTCTAAAAAAAGGAAGAACACTGATGCAACAAAACCAAATTGCGCAACTAGACGAAGTGGCAAAAGAGGCTCAAAATTACATTGATAAAGCAGAAGCACTTTCTCCAAATAATGCAGAAATCTATATTTTGAAAAAAATGAATCACGGACTTAAAATGATGGTAAATCCTATGGAAAGATGGCAAACTGAAGGTCTCGCTGCTCAAAATGCTCTTGCTGAAGCTAAAAAATTAGATCCAGAAAATCCTAGAATTACAATTATGGAAGCCGAAGATTTATATTTCACTCCAGAACAATTCGGCGGAAGCAAAACCAAAGGAATTGAACTTTTTAAGAAAGCTTTAGAACAGTTCAAAACTTATAAATTAAAATCTTCTCTTGATCCAAATTGGGGACAAGGTGAAGCAAATTATTTTATTTCTCAAGCGAAATAGTTTTATTTCAATCCTTTAAGGATTAAGAATCCTTAAAGGATTTTTTAATATTCAATAATTAAATCTTCAATGTCTATATAATTTTTTTCTTTTTGGTGCTCTTCTTCGAAGACTTTTTTGTTTTTAAATAAATTAAGAACAAATTCTCTTTTAAGTTTTGTGGGTTTACTAGATAAAACGCTTTCATAAGAACTCCAAGGATAATCCCAAATATTTTCCGTAAAACGATGTTTTACAGGATTATAGTGGATATAATGTATCAGATTTTGTAAATAAGTATCAGAATTTACAATTTTTCTTTCAAATTTTTTCTCGAATAGGCTTCCTGTTCTTTTATATCGTTTATTAATAGCTTTTGCATAAGAATTAAAAAAGTGTCCAAATTGTAAATGCAAATCTATACGTTTGGGACTTTTCACAGTTGAATATTCTAGGTTATTCATATTAAAATCTTCATAATCTTTAACATAAATTAAAATATGAAAATGATTTTTTAAAAGAACCCAAGCTATCGTTTCACAAAAGGGCGAAATATATCTGTCGTATCGATTAAGAAAAAAAATATAATTTTCATTCTCAAAGAAAATATCTTGTCCATTATTTCCCCTATTATAAATATGGTAAAAATTTCCAGGTATTAAGGCTAAAGAATCCATTAGTTTTTTTGTAAAAATAACATTTTTTCATTTCCAATCCTTAAAGGATTTGAAATCCTTTAAGGATTAAATTACATTTCAGTATACAAAAATGACGGTTCAGTCAACTAAAATTTGAAAGCGCCTCTTATAAAACTACCTTTACATCAAGAAATTTAACCCAATCACAAAATATTAATTTTTAAAATTCAAACACTATGGAAACGTACAAAACTACACAAGAACAGAAACTAGAAAACGCTAGAAAGCACGTAAAAAGAATCAAAGGTTTTTACACGCACGCTTTGGTTTTCGTATTGGTAAACGTATTTATTATTTTCTCTAATGTAATTGCAGACGGAAAAGGTTTTAATAACATGGATAATTATTACACGGCTTTTTTCTGGGGTTTCGGCTTATTGGCTCATGGTTTATCGGTTTTTGGTGGTGAGCTATTTTTAGGCAGAAACTGGGAAGAAAGAAAAATCCAAGAAATTTTAAACGAAAAATAATTTTAAAATATTATTTTTAGAAAATGAAACTCGAGGTAATCAAAAAAACGGCACTTAACCTACTCTACATCAATATTATTGTAAGTCTTTTTATCTTCTTAATTGATCCAGGAGAAAAAACATTCGAAAGGTACTCTGTTACTTTCCTTATTTCTGGAATGTACACGTTTTTCATAGGTTTAGGAAACGGTTTTTTAAACGATTATCTAGATTCTAAATTTTCGTGGACAGATGAAACGCGCAAAAGAACCATTGCGGCGATTGTAGGAACTTTGGTGATGAATATTGCGCTGGTTTATTTTTGTAATTATCTGAATTTCATTATTATACAAGGCAAAAATCCAGAAAAATTCTTCAATGGAGAGATGAACTTCATCAATTGGTTTTTCATCAATTTTGCGATTATGATTTCGGCAATTGGTCACGCTAGAGGTTTTATGGCGGCTTGGAAAAACTCTACCAAAAAAGAAGTAGTAGAACAAAAACTTATCGCCAAATCAGCCAATGCGCAATTCGAAAGTTTAAAAAATCAATTAGACCCGCATTTTTTATTCAATTCTCTGAATGTTTTAGATTCTTTGATTGAGGAAAATCCTGTTCAAGCGCAACGTTTTACCAATTCTATGTCGAAGATATATCGCTATGTCTTGGAACAAAAAGACAAGGAATTGGTTTCGGTGGAAGAAGAAATAGACTTTGCCAAAACCTATTGCGAACTCTTGAAAACCAGATTTGAAGACGCAGTAACCTTTGATTTCAACATTTCAGAGGAAGACAAAAAAGGTTTTGTAGTACCACTTTCTTTGCAACTTTTGCTCGAAAATTCTATTAAACACAATTTTGCCACCTCATCTAAACCATTGAATATCAAAATATTTACAGAAAAAGGAAACCTCATCATCGAAAATAATTTGCAAACCAGAGAATTGCCGAATACATCTACAGGCGTAGGTTTAGCGAACATAGTTTCGAGATATAATTTATTAACCGAAAGAAATGTCTTCGTAGAAAAATCAGAAGCTTTCTTCCGTGTGAAACTCCCTATTTTAACAGAAAAATTGAACCCTATGAATCCATATACTCCATCACAAGAACAATTGGCTTACGAAAAAGCTGCAAAACGCGTAGAAGAACTCAAAGGTTTCTACGGAAACTTAATTTCTTACTGCATTTTTATCCCATTTTTAATTTTTATCAACTTCCAAACTTCGCCTAAATATCATTGGTTTTGGTGGCCAATGCTAGGTTGGGGAATCGGTGTAATTTCTCACGGAATTAAGACTTTCGGAATCGGAACAGATTGGGAAGAGCGCCAAATCAAAAAATACATGGAAAAAGAAGAAGAAAACGCCAGAAAATGGAAATAACTATGGAAAATCAAAATAAATTCAACGAAATTGCTTACAAAAAAGCACAAAAAAGAGTAAAAGACATCAGAACGTATTATTACATGGTTTTGGGATATTTAGCGGTGGGTTATTTCATTGTTAGCCGAAATTATGACGGGAATCTTCTTAATATTTCTAGAAATTACAGCGTTTGGATTGTAATCTTGTGGGGAATTTTTCTTTTGGGTTACGGAATTTATTTATTCACGCCTTATTTCAGAAATTGGGAAGAAAGAAAAACCAAAGAATTAATGGAGAAATACAAACAAAAAAATTAAAAAATGGAACCTATAAACGATAAAAATATTCAATACGAAAGAGCCAAAAAAAGGGTGAAAGAAATCAAAGGTTTCTATATTCACGCTTTGGTTTATGTTTTGGTCAACTTGTTTTTAATTCTGTCAACATCCATAAAATACGATTCTTTTGAAACGTTTTTCCAGCAAAATCAATTCTGGGGAATCGGACTTTGGGGAATTGGACTTTTTGCTCATGGTTTATCCGTTTTCTTGCCTAATTTTATCCTCGGAAAAAACTGGGAAGAAAAGAAAATACGTGAATTGATGGAAAGAAATAGAAATTTGAAAATATAAAAAATGAGCTAATTTGGAGATGAAATTATTCTTAAAAATAGATTCTTCATTCCGTTTCACTTCACTCAGAATGACATTAGAAACCCTAAGCTTTTACCTTGAAAATTTGAATTAAAGAATATGAAAGTAGTAATTATAGAAGACGAAAAACCAGCCGCGAGAAAACTCGAAAGATTAATAAGCAATTTTACTGATTTACAATTGGTTGCAACGCTCCATTCTGTGGAAGACGCTGTAGATTGGTTCAGTAAAAACGAACATCCGAAACTAATATTTTCAGACATCGTTTTGGGTGATGGTTTGTCTTTTGATATTTTTGAGAAAGTTCCTACCAAAAGTTTCATTATTTACACCACTGCTTTTGATCAATATACCTTAAAAGCCTTCAAACTCAATTCCATAGATTATCTTCTCAAGCCAATTTCAGAGGAAGATTTAGCCAAAGCAATTGAAAAATTCAAAAGTTTTTTGCCTTCAGAAGAAACGCACAACGCTTTGGAAATGAAATCTTTAATCAAAGAAGATCAACCGAAATTGTCTAGAATTTTGGTAAAAATTGGATATAATTTGAAAGTGGTTAAAACCGAAGAAATTTGTTGTTTTTATTCTGAAAACAAAATTGTTTACGCTCAAACTTTAGAACGCAGTTTCCCAACAGATTTTACCTTAGATGAATTGGAAGAAGTTTTGGATGAAAAGACGTTTTTCCGGGTAAACAGGCAGTTTATCATCAGTTCAGATTGTATCAAAAACATTCATACTTCACCGAATTACAAAGTAGAATTGCAAGCGCAACCAGCCGAAGAAATTACGGTAAGTAGAGAACGTGTGAAAGATTTTAAGGATTGGTTGGTGAAGTAATTGAAAATTGAAAGTGCAAAATTGAAAATGATTACTATAGAAGAAATTGTAGATTTTACAAAAGATTTCTTAAAAGAAGATAATATTTTTCCTGACACTGATATTTTTTCTTTAGGGATTTATGGTGATGATATGGATGAATTTCTTGGAAGCTATCACAAAAAATATGGAGTAAACTTTGATAATTATTTATGGTATTTTCATAATGAAGAAGAAATTAGCAATAACTTTTCAATTGGAAAAATATTCTTTAAACCTCCTTATGATAGCGTAGAAAGAATCCCAATAACTCCAGAAATTTTAACAAAATTTGCTAATACAAAGGTTTGGGAAATTTATTATCCAGAACATCAACTTCCCAAATATCGCTATGATGTTTTAATAGACCAAATAATCTTTGGAGGATTAGCTTTAATTATTATTTATATCAGTTTAAAAGATTGTTTTGGTAGAAATTAACCCTTATAAAACTCACTCGCAGAATTGATAAAATGCTGAAAAGCTTCCGTAACTTCTTTCTGAATTTTATTGGTTAAAGGAAACGGAACCATGTGTGAATATTCATAAGGAAAATCCTGAATTTCTACCTCTGTTTTTATATTTCTGTAACCACCTTGCAAAGTATTGAGTGCTTCCATTGGTGGTGCAACTTCGTCTTTTTCAAGGACATAGAGTTTGATTTGATGATGCAGTTTTTTAATTCTGTCTTCTCTTTCTTTTTGGAAATAATTGTACCTCAACATCATTTTGAACCAACTTTCCTGCGGATGTAATTTCTCGTCTTGAAAATGACCTAATCTTTCATCTGACTGGAAATCAGAGCTTAACAATTCTGCGAAAACCGTTTGCATTTTTATAGCTGCTCTTGCATCCATAATGTATTTAGAAATCGGGAACATTCTATCAATCGTCATTCCGCCACAAAAACAGAATAATTTAGAATTTTCAAAAATTCCTTCAGGATCTGCCATTTTTAAAATCATCGACAAAAATGAACCAATAGAATAGCCAAATAAATCAATAGAAGTTTCCGTTGAAATACTTTTAATCTTCTGATTTCTAATATCTTTCACCACTTGTATCACATCTGAATATGTCTGAAAACCAGACCAAAAAATTCTCTGAGGATGTGCTTCTAAACGTGAACTAATTGCTGCATTTACAAATGAACAATTGGTATTTTCGGGATAATTTTTCTTTCTGAACTGTGCTACTTCTACCATTGCACGTCTGTCACTCCAGATTTCTTCGGCTCTGTTCATGTGAAAAGCAATCGGAAAAAGAATGATGGCTTTTTTGGTTTTTTGAGCCAATTCATAAGCCCAAGGTAAATATTTATCCCACTTTTTCTCGTTCAATCCATGGAAAAAAATAAGCGTTCCTTCGGCGATTTCTACATCTGCTCTTTTGAGAATATAATATTCAAAATGCTTATTTCTTTCGATGTCAAAATCTTTTACATCAATGCTGGAAAAACCGTAAAGCGTTTGATTTTCATTGCTTTCCTTGAAATGTGTTTGGTGTTTTTCGCAAGAAGTGGTAGAAAAAGAACCATTGAGTAAATCTGCTTTTTTAGAATGAAAATGAATGGTTTCTATCGTTACATTTAGGTCTTCAATTGTTTTGAAATTTCCTTCTTTTTCAAAGTTTTCTTTTAAAATTTCATAGAGTTCATTGTAATTCATAAGCATCATTTTAATTATAACTTCAAAATAAAAGTTTTTATTGCTTAAAAGCCTTTATTGATAAGGTTTTTTCTTATTCTATGACTAATCCTAAAATAGGTTTACAAGTTTTACATTAAGATACCAATCCGGAAGATATTGATTTTCCGGATTTTTTGTGGATTGTTTCCGGGGTTTTCATCTTCAGACTAAGATGTGGTCTTTTGTTGTTGTAAATATAAATACTTTCTTTAACCATTTGTTTTAAATCCTGAATGTTTTTGCATTTATAAATTAAAAATTCCTGCTTCAATATTCCGTTTATTCTTTCTGCCAAAGCATTTTGATAACAATCATAGCCATCTGTCATTGAGGGTTTTATTTTGTTTTCAACAAGTACTTTCTGATACACTTCTGAGCAATATTGCAATCCTCTGTCTGAGTGATGAATAAGCGGAAGATGTGTTGTTCTGTTTTTAACGGCCATTTTCAGAGCTTTGACTACATTTTCAGCATTCATATTTTCACTTAATTCGTAACCCATTATTTTTCTGCTGTAAGCATCCGTAACCAAAGATAAATAACAGACATTCGTTTTGGTTTTTATATAAGTGATATCGCTTACAAATACCTGTTCTTTTCTTTTCAGGCAAGTCGTTTTCAAAAGGTTGGGGTGTTTTCTGAGCCAGTGTTTGGAGAAAGTTGTTCTTGTATATCTTTTCTTAGGATAAATAAGCAGGTTTTCTCTTCGTAAATAATTGAACAGCGCATCTCTGCCTATTTTTATCTTTTCAAGCTTGAACTTATTTTTAAGCAAATAATAAAGTTTTCTTGTTCCTATTCTGGGCTGTTCTAAACGAATCTCCTCAACAAATCGTTTAACTTTCTCCAATTCTTTTTCCCGAACACATAATCTTTGGCGCTGCTGGTAAATGGCTTGTCTGCTTATCCCAAACAATCTGCAGATTTTGGATAAACTCAATCCTTTTTCTTGGAGTTGTCTGACTGTTTGGGCGTAAACTTTTTTCGAATCTGTGTGCCGTATTGCTTGTCCGAGATATCAATCATCATATTGAGAACTTTGGTTTTTAGTTTCTCATCAGCTAATTCTTTCTCTAATCTTTTAATCTTTTCGGCGGGTGTTTCTTTGGATTGTAACATGGTATGAATGGTGGGTTTGCTCCAATCTAAATTACCATATTTTCTGAGCCAAACCAAAACGGTACTTCTACCTTGGATACCGTAATGTTGCTGTGCCTGTTTGTAAGTGAATTCGCCCTTTTCTACACGGCTTACAATACCTAATTTAAAAGCCATTGTGTAATCTTGTTGTGTACGCTTTTCTACTGTCTTCTCTCGATTTTCCATAATAAGTCTATTTGGTGTAAACTTATTTTAGGACGGGTCACTAAACATAAAAAAAGCAGCCTAAGACAGACTGCTTTCCTTTATACTTTTAAAATTTCTAAGAAATCACTCCGCTTCCTAATAATTCTTCGCCTACATACCAAGCTGCGAACTGTCCTTCTGCAATCGCAGATTGTGGATTTTCGAATTCTATGAAAAATCCTTCTTCAAACTGATAAAGCGTGGCTTTTTCTAGAGGTTGACGGTACCTGATTCTCGCCATTACTTCCATAGATTCTCCGTTTTTAAGACGTAAATCTTCACGAACCCAATGCAATTCTGAATTGTCAATTTTCAAGGCTTTTCTAAACAATCCTGGGAAATTTCTTCCTTCTCCTACATACACCAAATTATTTTCCATATCTCTGGAAATGAGGAAACAAGATTCTTTATGACCACCAATTCCCAAGCCTTTACTTTGACCAATCGTGTAGAATTGTGCACCTTGATGTTTGCCAATCACTTTCCCGTCTGATTTTTTGTAATGGATTTTTGCAGACAAATATTCTAACTCTTCTAATTTTGAAGAAAACTCAGGTTTTTCTTTGTGATATTCAGCAAAATCACTGAAAATTTCTACAATTTCGCCTTCTTTGGCTTTTAATTGTTGCTGAAGAAAAGTAGGCAAACTTACTTTCCCGATGAAACAAAGACCTTGAGAATCTTTTTTATCGGCAGTTGCCAATTCCATTTCTCTGGCAATTTCTCTTACTTCTGGTTTGGTGAGTTCTCCAATCGGGAAAAGCGCTTTAGAAAGCTGTTTTTGACTCAATTGACACAAAAAATAACTTTGGTCTTTGTTGTTATCTTTTCCAGCCAAAAGTTGATACACTTCTTCCCCATTTTCATTGGTAAAAGAATCTAATCTTGCATAATGTCCCGTTGCTACTTTATCTGCACCTAGAGAAAGTGCGGTTTCTAAAAAAACATCGAATTTTACTTCTCGGTTGCACAAAACATCAGGATTGGGAGTTCTACCCTTTTCGTATTCGGCAAACATATAATCTACAATGCGTTCTTTGTAGAGTTCGCTCATATCAATCACTTGGAACGGAATTCCCAGTTTTTTGGCCACTAAAAGGGCGTCATTACTGTCTTCAATCCAAGGACATTCATCTTCTAAAGTTACGGAAGCATCGTTCCAATTTCTCATAAAAAGTCCGATGACTTCGTGACCTTGTTTCTGCAACAAATACGCTGCAACGCTGGAGTCTACACCTCCTGATAAACCGACTACTATTTTCATAATTGAGTTACGCTTTCGTTAAGGGAAAGTTTTACGACTGCAAAATTACGAATTAAAAACTCATTTGAAATTTTTCTGCTAAATTTGAATCATAGAAATTTTCTAAAAATGAAAAAATTATCTCTATTCTTTCTGATTTTGATGTCTTTTTCGGCATTTTCTCAGGTGGAAACCTCTACACAAAACTCTAAATGGACTTTTGGTGGTTATGCTGGTTTAACGGGCGGTTTTGGCAGTAATAACGGCATTGCAGTACATATTGCACCAAAAGTAGGCTATAAAATTTCTGAGAATTTAGAAGCAGGTTTGATGAGCAGTCTCAATTGGCAAAACTCATCTTATTCTTACTCCACTTTGTTTGGAATTGGACCATTTGTGAATTATTATTTGGGCAGAAATTTCTATTTAGGTTCTCAATTTCAAGAATATTTTATCAATCAAAAAGTAAAATCTTCAGAAGAAAAATACAGTTCAAACGAATCTGCACTTTACATTGGCGGAGGTTATATGCAAAGAATGGGTAACAATTCTTATTTGCAGATTGGTGGAATGTATAATGTACTTTGGAAACAAAACAGCAGTATTTTCAGCAGTGGTTTTGTACCTAATATTGGGATGGTTTTTGGGTTGTAGAATATTTTAAAAAATAAAAACCTCCGAAAATAGACTGCACCCAAAAGTTTAGACAAAATTAAACAATATTTTCAAAGGAAAGAGTTCGGTACTGTACCGGACTCTTTCCTTTGAGATTGAGTCTTATTCTATCATTGTTGTAATAGTGAATGTACTTCACTATTTCCATCTTAAGTTCCTGAATGGAACCAAACTTTCTGGCATAAAACATTTCTGATTTTATCGTTCCAAAAAAGTTTTCTATCACCGCATTGTCCAAACAGTTTCCTTTTCGGGACATACTTTGAATAATACCTTTTTCTTTTAACAAGTTTTGGTAATGTTTCATTTGATATTGCCAACCTTGATCAGAATGTAGAATGATGTTTTGTGTAGATTTTACTTTTCTGAATGATTTCTTTAGCATTCTGATGATTTGGCTAAACACAGGTCTTTCAGATAAGTCAAAACTGACAATTTCACCATTAAATAAATCGATGATTGGAGATAGATAAAGTTTATTACCCGATACATTAAACTCTGTAACATCGGTTGCCCATTTCTGATTAGGAGTGTCCGATTTGAAATTCCTCTGTAGAACATTGGGCGCAATTTTCCCTTGCTCTCCCTTGTAAGATTTATATTTCTTCACTCGGATAATACTCTTTAAACCTAATATTTTCATAAGTCGTAAAACAGTTTTGTGATTAATCAAAATTCCTTTTTCTTTCAAAAGCAAAGTAATTCTTCTATAGCCCAACCTTCCTTTGTGACGATGATAAATCTGCTTAATCATTTCTTTTATTTCCGCATATTTATCTTTCATTTGAAAGCGTTTTTGATAGTAATAAAAACTGCTTCTTGCCATCGATGTACAATGCAGTAGTACTGCTAAATCAAAGTCCTGCCTTAACTCTTCGATGGCTTTGGATTTTTCCTTTCCTGAATTAAGGCGTCTAACTTTTTTAAAATGGCGTTCTCGGCTTCTAAATAATAAATCCTCTCCAACAGTTCTTCCTCCCTTGTTAAGGGTTTGCCTGTTTTCTTTTTTTTTCGCGTGTAATTACTCATGGTTTTAGGTCTTCCTCTGGGTATGTTTTCTAAACCTAAAATACCATTTTTTTTGTAATTACGCTGCCAACTAAGAATACTGGACTCCGCAGGAATATTAAACCTTCTCGACGCTTCTTTTAAACTTAAATTCTCTTTCTCAATTACTGATAAAATCTTTAATTTAAAATCTTTTGTGTAATGCGTATTGGAAAGCCGAACAAGTCCTGAAACTCCATAAAGTTCATAAAATTTTATCCATTTACGAACCAAGGAACCACAAACTCCAATGCGTTTTCCTAAATCGTCTGTTCCAATATCCCCTTTGTGATATCTCTTTATAGCTTTTAATTTAAAGTCTAATGAATATTTACTTTTCCCCATAAAAAATGCCCCTAAAAAGTGTCTAACTTTTTGGGGGCAGTCCAAAATTCGGAGGTTTTTTTATGCTTTTTGTTTAGATTTCTTTTGGGTTTCACCTTCTAAAGCATCTTTGGCTTCGTTTAGTTTTAGAACTACGGTTTCGCCTTCAGAGAATTGTTTATTTACGAGCATTTCTGCCAATAAATCTTCTATATATTTTTGGATGGCACGTTTTAGAGGTCTTGCTCCAAAATCTTTGTCCCAACCTTTCTCTGCGATGAAATCTCTAGCATCGTCTGTTAATTCTACTTTGTAGTTTAGTTTTTCTAGACGTTTGTAGAGTTTATTTAACTCAAGGTCAATAATTTTTTTGATGTCTTCTTTTTCAAGAGAATTGAAAATAATAATATCGTCTATTCTGTTTAAGAATTCTGGCGCAAAAGCTTTTTTCAAAGCGTTTTCTATGGTTGCTCTCGCTCTAGCATCAGAAGAAGTTTTCTTCGCAGAAGTTCCGAATCCTACTCCATCACCGAAATCTTTTAAATCTCTGGTTCCGATGTTAGAAGTCAAGATGATAATCGTATTTCTGAAATCTACTTTTCTTCCTAAAGAATCGGTAACGTGACCTTCATCTAAAATTTGCAATAAAATATTGAAAACATCTGGGTGTGCTTTTTCTATTTCGTCTAATAAAACTACAGCGTAAGGTTTTCTACGAACCGCTTCGGTTAATTGTCCGCCTTCTTCATAACCTACATAACCTGGAGGCGCTCCTACCAATCTAGAAACCGCGAATTTCTCCATGTATTCACTCATGTCTATTCTAATCAATGCATCATCAGAATCGAATAATTCACGAGCCATTACTTTTGCCAATTCGGTTTTACCAACACCCGTTGTTCCTAGGAAAATAAACGTACCAATCGGTCTGTTCGGATCTTTCAATCCTGCTCTGTTTCTTTGGATGGCTTTCACCACTTTTTTCACAGCATCTTCTTGGCCAATAACTTTTCCGTTGAGTAAATTATCCATATTGGCTAATTTATCCATCTCGTTTTTGCCCACTTTTGTTACTGGAACTCCAGACATCATCGAAACTACCTCAGCTACATTTTCTTCGGTTACCACTTCTTTTTTCTCCTTCACTTCTTTGTCCCATTTGTCTTGAGCCACAGCCAATTCTAGTTGTAAACGCTCTTCTTCATCTTTTAATTTTCTCGCTTCTAAATAATCTTGAGCTTTTACCGCTTTTTGTTTAAGTTCCTTGATTTCTTCAATTTGCTTTTCATGCTCAATGATGTCAGTAGGAACTTTCATATTTTTGATATACACTCTAGAACCTGCTTCGTCCATCGCATCAATCGCTTTGTCTGGAAGGAATCTATCGGTAATATATCTCGAAGTAAGGTTTACACACGCTGCAATCGCTTCGTCTGTATACGTTACATTGTGGTGATCTTCGTATTTGTCTTTAATTTGATTCAAAATCAAAATGGTTTCTTCCACAGAAGTAGGTTCTACCATTACTTTTTGGAAACGTCTTTCTAAAGCACCATCTTTTTCGATGTACTGACGGTATTCGTCTAAAGTAGTCGCACCGATGCATTGAATTTCGCCTCTTGCTAAAGCAGGTTTAAACATATTAGAAGCATCTAAACTTCCTGTAGAACTTCCTGCACCAACAATCGTGTGTAACTCATCTATGAAAAGAATGACGTCTCTGTTTTTCTCTAGTTCCGTCATAATCGCTTTCATTCTCTCTTCGAACTGACCTCTGTATTTAGTTCCAGCAACTAGACTTGCTAAATCTAACGTAATTACACGCTTATTAAACAGAACTCTAGACACTTTTTTCTGCATAATTCTAAGCGCTAAACCTTCTGCAATCGCAGATTTACCAACGCCTGGTTCCCCAATCAAAAGCGGATTATTTTTCTTACGTCTTGACAGAATCTGAGAAACCCTTTCAATTTCTTTTTCTCTACCAATTACAGGGTCTAATTTCCCTTCAGAAGCTAGCGCAGTAAGATCTCTACCAAAATTATCTAAAGTTGGCGTTTTGCTTTTTCCTGTTCCTAGATTTCCAGTAGGTTTTTTCATTTGACCGTATTCTTCACGCTCTTCGTCATCATCATACGCAGAACTTTTTGGCAATTGACCAGAGTTTTTAAGCATAGATTGATATTCTTTAGCTACGCTATCATAATCAATTTCATAAGCGCTTAAAATATTGGTAGTAGGATCTTCCATTTTATAGAGTATTCCTAACAAAAGATGAACAGTATTAATTTCTGAAGCTCTGTATTGTCTGCATTCTAAATCTGCTCTTTTTACCGCATAATCTGCTAATTTGGTGAAAGAAATATTTTCCTTTTCTTCTAAAAAAGGATTGGTATTTACATTCATGTTTTCAATCTTTCTGCGAATCTGAGTAAGATCTGCCTGAAGATTTTCTAAAATTTCTTTAGCAGAATTATCCGTCTGAATAATTCCCAGCAAGAAATGTTCAGTAGATAAAAATTCGCTATGCAAACGTTTTGCTTCGCTTTTACTGTGTTTGAAGACTTTGGTTAAGCCTTCTGAAAATTTATTTTCCATGATAATTTCTCTCAATAAAATTCTAATGAAGTCAATATGAATTGATTTCGTAAATCAAAGTTACAAATACTTTACCAAACTCATATTATGACTTTATGACATTATTTTACAAAATTAATAGCAGGAAATTAGTAATTTTGTCGTCTTAAATTTTTTTGAAATGGACGCGAATTGGGCAAATTATGTAGGTTATGCTGCATCATTCTTTGTAGTGCTGAGCTTTATGGTGAAAAACATCAAGCAAATTAGAGTGATTAATCTTATCGGTTGTATCGCTTTTGTAATTTATGGTGTTTTCAGCGGAATGTTGTGGCCTATCATTATTCCTAACGCAATTCTTTGCGTTATACAACTTTATCATTTAATAAAACACGATTAAAAGTTTTTTATAATGAAAATTTTGGTAAGCGTTTTCAATAATTTATACACCGATCAGCGTGTGGAAAAATTCTGCAAAACCTTGCACGAAAATGCTTACCAAATAGAAGTAATAGGCAATAATTGGGGTGGAACTACCGAAATGCAAAGACCTTATCCATTTTCAAGAATTTCTTTACAGTCCAAAAAATTACGTTTCGCTTACTTAGAATTTCAGTGGAAATTATTCTTTGAATTGCTGAAAAAAGCCGACCGAAATACAATTCTCCACGCCAACGATTTAGATGCACTTTTACCGAATTATCTGGTTTCAAAAATCAAAGGAATTCCTTTAGTTTGGGACAGTCACGAGATTTTTACCGAAATGCCAACTGTAACCAACCGTTGGGTTCAGCATGTTTGGAGACTTCTGGAAAATGCTTTGATTAGAAAAATCAAATATTTTATCACGGCAAATGATTCTTATGCCAACTGGTTTGAGAGCACTTACAAGATTAAGAGACCTATTGTCATTAGAAATTTTCCTCAAAAATCAGAACCACCCAAAAATTTCGTTGAAAACTCTCCAAAAATCATTCTTTACCAAGGAACCATCAATTATTCCAGAGGAATTGATAAGATGATTGAAGCGATGCAATTTATTGAAAATGCAGAATTTCACATTGCGGGAAGAGGTCCTTTTTTAGAAGAATATCAACAACTTACGAAAAAATTACATCTAGAAAATAAAGTAAAATTCTTAGGGAATCTTCATCCAGATGATTTAAGAAAAATCACCGAAAAAGCAGATGTAGGTTTAAGCATTGAAGAAAATAAGGGCTTAAGTTATTACTACTCACTTCCGAATAAAATCTCAGATTACATACAAGCCAGAGTTCCTGTAGTGGTTTCTAAATTCCCCGAAATGCAGAAAATTGTAGAAAATTATCACGTAGGCGAATTCATCACTTCTCACAAACCAAAACATTTGGCCGAAAAAGTAAAAACCGTTTTAGAAAAGGGGAGAAGTTCTTATCTTCCTCAACTGGAAATTGCAGCAAACGAACTTTGTTGGGAAAATGAAGCTCCGAAAATTCTGGAACTTTATGAAAGAGTAGCATCAGCACAAGCAATTCAAATTTACAAAAAGTAGTTTATCATAATATTAAAATAGCATTTAATTGAATTATTAGAATGCTTATATTTGAAAGTTAGTAAAAATAATTACACCATAATATGTTGAAAATCAATTTAACCGCAATATTCATTCTATTTTCATCAATTGTTTTATCACAACAATCAATTTTTTGGAAAATCTCAAAAAAAGGTAACGAAGCTTACATATTAGGAACATATCATTATTTGGGAAAAGATTTTTTATTAAATAACAACATTATTTTAGAAAAACTTAAAAAATCTAAAATTGCATTATCTGAAAATATTGATTCGGCAAAAATTTTTATTAATAATAGAAATGAAAATTTGCAATTAAAAAGAATGAATAAAAATGAATTGCAAACGATTAAAAATATAGTACCTTATTATATTGATTCAAATAAAATGACTTTAAGAGAATTAATTGTAACTATTGATGGGAAAATTACGCAAAAATTTTGTTTAACAGATAAAGAAAAAATTGATGAAACGAAAATGGATGATTATTTAAAAGAATATTGTCTAAAAAATAGAATAAAGTTAGAAGGTCTAGAACCTACAGAAAAAACATTTGACTATCTAAACCGCAATCTCTACTCAAATACTACTGAAGAAAAAATAATAGAAATATTAAAATCTAAAATAAAACTTCTTAATTCTGAAAATCAAAATATTAATTGTCTTATTTTAAATGAATATAGAACAAAAAAGCACATTTTTAACTTTGAGAAAGAAATTCAAGAAAAGTTTATTACCTTAAGAAATAAGGATTGGATTGTGAAAATAGATAATGCAATTCAAGAAAAAGAAAAAGCATTTATATTTGTTGGATTATACCATCTGGATTTTAAAGAGGGGTTATTAGAGTTATTAAAAAATAGAGGCTACTCAGTAGAAGAAATAATTTTAAATTAGAAGTTTGTATCTGTCAGTTAAAGTTTTAATATAAACATTTAATTTCCAAAAATAAAAATACCTACTATTTTTTTTACAAAACTTCCAACATATTAACTTTCTAGCTTCCCACAAAAAAGATTTACCTTTGTACCATGACAATTCAAGAAAAACAACAAGAAATCATAGAAGAATTCGAGTTTCTGGACGATTGGGAACAGAAATATGAATACATTATAGACTTGGGAAAAGAACTGAAAGGTTTGCCAGAAGAAAAAAAATCTGAAGAAAATCTGATTAAAGGTTGCCAGTCAAAAGTTTGGTTAGACGCCGAATTCAGAGACGGAAAACTCTTCTTCAATGCAGATTCTGACGGAATTTTACCGAAAGGAATTGTTTCTCTTTTGGTGAGAATTTACAGCGGTCATTCTACCCAAGAAATTTTGGATTCTGATTTTGATTTTATCTCAAAAATCGGTTTGCAAGAGTTTTTATCGCCTTCTAGAGCCAATGGTTTAATGGCAATGACCAAACAAATTAAGTTCTACGCGGTTGCATTTCAGTTAAAATCGTGAAAAGAATTTTAGCATATCGTTTTTCCGCTTTTGGAGATGTGGCAATGATTGTGCCCGTTCTGAAAGAATTTTTGGCGCAAAATCCTGACACAGAAATTATTTTCGTTTCCAGAAAAAACTTTGCTGATTTATTCGATGGAGTAGAGCGATTGACTTTTCGTGGCGTAAATCTAGATGATTACAAAGGATTTTTCGGATTGAGAAAGTTGGCTTTAGAACTGAAAAAGGAATTTCAGCCAGATTTTATAGCCGATTTGCACAATGTTTTGCGCACTAAAATTCTGAGTTTTTTCTTCAAAAAAACCGCAACACTTGACAAAGGAAGAACTGAAAAAAAATTACTTACGAGAAAGGAAAATAAGGTTAAAAAACCGCTGAAACCAACTACAGAACGTTATGCAGATGTTTTTAGAAAATTAGGTTTTACCCTGACACTTTCTCATCAATTATTCCCAAAAACTCAACAAAAATCGGGAATTGGATTTGCTCCTTTTGCGCAACATGCAGGAAAAATGCTTCCGATTGAAAAATCTTTAGATTTGGTAAAAATTCTTTCTAAAAATCATCCAATTTATCTTTTTGGTGGCGGAAAAAAGGAAGTAGAAATTCTATCAAAATGGGAGCAAGAAGTAGAAAATGTAACTTCTCTCGCTGGGAAACTTTCGCTTAAAGAAGAACTTCAGAAAATTTCTGAATTAGAACTCATGATTTCTATGGATTCTGCCAATATGCATTTGGCAAGTTTGGTGGGAACTAGAGTGGTTTCGGTTTGGGGAGCTACCCATTATTTCGCTGGATTTTTAGGATACGGACAGTCCGAAAATGATATTGTAGAAATTACAGATTTAGCATGCAGACCTTGTTCTGTTTTTGGCAATAAACCTTGTTTCCGTGGGGATTATGCTTGTCTTCATCAAATAGAAATTTCAGAAATCTTGAAGAAAATTTAGATTTAAGTTAATTCATAGTTTTATTAATTTTTTAAAAACATCTAAGATGTTTTCTTAATGAACTTAATCCCTTAATAGAGACTTAATGTTTAAATTTTAATCTCAATAAATACTTGTATTTCTTATCTTTGCTCTATGCAAATTGTACTCATCGGTTCTGGAAATGTGGCATTTCACTTAGCAAAAGCTTTTACCGAAGCTCAAATTCCTATTTCTCAAATTTTTGGAAGAAATATCACCGAACTTCAGAAAATTTCGGAACAATTTTCCATTCCTTCTTCTACGGAAACGCTTACTGATGCAGATTTGTACATTATTTCGGTGAGTGATTCTTCGATTGCTGAAGTTTCAGCGCTCATCAAAAATGAAAATGTTTTGGTGGCGCATACTTCTGGCTCGGTTTCACGTGAAGCATTGAGTGGAAATTACAGAAAATCAGTTTTTTATCCGCTTCAAACGTTTTCAAAATCTAAAAATTTAGACTATTCTAAAATTCCATTTTTCATAGATGCAGAAAATGAAAATGATGAAGAAATTTTGAAAAATTTGGCTTCCAAAATTTCTAAAAATGTAATGCTTGCCAATGATGAAAAAAGAAAATACATTCATTTGACAGCGGTTTTTGCTTGTAATTTTGTGAATCATTTGTACGCGAGAGCCAAGGAAATTTCTGACAGTCAGGGAATTCCGTTTGATTATTTCTTACCATTAATTGACGAAACTACCCAGAAAATTCATGAATTAGAACCAAAATTGGCACAAACTGGACCTGCTATTAGAAATGATGAAAAAGTGCTGAAGCTTCATGAATCTTTATTAACCGATGAAGAAAAACTAAAAATCTATAAAACCTTAAACGAATCGATAAAGAAAATGTATCATTTTGAGTAAAATCGCTTATTTGTAAAGTCGTTAATCGTATTTCTTACAACTTTACAACTTAGCGGTTTTACAACTTTACAACATAGAAAATATGAGTCATTTAGAAAAATTAAAAAATATAAAAGCCTTTGTTTTTGATGTAGACGGCGTTTTCACAGACGGTAGCGTTTATCTTTTACCAGAAGGAAATATGTGCAGAGTAATGAATGTTTTAGATGGTTTTGCAGTGGTAAAAGCATTGAAAAAAGACTATAAAATCTGCGTGATTACCGGTGGAGATGATCCCATGGTTAGTCACAGAATTCATTATTTAGGCATTACTGATTATTATTCAAAAGTGCATCATAAATTAGAAAAATTCGAAGAGTTTAAAACCAAATATAATCTTCAAAACGAAGAAATTCTTACGATGGGAGATGATATTCCAGACATCAAGATGATGAAAGTTTCGGGGATTTCGGCTTGTCCGCCCAATTCTGTGGCAGAAGTAAAAGAAATTTCGAACTATATTTCTCCTATTTACGGTGGAAAAGGTGCTGTAAGAGACGTGATAGAACAGGTCATGAAAGTGCAAGGAACTTGGATTGACGATGATACGCAGTCTATTTAAGTGGGAGAGTTTGTAGAATTGGAGAGTAAAAAGTGAAAACAATTTTCCTGTTTGTATTAAAAGTTGTAAATTATATATCTTTTTAAAATCTAAAATCTAAAATCTAAAATCTAAAATCTAAAATCTAAAATCGTAAATGAAAATATTACTCGGCTCTAATTCACCCAGAAGAAAAGAACTTTTACAAAGTTTAGGTTTTGATTTTGAGGTGGTTTCTATAAATTGTGACGAAGTTTTTCCAGAAAATTTATCCGTAGAAAATATTGCAGGATACCTTTCGGAACTCAAAGCAGATGCATATCAAAATCTCCAAAAAGATGACGTTTTACTCACTTCTGACACCATTGTCACCTTTGAAGGAAAAGTTCTCGGAAAGCCTAAAAATAGGGAAGAAGTTGTGGAAATGCTTCAACATTTGTCAGGGAAAACTCACCAAGTTTACACCGCTGTTTCTTTTAAAACTGATGAAAAAATCATCACTAAAACAGATGTAGCAGATGTAGAATTTTCAGAAATTACTGACCAAGAAATCAATTTTTACATCGAAAATTATCATCCATTTGACAAAGCAGGAAGCTACGGAATTCAGGAATGGTTAGGCATGGCAAAAATTTCAAAAATCAATGGAAGTTTTTACACGATTATGGGATTGCCAACACATTTGGTTTACGAAACTTTAAAAGATTTAGGTTTCTAAAAAATTCCTTATTTTTACTGAATGTTTTTCGCCTCAATCACAATAAATTGTGGCAATTTCAGTTATTAAAACACTCCATGAAAAAATATATACTTCTCGCTTTAGGTTCTGCAGTTTTTTTGGCTTGTTCGCCAAGAAAAGATGGCTATTTGAACCGTAAATATCAAGGTTTCACCACTTTTTACAATGTTTTGTTCAATGGAGAAGAAGCGCTCAATGCCGAATTGAAACAGCGAGATAAATCTTATCGAGATAATTTTCATGCGCCTTACATTAAATTACTCACTTACGAAGAACAAATTTCTTCTGCTCAAATGGAAAATTTAGGCGTTTCTGATAACGAAGAAGGAGTAGCACCAGAAGATTTTTACAGAGATAACATCGAAACTGGAGCTTCTGTTGCCAATACTGGAGTTAGCACTTTAGAAATCGCAGAAATGAAGGCTCAAAAAGCCATTGAGAAACATTCGATGATGTTTAAGGGCGAAGAAAAAAACAAAACTATTTTTGATGCTTATCTTGTTTTAGCAAAAGCAAGATTATTTCAAAATAAGCCTTTAGAAGCACTTGACGCACTGAATACAGTTCAAAAAATTTATAAAAAAGACAAGAGATTTTCTTTAGCCAAAGTTTACGAAGCCTACACTTACGGAAAAATGAAGGACTATTACCGTGCAGATGAAACCTTCCGTGAACTGAAAGAAAATAAAAAACTCAAAAAATCTGAGAAAAAATTACTCAGTATTTTCTATTCGGAAATGCTTTTAAACGCTGGTAAAAAAGAAGAAGCAGTAACAGAATTAGAAAGTGCCTATAAACTCAATAAAAACAAAAAATTAAGAAGCAGAATTGCTTTTCTTCGTGGACAAATCCTTGCCAATCTTGGAAAAAATGAAGAAGCGAGAGAAAGTTTTGTCACCGCTTATAAAAACGCCAGAAATTTTGAATTTGAAGTAAAATCTCAAGTAGAAATTGCCAAAACTTTCAACGGAAAAGATGATGATTACGAAGGAGCAAAAGAATATTTGGAAAAAATCAGTAAAAAAGGAACCTATGCTTCTAGAAAAAATGAATTTTATTATGCACTAGGTTTAATGGCAAAAAAAGCGGGTAAAAAGGAAGAAGCGCAAGAATTTTTCCAGAAATCTATTAAAGAAAAAATATCAGATCCTCAAGTAAGAGGTTTGGCTTACTATGAAATCGGGAAAAAGTTTTTCGAAGATAATGACTATCTAAGCGCTGGTGTTTATTATGACTCTGCTTATGCTGCGATGAATTATGCCCCTGCAAAAGAAGAACTGAAATCGCTTACCGAAAACATAAAAGACATTTCTAAAAATTATTATCTCATCAAAAAGAACGACAGTATTCTGAAACTGACTAAAATGTCTAATGATGAGCGAATTGCCTTTTTCAACAAACATATTGAAGGCATAAAAGCCAAAGAAGCTAAGGAAGAACTCGAACGTAAAAAAGCAGAAAAAGAAAGCAAAAATAGAGTAGAAACTGTAGATTTTGCCTTGCTAGGAAATACAGATAACAACAATTCTTTCTTGGATTTTAATGGAAGTAAAGGCTTCTATTTTGCAAATCAAGCCAATATTTCTAAAGGCGAAAAAGAATTTAAGCAAATCTGGGGAAATAGAGCGCTTACCGATAATTGGAGAACTTCTACCAAGATGAATTCTATAGAAGATCTTAAAAATGAAGCACTCGGAATTACGGCTGCTCCAGATCCTAGAAGATATGAACCGGATTTCTACATTGAAAAAATTCCGACCAAAACAGAAGAAATTTTAGCACTCAAAAAAGACAGAGATACGGCAAGTCTTGGTTTGGGAAGAATGTACGAGAACTTTTTTTCTAATACTTCTTTAGCCACCAAAACATTGTATGATTTGGTAGATTCTAAGACTGATGAAGAAACAGAATTGCAAGCATTGTATCAAATTTTTTCTATGAATTATGAAAAAAATCCGAGTGCTGCAGAACGTGCGAAACAGTTGATTTTAGAGAAATATCCTTACACTTCTTATGCAGAATTTGTGAAAAATCCTAAGAAAGCAGATTTCACCACGTCTGATTCTGAAGTAGAAAAAATCTATACACAAGCTTTTGCTCTTTACTCCGAAGAAAAATTTGATGATTCTAAAAAATTGATTGAAGAAACTTTACCGAAATATCCAAAAGATGTTTTGGTTCCTAAATTTACCTTGTTGAATGCCTTTAACACAGGAAAAACAGCAGGAAAAGAAATCATGATTCTTCAACTAGAGCAATTAATGCTGAATTATGCGAAAACTCCTGAAGGTATAAAAGCAAAGGAAATGCTTCAATATCTGAAAAGCGATATAAAAGTGGAACAGTTCGATGATAATGGAAATCCTATCTCACCGAAAAATGAACCATCAGTTGCGCCTCAGAATGTGAATTCTAGCACTACAAATCCTGAAAGAATTCAGCAAAATGATTCTAAACAAAGGAATTTGCAAGAAATGCAACAAGATGATCCGTTGCAACCAAAAGATTTAAAACCTAAAAAATAAGCAGTTTTCTCAACTCCAAGTTTAAATTTTCTACACTCTTTAATAGAGTGAGCAAAGTTTTTTTGCTTTGGCGAATGAAAAAGCAAACGCTTAAAAGGCGAATTTATTCGCTTCTTTGCTATCTTAATTTTATACCAATTTTTAAGAAATCTTTGCGTGATAAATAGGAAGGATTGAAGAAAGATTAAGATTTCTTCTTTACCCCGTGGAAATCTTTTAAATAAAACGGCTCGAAATACGCCACGTCTTCAAAATCTTGTCGGTTGAAATTCTCCACGGATTTTTTGATGAGATATTTCGCAGATGGATACACATTTTCATTAAAATCTGCTCCCGAAATTTGTAAAATCTCTTGCGATTTTTTGGCTCCATCTCCTACGAAAAGGATTTTTTTGCCTTCTAATTCTTTGAAAGATTGTTCATCTAAGATTTTTGCTTCTGTCTCCGTCAACATTTCTCCTGAATTTCCATCAAAAACGGCGCAATAAACCTCCATTCTTCTCGCATCGATTAATGGAATGATTACATCATAGTTTTGACCTAAAAACGGCTCTATCATCGTTTCTAGAGAATTGACAGCAATGAGAGGAACTTTCAAACCATAACAAAAACCTTTTGCCGAAGCTGCGCCAATTCTAAGTCCAGTGTAAGAACCTGGACCTTTTCCGAGGGAAACTGCTTCAATGTCTTTCAAAGAAATTTCTGCGCCTTCTAAAGTCCATTCTACAAAAGTGTGTAGCGATTCTGACTGTTTATAGTTTTCTGAAACTTCTTCGCAAAGACATAATAATTCTTCGCCATCAGAAATGGCAACTGAACAGTTTTTAGACGAGGTTTCTATATGGAGGATTTTCATTTTTTGATGTGGTAATTTGAAAATGTGATGATGTGATAATTTTTGCAAAGATAATCAACGAATCATCACATTAACAAATCAACAAATTATTTACGGTGAATCGTTCTCGGTTCTGCTTGTGCTTTTGGATAAATGCATAATTCTGCAATAGAAACTCTTTCTGGTGCATTTACACAATACGAAATCGCATCTGCAATATCTTCTGCTTTCAGTGCTTCATAACCCGCGTAAACTGTTGCAGCACGTTGTTCATCTCCTTTGAATCTTACTTTAGAAAAATCAGTTTCTACAGCACCTGGTTGAATATTAGTGACTTTGATTCCAAATTCTGTAAGCTCTAAACGCATTCCTTCGGAAATAACGTCTACAGCGCGTTTTGATGCACAATACACCACACCATTTGCATACGTTTGTCTCGCAGCAACCGAAGAAATATTGATGATATGACCTGTATTTCTTGCTTTCATGATTTTAATAATCGGTTGAGAAACGTAGAGCAATCCTTTTACATTTCCGTCCATCATCGCATCCCAATCTGCAATATTTCCTTCGGATATCGATTCTAAACCATGAGCATTACCTGCATTATTGACTAAAACATCTATGTTTTTCCATTCTTCTGGAAGTGAATGGATGGCATTTTCTACTTCTTCTTGGTTTCTTACATCAAAAACCAAACTGTACACTTCTGTAATATTGCTTAATTCGATTTGTAATTGCTCTAAAACTTCTTTTCTACGACCACAAATGATCAATCTATGACCTTGTTTAGCAAAAGTTTCTGCGGTAGCTTTTCCAATTCCTGAAGTCGCTCCGGTGATGAATATTGTTTTCATTTTAATATTTTTTTCTCGTGGATTTAGCAAATTATGCTGATTTTATTATTAATTTTAAAAAAATTTCTGCATAATCAGCACAGAATGCGAGAGTTAATTCGCATCAAATGCTTCAAAAGCATCTTCTAAGTGTGAAATTTTAAGTTTTCCTGTTTCGTCTGGAAGGACAGAAATAATATCAAACCTCACTTCTTTGTCTATATTTAGAGATTTTAGGTATTCGTCTGTGGCAGAAACGATGGATTTAATTTTCTTTTTGGTCACCGCTTCATGAGGTTCCATGAAAATATCTGTTCCTCTCGCTTTTACTTCTATCACTACTATTTTCCCATCAAATTCTGTAATGATATCTACTTCTGCTTTTTGAAAACGAAAGTTTTTGGCCAAGATTTTATAGTTTTTTTCGACTAAAAATTGCTCTGCCAATTCTTCTGCGAGTTTGCCAAAATCATTGTGTTCTGCCATAATATTTAAACACAGAGAGCTCCGAGTTTTCACTGTGAACACTGTGAATTCTCTGTTTCAGTGTGGTTTATAAAATTTTTACTAATCCTTTTTCCTCAACTTCCATCTTTACCTTACTTCCTATAATTAAAGGTCTGTTATCAAAAATATGTCCATTTGGAAAACCAAAAAGAGTAGGGAAGTTGTATTTTTTTATTCTTTGAGCAATGATTTCATAGGCAAATTCATCGAAAGGTTCATCATAGTTTTTATTTTCTTTTGCATCGCCCATATTGGTCATTCCGCCGATGATTAAACCTTTTATTTTTCTGAAAACGCCTGCCAAATCTAGACTCATCAACATTCTGTCAAGCGCATAAAAATTCTCGCCAATGTCTTCTATAAAAAGAATTTTATCTTTGAAATCAAATGAATATGGCGTTCCTAAAAGGGCATAAATCAAAGCTAAATTTCCACCAATGAGCACTCCTTCAGTTTTTCCGTTTTTATTAAGTTGATGTTTTTCTACGGAATATTGAATTTTTTTTCCTTCTAAAATTTTGAAAATATCTTCATAGCTTCCTTCAGAAACCCCGAAACTAGCTGTTTTAACGGTTTGTCCGTGAATAGAAGCGAAATTATTTTTCAATAAATAACTGTTAATGACTGTATTATCAGAATAACCAATATACCATTTCGGATTTTCTCTAAATTCTGAAAGTTTGAGATATCTCAATAAATGCTGACAACCGTAACCACCTCTGGAAGCCCAAATTGCTGAAATTTCTGGGTTATTTAAAGCCCAATTTAAATCCTGAATCCTTTCTTTTTCGGTTCCTGAATAATTGTAACCTTTTTCAAATTTTCCTAAAGTATTTTTACCAAGAATAGTTTTGTAACCTTTTGATTTTATCAAATTGATGGTGCTCTGAAGCGATGCTTCTTCCACAAATCCTGCAGGAGAAATAATGGCTATTTGGTCACCTTTTTTTAGATTTTTAGGAAAAATAATATTTTTCATTTTGCTTTTTGGTAGAGGATTTCTTTGCTTTCTGCTTCTTCTAAACGCTTATCAAACTGATTGAATTTTTTATAACTCTGCAGAAAGATGAAAAAACTAAAAATAATAAGAATAATTCCTACGGTTTTTCTGATTTTATTGGCTAAATTTTGGGTCAATTTATAGTGAAATTGCTTGGCTAACAATATTTTGAATAAATCTATCACAAGATAAGTCGCAATCACTAAACTGATGTAGAGTAAGAAATTCTGCAAATCTGGATATTCATTTCTCACCGAAATTACCGTAACTAACCAAAATAAAATAACCCCTACATTCAAAATATTGAACAAGAAACCATTTACAAAGGTTTTGAAATAATTTTGACTGATGATTTTATTCTCATTAGCAACGTGCATTTGAGTTTTGGTAAGCATCATAAAAATTCCGTAAACCAAAATAATAAGCGCTGTAATTCTGTAAAATCCTGGATGTTTGTCTATAAGTTCTACCAAGTCTGCGCTGGCAAAATAAGCAGCTACAATACACAAAATATCTGCAGTAATCACGCCTAAATCTAATGCCAATGCATGACGATGACCTCTACAAAAACTAGTCTCAATCAATAAAAAGAATATTGGTCCTATGAAAACAAGACTCAACATAAATCCTAATCCGATTGCCGAAAGTATAAGTTCAAGCATTTAACAAAGGTAAGAAATAAGTATTTAAAGATTAATATTTTTTAAAACTTTGCTTGTTGTTTAAACTAAAATCTTACAAATTTTAAAGTTACTTCTTAGCGATGAATAGCATTAATCTACCACTTTAAAATCTAATTGTTTAGCCACCAAATTCGCTTTCACAACTTTAATTTTTATAGTGTCTCCCAATTGATAGGTTTTACCTGTTCTCATTCCTACAATAGAATGTGTTTTTGGTTCGTGGAAGTAAGAATCATCCATTAAATCGCGCAATTTAATTAAACCTTCTGCTCCGTTTTCTGGAATTTCTACCCAGAATCCGAAGTCTGCAGTTCCAGAAATCACCCCTTCGAAAACTTCTCCTACATGTTTTTCCATGAATTTTACTTGCATGAATTTAATAGAATCTCTTTCTGCATCTGATGCGAGACGTTCCATATCGCTGCAATGTTTGCAATATTCTTCGTATTCTGCAGCAAAAGGAGATTTACCACCATCTAAATAGTGTTGTAACAAACGGTGCGCGATTAAATCTGGATATCTACGAATAGGAGAGGTAAAGTGCGAGTAATATTCGAATCCTAAACCGTAATGTCCAATAGGATTGGTAGAATAAACTGCTTTACTCATGCTTCGCATGGCAAGAGTTTCAATCATGTTTTCTTCGCCTTTTCCTTTTACATCTCGCAATAAATTATTGAGAGATTCTGCTACTTTTTTAGAATTAGCAAGGTTCATTTTATAACCAAAAGTTCCTACGAATTCTCGCAATGCTTCTAATTTTGTAGGATTAGGATCATCGTGAACTCTATACACAAAAGTATTTCCCGTAGTTTCACCTTTTCTGTTTAATGAAACAAATTCAGATACTTTTCTATTGGCTAAAAGCATGAATTCTTCAATCAAATGATTAGAATCTTTGCTGATTTTAAAATAAACACCAATTGGCTCATTATTTTCGTCTAAATTGAATCTTACTTCACTTCTATCAAACGTAATTGCTCCATTTTTAATTCTATTTTTTCTTAGAATTTTAGCGAGTTTATCTAATACCAGTATTTCTTCTGCCAATTCGCCTGATTTTGTTTCAATTCGTTCTTGCGCTTCTTCATAGGTAAATCTTCTGTCTGAATGAATAACCGTTCTTCCGAACCATTGATTTTGAACTTCAGCTTTGTCATTGAGTTCAAAAACTGCTGAAAATGTGAATTTATCTTCATTGGGACGAAGCGAACAAACATCATTACTCAAAACCTCAGGAAGCATAGGAACAACTCTGTCTACCAAATACACAGAAGTGGCTCTGTTATACGCTTCATCATCTAAAATAGTTCCCGGTCTTACGTAATGCGAAACATCTGCAATGTGAACACCAATTTCCCAGTTTCCATTTTCTAATTTCTGTAAAGAAAGAGCATCATCAAAATCTTTTGCATCTTTTGGGTCAATGGTAAATGTGAGAATTTTACGCATATCTCTGCGTTTTTTCACTTCTGCAGCGGTAATTTTTCTATCAATTTTATCTGCTTCAGCTTCTACTTCTGGTGGAAATTCATAAGGTAAACCATATTCCGCGAGAATAGAGTGGATTTCAGTTTCATGTTCTCCAGGAAGTCCCAAAACTTGGATAATTTCGCCTTCTGGATTTTTAGAATTCGCATCCCAATTCAGCATTTTTACTACTACTTTTTCGCCATCTTTAGCGCCGTTTATTTTATTTTTCGGGATAAAGAAGTCGTTGTTGATTTGTTTTTTGTCAATGACTACAAATCCAAAATCTTTATGCGGAACGAACTGAAAAGTTCCTACAAAAGTATCATTTGCACGTTCTAGAACTTCTAAAACAGAACCTTCTAGTTTTTTACCTTTAAAATGATAAGTTACGATAAGAACAGTGTCTCCTTGCAATGCATCTTTTACATTTTTTTGATGAATAAAAACATCATCTTCTACTCCTTCTACTTTTACATACGCATTTCCATTGGCTGCAAAATCGATAACTCCTGTTAACGTATCGGTAATTTGAAGGTTTACAATATATTTATTCTTCTCCGTTTCCTTAATTTTATCTTCGGCTTTCAATTTATGAAGTGCCTGAATAACGAGTTCTCTTTGTCTAGGATTTTTATATTCTATTCCGTCTGCAATCTGTTTGTAATTGTAGATTTTAGACGCTTTTTTATTCATAAAACGCAGAATGAGCTTCCCAATATCGCGAAGTTTCTGGTCTTGTTTTTGTGATTTATGTTGTTGTTTCATTTTTTTAAATTGTTATTTTGAATAATTCTAAATAAATGGTTTTTTGTTTTTATTTTATTGTATATCAGTAATATATATTTTATTATTTTTCAAACTTGTCTAAATATATATCTAAAAGATGACTAAACTTATCTAATCTTTTTTGATTTCCCAAGTTGCATACTCTCTACTTACTATTTTACCCTCTTTTCCTAATGCAAAAAGAAAGTTTCTAATTTTATCTTTTTTCTGTTTCTTTGATAATACTTCTGAAAGCTTTGGAATAACTAAATTATCAATCTCGCTTCTTTTTACTTTTTCAGATTTTGCTATATATTCTAAAATTAACTTTTTATAATAATCATTATCAAAACTTTTATTCCTTACATACTCTGCAAGTAATTCTTTGTTCCCCGTTTTTTTAATCAAATCATGAGATAAGAAAATTCCATTTCTTCTTCCTTCAATGAATTTTTTGCTCCTTAAATATTTAAGTTCATCTAAAGAAAGTTGTACTTGTTTTTGAACTTTATCAAGAAGGATTATATCTTCTAAAGTAATTTCAGGATTATTAATTAAAATTTTAGCAAACTCTTCATTAATAACCTTTCCTGTAATAGTGACTTTTACTTTATTTTCAGAAAGATTATACTCTGGCAAAGGAAAAAATCTTTGTTTTTGGAAATTAAAAACTTTGCGTATTCCTCCTCCTTGAGTTTCAATCATACCAAGATTTCTCATTGCTTCCACAAGAAAAGGATTTCTATAATTTTCTTCAGGAGAATCGTGTAAAACTACATCTTCAACTGATTTTGGGATAAATCTTCCATAATTAGTAAATACCAAATGATCATCTTCAAATTCTATAACATTAATTCGAGATTTTTCAGAATAATCTTGATGAGCTATAGCATTATTTAGAGGCTCTCTAATTACAAAAGGATCATATCTTAATACTTCATCAGGAAAAAGTGTCCCTTCTTTTAAATATCTGTATTTAAGATTTCTTATTTTTTTATAAACTTCATCTACAGAAAGAATAAAAGGAATGTGGAATATCTCAAAATCTTTATCCTGATTATCAATTGTTTTAAGATTCCATCTTATTTTAACTGCTGAATCTAAAAAATGTTCTTCTTCTTGTTTACCTAATAGAATAAAGCAAGCACGAGTAATTTTCCCTCTTATAGTAAGTATAGCCTTATTTAGAAATTTAGCATTATCCCAACTCTCAATTTCTTCAGAATATTTAGGATTTCTTTTTACAAACTCTATTCTAGCTTTTTTTATTGCTTCTTCATCTAAATCATTTATTGTAGCATCTTCAATAATTACTTTAGTCCAATCTTCTTTATTAAAATTCTCATTTAAAATAGTATCAAGTCTTTCATTAGTCATTCTCACCAAAGAATCGCCTATTCTTTGCCAAGCTTTCTTATGTGCATAAACTGGCAAGCGAAAAGAATGTTTAGGTACTTTTACAATCCAAACTATTTTTTTTGTATCAGAAGTAATATATTCACTTATTTCTAAATTTTCCGAAGAAAGGTTTATACAATTTTTTACAAGAGTAAGTTTAATATTTTCACTATTATAGCTATGTAAATTTTGTATTCCTACAATTTCAAATGTCTTATCCTCTATTCCTATTACAATATGTCCTCCTTCCATATTAGAAAAAGCAGAAACATAAGAAACCAAATCGTCGCCTTCACTTCCATTAATAGAATTTTTTAAGTTCTTATATTCTTTCCAATCACAATTTTCATTTTCTTTTGGAAAATTCTCTTTCAAAAAGGATTTTAACTCTAATTCGGTCATTATTAAATTTTCTTACTAATTTAAATAAAAATCTCCAACTTTCGTCGGAGATGGTTTTATTTACAAGTGATTTTATCAACTCTGTTCTGATGTCTTCCTCCTTCGAAATCCGTGGTGAGAAATTTCTCTATAATTTCTAGCGCCAATTCTTTGGCAATAAATCTGGCAGGCATTGCAACCATATTACAATTATTATGTTGGCGAGATAATTCTGCAATTTCTGGCATCCAAGCTAGAGCACATCTTATTCCTTGGTGTTTATTAGCACTTAATTGTACACCTTGTCCGCTTCCACAAAATAAAATTCCAAATTCACAATCTCCGTTTTCTACAGCACTTGCAGCAGGATGTACAAAATCTGGATAATCTACAGAATCTAAACCATGGGTTCCAAAATCTACCAATTCATATTTTCCTTCTAATTGTTTCTTTGCAAATTCCTTGTATTCATAGCCTGCGTGATCTGCGGCGATTGCTATTTTTTTCATTTTATTCTTATTATTTCTACAAAATTAACACTTTAAATGTGAATTGTGGATTAAATTTTAAAATCGATTTTTTAAATGAGCTTTAAAATCAAGTGTTTAAGAAAATCTCAGCAAATTACTTTCAATTGTATTATCCTAATTTACAGTAATTTAAGAGAATGTTACACAATTATTAACAGAATGTTAATTACTATGTTTAAAACTTCTGCTAAATAAAATAAAAAGGTAAAGAATTTTTGTGTAATAGAAAAAATCTTGCAAGATTATAGATTTTGTTTATCTATTTTTTTGAGGTCAAATTATTTAGTTTTTCCATAACATGTTTTTCAATATATGCATGAAATAAGAGATATTAACAATTGTTAGTAAACTTATTATTTATTTGATTATTAATCTTTTATAATATGGAAAACTTATGAATTGCAGTACAACTCTTTCCGTAAAAAAATTAGAAAATAGTTTTCCCCAATATTCACAACTACAACAATAGTATTCATTTCTTTTTTTATTAAAAAGAAGAAAATATGTTAGAAAATGTTTTTCGTCAGTTTGTGGAAATTTTTCTCAGGATTTTTCTTTTTGCCATTTTAGAAATCTTAAATTTGTAAAGCTTTAAAAAAAGCAGAATAATCTAAAAACTTTAAAAAGAAAAAATTTATGAAAACCATTAATGATATCAGTTTCGCTGGAAAAAAAGCATTAATTAGAGTAGATTTCAATGTACCTCAAGATGAAAATAAAAAAGTAACGGATAATACCAGAATAGTTGCTGCTAAACCTACGATTGATAAAATCTTAAATGATGGAGGTTCTGTAATTATCATGACGCATCTTGGTAGACCAAAAGGTAAAGTAAATCCAGAGTTTTCTCTTTCTCAGATAGTAGATGAAGTGTCTAAAGTATTAGGTAAAGAAGTGAAATTTGCTTCTGATTGTATAGGAGAAGTAGCGGAAAAAGCTGCTGCAGAGCTTCAACCAGGAGAAATTTTATTGTTAGAAAACCTTAGATTTTATAATGAAGAAGAAGCTGGAGATGAAGAATTTGCAGGAAAATTAGCAAAATTAGGTGATGTTTATGTAAATGATGCTTTTGGTACGGCTCACAGAGCACATGCTTCTACTGCTGTAATTGCTAAATTTTTCCCATCAACTAAATTTTTCGGTTTATTGATGGCTAAAGAATTAGAAGCGATTGATAAAGTATTAGGAAGTGGAGAAAAACCAGTAACTGCTATTTTGGGTGGTTCAAAAGTTTCTACTAAGATTACTATTATCGAAAATATTTTGCCAGCTGTAGATAATTTAATTATCGGAGGTGGAATGTCTTTTACTTTTATTAAAGCTTTAGGCGGAAATATCGGAACTTCTTTATTAGAGGCTGATAAAATGGATTTGGCTTTAGAAATTTTAGAAAAAGCTAAATTAAATAATGTAAAAGTTTTCTTACCTGTAGACGTAATTGCTGCAGATGAATTTAATAATGATGCACATAGAGAAGAGGTAGATATTTATCACATTCCAGAAAATATGATGGGAATGGATGCAGGTTCTAAAACTAGAGAAATCTTCCATGATGTGATTATGAATTCTAGAACTATTCTTTGGAACGGACCGATTGGAGTTTTTGAAATGGAGAATTTCTCAGCCGGAACTAAAGCCTTAGGAGACAGTATAGACGAAGCTACACAATTAGGAGCTTTCTCTTTAGTTGGTGGAGGTGATTCTGTTGCTTTTGTTAAACAAAACGGATATGCAGATAAAGTTTCGTATGTTTCAACAGGAGGAGGTGCTATGTTAGAATCTTTAGAAGGTTTAGAACTTCCAGGAGTTGCTGCGATTAATAATTAAAAAATTTTGATTTAAACTTTATCTAAGTTTAAAGGTTTAAAAAAAATCTTCAGAAATTTTTCTGAAGATTTTTTTTATTTTATAATAGAAAGAATTTTTTAAAGTATAAAATTTCCAAAAACTAGAATTTTTATCAAAATAGCTGAAAATTGACTTTCAGAAATAGCTTAAAAATCGATTTTCTAGATTTTTTTGATAATATATAACAAACTTGAAAATTCGCCGTTTTTTGATGCTTTTATGTTAGAAATTGCTCCAAGAATTCCTCCACAAATCCAAAAAAGTGGATTTTTCTTATATTTTTCACTCAAAATAGAAATGTAATAAGAATCGAGTAGGAGAGGTTTTATTTTTTCTAATTTCCAATTTTCGGTGTTGAAAAATTTTTCCATTCCTTTTTTTGAGAAATGAAAAATATGACGAGGTACATCATAAGCTGCCCAAAAATCTTTATAATATTTTGCATCGTAACAAGTACAATTGGGAACCGCAATTATTAAATGACCGTTTGATTTTAATTTGTCATAAAATAATGAGAGTATCTCAGTCTGATTTTCTATATGTTCGAAAACATGCCAAAGCGTAATAACATCTAAACTACCATTTTCTATTTCATTTAAGTTTTCTATAAATTTTGTTTTGGTAGTTTTTTGCTTGGCAAAATTTCTGGCAGCGTCACTTGGTTCATATCCCAAAGTTTGAACATCATTTTCTATATGTTTCAAAAATTCACCCGCGCCGCAACCATAATCTAGAACTTTAGCATTTTCAAAACTTACAGAAGAAAGAATATTTCTTTTATAATTTAAATTAAAAGATTGAGCAAATTTGTAAATTTTTTCTTTTAAAGAATTAGAATCTTGGTGATGAGAAATGTAATCTTTACTCTCATAATATTTACCTAAATTTTCTGGAATAGGGTAGGTTTTAAAAATTCCTTCTATTTCGGTTTCTTTAATTTCAAAAATTTCTTTGCTTAAAAAATGATCTTTTATTTTCATGTTTAATTTGCTAAGTCCAATCTAAATTTATTACAAATTTCCAAAATGTTTCACGTGAAACATTTTACTTTTATCTTCCTAAATAAATAAGCAATACATTAATATCTGCTGGAGAAACTCCAGAAATCCTTCCGGCTTGCGCAATGGTTTTAGGTTGAATTTTATTGAGCTTTTGTTTTGCTTCAGCGGAAAGAGATGAAATTTTAGAATAATCAAAATCTTCTGGAATTCTAATGGTTTCTAATCTTTGTAATTTGGCTACATTATCTCTTTCTTTTTCTATATATCCTTTATACTTGATGTTGATTTCTGCCTGTTCTTTTTGTTCTTCATTATACTGTTCTACTTTTTCTTTGATGAAATCAATTGCAGTTAATTTTTCTAAAGATAGGTTAGGTCTTGTAAGGATTTGAGCTGCTCTGTACGCTTGGTCTACAGGTGAACTTTCATTAGCTTCTAGGATAGGATTGATAATACCAGGCTTTAAAGAAGTTTCTCTCAGAAATTCTTCTAATTCCGAAGATTTAGCCACTTTTTCTTCCATATTTTTGAGTCTTTCTTCTTTAGCTAGACCAATATTGAAAGCTTTTTCTGTAAGTCTAATATCAGCATTATCTTGTCTTAAAAGCAGTCTGTATTCTGCTCTAGAAGTAAACATTCTGTATGGTTCTTCGGTTCCTTTGGTAATTAAATCATCTATTAAAACTCCGATATATGCCTCGTCTCTGCTAAGTATGAATTCATCTTTTTCGTGAACTTTATTATGAGCATTAATTCCTGCCATTAAACCTTGTCCTGCAGCTTCTTCGTAACCAGTAGTTCCATTAATTTGACCAGCAAAATAAAGATTTTCTATCAATTTAGTTTCCAAAGTATGCTTTAATTGAGTAGGAGGGAAGTAATCATATTCTATAGCATAACCAGGTCTGAAAATTTTAGCTTTTTCAAAGCCAGGAACATGGTGTAAAGCTTTTAATTGCACATCTTCTGGCAGCGAAGAACTGAAACCATTTACATAAACTTCTACGGTATTCCAACCTTCAGGTTCTGCAAATAATTGATGACGATTTCTTTCTGCAAAACGATTGATTTTATCTTCAATACTTGGGCAATATCTTGGTCCAATACTTTGGATAGTACCATTAAACATTGGAGATTTATCAAATCCAGTTCTTAGAATTTCGTGAACGGTATCATTGGTATAAGTAATGTAGCAACTGCGCTGTTTCGTTAATTTAGGAGTGTCTAAATAACTGAATTTTTGAGGATTTTTGTCTCCAGCTTGTTCTTCCATTTTAGAATAATCAAGGCTTCTTCCGTCTACACGAACTGGTGTTCCTGTCTTCATTCTACCAGCTTCAAAGCCTAAATCTACCAATTGTTCGGTAATTCCATAAGCTTTTGGTTCTCCCATTCTTCCTCCTCCTAACTGTTTATCACCAACGTGAATGAGTCCATTTAGGAAAGTTCCATTGGTTAAAACCACAGATTTTCCTTTGATTTCTATACCTAAAGAAGTAATTACGCCTTCTACTTTGCCATTATTGATAATTAAAGATTTCACCATATCCTGAAAAAAGTCAAGATTTGGGGTATTTTCTAGAACATATCTCCATTCTTCTGCGAATTTCATTCTATCATTTTGTGTTCTTGGAGACCACATTGCTGGACCTTTTGAAAGGTTGAGCATTTTGAATTGAATAGCAGATTTATCTGCTACTATTCCGCTAAAACCACCCATTGCATCTATTTCTCTTACAATTTGTCCTTTTGCAATACCACCCATTGCTGGATTACAAGACATTTGTCCGATGGTTTGCATATTCATGGTAATAAGCATGGTTTTAGAACCAAGATTAGCAGCAGCAGCAGCAGCTTCGCAACCAGCGTGACCAGCTCCCACTACGATTACATCATATGTTTCGTTAAATAACATTTATATCTATTTATAAATTTTCTATTTTTTTTTTTTTTTTTTTCAAATGTTTCACGTGAAACATTGTATAAATTTTCTACCAATTACGGAGTGTAACTAGCCCCGATTGCAACGGTTACCCCGCAACAAGCATTTGATTTAGCTTAGGAGTGAGGAGTAAAAGTGGAAAGCGGGAATAGCTTCTAAAAATCTTTATTCTGTTTTTAATGACAAATAAAAATCTTCTTTTGCTCGCATTGTTTTTTGTTCTTCTTCGGTTTTATCTTTATAACCACAAAGGTGAAGAATACCGTGTGCAATTACTCTTTTCTTTTCTTCTTCGTAATTTTTTGAAATAAGACTAGCATTGTCCTTAATTCGCTGCAAAGATACAAAAATCTCTCCTGAAATGGTTTTTCCACGAACTTGGTCGAAAGTAATGATGTCTGTATAATAATCATGGTCTAGAAAATCTTGATTGATTTTGAGCAAATATTCATCATCACAGAAAATATAATTGATTTCTCCGAGTTTTTTTCCTTCGGAAACAATGATATTTTCGATCCAATTTTTAAGATTTTCGTCTATATTTTCGTCTATATTTTCGTAAAAAAAGTGTATCATTAATTTATTTTTTAGAACCAGTGACCAAGAACTACAGTGAAAATTCCAGGTTTAGATTTAAAGGCGTGACTGTAATTAAGTTTCACCTGACCAAATGGCGAGTCGTATCCTAGTGTAATTGCGGCTGAATTATATTTCAAATCAAGAAATTTAGAATCATCAAAGTTTTCAAAAATATTGGCTGAATTAATTCCTGCAATCACATAAAAATTTCTGTAAAAATTAAATTGGAAGTTATTAGAAACCGTAAAAATATTATTTCCTTTTTCTTCACCAAGGTTATACCCATTAAATCTTACAAAATTAACGATTCTTTGGTCAAAAATTCCTCCTAAATGATATTGGTAAAAATCATTAACAGGATTAATAGAAATTCCATAAAAAGTAGACAAACGATAAGTTAGCCATTTGGTGATAGGAAAATTTCCTCGTAAATCTGCTTTGATTTGAAAGGCTCTTTTATTCTGTTCGTCATCAAAAATATTGTAAATTTTGGCTTCTAAATTGGTATAAAATCCTCTTTTTGCGAAAGATTTACTGTCTTGATTATCCGCTCTCATAAACATGAAAGGGTTGAAATAATTCCCGAATTTTTCATCATTGGTAATAATTTCTGTAGTAGAAAAATTATCATGACTTAAACCTAGACCAAAAGCAAATTTGTCTTTCCAAATAGATTGAATAAATGCTTCATTTCTGTACCAATTCCATTTACTAACAGCATTTCCGTCTGCATTTTCTGTATCAAAGCTCATTCCAGAAGCATAAAAGCCAAATCCTGGAATATAGCCGTTATCAATGAAATAATTGATGTAATACCTAGGTTTGTCCCCGAAAACACCATCTATAGAGATATTAGAGTTCTTAAAAATAAGTCTTTTAATGGTAATATTGGCCAATAAACCAGATTTGAAAATCTCATCATAATGCAAACCGAATTTTAAGAAAAATCTAGTGTCGTCTTCACTTACATTCAGTTTTAGAATATTTCTGTTATCTCGTTGAATAATATCGTAATTGATAATTTTATAGTTGTTAGTAGCGTAGAGTTTATCTACCATTTTATTAATCTTTCCATAGGTTTGTACCGATGGAATCAGGAGGTTCATCTTTCCTTGAACGTAATATTTGCTGTAAATTTTATTATTTTCTAATTCTAATGCATCAATTTTATAGATATTAGAATAAATAGGATTGATAGGAATTCTAAGATATTCGTAGCCTTTTTTAGGAAGTTTATCAAAAAATTCTACATATTTCATCGCTTCTGTGTAGCCAGATTTTAGAATTTTGGCTTTATCATCAAAACTGGTTACTCCTAAACCTTCAAGATTAGGCTTGATATTTACATCTGTAAATTTTAATTGATTCTTAGTCTCTTCTACAATCCCAAAATCAATGATTTGATTCAAAATATCTACAATACTGTTAATTTTATTCCTTTTATTAAGTCCTTGATTTAAATCTACACCGATTACAATGTCTATTCCCTTCTTCTTTAGAAATTCTGAAGGATAATTCACCGTCATTGCTCCGTCTACATAAATACTATCGCCTATTTTCACAGGATCCATCAATGATGGAAATGCAGAACTTGCCAAAATAGATTCTGAGAGATCTCCGTTTTCAAAAATTTTGATTTTTCCAGTTTCTAAATTGGTCGCTACACACATGAAAGGTATTGGTAACTTACTGAAATCGTTTATGTTAGATACATTTTTGAATAATTCTTTGAGCAAGTATAGATTTTTTTGACCAGAAGAAATAGAAGTGGGAAGTGTAGCTTTTCCATTTTTTATGGGAACTTTTAGTAGATATTTATCAACGGATTTATTGAAAAAAGAACTTTCGGCGCGGTTATTTTGATTAGAAATCAAATTATAAAAATCGGTGTCTAAAATAATTTTTTCAATGTCTTTTCCGGTGTAACCAGAAGCGTATAAACCGCCTACAATTGCTCCCATACTAGTTCCAGAGATGTAATCTACTTTTACACCGAGAGAATCCAGCACTTTTAGAACGCCTACATGCGCAAATCCTTTTGCTCCGCCTCCAGAAAGTGATAATCCAATTTTAGGATTTTTGGGAATTTTTAGATTTTCTTTCACTTGAGCATTTGCATGTAAAGTAAAGAAAATCAATAATATATAAAATATTAATTTTTTCATTTGTAAGTAATATTTGGGTGTTTTGGTGTGGTGTTTTAATCTTTTATGTAGATTCTTTTGACTCTTCTAGAAATAGAAGTAAGAACTTCATAAGGAATGGTTTGGCAATATCCAGAGAATTCTTCCAAAGTAGGATTACCGTTAAAAATAATCACTTCATCTCCTTCTTTGGCTTTAATATTCTGTAAATCAAACATTAACATATCCATGCAAATATTTCCTACGATGGATACTTTTTGGTTTTGAATGCCTACAAATCCTTTTTTATTGCCAATTAGTCTAGGAATTCCGTCTGCATAACCTACAGGAATGGTAGCAATTCTGGTGTCTTTTTCTGCCTTGTATTTTCTGTTGTAACCAATTGAATCTCCTTGTTTTACCTCAGAAATTTGTGAAATTACGGTTTTAAAAGTTACAGCACTTTGTAATTGTTTTTTCACTTTTGGATTAGCAGAAATTCCTACCATTCCTATTCCAATTCTTACCATTTCAAACTGATAATCAGAATAATAGGTAATTCCAGCAGTATTTAAAATGTGTCTGATGGGTTGATAACCCAAAGCTTCAGAAATTTTAGAAGAAACTCTTTGGAACGTGTGAATTTGCTCCATCGTGTAATCATCTTCTTCGGGAACGTCTGCAGAAGAAAGATGGCTAAAAATACTGGCAACTTTTACATTGTATTTTTTAAGATTTTCTACCAATTTATCTATTTCATGTTCTTTAAAACCAAGACGATGCATCCCAGTTTCTACCTTGATATGAATAGGATATTTCTGCTGAATTCCCTTTAATTGCAATTGGTTAGCAAAAAGTTCTAATACTCTTAAACTGTAAATTTCAGGTTCGAGATTATAATCTATGATTACATCATAACTGCCTTGTTCAGGATTCATGACCAAAATGGGTGTAGTGATTCCATTTTTTCTAAGGTCTACTCCTTCATCTGCGTATGCAACTCCCAGATAATCAATGTGATGATGTTGTAGAAACTCTGCAATTTCATAACCGCCAAGTCCATAAGAATAGGCTTTTACCATCGCACACATTTTGGTTTCTGGTTTTAGCAATGACTTATGAACATTGATATTATGCAGAATGGCATTCAGATTTATTTCTAAAACAGTATCGTGTTTTTGAAGTTCTAAATGTGATTTTATTTTCTCAAATTCAAAAATTCTTGCTCCTTTCAGCAGAATCAGTTGATTTTCAATGGAATTGAGCTGTTGGCTTTCTAATAATTCTTTTGTGGTAGAAAAAGTATATGTTTTAGCATTAAATTTTTCTTGAAATCTAGAAATTTGATTGCCAACTAAAAATATCTGTTTGAAATTTTGCTGATTGGTAATTTCTGCCACTTTATGATAAAGCGATACATCATCATTTTTTACATCAAAAATATCCGAAAGAACTAAGGTTTTTTCGTCTCTATTATACTGATTAATAAACTGATATGCAATAATGAGCGAGTCTAAATCTAAGTTAAAAGAGTCATTGATAATCAAATTATTACGAACTCCATTTACACTTTCTAAGCGCATTTCTACCGCTTTAAGATTGTTGATTTTTTCAACTATTTTTTCGTTGGTAAAACCAAATTCTTTTAAAATACAAATTACAGCCAAAGCATTGGTCAATGTAGCTTCGTCTCTCTGATTGGCAGGAAAACTCAATTTTTCTGAGAAATACTGAACTAAAATTTCTTGACTTCTGTCTTTATAATCACAGATTATTTTTACATCATTATGAGCTTTTAGACCAAAGCTAATGAGTTTTTTATCAGAATACAGCGTTTTTATTTCTTCACAAACTTGCTTACTATCAACATTATAGATAATAATTTCTGAATTTTTAAAAAGAATCAGTTTTTCTTTAATCAACTGAAGTTCATTTTCGAAATTAGAAGAGTGCGCAGTTCCAATATGAGTCAAAATTCCAATTTTAGGAGAAAAAATTTCTTCTAAAGTCTTCATTTCTTGTGGTTTAGAAATTCCCACTTCGAAAATTCCTACTTGATGTTTTTCCGAAGTTTGCAATAGAGAAATCGGTAAACCAATCTGTGAGTTGAAACTTTTTGGGGATTTCACGGTGGGGAATTCATTCCATAAACATTGGTATAACCATTCTTTCACGATGGTTTTTCCGTTACTTCCCGTAATTCCTATGGTTTTAATAGGATGATTTTCAATATGATAGTGTGCTAAATCTTGTAAAAATTTTACAGAATTTTCTACAATAATCCATGTAATTCCATCGTATTCTGGATAAAAATTTTCAGAAATAATGACTTTAATTCCTTTTTCTATCGCTTGCGAAATGTATTTCTCACCAGAATTTTTGTGAGTATTGATGGCGATAAAAGCAGTTTTGAGGGTAGAATAAATATTTCTGCTGTCAAAAGCAATATGTTGAATTTGCAGATTTTTATCTCCAATGATTTGAGATTGAGTAATTTCTGCTATTTCTTTTGTGGTGTAATTCATTATTTTTTATTCAAAACTTCGTCTATGAAAATTCTTCTACTTACTGCTTCGTAACTATCGGTTTCCCCAAGTTGTACTAAGTCTTTGCTGCTAGAAGTTCTCATAGAATAGTTGGCCAAGTTTCCTGTGGTTTTACAAATGGCGTGCACTTTAGTCACGTATTCTGCGGTTGCCATTAAAAAAGGCATCGGTCCGAAAGGTCTTCCTAAGAAATCCATATCTAGACCGGCAATTACTACTCGTATTCCGTTATTAGCCAATTGATTAGCTACTTCTACAATTCCATCATCGAAAAACTGTGCTTCATCTATTCCTACCACATCACAAGTAGAACCCAGGAGTAAAATTTCGTTTGAACTTTCTACAGGAGTACTTCTAATTTTGTTGTGATTATGAGAAACAACTTCTTCCTCATCATAGCGAGTATCTATTTTCGGTTTGAAAATTTCTACTTTTTGTCCAGCCATTTCAGCTCTGCGCAATCTGCGAATTAGTTCTTCGGTTTTCCCCGAAAACATTGAGCCACAAATTACTTCCATCCATCCACTTTGTTTTGCGTGGTTTATTGTATTTTCTAAAAACATTGTCTAAATTAGCAGATATAAATAAGTTTCAAATTTACGCAAAAATTAAAAGATTTGCCATGCAAAAATTACAAGAAACACAAGAAAGATTATTCGCTGAAATTAAAGAATTGATTTCAAAGATTTCATCTTTTTCAAATGAAGAAGATTTTATAGCAGAAGTAGGAGTTTTCACAGAACTTCAGGAAAAGGTTATTTCTTTGAAAAATTATTCAGAGATGCTTTCTGTTATTCGTGCTGAAGAAAATGTAGAACAAGATATTGAAAGACAGGTGATAAACTTTGAAATTGATACTAAAAAAGTAGATGATTTCAGTCAACCAATTGTAGAAATTGAAGAAGAACTAAAAGAGGAATTTGCAGTTGACGAAAATGCTGTGGCAGAAAAACTTGACGAAGAATATTTTATTGAAAAAGAACAGAATATCAATGAATTAGCTGAAAATATAGAAAAAGAAAAAGAGCAAGAAATTTCTGAAATTACTTTGGCTAAAGAAGAAATGGAGAAAAAAGATGAAGAAGAAAGACTTCATGAGGAAAGAAGAAAAATTATAGATATTCCTGCTCCTGTTCATCATCACGAAGAAAAATCTGAGCCATCTTCTGAAGAAAAATCTGCGAGCCAAGAAGAATCTCATCACGAAACCAAAGAACATCACGAGAAAAAATTCAAATTGGCACATATTAAAGGACTGAAAGCTACTGTTCAAAGCCTTTTTGATGATGATCCTTTAGAACATATTCAAGAAAAAATAGACGTTACTCATCTTCCAGAAGAGAAAAAAGCACCGAGTTTATTGAAAACTAATCTTCCTACAGATTATATGCAAGCCGAAAAAACACTTCCAGATTTTAAGTTAGATATTAATGATAGAATTGCTTTTACCAAAGTTCTTTTTAACGGAAGTCAGGTAGAACTGAATCAAGTGGTGAATCGACTGAATTCTTATGCTACTCTAGAACAAGCGAAGGAATATCTCAGCGAAGTTTATTATGAAAAAGGCTGGGAAAATGTAGACGAATATGCACAAAGACTGTGGAGTTTAGTAGAAAATAAATTTATGTAAAATTGGCTGTCTGTTGAAGGTTGTTAGTTGATAGAAGAATTCCAACAACCATCAACCATTAACCATCAACTAAAAAATAATGAATATTTCAGATTTTAAAAATCCTTTTTTCATAGGTGTTGCAGGAGTTGGGATGAGTGCAATTGCTCAATACTTGCAGGGAATTGGCAAAAATGTATCGGGAAGCGACCGATATTTTCATCCTGATGAATACAATAAAACCAAGGAACAACTTGAAAATGAAGGAATAAAGTGTTTTCTACAAGACGGAAGTGGAATTACAGCTGAAACCGATTTGGTAGTGGTTTCTACTGCGATTGAAGAAACCGTTTACGAAGTAAAAAAAGCCAAAGAACTCGGAATTCCGATTATTAAAAGAAGCCAACTTCTCGCGATGATTGCGAAAAGTAAAAAAACGGTAGCAGTTGCGGGAACTTCTGGAAAATCAACCACTTCGGCAATGCTATTTCAAATTTTGTTGGATGCAGGTTTAGAACCGTCTATTATTTCTGGAGCGGGTTTAACGAGCATTATCAAACAAGGAAAAATTGGTAACGCTTACGTAGGAAAAGGAGATTGGCTCATTATAGAAGCTGATGAAAGCGATGGTTCGGTTGTTCAATACGAACCAGAAATTGGTTTGCTTTTGAATATTGATAAAGACCATCAAGAAATTGATGAATTGATAGAACTTTTCACTATTTTCAAAAATAATACAAAAGGTTTATTTGTTGTAAATCAATCAAATACATTAGCAAAAACTTTGTCGGCAAATGTAAATAACGATTTCGGTTTTGAAACTGATGCAGGTTTTACAGCTAAAAACTTCAAACAAGAAGGTTTTAAATTAAGCTTTGAAATTGACAATCAAGAGTTTACAATGAACGCAATCGGACAGCACACTGTAGAAAATGCTACGGCTGCAGTTGCGGTAGCCAATCAAATTGGGGTTGATTTAACAACTTGTGCCGAAAGTTTATCAAAATATGAAGGAATTTATCGTCGTCATCAGATTTTAGGACAAAAAAATGGAGTTTGGGTGATTGATGATTATGCTCACAATCCTGCAAAATGTGCAGCAAGTATTAAGGCTTGTCAACCTTTGGCAGAAAAAGTTGTGGCTTGGTTTCAACCGCATGGTTATGGACCGACAAGATTTTTGAGACAAGATTTTGTAGAAGAAATCTCGAATACACTTCGTGAAAATGATGAAATCTGGATGAGCGAAATTTTTTATGCAGGCGGAACCGCTGTGAAAGATATTTCTGCGAATGATTTAATTGAAGACATAAAAGCGAAAGGCAAAAAAGCTTTTTTTGTAGAAGATAGAAATCAGTTTTTAGAAAAGGTAAAGCCTTTATTATCAGAAAATTCGGTTTTATTGTTGATGGGAGCGAGAGATCCTAGCTTGGAGGAATTTTGTAAAGATTTGTATGAGAAATTGTAAAATTTTGATATGTTAGAATTTGAAAATGCAAATCCAAATCCAAAGAATGTTTCAAAAGAAATGAATAAACCTCCTTATTTGTTAGGTTTATTAGGTTTTATTCCTTTAGTTGGTTTTTTTGTTGGAATTGGTTTAACTCTTTATGGATTAATTAAATACAAAGACAAAAAGCTAATTATTATCGGAGTTTTATGCATGGTTTTTACCATTTTCGTGTATTCTTTCATGTATTTCGGAATTGAAAAGTCTAGTAAAGTAAGAGAAAGTTGGGCAGAATTATCACAATATCAAGTTAATGAATTAGTTAAAGATATTGAATATTTTAAGTTAGAAAATGGAAAATATCCAGATAGTTTAAAACAGCTTCAAAATGGTGATACTCTTGTTAATATTCAGGATCCCATAAAAGGCTTAAATTCAAGTGAAAAAGATATCTTTATTTATGAAAATTTGGGAGATAAATATTCACTTTATTCTGTTGGGTTAGATGGAGTTGCTAAAACAAAAGATGATATTTTTCCGAATGTGAAAAATGATAGTAAAGTAGGCTGGATAAAAAAATAAAATGAGCGGAATCCTATATTTTGTTCCAACACCGATTGGAAACCTAGAAGACATGACTTTCAGAGCGATAAAAGTACTGAAAGAAGTAGATTATATCCTTTGTGAAGACACCAGAACTTCGGGAATTTTGTTAAAGCACTACGAAATTTCTAAACCTCTAAAATCGTATCATCTTCATAATGAACATACTGCAACGGAAAAAGTAATTGCAGATTTAAAATCTGGACAAAACATTGCCATTATTACCGATGCAGGAACTCCTGGAATTTCAGATCCTGGATATTTGCTCGGAAAAGCTTGTGCAGATGAAGATTTGGAAATGATTTGTTTGCCTGGTGCAACTGCTTTTGTTCCAGCTTTGGTGGTTTCTGGCTTACCGAATCACGATTTTTATTTCGCAGGGTTTTTACCTCAAAAAAAAGGCAGACAAACCAAACTGAAACAACTCGCCGAAGAGAAAAAAACCATTGTTTTATACGAAAGTCCGCATAAAATTAATACCACTTTAGAACAGATTAAAGAATTTTTTGGCGAAAATGCGAAGGTGAGTTTAAGCCGAGAAATCTCTAAAAAATTCGAGGAAACCAAGCGAGGAACCATTGAAGAGCTGATTGCTTTTTCAAAAAGTAAAACACTGAAAGGCGAAATTGTTTTGATTGTGAATAACGCTTTGTAAATTTTTCTGCATGAAACCCACCGTTGAAGAACTTATTGCCAAAAATAAAAAATTGGAAAGAAGAACTTACAAAACTTCGTTCCATTGTTTTGGATTATGGTTTAACGGAGGAGGTAAAATGGTATCAACCGTGTTATTCTTTTAATGGAAGCAATCTCATTATTTTGGGTAGTTTCAAAGACTTTTGTACATTGAGTTTTTTCAAAGGAGTTTTGCTGAAAGACGAATATAAAATCTTAGAATTTGCAGGTCAAAACACACAATCAGCAAAAATCGTAAAGTTTACTAATCTACATCAAATCAATGAATTAGAATCTATTTTGAAAGACTACATCAAAGAAATGATTGCCCTCGAAAAATCTGGCGCAAAAGTTACTTTCAAAACAATAGAAGAACAAAAATTACCCGAAGAATTAGAAGAAATTTTTAGCCAAGATAAAGATTTTGAAAAGGCGTTTAAATCTTTAACTCCTGGTAGACAACGCGCATATTTACTGCATTTTTCTTCAGCAAAACAATCGGCGACTAGAATTTCAAGAATAGAAAAATTAAAACCAAAAATATTTGAGGGAAAAGGTTTAAATGAATAGTCAATAACGCAATTTAAAGTCTTATCATTATGCAATAAATACAGAATGAATAAATTCTCTTACATTTGCAGAAATTCATATTGAAATATTAAACTTGATATAAAATGAAACTACTTGAAGGAAAGGTGGCTCTTATCACAGGAGGAACTCGCGGAATCGGAAAAGGAATTGTAGAAGTTTTTGCAGCACAAGGTGCGAAAGTGGCTTTTACTTATGCAGGTTCTGTAGAAAAAGCACAGGAATTAGAAAAATCATTAAGTTCTGTTACCCAAATCAAAGGTTATCAATCAGATGCTTCAGACCATGAAGCAGCTCAGAAATTGGTAGATGATGTAATGGCAGAATTTGGAAAAATCGATATTTTAATCAATAACGCAGGAATTACAAGAGATAATTTGATGCTCAGAATGTCAAAAGAAGATTGGGATACGATTATCAAAGTAAATCTAGATTCTGTTTTCAACTTGACCAAAGCGGTAATTAAACCCATGATGAAGGCAAGAAGCGGTTCTATTATTAACATGACTTCTGTAGTTGGTGTAAAAGGAAACGCAGGACAAGCGAATTATGCAGCTTCTAAAGCTGGGGTAATTGGTTTTACAAAATCTGTAGCTTTGGAATTGGGTTCTAGAAATATCAGATGTAATGCAATTGCGCCAGGATTTATAGAAACTGAAATGACGGCTGTTTTAGACGAGAAAACCGTACAAGGTTGGAGAGATGCTATTCCTTTAAAACGTGGCGGAACTCCAGAAGATGTAGCAAATGCTTGTGTTTTCTTCGGAAGCGAAATGTCTGCTTATGTTACAGGTCAAGTCATGAATGTAGATGGTGGAATGCTTACTTAAAATATTGAAAATCAATAAATAAACATAAAAAGGCTTCTTCGGAAGTCTTTTCATTTTTAGAAAAGTTTGGATAGATGATATTCTTTGCGTTTAAAAAAATAAATAAAATGATAGAAATAAATATTAACGGAACTGTTTACCAAAATCCACTTCTGGTTTTTGCTTTAGAAGTAGAAGCGCAAGAAGAGTTTAATGATTTTCAGAAAATTTTTACTGGAGTAGGGAAGATTAATGCAGCGTATCATCTTTTTAAAGGCATAGAAAAGTACAATCCCGATATTATCATTAATCTGGGAACTGCAGGAAGCACGGCTTTTAATAAGGGAAATGTGGTGTGTTGTACGCAATTTATCCAAAGAGATATGGATGTGATGGCACTCGGTTTTCAAAAATTTGAAACGCCTTTTGCAAACGGTGAGATTATTCTAGAACACGGCATCTCTTTAGAAGATGTTCCGAGTGGAATTTGCGGAAGCGGAGACCAATTCGAAATGGAACACTATAATACAGAATACAACGTGATAGAAATGGAAGCTTTTGCTTTGGCTAAAGTGTGCAAAGAAGAAAAATTACCATTTTTGTGTCTTAAATATATTTCTGATGGAGCAGATGGAAACGCAGTAGATGATTGGAGTACAGAAGTAAAAAAAGCAGCCCAAAAACTCAGAGAAACCCTTCTAAAATAGAAAATCCTCGAGTAATTCGAGGATTAAGCCATTATAATTCAAAGAATTATATTTTATTGGAGCACTTGTGTTTTCGAGTGCAAATATAAAAATAATATTTTTTATCTCCAAAAAAAATGTTTAGAAATCGCTTGATTTACAGTAGTTTAGATAATAATTACCATTTCAATTAGCTATTACAAATAAAATAATTGCATTAACATAAATAAAAAGTTTTTTTATCTAAACTATTCGTTTCCAAAGACTTCGTTATGCTGTTCTTGCACTCTGATAAAGGTGGTTCTTTTCGATAATTCCTTGAGTTGAGAAGCGCCAACATACGTACAAGTAGAGCGTACTCCGCCTAAAATATCTTTCACCGTTTCCGCAACTGGTCCTTTGTATTTTACCTTTACGGTTTTCCCTTCAGAAGCGCGATATTCTGCAACGCCGCCACTGTGTTTTTCCATGGCAGTTTTAGAACTCATTCCGTAGAACAATCTGAATTTTTTGCCGTTTTCTTCTACCATTTCACCGCCACTTTCGTCGTGACCAGCAAACATTCCGCCTAGCATTACGAAATCTGCGCCTCCACCAAATGCTTTGGCTACATCTCCCGGAACTTTGCAACCACCATCACCAATGATGTGTCCACCCAAACCATGCGCTGCATCTGCACATTCTATAATTGCCGAAAGTTGAGGATAACCCACTCCAGTTTTTACTCGGGTAGTACACACAGAACCTGGCCCAATTCCTACTTTTATAATATCTGCACCAGCTAAAATGAGTTCTTCTACCATTTCGCCAGTCACCACATTTCCTGCGATGATGGTTTTATCTGGAAAATCTGCGCGAACTTTTTTCACAAAATTCACAAAATGTTCAGAATAACCATTGGCTACATCGATGCAGATGAAATTGATCTTCGGAAATTTACTGATGATTTCTTTAATTTTTTCTTCGTCACTGCTTCCAGTTCCAGAGCTGATGGCGATATATTGATAAATGCTTTCTGGAGAATTTTCTAGAAATGCCGACCATTCTTCTAGCGTGTAATGCTTATGAATGGCAGTAATGATTTTTTCTTCTGCAAGAGCCGTTACCATTTCAAAAGTTCCTACCGTATCCATATTGGCAGCGATAATGGGAACACCACGCCAAGTTTTTTTAGAATTTCTAAAGATAAATTCCCTTTCTAGACTTACTTGTGAACGAGATTTAAGAGTAGAACGTTTTGGGCGAAACATCACGTCTTTGAAGCCCAATTTTATATCATATTCTATGCGCATTTGGTGAAATTTATTGGGGTAAAAATAGGGAAAAATTTAAACATTTAAATGAGAATCTACATCCATTTGTTGATGCAAGATTCGTATGATTTCTATATCGTTATTTTTGAGATTAATTCTGTAAAAAATAAAATGGGATTTTACACGAGAGCGAAAATAACCTTTTCTAACTTCCCCGAAATCTTGTCCGAATTTAGGATTTTCTGCAAGATATTCTATTTCATTCATTATTAAATCAAAATAGTAATCTGCTTGTTCTATAGACCAATTTTCTAGTGTATAAAGCCAAATATTTTCTAAATCTTTTTCGGCTTCTATGCTAATTTTGTAATTCATTACTATTCAGCATGTTTTTTGTGAAGCTTTTCTTTAAAAGAATCTCGATTAAAATCTTTTGAAAAGCCAGATTTTTCTCCTTTTTTTAGTTCGTTAATTAATAATGTTTTTTGAGATTCTTGATGTTCAAAAACCCTTAAAGCTGTTCTAATTAATTCACTAGCAGAAGAAAATTTACCAGACTTAATTTGTTCTGAAATGAAATTCTCAAAATATTCTCCGAGCAAAATAGAAGTATTTTTTGCCATGATTTATTTTTTTGTAAATATACCAATTATTGGTATTTGTGCAAATAAAAAATCCGCTTTTTTGCGGATTTTAGAGTTTATGTTTTATTGTAGTCTCGGTTTTGTAATCCGAGACATCGGGTTTTATATAGGTCTAATATAGGGTAATATTATCTTTATATATTCTTAATAATTATAAAATAGTAGACAATTTACTTACTATAATATAAATTCCAATAGTAAATAAAAAGATACGATAGTTTTTGTCATAAAGTGATAACTTTTTTTTCTTTTTATAGTAAGAAATTGTCTCTTTTGCTAACGAATATAAACCTAGCAAGCAAATAAAAATTACTAATAAATTAAATATCGTTTCCATAATTATTTATTTAACCCCACATACAATATGAAAAGTCTGCAACTGCAATTACTGCACCAACATATCCTAGAAACCTTGTTGCAACTTTTCCAACAGCAGCTATTAACATTCTTTTTGTTGCAAATTTGCCATACCAACCATCATATAAAGATTGTATACCTGTTGCCTCAAGAAAGCATTCACCAACAGAGCGACTTACATTTAAATTAGAAGAATAACCATCATAAGTAGGGATACCTAATTTTTGTTCCATCTCAATTACAATATTAGCAGCATGAATATAATTGGGGCTGTCAGCAGACCATTCATCAGAAAAATCTAATTGGTGAGAAAGTAAATAGTTTTTGGCAGATTCGATAGATTCTGAAAGTTCATTTTTAGCTTCGGCTTCTTCAAGACTATTAGCAGCATAAACTATTTCTCCATCCGCCAACAAAACATCATCATATGGGTCACCAACATATTCTCCTGTTAAATAATAAGTAAATTCATCTGCGGGCATTAATTGTTCAAATGAGTTTCCATCTATACGATAGGTCATACCATTTTTTAAGCTTAACTTCTTTCTTACTTTCTCTAAAGATTTCAAATACTTATCTTTATATAAAGATTTGTCTTTTTCTTTAAAAATTTTCTGATTTGTCTTGGATACCGTTAAAGAACTCGTATCACTAATTGAAACAGAGTCTCTTGAACAAGATACAAGTAATAAAATAAATGCATACAATAGTAAATTTTTCATAAATTTTATTTTTAATGTTTATTATTACAAATATAAAATGTCATTTTTAATTATGCAAATATTCAAAAAAAATAAAAAATTATTTTGTTTTATATAGAATCGTTGATAATATTGTAATTGAGGCGTAGTCAGTCAAATAAAATTTTTCGAGATTCGAAGGAAACACGAACAAACCACGAGTAAACACGAAGGAAAACTCCTATTTCACTCCTAGAAAACTCAAAGAATTTCCCATAAAAAAATCCGCAAAAAGCGGATTTTAGAGTTTGTTTTTATTATAGTCACGGATTACAAATCTGAGATATCGGCACCAAGTTATTTTCCTAAGACAGGAAGTGCTTTGCTTTTGTAAAAACAGTCTTTTTAGACTTCAATAACTCAATTTTAAGCCTTCTAAAAATTAGAATTCTACACCTGAACTAAAATAAAACCTCGCTTAAAAGTACTTAAACGAGGTTGAAATTTTATGTTTTTGAAAGCTATTTTCTAAAAAAAAGGAGTTGTGCAACAGTTACCGATGTTAGTAGAGGTTTTTATTTTAGTTCAATTGGTGATACAGAATATCCTCTATTTTTTAGTAGTTCCAATAATCCATCTTTAAAATCTAAATGATAAAGTCCAACGAAAATGAATATATTTTTATTTTCTTGAATTGATTTGTCTATAGTATTAATCCAATCTTTATTTCTTATTGTTAGCATTTTTTGTTGACTTTCTTTTGAAAAATTAAAATTGTGTTTTTTAGTTCTATATTCCTGTAAAATTGCGCAATTAATATTTTGTTCTTTAGAATTTAATGTTTGAATTTTATCTTCAAGTATTTTTAAAAGTTTGTTCTCATCGTAATCTTTATAAATATTGCTATTTAGGTAGTCGAAGGTTTTTGATGTAGATTCTAACCCAAGTAACTGAATTTTATTTTTTATTGAATACTCTTTCAAATAATCATCTAGTTTAATTGAATCAAGTTTTTCTTTTTCTGACAAACAAAATTTTGAAGTAATTTTTCCATCAATAGTTACAATAAGTTCTTTTATTGTCATTTTATTCCAATCAACATATTTTGGAACTATTTTTTTTATAGTTTGAAATTCTTTTTCATTCAATTTTTTCAGAACTAAATTTTGATTTCTTTGATTTATAAACGCTTTGGCAGAATCAATATTCTCGGAATAAGCAACCTTACTATTTTTAAGAGCATTGAAAATAATTTCATCATCTTTAAAAAAATCCTTTCCTAAATAATGATAAGTTCCCAATATATAACTATCGTTACCATTTTTTGATATTTTCCAAAAAATTGACTTTTGAGACAATAAAAATGAAGAAATTAGTAAGAATGTTAAAATGAAATGTCTTTTTACCATAATATTGTTTAAAATTTCTGCTAACACTCAAATATACGAAAGTTTTACAATAGTGTATATGTTTTGTGAAATTTGAGTATAGTGATGTAAATCAGTGTTTTTATTTGTATTTTGTTTCGTGTTTTATTTACAATCATAGAAAATGAGTTGCGCTCTATTTTTTTTCATTTTATATAAAATACGAAATCTTAAGAATTCAAAACCTCTCCCAATTCCTGTAAATATTCGTGGGCAGTTAAATCAAATTTCACGGGAACTACAGAGATGTAACCATCGGCAAGTGCGTTTTCATCGGCATCTTTTCCTTCGTCTTGGTTGTTAAAATAACCTGTGAGCCAATAGTATTTTTTACCATGAGGATTTACACGTTCATCAAAGCTTTCTTCCCATTTTGCTTGGGCTTGCCTGCAAACTTTGATGCCTTTTATTTCTTCTTTTTTCAGTTTCGGGATGTTTACATTTAGCACAATTCCTTTTGGCAATGGATTTTCTAAAACTTTTTTTACGATATTTTGAATATAGTCTTTGCATTGTGAGAAATCTGCATCCCACGCAAAATCCAGCAGAGAAAATCCTATAGACTGTAAACCTTCTACACCTGCTTCTACTGCGGCAGACATGGTACCAGAATAAATGACATTAATCGAAGAATTGGCACCGTGATTAATTCCCGAAACCACTAAATCTGGTTTTCTGGTCAAGACTTTATCTAGAGCAAATTTTACACAATCTACAGGAGTTCCGCTCAGTGAATAATCACGCTGAGGTCCTTCTAAATTGATTTCTTCGAAAGTAAGGGTAGAATTGATGGTAATGGCATGTCCTTTTCCAGATTGTGGAGAATTGGGTGCTACAACCACAACTTCGCCTATTTCGTTCATAAAGTTTACCAGATTTCTAATTCCTGGTGCGGTAATTCCGTCATCATTGGTAACTAATATCAAAGGTTTTTTCATTCTAAAAATTATTTTTATTGATTTTTGTAGTTTCGCAAACTTTTTTGGGGATTGATTATCAATTTAATTAGTGCGATTTTCTTCTTAAAATTAGATTTCAGACAAAATTAATTTATTAAAAACAGATTTTTACTATAAAATGGTAAGATTATTGCTTTTTTAATCCGATTAATTTTTTCGTAATTTTTGAAGAATATTTTGTTTGTCATACAAAACACAGGCCTAATTGTTTTCTGAAGTGCGAAAACACAGTTTTCAGAATAAAAACGAAAGTTTTTTCGTTTAATGATTGTATTTATAAATTTTAAATATAATGAATAATGAAATTTTGGTTACAAAAATAAATCAAAATTAATATTAATTTGCGCCCTTGTTTATTAACAAAAATTGAAAGGATATTTAATACCGAAGAATATGAACTATTTTAAACTACTTTTAGTCTTTACTTTTCTTATACCAATTGTAGCTTTTTCTCAGATTAAAGAGAAAAATATTGATGCAGTAGTTATAAAATCTTCAAAAAAGAAATTGAAGAAAAAAGACAATCCTGCATACGAAATCTTGCAACAAGTGTGGAAACACAAGAAAAACAATGGTCTTTCTCAGTTTCAAGACTATCAGTATAATGAGTACGAAAAAATACAGGTAGATGTTATTAATTTAGACAGTACTTTTACGCAAAAGAAAATTTTCAACAAAGTAGATTTTATTTTTAAATATGCGGATACTGTTGATAATAAATTGTCTTTACCTATTTATTTTAATGAAACGGTCTATAAAAATTGGGGTAAAAAAGAACCTGTAAAAAAAGAGAAAAAAGAAGTTTTAGCCAATAAAGCTTCAGGATTTTCTAGTAACGAAGTAGTCGCCAATACTGCTAAAAACCTTTATAAAGACATTAATATTTATGATAATATTCTGAATTTCTTTAACATAGGCTTTACAAGTCCTGTTGCGAAGGATGGTTTTATGAGTTATGATTATGAACTTTTATCAGACCAAAATTACAATAGTGTAGATTGTTATAGAATAAAATATACTCCAAAAAGAAAAGATGTTTTGTCTATTTATGGGATGTTGTATATTTCTAAAGAAAATTATGCGGTTGTAAGAGCTACTTTGAAATCTAGCAAAAACCTAAACGTAAATTTTGTGAACAATTTTTATAATGAGTTGGATTTTGATAACCCAAATGATAGTATTTTCTTGCCAAAGAAAAATTATCAGGAAATACAAATGTCTATCTTAAGTAAAAAAGACAAGTCTAAAAGCTTGGTAATCAAAAAGAATACTACTTTTTCTGATTATTTATTCAATCAAAATTTAAAAGATGAGGTATTTGAACAGAAAACGGAATTTCTAAGCGATGAACAGTTGCAAAAAGACGAAAATTTTTGGGAAGAAAACAGAAAAACACCACTTTCTGAATCAGAAAAGAACATTTATGTAATGATGGATGAGCTTAATAATGTTCCGAAATTTAAAAGAGCTGTAAAGCTTTATGAAACGCTTGCATCTGGCTATTACAACGTTGGGAACGCTATTGATATTGGCGATTTGTATTCTACCATTGGTTTTAATGATGTTGAAGGCTTTAGGGTGAGGGTTGGCGCAAGAACCTTTTTTTCGCCAAATGATATGTGGAGGGCTGCATTTTATACCGCCTACGGATTTAAAGACGGGCAGATAAAATACGGTTTCGAGGCCAGAAAAATGTTCAACCGAGATAATAGATTTACCATAGGAATTGGCACCAGAAGAGATGTAATGCAATTAGGCGCGCAACTTACTACAGATGAGGGAATTATGACGCGTTCTTTTGCCTCTTCAGGAGTTCTTAATTCAGGGAATAATTTTAATTTAAGTTCTGTAAATCAGACCAGTGCATTTGCAGCTATAGACCCTTTTAAAAATTTTACGGTAAGATTAGACGCAACATATCAAACCATAAAATCTGCCAATCCGACTAAATTTTCGCTGGATTTTTATCAAAATAACCAACTTTTTTCAGAACTTAAAGATAGTAAACTAGCACTGAGCATTACCGCAAGACCTGGCGCAAAATTCTCACAATATGGTGTAGATCGTTACGAACATAGTACTTTGGCGCCAACATTTGTTTTGAAATATACCAGAGGTTTAGAAGGCGTTTTCAATGCAGATTTTAATTACAATAAATTGCAGTTTTACTATTATCAGCCATTTTTATTGAAGAGTTTCGGAAGATTAATTCTGAATGTAGAAGCGGGTAAAAACTTCAATACGGTTCCTTTGGCTTTGCAAAATGTAATCCCAGGCAATCAATCTTACGGGCTTACGCCCAACACGTTTTCATTACTCAATTATTATGAATTTGTTACGGATGAGTACCTTAGTTTTCAGGCCGAACATCATTTTAATGGAAAATTACTTTCTTATATTCCCTTAATTAAAAAACTGAAATTGAGAGAAGTAGCATTTTACAGAACCGCAATCGGTAGTTTAAGCGATGCGTCTAAAAATATTAATTCTACCAATATCTTGCTTTCTGCGCCACATCAAAAACCTTATTACGAGTATGGCTTTGGGATTGAAAATATTGGTTTCGGGAACATCAGAATGCTGAGAATAGATTTCAATTGGAGAGGCAATTATTTAGAAAATCCAGGTGCACAAAAATTTGGGATTAAATTCGGATTACAGTATAATTATTAAGAAAAATACATTCTTGTTTCTGTAAATTTTTAAAATCGAAGAAAAAAATCAAAAAAATATATCATATTTTTAAATAAGACATTAAATTTGAGCTTTATTTAAAAATGTATTCTGTAACAAAGCAATAGTTAACCCAACTTATTGTAAATAATTTTATTAAAAAATATGTTCAAAAAATTCAAACTCAATAAATTATTATTTTTCGCACCATTAATCACGCTCATGTTCTGTTTTAATGCACCACAGAATGATGACGAGAAGATGCAAACGATTATGATAAGTGTAAAAAATACGCTTTCTTATCTGCATTATTCGCCTAAACCGATTAATGATGCTTATTCTGCTGATGTTTATGATAAATACATGGAAATGATAGACCCAGGAAAAAGATTTTTCTTGCAGTCAGAAGTAGATGAATTCAGTAAACACAGAACCAAATTAGATGATTATCTGAACAGAGGTGATTTAACTTTTTATAAGTTGACGGTTGATAAATTGTACGACAGAACCGCAGAAATTGAAAAATATTCTCAGGAAATCTTGAGCAAACCGATTAATTTTGAAGAAAATGATGAATTAATTCTGGAACCAAAACTGAAGAAATATCCACAGAATCAAGAAGAATTAAAAAACGAGTGGAAAAAATTCATCAAGTACAATATTCTTCAAGAAATAGAAACGCTCAATGCGAAAGAAGAAACGCAACGTGAGAAGAAAGACAGTGTAAACCGTCTGAAACTGAAAGATACCATTAAGTTAGAAATTCTTACACCTGCGCAGAAACAAGTAAAAGCGACGGAAGAAGTAAAAGATCTAATGACTTCTATGTTTAAGAGATTCCAAAAACGTAAAAAAATGGATTGGTTCTCTGTTTACATGAACGCTTACACCGAAGTTTTTGATCCGCATACCAATTATTTTTCACCTCAAGACAAAGAAGATTTTGATGTGAATTTCGCAGGAAAAGTCATTGGAATTGGTGCAACGATTCAAGAAAGCAAAGGAAAAATAAAAATCGGAACATTGGTAGTTGGCGCTCCCGCTTGGAAATCGAAACAAATTTCAGAAGGAGACGAAATTCTAAAAGTTCAGTCTAAAAAAGGAGAAGAACCGATTAATGTAACGGGAATGTTGGTAGATGAAGCGGTGCGTTTTATCCGTGGCGAAAAAGGAACAGAAGTAGTTCTTACGCTCAAGAAAAAAGACGGAACCATCAAAGAAGTGAAAATGATTCGTGAAGAAGTAGCGATAGAAGACACTTTTGCGAGAAGTATCATCATCAATGGAGCGAATGGTAAAAAATATGGATTCATCAATTTACCAAGTTTCAATGCAGATTTTGAAGATGCTAAAGGAAGAAATGCTTCAGACGATATAAAAGCAGAGCTCATTAAACTAAAAGCTCAAAATGTAGAAGGAATTATCCTTGATTTAAGAAATAACGGAGGCGGTTCTCTTACCGAAGTGGTAGATATTATGGGACTTTTCATGAATAACGGACCTGTAGTTCAAGTAAAAGACGGAAACGGTAGAGTTCAAGTGATGAGAAACAAACAAAATGACCCAATTTGGACTGGGCCTTTGGTAATCATGCAAAACGAACTTTCGGCTTCTGCTTCTGAAATTTTAGCAGGTGCGATGAAAGATTACGGAAGAGCAGTGATTGTTGGTTCTCCTAATTCGTTCGGGAAAGGAACAGTGCAGACTTTCGTAGAACTGAATAGGTTTTTAAATAGTACGGATGATTTCGGCTCACTGAAATTAACCATTCAGAAATTCTATAGAATTAATGGAAAATCTACCCAGTTAAAAGGTGTAGAGTCTGATATCCCGATGAAAGATGTATTCTCTTATGAAGAAATCGGCGAAAGATTTGATAATTATGCTTTACCTTGGGATCAAGTAAACTCTAGCAGTTTTACGATGAGTAATCCAATAAATGTTGCAGATTTGGCTAAAAACAGTCAGTCAAGAATGGCTCAAAATAAATTTTATCAATTATTGCTAGAATCTGCACAATGGAGAGAAAAATTAGACAAAGAAGAAAAGATTTCTCTTAATCTAAAAGATTTTGAAGCAGTGATGAAAACCAGAAAAGCACAGATTGATAAATTCAAACCATTGATTAAATACAATAACGGATTAAACTTTGCCCTTCATGCAGACGAAGTTTCTAGAGGAAAAACCGATGAGGTTTTCGCAAAAAAATCTGAAAACTGGATGAAAAATCTGAAAAGAGATATTTACCTTCAAGAAACTGTAAATATTATCTCTGATTTAAAATAACAGTCTTTGACTGATTTTATACAACTCCTCCAAATTTTTTGGAGGAGTTTTTATTTAGAATTTTAATTCTATTCCTTCAAGTTTAAAAAGCGCCGCTTTTCTATCGACGCCACCAGCATAACCCGTTAATGAAAGATTTTTACCGATTACTCTGTGACAAGGAACCACTAAGCATAATTTGTTTCTAGAATTGGCATTGGCAACAGCTCTTACCGATTTTGGGCGTTTCATGGCATCAGCCTGAGACTGATAACTTCTATATTCTCCAAAACTAATGTTCTGCAATTCTTCCCAAACCTTTTTCTGAAAATCTGTACCCGTAAATTCCACAGGAACGGTAAATTTTGTCAATTTTCCTTTGAAATATTGGCTCAATTCCTTTTCCAGAAGTTTTAAAACTCTGTTATTGGATGTTTTGATGACGCCATAACCTTGCGAAATTTCTTCCATGTGCTTTTCAAAATATTTAGAATCTTCAAAATCGAGAAGAAGCAAGGCATTTTGATTGGCAAAAGCCACCATTTTACCTAGAGGAGTTTCGTATGATTTGGTGTACAGCATGTTCATAATGAATGAGTTTTCAACAAATTTAGGAAGAATTTTTACGAAAAGACGGTTTAATTTTTAAAATACTTTTTCATTTCATCAATTTGAGAATCGTTTTTCGTGAGAAGATGTTTTTAATCAGTAATTCTTTTGAAAAAAACTACGGAAGTCTTATTTAGAATTAAAATAAATAAAGTATATTTGCTCCTCAATTAATTATAGAAATCTTGCAGACAAATATTTCAAATAAATTGTGCTGTTTTCCTCGAAATAAAAAGGGGAAAATCAAAGGTTATGATAACGAAAACTTGCAGATGCCCAATAAGATAATCGAAATGGGATTATTGCCAGAAACATCATTTGTTATCTTACATCAAGCGCCTTTTAGCGGTCCTCTGTACATAGAATACGGAGAAGAAAAAACGAGAGTTGCTCTTCGTGAAGAAGAAGCGAGATTTATTTTCGTAGAACCAGAAAATTAAACCAATATTTCTACTGAAATTTGGAAAATTATATGCCGAACTCAGCAAAAAAACAAAAACATATTCTTTTGGTAGGAAATCCTAATGTAGGAAAATCTACCATCTTCAATTTGCTTTGTAACAAAAACCAAAAAACCGGCAATTACGCTGGCGTTACTGTTGCTTCACACGAAGGAACTTACCTATACAAAGACGAAGAAGTAGAAATTGTAGATTTGCCAGGTTCTTACAGCATTTATCCCACTTCTGAAGACGAAGCTATTTTCACCAAATATTTGATTGAAGAACAAGAAAAATACAGCGGTGTTATTTACATCGCAGATGCGCTGAACCTTAAAAGAAGCTTGCTACTTTATCAGCAAATCAAAGATTTGGGAATTCCTGTTTTGATGGTGATTAACCAAGTAGATTTGGCGGAAAAAAGAGGTTTACACATCGATTCTAAAAAACTGAGCGAACTTCTTGGTCAAAATATTCTAGAAACCAATGCCAAAAAGAATATAGGAATTGAAGAAATAAGAGAATCTATTTTTAAAGATGAATTTTCGGTTTCGGATAAGCCTTATTTTGATATTCCTTCAGAAAATTTAGGATTGGTTTTCAAGATTTCAAGACAAATCGAAGAGAATAATTTCTATAAAGTTTGGACACTTATTGCAGCAGATACTTATTTGGGCAAATTAGAAAGTGTAAAAACACAACTGAATCAAGAAGACAGAAAATGTATGGTTCCTAAGCGTTTACAAGTGCAGGAAACCATCAGAAGATACCAACAAATTGACGGAATTATCTCTCAAACCATTTCTAAAAAACCTCAGTTCAAGGAACTTCTCACCGAAAAATTAGACAAAATTTTAGTACATCCTGTTTTAGGATATTTGGTTTTTGGGTTTATTTTACTCACCATTTTCCAAAGTGTGTTTTTCATCGCAGAATATCCCATGAATTGGATTGATGCCGCTTTTGCTTGGTTGTCTGAAACTTCCAGTACTTGGCTTCCAGAAGGTCCATTAAATTCATTAATTTCTGACGGAATTATTCCAGGAATTGGCGGAATTGTGATTTTTGCTCCGCAAATCGGGATTCTTTTATATTTCTTGTATTTATTAGAAGATTCTGGTTACATGGCGAGAGTTATTTTCTTGATGGACAGATTCTTACGACCGTTTGGTTTAAACGGAAAAAGTATTGTTCCGCTCGTTTCGGGAACAGCTTGTGCCATTCCTGCAATTATGAGTACCAGAAACATTGAAAACGTAAAAGAGCGACTCATTACGATTCTCATTACGCCTTTTATGACGTGTTCTGCAAGACTTCCGGTTTACAGTATCATTATTGCGCTGATTTTTACTGATGGAACTTTCTTTGGCGTAAAATATAAAGCGATAGCTCTTCTTGGAATGTATTTCTTAGGATTTGCGACTTCGCTTATAGCCGCATTTATTTTAAAATATTTCATTAAAAATAAAGGAAAAACCTTCTTGGTAATGGATTTACCAACGTATAAAATGCCACTTTGGAAATATGATTTCAAATTGGTTTTAGGTAAAGTTTGGGAATTCATCACAGGCGCTGGAAAAATTATTTTGGCAGTAAGTGTGATTCTTTGGTTTTTAAGTTATTTCGGACCGAAAGATGATTTCCATATTTTAGAACATCATTCAGATGTGAAATTAGAAAATTCTTATTTGGCTAAAATCGGGAAGCAAATGGAACCTGTGATTTCGCCATTGGGTTACGATTGGAAAATGGGAGTAGGAATTCTTACCAGTTTTGCAGCAAGAGAAGTGTTTGTCGGCACAATGTCAACACTTTACAGTCTTGATGATGATGCTCCAGAAAAATCGGTCATCGAAAAAATGAGAAGTGATGTAAAACCGAATGGCGAAAAAGTATTCAGTTTTGCAACCGGACTTTCCATACTTATATTCTACGCTTTTGCGATGCAATGTATCTCTACGATTGCTGTAGTCTACAGAGAAACAAAATCTTGGAAATGGACAGCGATTCAATTGGTTTTCATGTCTGGTTTAGCTTATCTAGCTTCCATGTTGGTTTACCAATTTTTCAAATAAAAAAAACTGCTTTTAAAAGCAGTTTTTCATTTTATTCAGCTACGAAAACGCGTTTCGCCAGTTCTTGATCAAAAAGATACAAAGCAGAAGGATTGTCTTTCACCATTTTAATTTTCGAAATCAATTGAGAAGCATTGGCTTCTTCTTCTACCTGTTCATTCACAAACCATTGTAAGAAAGCAGCAGTAGAGTAGTCTCCTGCATCATTAGCAGCTTTTACAATGTCAAAAATACTTTTGGTTACTAATTTTTCGTGCTCTAAAGCTTTTTCAAAAATTTCTAAAGCATCTTTGAAATCATGAGGAGGTTGTCTTACTTCTTGTAGTACAATTCTTCCACCGATATCGTTCAAATAATCAAAGAATTTTTCTGAATGCATCAGTTCTTCTTTAGACTGAACTCTGAAATAATTGGCAATTCCGTCTAAATCTTGTTCTAAAAACCAAGCGCTCATGGATAGGTACAATTGCGCTGCATATTGTTCTTTTGCAATTTGCTGATTCAGCAAATCAAATATATAATCTCTGTTCATGATAAATGAATTTATTCAAAGATAAGAAATAAATGTGATTTAGTTTTAAGAAATTTTATCTCTTCCTGGGCATTTTTTACATCTTTTCCCTTTCTTAAATTTCTTACAACATTTCTTTTTACCACAATATTGTTCGTAGTTTTTGCTCTCCAAAGTTGGAACAACAAGATTGAAATAAGGGTTAGTTCTGAAATCCATGAGACAAAATTAATCTTTATTTAGAATAGTTCAAAATAATTATGTAATTTTGTCATAAGATTTTTGTCATGGAAAGTTTAGTCCTTCAATATGTTATCATTTTTGCAGCTTTATTAGCGGCATCTTATTCTATTTATAAAATCATTAAAAAAACTTTTTCTCCAAAAAAATTCAATAGTAAAAGAACGCATTGCGACAAAGATTGCGGATGTTCTTGATTTTTAAAACGTTGAAAACATTTTTCTAACATTAAGAGTTTATTAAGGAATTAAGAAAAATAAGTTTCCATTCTTCGAGTTTTTTCTTAATAAACTTAATCTCTTAATTCTTGCTTAATGGTTTAAAAATCTATTTTTAAATTATCGAATTCTATAAATAGGATATTGATTTACAGAACCTTCGTAATATTCAGAATTTTTATACACCCAATCTAATTGTGCTGCTCCATCTTCTGAAAATTTAGCATCTGAAGCTTTTTTCAGTTCAAAGGCTGTTTTTAACGCTTTGTTGGTTTTTAATAATTCGGCAGCAGTATCTTCGAAAACGTAGTCAGAAAAATACTCTTTTTGTCCCAAAATTCCATCAAACTCGTTCCAGTTAAAGTAAGAGTCAACTGCTTCTGGTTCTAGCGTTTCTAAAAGGAATTTCACGCCAGATTGTTTTGTAGAAACCAAATAATCTCCTTTTCTGAATTTTTTGGTCTTTAATTCTGATGAAACTTGAGTATCAAAATGCAAGTAATGACCTTCATAAGGATTTTTTACGGTTTTAAAATCTACGATTTTATAAGATTCAACTGTGATCAAAGAATCAGATTGTAATTCTTTGAATTTGATTTGATTGCGTTTTAAATTTTCTATGATTTTCCCTTCAGATTTTGGAATCACGTAATAAGTTGGGATTGTAATTTCCTTATCAGATTTATAAGTGTCAAAGAATTTTACTTTTCTTGTAAAAGGTTTATTTCTATCATAGAAAAGTCTCGGTTTTCCAGAAATTCCGCTTGGTTTTTTCCCTGCTTCATAACCTTTGAAATCAATATAACTGTATTTAGTGCTGTCTAATTTCCAATGAATTGCGTATTTTTTATTTGGTAAATAATTGGTCAATTCTTGCATTCTTTTTTTAGAAATATCCAAGTAATTTTCATCTACAAAATTGATGGAATGTTTCATGTATTCATACGTTGCTTTTACGCGGTCTTGGTAAGGTTTTAGCATGTGCGTTTCTGCTACTGTTCCTGGAATATTGAAAAGGGTAGTGTAACCCGTTGCATAACGTGGAGAATCCATAAAAGCAGGAAAACCTTCATCTGGAGAATCTCCGTGAATATTGACGTAAGGAACGTTCAAAATTTTAGATTTCTCCATATTTTGAATCAGTTTCGGTTGCATTTCTTGATGAAAATACGTTCCGAGATAGCTTCCTAATCTTTCTTTATTGGTAGAAATATAGGTAAAAGTGTATTGATAATCTGCGCCGTTACTTACATGATTATCAATAAAATAAATCGGTTTTAGCCAATGAAAAATCTCTTGAAAAGCTTTGGCATTTTCTGTATCATTTTTGATAAAATCTCTGTTCAAATCAAAATTTCTGGCATTCCCTCGGAAACCGTGTTCTTCTGGTCCGTTTTGATTAGCTCTTGAAAATTTCCCTCTTCTCAGCATTCCCGAAATGTTGTATGCTTCAATTGCGGCAACTTTGGTATTTTGTGGAACTTTTATTTTTCCTAAAGCCAAATCTCGCATTAGCATCATTGTAGCATCAATTCCGTCACTTTCACCAGGATGAATTCCGTTATTGATGAAAATTACGTGAATATTTTGTTTTTTTGAGTTATCAAAAATTACGACTCTAATTGGTTCTCCGTTGTCATCTTTTCCTTTTTCTACTACGGAAATGCTTTCGAAGTTTTTGTCTAAATCGTCATAGAATTTTACCATTTCTTCGTAGGTGGTGGTTTGATTTCCGTTGCCTTTTTCGTAAGGCGTTTTGAAATCTTGAGCAAAAGAAAATACGGTTTGAACAAGTAATAGTAGTGTGATTTTTTTCATTGGGAGGAAAATTTTAAACGAATATATTAATTTTATATCTTTGATAAAACTAATTCATGAAAACATTCTATCTTCTTTTCATTTCACTATTCATCATCAGTTGTCAAGAGAAAACTTTTGCTGATGACATTACCCTGGTTTACCCGAAAAATACTCAAATGAAAATACAGGAGTTTAATGAAGATGGTAATTTAGGTGGTGATAATTTAATATATGTTGGAAAAATTATTCCAAAAATTGATGTAAAATATTATGAAAGTATTCTACCACCACCTCCTCCTCCGAGGAAATTCAATAAGATAGATAAATCTTTTAATGAGATAATAAAAAAAGAAATTGATTCTATTTATTTAAGTCAAAAACCATATTTTAAACGAAATTTATTGAAAATTTCTTTGTCTAAAGAAAATGAGCCTTATGATTCTTTAACCAATAAAAATCTTGAAATCATTGTAAAACAAAAAGATACAATTCCTATTTATAAACAAGATTATATAAGCCATCAATTTAAAACGTTTAAAGCGTTTCCAGTTTTTATTAAAAATATTTCTAAAAAAACTTTAAAAATTCCAACCGAAGCTACAGGCGTAGCTTTTTATACTTTTGATAATGAGAGAAAAAATTTCTATTATCTCAGAAACAGTAATTATATGATTTGCGGAATAGAAACTAATTTCTATAGCTATTTTGAACTTAAACCCAACGAAATTTTAGTGTACGCTTACCCTTATTTCAAAAAAGGAAAAACGCATAAAGCTAAAGTGAAATTTTATGATGCTTCTTCCAAAGAATTTGATATTTCTATTGATTATAAAATTATTGAAAATCAAAGGAATAGATATATTATGGATTATTAGAAATAAAAAATCCACAGAATTTTCTGTGGATTTTATTTATCTTGATTCTTGGATCTGAAATCTTGAATCTATTTTATTTAATCATTCAATTTCAAAACTGCCATAAATGCAGATTGTGGAACTTCGACTCTACCAATTTGCTTCATCTTTTTCTTTCCTTCTTTCTGCTTTTCTAGGAGTTTACGTTTTCTGGAAATATCACCACCGTAACATTTTGCGGTAACGTCTTTTCTCAGAGCTTTTACGTTTTCACGGGCGATAACTTTTGCACCAAGAGCAGCCTGAATTGCAATATCAAACTGTTGACGAGGAATCAATTCTCTTAGTTTTTCGCACATTTTTTTACCAATGTAATACGCGTTGCTATCGTGAATTAACGACGAAAGGGCATCTACCATATCTCCATTGATTAAAATGTCCATTTTCACCAATTTAGAAGCTCTAAAACCAATTGGATGGTAATCAAAACTTGCATAACCTTTAGAAATTGATTTTAATCTGTCATAAAAATCAAAAACAACTTCTGACAAAGGCATGTTAAATACCAATTCTACACGGTCTGAAGTCAAATAAGATTGGTTTACAATTTCGCCACGTTTTTCTATACAAAGCGTCATTACCGCACCCACAAAATCAGATTTTGTAATAATGGTAGCTTTGATATAAGGTTCTTCTACACGATCTAAAGCAATAGGATCCATCATTTCTGACGGGTTATTAATCAAAATCGGAACATTCGGTTCTTTTTTAGAATATCCGTAGTAAGAAACGTTAGGAACCGTAGTAATTACGTTCATGTTGAACTCTCTATCAAGACGTTCCTGTACAATTTCCATGTGAAGCATTCCTAAGAAACCACAACGGAAACCGAAACCAAGAGCCGCAGAACTTTCTGGCTCGAAAACCAAAGAAGCATCATTCAGCCTTAATTTTTCTAAAGAAAATCTTAATTCTTCAAAATCTTCAGATTCAATAGGATAAATTCCCGCGAAAACCATTGGTTTTACATCTTCGAAACCATCAATTGCTTCGGTTGCAGGATTTGCCATAGAAGTAATGGTATCACCTACTTTTACTTCTCTAGCATCTTTAATTCCAGAAATAATATAGCCTACATCTCCGCATTTGATTTCAGATTTTGGCGCTTGTTTTAGTTTCAGCGTTCCTACTTCATCTGCTTCGTAGACTTTATCCGTCGCCATGAATTTTACTTTCTCACCTTTAGAAATTTTACCGTTTACTACTTTAAAGTAAGCTTCAATTCCACGGAAAGGATTGTAAACTGAGTCAAAAATTAGAGCTTGAAGCGGCGCATTTTCGTCACCTTTTGGCGCAGGAATTCTTTCTACAATTTGTTCAAGCAATTCATGAACACCAGCTCCTGTTTTCCCAGAAACACGCAATACATCTTCTGGTTTACAGCCGAGAAGATTTACGATTTCATCGGTAACTTCTTCCGGATTAGCAGAAGGTAAGTCAATTTTATTCAGAATTGGAATAATTTCCAAATCGTTTTCTAGCGCTAAATATAAGTTGCTAATCGTTTGTGCTTGAATACTTTGTGCAGCGTCTACAATCAGAAGTGCACCTTCACAAGCAGCGATAGAACGAGATACTTCGTAAGAAAAATCTACGTGTCCCGGTGTATCGATCAGGTTGAGAATATATTTTTCGCCTTTATATTCATAATCCATTTGAATGGCGTGAGATTTTATGGTAATTCCACGCTCTTTTTCCAAATCCATATCGTCAAGAGTTTGCGCTTGCAACTCTCTTTGAGAAACCGTATTGGTATATTCTAAAAGTCTGTCAGCAAGGGTAGATTTCCCGTGGTCGATATGTGCGATTATACAAAAATTTCTAATGTTCTTCATTCTTCTTTTTCAATGATTTGCAAAGATATTGATTTTAAGGTAAAATCCTAAAAATAAAAAACTCCGAATTGATTTTCGGAGTATATTTTAAAGATTTTAAGGATTTGGCATCGGTTCGCGACCTTTTGGTGGCCCCATTTTTTGTCTGCGTTCCATAAATTTTTCGCGCATTCTTCCTTCTTGATTAAAAAGTTTCAGCACTTGTTGAGGTGTCAAAATTTTTAGAAACTTATCAGCATACACTTTTCTGTTGTTGAGCAGTTGTTGGCCTAAGTCAAAGCTTTGGTTCAGCATTTTCTTGGCTTCTGCATCAGAAAGGTTTTCTTGAGAGAAATCTGCTCTGAATTTATTTTTGATGGTTTTTTGACTTTCTTGATATTCTTTGAGAAGGGATTTAAAAGCTTCTTGTTTTTCGGCAGGAACTTGTAAATTTTTGATGGCCATCATGGTAGCGGCATCTTCCATCAATTGTTTTCTTTGCTCAGGAGACATTTGTCTGATGTATTCTCTGCGTTGTTCTGGTGTCATTTCTCTAAAATTTGGTTTTTCTTGAGCTTTAAAACTCATAAAGGTTCCAAAAAATAGAAGGATATAGATAAAATTTTTCATAAAAGATTTAATTATAAAGGTCTAAATAGATGTCGTGACTAGTGTTTTTTGATAATTCTGCCAATTCTTCTTGAGTCAAAGAATTAAGAAGTTGCTCATAATTTTCATCAGTGTTTTTAGAATTCACAATTTGTTCTGTAATTTCTGGGTTTTGGATATGAGCAACTTCACTATTGTTTTCTTTAACAATATTTTGTGATGAATTTTGGGTGTTATTTTGTTCTGGTTTTGGCTGTGTAGTTTCTACTTTGGTGATGGATTGCACTGAATCTTGACTTGGTTTAGAAAATTCTGTTTGGTTGGTTTTCCATAAGAAAGTAAAGCCAAAAATTAATGCTAAAGCGGCAGCAATAGAAGTTACCATTGAAAAATTGATTTTAAAAATCTTCGGTTGATGTTCTTTTTTTCTTACTGTTTTATTAAGCACATTTTCCTGCATTTCCTCGAAAGTGTTTTCGGGAATTTTGTATGGTGTTTTTTTAGCTAAATGTTCTATATTAAAATCTTTCATTTTCTAAAAATTTTAAATTTTCTTATGATTCGTAGTTTTCTCTGATGTAGTTTTCTATTTTTTCTTTGGCGTAGTGGTAATTGGTTTTGCAAGTACTTACGCTCATTTCTAGAATATTACTTATTTCTTCGAAAGGCAATTCGTCATAATATCTAATATTGAAAACTAATTTTTGTTTCTCTGGCAATGTCTGTATGGCTTTCTGCAATAAAACTTGAATTTCTTCTGCATCATGTTCTGCATTTTGGGCGACTAAGTTTTGCATATAGTATTCTGCATCCTCTTCTGTTTTTTGCATTTTTTTCAATTTTGCCAATTGCTGAAGCGCTTCATTGGTAGCGATTCTGTATAGCCAAGTGTACAATTTACTGTCTTGTTTGAATTGACTAAAATTGTTATATGCCTTAATAAAAGTGTCTTGCAACACATCTTGCGCAAGGTCATGTTGCACAATTAATCTTCTGATATGCCAATAAAGCCGACTTTGGTAGGTATCCATCATCGCACGAAGTCCTTTTTCCGAAGAATTGGGCTGCAACATCAAGCTGATGATTTCGTCGTCTTTACACTTCATAATTTAGTTTTCAATGGTTTGATTGTTCTTTTTAAGGAAAGTTAAATTTAAAAATAAAAAATTACAAAAGTTTATAGAATAAAAAAACCATCCCGATATTCGGAATGGTTTTATATGTAGAAAAAAGATTCTCTAATTATTCTGCTGCAGGAGCTTCTGCTTCTGGAGCTGCATCAGTTGCTACTTCATCTTCATCTTCATCATCTTCTACCATAGCACCAGCATTTTTCATAGCATTTCTAGACATCTTCACAGCAGCTACTACTGCGTTATCTGGATGTAAGAAAGTGTATTGATCGTTTTTGATGTCTCCTACATATAATTTGTTACCAATTTTAAGTGGAGTAACATCTACTACGATTTCGTCTGGTAAGTTAGCAGGAATAGCTTTCAATCTTAATTTTCTGAAAGATTGTCTTAAAACACCACCCGCTAAAACACCTTTTGCACGACCGGTAATTCTTACAGGAACTTCCATAACTACTGGTTTATCAGCGCTTAATTGATAGAAGTCTGCGTGAAGAATTTTGTCTGTAATTGGGTGAAATTGGATGTCTTGTAAAACAGCATCAATTTTTTGACCATCTAGCTCAATTACTACCGTGTGTGCATCTGGAGTGTAAACCAAGTCTTTGAAAGATTTCTCAGTAGAAGAGAAATTGATTGGTTGCTCACCTCCATAAACAACACAAGGAACTAATTCAGCATCACGTAGAGCTTTGGTAGACTTTTTGCCCACGCTTTCTCTTTTTGTACCTTGAATTGTAATAGATTTCATTTAAAAAATATTTAAGTGTGTTAAATTTTTCAGGCTGCAAATATAGTGAAAAAAATTATATAATAAACTTATCACTAATTGATTTGTGCTCGTGTACCATTTTCATTACATCTGCAAAAAGTGCCGCACAAGATAAAACCTTGATTTTAGAAGAAAGCTCTGATTTTACTGGAATAGTATCAGTTACAATAACTTCGCTTATCTGAGAGTTTTCTATATTTTCATAAGCTTTACCAGAAAGAACAGCGTGAGTTGCCATAGCTCTTACTGATTTTGCTCCGTTTTTCATTAGAATTTCTGCTGCTTTGCAAAGTGTTCCTGCCGTGTCTATCATGTCATCAATGAGGATCACGTTTCTGTCTTTTACATCGCCAATCAAGAACATTTCTTCTACTACATTTGCTTTTTTCCTTTCTTTATAAGCAATTACTACTTCTGCACTTAGGTATCCTGCGTAATTTTTCGCTCTTTTTGCACCACCCATGTCTGGTGAAGCAATCGTAAGATTGTCTAAGTTTAAAGATTTAATGTGATCTACAAAGATGGTAGAAGCATAAAGATGGTCTACAGGAATTTCAAAGAAACCTTGAATTTGGTCTGCGTGTAAATCAATAGTCATGATTCTGGTTGCGCCGGCTGCAGTTAAAAGATTAGCTACTAATTTTGCTCCGATTGGTGCTCTAGGCTTATCTTTTCTGTCTTGTCTAGCCAATCCAAAATATGGAATCACTACGGTAATACTCTTTGCTGATGCTCTTTTTGCTGCATCAATCATTAAAAGAAGTTCTAGAAGATTGTCTGCTGGTGGAAAGGTAGAGCCGATAAGAAAAACTCTTCCTCCTCTTACAGATTGATCTAATACGGGTTCGAATTCCCCGTCACTAAATTCTTGGAAATTAATTTTCCCTAATTCTTGCCCATAGTGATTTGCAATTTTTTCTGCTAAATCTCGACTTGTTCTGGTGCAAAACAAATAGGTTGCTTGATCAGCCATTTTTACTTTTTTTTGGTTTGGCAAATTTAAAAAAAATAAAACCACCTGAAAAATATCAGGTGGTTTTTATAAAAATTATTTTTTTATTATCACTATTTTGGGAAAGTTACCCCAGAATAAGCATTAATATCAACAAAAGGAAGCGTAGAATAGAAAGTATTGTTTATTGCTGAAATAAAAGTATTAGCAATAATTGCATATCCTCTTCCATTAGGGTGAACACCATCAAGAGAAAAAGTTCCTCCAGTTATAAATGATGCAGTATATTTTACACCGTTATATTGGATCCCTGAGGTTGTGCCTAATTCTTTCATTTTCGCATTAGCATCTACTAGAGCAAGACCGTAAGCTGTAGCTAAACTTGAAATTGAAGCGTTGTAAGCATCAGTAGCAGCTATTACTTTAGCAGCTTCTTTTTCAGTTAATACATATTTATCAGCAAGTGGAGTTGCTGTTCCTCCTTTAATTGTAGTGTCTCTTAACAATGTTAATGCTGGTAAAAGAATTATGTCTTTAGAAGTAGTCTGTCTAAGAGAAGGCAGGTTGTATCCAGATAAGTTTGTTAGGTCTTTGTCTACGATAACAGCTCCATTTACTCCATTTTCAGAAAACTTAATAAGTCTAGCATTATATTCTGCAGTAGATATTGCTCCAAGGTTCTTAAGCGTAAGTAAGCCTCCATTGTAAGTTGCATAAGCTGCGTTTAATTGTGAAGCTTGTGCAGATGTAAGACCTGTAATAGGAGTTGCAGGTACAGTTGTGAAATAAGGTATTGAAGTAACATACGGAATGTTCGCAATAGCACCTTTAGAATTTGCGTACGCTGTTTTTAGACTTGTAATAACCGTCTTAATAACATTTGCTACAACGTTAGGGTCAGAAATATCATTAGAGCCATAAGTTGATGGGTCTAAATTTCCTTTTTGGTCTATTCCAGAACCTCCAGAAGTTGCATAAGAAAGAACGTCATTATTACCAATCCATAATGTATAGAAACTTGGTTTTTGAGCGGCAGCGTCAGCTAAAACTGTAGTAGTAGCAGATGTAGCAAATCTTACAAAGTATGGATTAGCTTTTCCAGTGGCTAAATTAGCGGCGCTACCATAACCTGGAGTTACTAAATGAAAAGATTTAGCACCTGGAACGCCCATGTTGTTAAAGTATTTTCCTGCCCCACCAATAACGTCAAGGTTAGCACCTGGAGCTGAAGGGGTTGGTGAAAGAGTTTGGCTTAACGTAAGTTTTCCATAAAACTCTGTATTTCCTGAAGCGGCAAATAAATCAGTGAATCCACCTACATTATTTGGCATTAAGGGCTGAGTGAAAGTTTGTGTGCCTCCAGCTAGTGCCATTTGCTGTGCAAGCATGGAAGGGAAAGATTCTTTTTGGCCATCAAGGTATAATGCTCCATCTCTGTATCCAGAAGTTAAAGAGTTTCCAATAGATACAAAAGTTTTGAAGTCTGCATTCCCCGTTGAAACAGTCATGTTATTTACGTCTCTTTCGAAATCTGTATTACAGCTTACTAAGGTTAAAGCTGAAATTGCGAAAGCTGATAATATTATTTTTTTCATAATTTTTTTAAATTAAAATGCATTGTAAGTGAAACCTAAACCTAGATACATTGCTTTAGCTTTAGCCTGTCCTCTGAAGCTTAAGTAATCGTTGTTTACTTTTCTTGCTTCTGGGAATGATAAAGCAGCTGCTAAATCTACTCCTAACTTTCCAAATTTATATCCAAGACCAGCAGTAAATACGCTTGCATCAAAAGATGGAGTTTCTGGGATGAAATATTTGTCTTCATATGGAGATTCATCAAAATAGTATCCTAATCTACCTGCTAATTTATCAGTTAGCATATATTGTGTACCAATTCTAAATGTTTTAGCATTTTTGAAGTTTTTAGGAGATACTAAAATGGTTTTATCTGCTTGGTTTCCAACTTGAGCATTTTCGAAGTCTAGCGTTAATTTGCTATATCTTTCCCAACCATGGTAATTGAAATCTGCAGATACTAACCATTTTGGTGTGATTTTATAAGTAAGACCAATTGTATACTCATCTACAAGTGGTAATTTTGCGGTAAATGCATCTTGACCATCTGCTCCTACATTTAATTGAGGAGAAGTAAGTACAGCTTCTGGTACTCCTGTAAATGTGGCAACTCCGTTATCAGCTTTCATAATAACTGGTGAACGATAAGCAATACTTAAATCTAAATTACTGCTTGGTTTAAGATAGAAACCTAATCCAAAACCAGAACCTGTTGCTTTTTCGTCATTTATATTAAATGTTCCTCCTAGGTTGGTAACTGCTTTGTCCCAATCTACCATACCTTTTGCATAGATGTAACTTACACCGATAGAAGCCCAATCATTAAATTTATAAGAAACCATAGGTTGGAAATAGAAGCTTTTCAATTCCATTTTTTGAACGATTTCTCTACCAGTCCAATCATCTGCCCATTTTACTGTACTTCCGAATGGTGTAGTAACACTTAAACCTACAGAAACATTATTTGTAACTTTATATGCAATTGCTGCATATAGTGGTGTTCCCAAAGGGTTTTCTGTTTTGTAAGATTGTAAAGTTTCTAGACTTTGGTATTCTACTTCAGTAATTGCACCAAAACCACCCACTGCAACACTCAATTTGTTAGGAATAAAAGAGATACCTGCAGGGTTAAAAAAAGCTACACTCGCATCTTCAGTATGCGCGCTAGTGTGAGCCATTGCAAGCTGTTTTACACCTTGTAATGATACTCTAAAACCTCCTGCGTAAGAAAATACGCCAGCTAAAAGAGCTGTAGTTATTAAAATTCTTTTCATGTTAATTAATAATTATTGCGCCAAATATAGAATTTATTTATATATAAATGTTAAAATTATATTAAAAAAATTAAACAAAAATTAAATATATTTTATTATTTATCATTTTTTTTTAATTTAAAAAAAAATAAACAATTGAATATCAAATACTTGTTAAGTCAATTAAAATAAATTATTAAACAATTGTTTAATTAAAATAATATTAAACAATAATTATGTATTGCATGTAAAGCTTAAAAAATAAAATACGAATAATTTAATAATATTATATAATGTTTATTAATATTGTGCGAAAATATTATTTTTATATAAAAATATGATAATTTAGACTTCCTGATGATAGACTTATTGTTTTATGATACATTGTTTAAAAATTATACTAAATTTGCGAGAATTAAAATATTATTATGAGTTGTGGATGTAATTCATCCGGAGATTCTAAACATTCTTGTGCTACTAAGAGCGCTACAGGTTGCGAAAATGTCAATACCTGTGGGAATAGTTATAAATTGAGCGTCTTTGATTGGCTATCTACAATACAAGCACCTAAACAGAATAAGTGTAATTTTGTAGAAGTTAGATTTAAGAACGACAGAAAATGCTATTTCAATAATGTAAACCAGTTGCCACTTCATATTGGGAGCGTAGTTACAGTAGAATCTAATCCGGGTCACGATATAGGTGTAGTAAGTTTAACAGGAGAACTTGTTAAAATTCAGATGAAAAAGAAACATTTTTCTGAAGATGCTGCCCTAAAAATTTATAGAGTCGCTACACAAAAAGATGTAGAGATTTGGCAAGATGCCAGAAAAAAAGAAGACCAAACAAAGATTCAGGCAAGAAAAATTGCTAAAAATCTAGGTTTGGAAATGAAAATCACCGATGTAGAATATCAAGGTGATGGTTCGAAAGCTACTTTTTATTATACCGCAGAAGGTAGAGTAGATTTCCGTCAATTGATTAAAGAATACGCTTCATCTTTCAAAACAAAGATTGATATGAAGCAAATAGGCTATAGACAAGAATCTGCCAAAGTAGGCGGAATAGGTTCTTGTGGTAGAGAATTATGCTGTTCTACTTGGCTTACAGACTTTCGTTCAGTAAATACCAATGCGGCAAGATATCAGCAGTTAAGTATCAATCCGCTAAAATTAGCAGGACAATGTGGTAAATTAAAATGCTGTCTTAACTTTGAATTAGACAGTTATGTAGATGCATTATCAGATTTTCCTTCTTCTAATACTATTCTAGAAACCGAAAAAGGAAGAGCATTTTGCATTAAAATAGACGTTTTCAAAAAGAAAATGTGGTTTGCTTATGTAGATAATTCTATGGCTTGGTATGATTTAGACGTGGCTGAGGTTAAAAAATTGATGAAAATCAATAGCAAAGGTCAAAAATCTATCCCATTAGAAGAATTGAAAACCTTCACAGGAGCAGATAAAGTGGAAACGGTAGATTTAATTCAGGAGAATAATCTGGATAGGTTTGAGAAAAAGAAACCGAACAAGCATAGAAATAAAAATACAGGAAATAATAATAGAGCAGAGCAGGTAATCAAAGAGCCAGAAGCTCAAAAGGATAATAATAGACCTGAAAAAACCAACGCTCCTAAAAAGTTTAATAAAAACAAAAAAAGATTTCCTCCAAAAAGAAATAATAATGATTAAATATTTTCAGATATTTTTCGTTTCTATAATGCTTATTTCATGTTCCTATAATAATGAAGTGGTTTCTATGAATGAAGTAAACGGAACTTGGGATAAGAAAAAGGAACTGCTGTTTACTATGAATATAGAAGACACCAGCACTCCTAAAAACATTATATTTGTTGTAAGAAATAATAACGATTATCCTTATAGTAACCTGTTTTTAATTACTTACCTCAAAGCTGAAAATGAGAAAAATTTTAAAATAGATACGCTTAACTACGTCATGGCAAAACCTAATGGAGAATGGTTAGGAAAAGGTTTTGGAGAGACTAAAGAAATATTATTTCAATATAAAAACCAATATAAATTTCCAAAAAAAGGGAAATACATTATTGGTGTAAAACAAGGAATGAGAACCAATAGTCTAGTAGGAATTGAAGATTTGGGCGTAAAATTAGAAAATTCAACACAACCATAATCATTATATGGAAAACACTGTAAAACAAGGCAGCACACTTAATTTTCCGTTGCCACCTAAAAAGCAAAAAAACTTCGGTTATAAAAAATGGGTCAAATTCATTTGGCTTGGCTTAGGAGGAATAATTCTAGGAACAGCATTTTTGTTTTTTGCTGTATCTCAAGGATTTTTGGGAGATATGCCAGATGTAAATGAATTAGAAAATCCAGATATTTACGTAGCTTCAGAAATTATTTCTTCTGATGGCGTTACCTTAGGAAAATTCGAGAAAGAAAAAACCATTCCGGTTACCTATAAAGATTTGCCACCACATTTGGTGTATGCATTGATGGCAAAAGAAGATGAACGTTTCCGTGAGCATTCAGGAATTGATTTACAGGCTTTTGCAAGAGCGGTAGCTTATGGTGGGAAAAGAGGTGGTGGTTCTACTATTTCTCAGCAGTTGGCAAAATTGTTGTTTACTAAAGGTGCTTCTCAAAATAAATTTCAAAGAGCTTTCCAAAAACTAAAAGAATGGTCTGTTGCAGTAAGTTTGGAGAAAAGATATACCAAAGAAGAAATCATCACGCTTTATTTTAATAAGTTTGATTTCTTGCACAATGCAAATGGAATAGAACTCGCTTCTAGAATATATTTCAATAAACCTACTAAAGATCTTACGCTTTCAGAAGCAGCCACTTTTGTAGCAATGCTCGAAAATCCAGTAAGAAATAACCCGATAAAATATCCTGAAAAGGCAAAAGCAAGAAGAAATGTGGTTCTGGAGCAAATGCTTAAAACCAACTATATAGACCAAGCTACTTATGATAAAGTAGTAGCGGAACCCATCGTAGTAGATTTCCATCCTGTAGAATCTGTAGACGATGGATATTCTGCTTATTACAAGCATTATTTGAGAAAAGAAATCAATAATTACCTAAAAGAATACGAAAAAGAAACCGGTAAAGATGTAAATATTTACAGAGATGGTCTTAAAATCTTTGTAACCTTAGATTCTAAAATGCAGAAATATGCAGAAGAAGCCATTAAGGAACACATGACGAATCTTCAGAAAAGTTTTGATTCAGAACAACGCAGAAATCCTAATAGACCTTTCTATTTCTTGAAGAAAAAGCAAATAGATGATATTATGCTAGCTGCAATGAAAAGAACTGGCAGATATAAACAATTGGCTGCAGAAGGTGTTTCAGAAGATTCTATTATGATGGATTTCAAAACGCCTACCAAAACCACCATCTTTACTTGGGAAGGAGAAAAAGAAACCGAAATGTCTCCGTATGATTCTATCAGATACCATAAGCAAATTGCACAAGCCGGCTTAATGTCTATGGAACCTGCAACTGGCGATATAAAAGCTTGGGTGGGAGGAATCGACTGGAAACATTTTCAATATGACCACGTAAAACAAGGAAAAAGACAAGTAGGTTCTACGTTTAAACCTTTTGTTTATGCTACTGCCATTATGAATTTAGGAATGACTCCTTGTTCTACTGTTTCTAATGCTACTTATACTAAAGGAGATTGGGAAGTAAAAGGTAATGGTGGTAATCTTACTTTGAGAGACGCTTTAGCACATTCTAAAAACCCTGTTGCGGTAAGATTAATAGAATCTGTAAGTCCTAAAAAAGTAATCCAATTGGCTAGAGATTTAGGAGTAACAGAAGAAATGCCAAATGAATATGCAATCGCTCTAGGTTCTACAGATATTACCATTTACGAAATGTTGGGAGCTTACAGTTCTTTTGCAAATTTTGGAAATTACATAAAACCAGAAATGGTTTGGCGTATAGAAGATGCTAATGGTAGAGTAATTAAAGAAGTGAAAAACGAAACCAAAGAAGTCATGAACGAAATGTACGCTTATACCATGATAGATTTAATGAAAGGCGTTACAAGATTCGGTACAGCTTCTGGTGAACTAAGAAGAATGGGGATCCCAGAAACTGTAGAAATTGCTGGTAAAACAGGTACTACTCAGAATAACTCAGATGGTTGGTTCATGGGAATTACACCTAATCTAGCAACTGGAGTTTGGGTAGGTTGGGAAGATAGAGCAACACACTTCTTTAGTACAGGTGAAGGTCAAGGTGCAAAAATGGCATTGCCAATTTGGGGAATTTTCATGAAGAAAGTTTGGGCAGATAAAGAACTCGGAATTACACCAGATGATAAATTTGCCAAACCTTCTAATTGGACAGGAGATTGTGCAGATTTACAAGGACTTGGAGGTTATGGAGACGATGGAGGATTACAAACCATAGACCAAATCAAAAATCCTAAACCGAAAGACAATCAGCCAAAAAATAATAAACCTAAAGAAGAAAATCTCAACGAAAATCTTAATAAAGACGAAGTAGATTTCAATCAATAAAAATGATAAACCGTTTCAATCTTATTTGAAGCGGTTTTTTCTTGAAAATCATTTAGTTTTGCAAAATGAATTTAGATAAAATTACACAGAGATATTTTGACCTTTTTCCAGGAGATTTTTCAGGAAATCCTGTACAAAGACAAACGCCCAATTTCTTTTTTGCACTTACCGACATTTATGGATTCAAAAAAGCGCAGTTATTGCACTTTAACGAAAATCTAGCCGAAGAAATTGGCTTGGGAAAAATTGAAAAACAAGAGGACACAGATTTTTTAAACGCTACCAAACTTCCAGAAAATGTGAAAACTTTTTCTACCGCTTATGCAGGTCATCAGTTCGGACAATGGGCTGGTCAATTAGGTGACGGAAGAGCCATTTATGCAGGAGAAATTCAAAATTCTGAAGGAAAATTTACAGAAATTCAGTGGAAAGGAGCAGGAGCAACTCCCTATTCTCGTCATGCAGATGGAAGAGCTGTTTTGCGTTCATCTATTAGAGAATATCTCATGAGTGAAGCCATGTTTCATTTAGGCATTCCTACTACAAGAGCGCTTTCTCTTTCGCTTTCTGGGGAAAAAGTAGCAAGAGATATCATGTACAACGGAAATGTAGATTTCGAGCAAGGAGCAGTTGTCATCAGAACTTCGGAAACGTTTCTTCGTTTTGGACATTTTGAGCTGTTAGCAGCAAGAAATGAACTCGATACTTTACAAAAATTAGCAGATTTTACCATCGAAAATTACTTTACTGAAATTGATAAAAATTCACCCGAAAAATATCTGGAATTTTTCAAAATAGTGGGCGAAAAAACCGCCGATATGATTGTAGAATGGATTAGAGTAGGATTTACACATGGCGTAATGAATACAGATAATATGAGCATTATTGGCAATACGATAGATTACGGTCCATTCTCATTTTTAGATGAATATAATTTGAATTTCACTTCCAATACAACTGATTTACCAGGAAGAAGATACGCTTTCGGTAAACAAGCACACATAGCCCATTGGAATTTAATTCAATTGGCGAATGCACTTTTCCCATTAATTAAAGATGAAGCTGCGCTGGAAAAAATCTTAATTGATTATAGCGAAATGTTTTGGAAAAAGCATGATGAAATGATGGCGAAGAAATTCGGGTTTGAAAAATTAGAAAGATACGATTCAGATTTCTTTACTTCTTGGCAAAAATTGATGGAAGAAATTTCTATAGATTATACGTTGTTTTTCAGTCAGTTAGAAACGCTTCGGGGTGATACAAATATTATAGAAAACTTCAAAAAATCTTTCTATCAAAACTTGAATAAAGAGCAAGAAACTTTGGTGATAGAATTTGTTGAAAATTACAGACAAAGACTTTCTAACAATCAAATTTCGAAAGAAGAAAGCCGAAAAATCATGCAAAAAGTCAATCCGAAATTTGTCTTGAGAAACTATTTGCTGTACGATTGCATTGCAGAAATGGAAGAAGGCAAAACAGAACTTTTTGACAAACTTTGGAACGCTCTTCAAAATCCTTACGAAGAAATCTACCCAGAATTTTCCGTAAAAAGACCAGAAAAATATGAAGGAGTAGTAGGTTGCAGTTCCCTTTCTTGTTCTTCATAATTGTAAATTTGTGAAATGAATGCTTTGTAACTGCAAAGCATCTTTGCGAACTTAAAAACAGTTGATTTGTAAAACATTCTTTGCGCTCTTTGCGTTTAAAAATCATACTTTTGCAAAAATTTTATCCTTGAAAAAATTCAAAGACACTTTAAAACTCATTTTTCCAAGCAATGGGATTGAATGGGTTTTGTTCATCATTTTTCTTACTTCTTACGGAATTTTAGGAAGCTATATCGCCCTGAATTACAGAATCATATTTGATGATAGAATTCCTTGGGACGCGTATTTCAGTTTTGATAATCGTTCGATTGTGATGACGGGTGGTGGTTTCGAGAGACATCCACTTTCTAATTATTTCTTCGATTTTATCAGAGAATTTGCGCTTTGGATTTCAGAGGGTAAAAAGAATGAAATTTTCCGTTTGGTTTTGGCTTGGTGCAGTAATTTTGCAGTGAGTTTGGCTTTGGTGCAGTTGTTTAAATATTTGAGAAATATTGTAAGAATCCCATTGAAAATCAATTTTTTAATTACCTTTTTCTTTGCTTTTTTTACAACTCCAATTCTGCTTTCGTTTACGCCAGAAACTTATACTTATACTTTGTTGTTTTTGGTAGCTTTTAACTATTACGCAGCTGCAAAACTCAAAAAAGAAAAGAAAATTTCTCTATTTCCGCTCACTTTTGCTTCGGTTTTAGTAGGCGGTTTAACGATTACGAATATTGTAAAAGTCTACATTCCTATCCTTTTTGAGAAAGGTTTATTCAAGAATTTTAGAAACTTTTTCAATGCTGCGAGTAGAGTTGTGATTTCAGCAGCGGTTTTCGTGTTGTTATTTTTATACCGATTAGATTGGGATTACATGAGGATTTTCACCAAAACGGGCGAACAATACGAGAAATTCTCAAAACCGAAAGTTACGCCACTTTGGGATATGATTTCGTCTTGGTTTTTCGGGGGAAATATGATTTTTTCAAATTTCGTGGTGAGAGATTATCATAATAAAAAAGGATTTCACTACAACGCGTTGTTTATGGATGTTTTCACATCTGTAGCTCCGTATATTTTCGTTGGCGCAGTTCTGATTCTTGTTTTTTGGAGTTATTTTAAAAATTTCAAAAACAAATTCGTACAGATTTTAATGCTTTCATTTTTCGTAGATATCATTATTCATTGCGTTTTGAAGTTTGGGTTACACACTTCTTACATTTACGGAGGGCATTTTATTTTTGTAGTTCCGATGATGTTGGGTTGGTTGTTTTTCGGGTATAAAAATTCTCCAAAAATGCTTTCTTTTCTGACGGTTTTTGTAGGAATTTTATTCGTTTTCTTAGTCGCGAATAATATTTACAGAATGGAGGAATTTTGTGTATTTTTAGAAGAAAATTATCGATAAATGCTACTATATCATTATACTTCATTAGAAACTTTTTTTAAAATTTTCAATACTAAAGAAAAGAAAATCACTTTTTGGGCAACTAATGCATATTACATGAATGATCCAAAAGAAATTGAGTATTCTTTCAAATTGTTTATTGATTCTTTAGAATTTTTTGAAGAAGAAACTAATATAAAAGAGAATAAACTAAGCTTTTTTTTTCTAGAGACAAATTTTCACAATGGATTATTTGAAATGACTGGTTTTCCTTTTTTAATTTCTTTTTCAGAATCTTTTGACGACTTATCAATGTGGAGATTTTATGGCAAGAATGGTGATGGCGTTTCTATTGGTATAGACAGAGAATACTTAATTGAATTTTCTAAAGGAAAGGAATCACAGAATACAAATTTAATAAAGTGTATTTATAATGAAAAGGAACTTCTTAATGAACTAAAAATTTTTTGGCATAAAAATTATTCAAGCTTTAAAACGAATAAAAAATCTTTAGAAATGGATGACTTTAGTCTTATATTTTTAATTCAAAAAATTGCCTTTATAGCCAAACAAAATTCTTACCTTCCTGAAAAAGAGTGGAGACTTTGTAAAAGCGAAGTAAATAAAAAAAACATGAATTTTACTTTTAAGAATAATGTTTTTCTTCCGTATATTAAGCTTGAATTTGATAGAGAAGCTGTTAAAGAAATTGTTCTTGGTCCATGTCTAAATAATGAATTGACTAAAAAATCTATGGATATATTTTTAGAAAACAATAATTTCAATAATTTGAAAAATAATATTATTAAATCTAAAATTTCATATAGACAGATTTAATCTATTTATTTTTACTCTTTTCTTTAGACATTTGCTCCTTAATAAAAGGATATTTTTCTTGCATATCGCTAGAAAGACTTTCGTCTAATTCTAAGGCTTTTTGCAAAGCTTTTTGTCCGTTTTCTTCATCATTTAAGTGAAGATAAGAATTGCTGAGCTGATAATACAATTCTGCTCTTTGGTGAATTTTAGTAGCTTGTTCTAAAACGGTAATCGCATCTTCATATTCTCCGATAAGCATGATTACTTCGCTGTATGCATACCAATTGTAAAATCTTTTTGGTTCTACATCTACTAATTTTTTAAGACAAGAAAGAGATTCTTCGAATCTACCAGAATCTATGTAAAGAAAAGCCAATTTCTTCTGAAATTCTAGGTTGTTTTCGTTCAATGCTACTGCTTCTTTAGCAAAATGTAGGGCTTCTTTCATGCTTCCCATTTCTAAATAAAGGTCGCTCTGTTCCATCATCGAAAGATAAAACTGAGGGTCTTCTCTTAAAGATTTCTGAAAAGCTCGAAGCGCTTCCATATTTTTTTTGGCTGCTTTGTAGCACAATCCAATTTTGTAAAAAGTAAAAGCTTTGGTATATTCTAATTCCAGCTGTTCTTCGTAAACTTCAATCGCTTTTTCCCATTGTTCCATCGCTTCATAACACGCTGCTTTATTGGCATAAACTCCAGCTGCATCAGAATTAATCGCTAATAGATAATCGAAAGACTGAATTGCTTTTTCGTAGTTTTTTCGGTTGAAATAGAATTGTCCCATTTCAAACCAAGCAGTTTCTGAAAAAGGAAACTGATTGATATAATTTTGCAAAAATTCTTCTGCTTCAGCATGACGAGTCATTTCGCCATAACACATCATCGCACTTTCTAGTGCATATTCATCTTGAGGATCGTGTTTTAATGCTAATTTATAGTTTTTCAATGCATTAAAAGGGTCTTGAAGATTGTAATATTCATCTGCAATGAAATTATGCAAGAAGCTTTCTTCCTCTTCTAGTTCTAATGCTTTTTCGCAAAATTCTATTGATTTTCTGGGATTTCCGTTGTTAGAATAATATTTGGCACAACAAACCAAAAAGTCGGTGCTTTCTGAACATGAAGGTTTCAACTCTTCAATTAATTGACGAGCTTGAACGTATTTTTCGAGTTCTAAAAAGACTTCTAATTGCTTAACTTTCAGTTCGATAGAGTTAGGATGAAGATTTAAGCCATAATTCACAGCCATTTCTGCAAAATTGATGTCTCCCATTTCTAAATAAAAAATAACAATGTCTTCTACTTCTTCTGTGTCAAAGTAGAATTGTTCGTTATTTTCTATCATGTCTTCGAACTTCTTCGCAAGCTCATTTTCAAAAAATTCTTCCAAATTATTTTATAGATATTAGATTTTAGATATTAGAGGTTAGATTTTAAAATACATTTTCTAGATTCTAACCTCTGATTTCTAATCTCTATATTAAACTTTTAATTTTTGCTATCATTTTGTCTGCCAATTCATCTGCTTCTTGCAGAGAAAAGGCTTCTGTATAAATTCTAATAATAGGTTCTGTGTTTGATTTTCTTAGGTGAACCCAATTTTCTGGAAAATCAATTTTCACACCATCTATCGTAGAAATTTCTTCATTTTTATATTCTTCCTGCATTTTTACCAATAATGCATCTACATCTATTTCTGGAGTAAGTTCTATCTTCTTTTTACCCATGTAATACGCTGGATATGTAGCTCTTAACTCAGAAACGGTTTTGTTTTCTTTAGCCAAATGTGTTAAAAATAATGCAACGCCAACTAAAGAATCTCTTCCGTAATGCAAATCTGGATAAATAATTCCTCCGTTTCCTTCTCCACCAATGACTGCATTTTTCTCCTTCATTAAAGTCACCACATTTACTTCTCCTACCGCGCTTGCAAAATATTCTGAATCTAGATTTCTAGCTACATCTCTTAAAGCTCGGCTCGAAGAAAGATTAGAAACGGCAACTCCTTTCTTATGTCTCAGCAAATAGTCTGCCACAGCTACCAAAGTGTATTCTTCGCCAAACATTTCGCCATTTTCGTCAATAAGTGCCAATCTGTCTACATCTGGGTCTACTACAATTCCTACATCTGCACCTTCTTTTTTAATTAAATCGCAAATATCTGTTAAATGTTCTTTCAAAGGTTCTGGGTTGTGCGGAAATTGTCCATTTGGTTCGCAATACAATTTCACGACTTCGCAACCTAATTTTTCTAAAAGTGGAGGAAGCGAAATTCCACCGGTAGAATTTACCGCATCAAGAACCACTTTGAATTTTTTAGCTTTTACGGCTTCTACATCTACCATTGGTAAATCTAGAATTTTCTGAATATGAATGTCAAAAGCGTCAGTTCTAGTTTCGTATTTTCCTAAATCGTCAACTTCGGCAAAGTTGAAATCTTCTTTTTCGGCGATTTCTAGCATTTCTGCACCATCTTTTCCACTGATAAATTCTCCTTTTTCATTGAGCAATTTCAATGCGTTCCATTGTTTTGGATTGTGAGAAGCGGTTAAGATAATTCCGCCATCAGCATTGAGTTCTGGAACCATCACTTCCACAGTTGGCGTAGTAGAAAGTCCTAAATCTACTACATGAATTCCTAAACCTTGTAAAGTAGCGGTAACCAATGAATTAACCATTGCGCCAGAAATTCTGGCATCACGACCAATCACTAAGGTTAAATCTTTTTTATTTTTATTTTTTTGAAGCCAAGTTCCGAAAGCTGCAGTAAATTTTACTACATCTACAGGTGTAAGATTATCATCTACTTTACCACCGATGGTTCCACGGATTCCTGAAATACTTTTGATTAAAGACATATGATATTGAGATAAATTTTTATTTGAAAATTAAATTTCTGCAAAATTACTGAATTTAGCAACAGGAATACGTTTCTTGTGGAAAAATAAACCGTTTTCAATATACTTAAATATCAACAAACGTTAGTTTTAACATTTATCCGAAATGATAATCTAAAAATTTTGTAACAAAAGAGCCTTTAATTTTACTAATGCTTTAGTGATAAACTTTTAAACATGAAAAAAATACTTTCATTTACCTTTATTTTATTATTTTCAATTGTAATTTTTGCTCAGAAAACCATTTCTGGAACTGTAAAAAATGATGATGGAAAACCGCTTGCAAGTGCAAGTGTAACCATAGAAGAAATAGGCAAAAATGCCATTTTAGAATATGCAATTACCGATGCCAAAGGAAATTATAAAGTGACTTTTACCAGTAATGACGAAAAAATTCTTGTAAAAGTAAAAGCTTTTAACCATCAAACCATTACCGAAAATTATAATAACGAAACTCAGACTTTGAATTTTGTGCTTCAAGAAAAAGCCACAGAAATTAAAGAAGTAAAACTGAAAACTAAACTCATTACCAAACGTGGTGACACCATTTCTTATGATTTAAAATCTTTCGAAAGTAAGGCAGATAGAAGTTTAGCAGATGTTTTGAAAAAAATTCCTGGGATTGAAGTAAATAAAGATGGTTCTATTCTCTATCAAGGTGAACCGATTAACAAATTCTACGTAAACGGAAAAGATTTAATGGAAGGAAGTTACGGCTTAATCAATAATTCTCTCCCAAAAGATGCTGTGCAAAAAGTAGAAGTGCTTGAAAATCACCAGCCTGTAAAAATTCTTCAGGATAAACTTTCTTCAGAAAATGCGGCGATTAATGTGCAGCTCAAAAAATCTATTACCATGACAGGAAGAGGAGAAACTTCTCTTGGTGTGGCGCCATCTCTTTGGAATGTAAAACTCTCTCCGATGCTTTTTACTCAAAAATACCAATGGGTTTTGAATTACAAGACCAATAATATGGGAGAAGAAGTAGAAAAAGAGAATAATATTCTGGCTTTTGGAAATAGATTTGAAGGAATGAGAAGAAATTTTTCTGAAAATTCTTGGCTTTCTGTAGAAAACGCTGCTACTCCTCAAAACGTTCCTGTAAAAAGATATTTATTGAACAATGTACATTACTTATCTGCCAATGTTTTGACCAATCTCTCGAAGCAATGGGAATTAAAAGCTAATGCAAGTTATAGCAATAACGCCATCGAAAGAGAAAGCATGGTAAAAACCTTCAATGCGAATAATGATTTGACAAATACTTCATTAGTGTCTAATAATTTCTATACCAACCAAGCAAAAGGTGAAATTATTTTCTCTAAAAACGCCAATAAAAGTTTCTTTAAAAATACCACTACATATAACGGACTTTGGAATGGAGATTTAGCGAATACCAGAAACAATAATATTGCTTCTAACCAAAGAACAAAAACGCCATCTAATAGTTTCCAAAACTCATTAAGTGCTATTATTCCTTGGAAAGAAAGATTAGTTAATGCCATGTCTTTCATCAGCTATAGAGATGATAAGCAAGATTTATTCATCAATCCAGCGAAATATGTAGAGATTTTAGATAATGTAGATGGTGGAAATAATAGTGATGTGGTGCATCAATTACTTAATTTGAAAACTTTCGAAGCGGTACATTCTGCATCTATTGGTTTGTCTAAAAAGAATTGGACTTTTACCCCAGAAGTTGGTCTTAATTATACCAATAACAAACTTCTTTCAGATGTAAACGGTGTTACAGGAAACACCATTCAGGATTATCAGTTTAAAGGAGTTGCTTTGGAAAATGATATTGATTTTAAAAATCTAAAACCTTATGCACAAATGATGGTAAATTACAAGAGAGAAGGTTTAGATGTGAATTTAAGTTTCCCTGTGAATTTTAATAATATTTCTGCAACTGGAACCAATAATTTGGATAAAACAATAAATAAAGTAACTTATGAACCAAGATTATTCATGAGATATGATTTAACCTCATTCTGGAAATTTTCAACTTTCGCAGGAATTACCAATTCATTTGGAAGCATCAATGACCTTTATAATGGTTTTATTCTTTTGTCTGCAAAAAATTTGTCTGCAAAAAATACTGATATTCAGCAAACAAAGTCAAATTTTGTGGGTTCAAGGTTAGAATACAGAAATCCATTGAATAACATTTTCTTTAATGTGAGCTATAACTTTAATGATAGAACAAGTAATATCACTTATCTTAATAAATTAAATGTTGATAGCCAGCAGTTTATATTAGAAGGTTATAATTTAGAAAACAATAGTAAAACCAATTCTGCGAGAACAGAACTCGGAAAATATTTTCCTAAGTTAAAAACCAATGCTTCCGTAGGATATAATTATTCATTGAGTAATTATCAGCAATTACCAGCCAATTCTACACCCACTGAATCTAGTTTTATAGATGTAGAACGTAGAAATCAAGGGGTAAATGTTAAATTTAATAACAATTATTTCTCTTGGTTAAGTTTAGATTATAATGCAAGCTGGAATTTTAGTAAAACGCAATCTCCAGATGATGCAAAATTCAATAATCAAACAGATTCATTTAACCATGCACTTTCTGCATATGTTTATCCTTTCAAAAATCACACATTAGGATTCACTTGGGACGAATTGCACTCTAGTAACAAAGAAAGAAATGCTAAAAATGCTTTCTTTGACATTTCTTACCAATATTCTATGTCCGAAGAAAAAATAGATTTAGAACTGAAAGTGCTGAATATTACCAATAATAATGTATTCGAGAATGTAGCTTTTGATCCTACTTTAAATCAAACTTCTTACACCACTATAAACATTAGACCGAGACAAGTGGTACTCACGCTGAAGTTTAACTTCAAATAAATTTTTCAAAATAACGAACGCAGTAATTTTTTTTACTGCGTTTTTTATGATTTTTAACGAAAAACCTTTTATGGTTTTATAAATTTTTTATCTTTGTTAAAGACAATCATTTTTTTTAAACTTAAAAACAAACATTCTTTTTAACACACCATCATGAAAGGGATTTTAAAAATCTATCACCCAGAAGAAACCCTTAAATACCATATCTCTAGCACATATTGCAAGGCGGTTTATCTCAATTCAAAAAATTTTCTGGAAGTAGAAATCATTACAGATGATTCTTTAGACCATGTAGAAGACGATTCTCTACAATATAATTTTCCTCAGCTATCCTTAGACGTATTTGAATTTCCTATTGATTCTAATGAATTAGAAGGAAAAACATTCCGTATAGAAGATACAGACGAAGAAACCTATACAGAAGTAGACCTTTATGACGACGAAGAAGCCTATCTCTACGAGAATGAACTTAGTTTTTCTAAAGACGAGGACGCTGTGCTACAATTATTCTGGCAAGGGAAAATAGATGATTTCTATACCGGTTCTGATGAACCAATTCCTTTTAAATTGAAATGTCATTTCAAAGCAGATGATATCGAAATAGAAGAGTAACTTTCTGCTGTTTTCTTTCCCGTATAAAACCATCAGAATCTTGTTTTATTTTTAAAGTTTTTTTGAAAAGTATTTTTCAAAAAACATTCATTGCTACGAGAAATTCTACAATTTTTCACTAAATTTATCGTTTAGAAATTCGAACTTAACATTTTTCATTATGTTTTTACAAGCCACGACTACTATCATTAACAATAAAGTGACAGAGAAACAAGTATTTTCGCTTTGGGATGTACTTTTCAGCGGAGGAATTATAGGAAATACCATTATGATTGCCATTTTCCTTTTGGGAATTTTAGCATTGTATGTTTTTTTCGAAAGATATTTTTTCATCAAAAGAGCTTCTAAAGAAACGCCTAATTTTTTAGAAAATATTAAAGACTGCATTCATGACGGAAGAATACAGTCTGCTATCGATTTATGCAGAAGAACAGATTCGCCAGAAGCCAGAATGATAGAAAAAGGCTTAACCAGAATAGGAAGACCCATTTCTGATATTTCAAATGCAATGCAAAACCAAGGACAGTTAGAAGTTTCTAAACTAGAAAAAAACCTGAATATTCTAGCTTCAGCTTCTGGAGCTGCGCCTATGTTAGGTTTCTTGGGAACGGTAGTCGGAATGATTATGGCATTTTTCGAGATTTCTAATGTTACAGGAGCAGTTTCTCCTAAACTATTGGCATCGGGAATTTATACTGCGATGGCAACTACGGCAGTGGGTTTATTCGTGGGAATTCCTGCCTATTTTTTCTATAATATTTTGGTGACCAATGTAGACAGACTGGTGCTAAAAATTCAAACTCACGTGAATGAGTTTTTAGATACGCTAAACAAACCACTTTAATTCTTCTAAAACCTAACCTCAAACTTTTTAAGAATGGAATTGAAAAGAAGAAATAGAGTAAGCGCCGAGTTCAGTATGGCTTCGATGACAGATATTATCTTTCTGTTATTGATATTCTTTATGATTACCAGTTCTGCCATCAGTCAAAGCGCAATAGATGTGAATTTGCCCAAAGCTGCAGCTCAAGATCCTAGCGTTACAGACCCTACAACTGTTACAATAAATGCAGATGGCAAGTATTTTGTAAATGATTTAGAAACGCCAAAAGAACAACTAGAACAAAATATTGTAAAATTGGTAGAAGGTTCGCCTAATCCTACTTTCACCATTAGAGCAGACGAAAATTGCAAGCATAAAGATGTAGTTTATGCCATGGAAATCGCCGAAAAACACAAATATGGTTTAGCGATTGCTACCATTCAAGAATAGTCAATTGGAATGGACTTAGTCCATTTGTAAAAATAAAATTTAGACCAAACTTATATTGGAAACGATAACTCAACATAAACGAGACGAAAGAATAGACAAGCTAAAAAGTGCAACACTTACTGCGCTGATTTCGGCATTGTTGTTTTTGTTGATTTTTTATTACCAATTCGTGAGAGAAATCCCAAAAGAAGAGAAAGTAACCACTATGCTGATTAATTTCGGAGATAATAGAAACGGAAATGGAGCCGAAGAACCTGCTAATCAAGAAGGAAGTTTAGCTTCTGCAGATATTTATATTCCTGAAGAATTAAAAACTCCTGAACCACAACCTCAAGAAATAGTAGAAACTCCCAAAGCAGTAGAAAAACCTGCAGAAAAAATCATCACAGGAAAATCTGAAAAAACTACTGCCGTAAAAACAGAGAAAACCGAAAAAAAATCTACTAAATCTTCGGAAACTACAGCATCTAAAACCACTACTTCTAAAACATCATCTACCAGCAATACCACTGCCAAAAATGCTCAAGGTGACGGACAAGGAACCGCCGCAATTGGCAATCTTATCAAAGGAAGAGGGACTAAAACTGGAACGCAAGGAACTGATGGAACCGTGGGGAATTCTGGCGATCCTCTTGGTGGAAAAGGAGATGGTGACAGCAAAATTGGTGTAGACAGAAAACTTATTTCTTATATTCCCGGAACCATGGGAAAAGGTGGAGAACAGCCCTCTCATAACTGTACAGCAAACGGAACCATTACCATTTCTTATACGGTAGACAAAGCTGGAAACGTGATTTCAGCGCGTAGAAGCAGTGGAATTTCTGATCCATGTGTCGTTACTGCTGCGGTAATTTGGGTGAAAAAATACGTAAAAGCCGAAAAAGCCTCCACCAATTCTACTGGAACATATAAAATTACTTTTTAGAATTTTTTGGGCGCCAAATTCCTCGTTCCGCTCCCAATCTTTTATGCGCGGCAGCTTCGCTGCCGCGCATAAAAGGATTTCCGCTCAACTCGGGGCGCAATTCTGCAACGGAAACACAGGTTTTGCTTAAATCAAATTTTTAAAATTCTACATTTCCTTTTATCTTTGAAAAAATTTTTTTGTGTCAAAAAATAATCCAATTTCTTTTACTCCAGAAGCTTATCAAGAAGCATTAGATTGGCTTTTTGTACAAATGCCTAATTACCAAATTGATGGTCAAAAAGCATATAAACCAGGTTTAGAAAATATTACAAAACTTTGTGATTTTTTCGGAAATCCTCAGGAAAAACTGAAGATGATTCATATTGGCGGAACTAATGGAAAAGGCTCTACCAGTAATATGTTGGCTTCGGTTTTACAAGAACAAGGGTACAAAGTTGGTTTGTATAATTCTCCTCATTTAGTTGATTTTACAGAGAGAATTAAAATTAATGGAGTCAATTGTGAGAAAGAATTTGTCTTTGATTTTATTCAAAAATTGAGGAATATTCCAGAAGAAATTCTTCCTTCTTTTTTTGAATTTACCACGATTATGGCATTTGAATATTTCTATCAAAAAAAGGTAGATTTTGCCATTATTGAAGTCGGTTTGGGCGGTAGATTAGATTCTACCAATATTATAAAGCCTTTAGTTTCTGCTATTACCAATGTAGATTTAGATCATCAGAATATTTTAGGTGAAACTCTGGAAGAAATTGCCACAGAAAAAGCAGGGATTGTAAAGCATAATATTCCCATTGTTTCTGGCGACGAAAGAGATTTGGTTAAAAATATTATTCAACAAAAAGCCATCGGAAATCATTCTGAATTCATAGATGCAACCGAAATTTCTACTGATTTAGAAACCGATTTGAAGGGAATTTATCAAAAGAAAAATATTAGAGTAGTTATCGCTTTAGTTGAAGAATTAAGAAAACAAAAAATAAAAATTTCTGAAAATTCTCTTGAAAATGGTTTGATGAACGTTCACCAAAACACCAAATTCATCGGAAGATGGTTTCAATTTTCAGAAAATCCATTGATTATTTGTGATACCGCTCATAATCAAGCTGGTTTAGAAATGGTTTTTGCCCAATTGAATTCCATTGAAAAGTATAAACATATTGTCCTTGGTTTTGTGAATGATAAAAAAATAGATGAGGTATTGAAAATTTTACCCAAAAATGCTCAATATTACTTTGTAAAACCGTCTATTAGCAGAGGAAGAAGTCCAAAAGAGTACGAAAATTCACTAATTTCTGCAAAAATAGATTTTCAAATTTTTGAAACAGTAGATGCTGGTTTTCAGGCAGCTAAAATAAAATGTAAACCCGAAGAAATGATTTTTGTGGGCGGAAGTAACTTTGTAGTGGGAGAATTTTTAGAAAAAAATTTGTAGAAATCGCAATAAGTTGTATATTTGCACCACTCAAAACGAGAAATCGTGAAAGAGGGTTCTTAGCTCAGTTGGTTCAGAGCATCTGGTTTACACCCAGAGGGTCGGGGGTTCGAATCCCTCAGGACCCACAAAAAAGGAACGAAACCTTTTCAAAAAATTCGGGTTCTTAGCTCAGTTGGTTCAGAGCATCTGGTTTACACCCAGAGGGTCGGGGGTTCGAATCCCTCAGGACCCACAGAAATAGAAATCTCACAGAAATGTGAGATTTTTTTGTTTATAAGATTTATAATACGTTTAAAATTTCCAAATTTATAGTTTATTTTTAATTTGTTATTTTTGTAATAACAAAACACAAATGAAAGTATTTTTTTTATTTCTTCTTTTTTCATGTGGGATTAATGCTCAACAATTAGAATCTTTAAAAATTCTAAAAACAAAGCATGACAGCATAGAAACTCAACTGAAACTAAAATATCAGGAAGAAATTAAAGGAAAATCTGATTCTGAAATCAGCGAAATTTATTACCAAAATCTACTCAGCAGAAGAAAAAATAATAGAGAACGTTTTAACCATTATTTTTCGGTGGTTCAAACGTATTTAGATACTCAAAAACTGATAGGCCCAAGTCCAGAAGCAACCCAACAAGAAATTCCTGACAAAGCAGCGAATTATTCTCAAGGTTTTCCCGCTCTATATAAAGAAGTGCATGATTTTATCAAAAGTCAATATCAAGATAGATTAGATGAATTTTTTACCAAATCTGCTAAAATCCATTTTATTGTTCAAAATGACGATTCACTTTACATAGAAAAAGTTGAAGGATCGGAGAAAGAATTTAACGATTTAGCTTTGCTGGCATTTTTAATGACCTCTGGAAAATGGGAAAGTGCTTTTCAGAGAGGTAGTAATGTAAAATCCAAATTTGTCTTGCCTGTAAAATTTGTAGTAGAAGAGTAATGTTTACACCAGAATATTTCATGAAACAGGCTTTGCAAGAAGCCGAAATTGCCAGAGAAAAAGACGAAGTTCCTATTGGTTGCGTCATTGTTTTCAAAGATAGAATTATCGCGAGAGGTCATAATCTTACAGAGCAATTAAATGACGTGACTGCACATGCAGAAATGCAGGCAATTACTTCTGCGGCTAATTTTTTGGGCGGAAAATATTTAAAAGATTGTACTCTTTATGTAACATTAGAGCCTTGTGTAATGTGTGCAGGAGCTCTAACTTGGTCACAAATTTCTAAACTAGTCATTGGTGCGAGAGATGAAAAACGAGGTTTCATCAATCAAAACGTGAAACTTCATCCTAAAACGGAAATTGTTTCGGGAATTTTAGAAAATGAATGCTCAGAAATCGTGAAAAATTTCTTTAAAAATAAAAGATAATTTTTGGGCAGCTTTTCCGCCTTCCGTTCCCGCTTTTTTACTTCACTGCGTTTCGTAAAAAGAGCTTCACTCAAGTCGGGCTGCGAGATTTCGTCTAAAAAATACAGTTTTCCTCAAAAGAAAATTCTACAGATTTTTGAAATTATTTGTCTTTCCCTAAGAAATAAAGACCTTTTAAAGTGTGTAATTTATCGGCGATGTCTATTTTATTGGTCAAAGGTTGATAAACATGAGAAACGCCACCTGTTGCAATCACGAAACATTTATCGTTTACTTCTTCGTTTATACGGTCAATAAAACCTTCTACCATTCCTAAAAACCCATAAACCATCCCCGAAGTCATACAAGAAACGGTGTCATGTCCTAAAACAGATTTTGGTTTAGTGAGCTCTATTTCAGGCAGTTGTGCGGTTTGTTTCACCAAAGAATTAAGAGAAGTAATAATTCCTGGAGCGATGATTACGCCCAAAACTTCTCCGTCTTCGGCTACACAACTTGCAGTAAGCGCAGTTCCGAAATCTAAAATAATTTTCTTTTTGTTGGGATAGAGAAAATGAGCTGCTACTAAATTGGCAAAAATATCAGTTCCCATTTGATTGGACTTGTGATGAATAGGAGAGTGCGTTTTTCTATCTACCACTATGGCTTCTATTCCGTGAATTTTATACAAAGCACTGCTGATAATGTGTGTAAGCTGAGGTACCACAGAACCAATAATAATTTTATCTACCTTTTCTACATCTACATTGTACGTTTGGTACAGCATAGAAAATTGGGCGAAAAGTTCGTCTCGGGTTCCGTAAGGTTTGGTGTTAATAATCCAAGAAACATCACATTTACCATCAATAAAATGGCCAAATCTAATATTGGTGTTGCCAATGTTTATTACAATGCTCGTCATTGATTTTAAAAGAAAAATTAAAGCCGAAAGTTAAGCATTTTCTGCATAAAAAAAGTTGAGAAATTTCTCAACTTTTATTTTACTTCTAAAAAATTATTTTCGGGATTTACATCTGCTAATCTTTGAGAGAAGTCTATTCCTAAAATTTGTAAATCAGATTTTTTGTAAGGAATGGTAAAAGTGTATTCTTTGGTAGTCCAGTTCCAATAGTTTAAGGTCTGGAAGTCTCCAAAATAATCTTTTGTTTTAGGAGCTCTCATCATATTCAGCGGAATGTGATAGTTCACCGTTTTTTTGTCTTTTGTAAAAATGCTAAAATCAATTGGCATAGGAACTTCACCGTTATTTACGAGCGTAATCGTGGTAGAATCTTCATTATATTTTACATCTTTTATGGCGTAATCTATGGTTTTGGTTGTGTTGATCCAATAATGATGGAACCATTTCAAATCCATACCAGAAATTTGCTGTGCAATGTGGAGAAAATCTCTATCTGTAGGATGTTTAAGGTTCCAGTCTTGATAATATTTTTTCAAAATTTTAGATAAATTTTCTTCACCCACAATGTAACCTAGTTCTACTAAGAATAATTCGCCTTTGGTGTAAGAAGCTACGGTGTAAGCCGTTCCGTTATCGTGATGGTCTGCTAACCAAACTGCTGGTTCTTCTTTGCCAGATTTTACGAATCTCACATAAGATTGAATCGCATTATAAAAAGGATTAGGCATGTCTTCTTTCGGAAAAAGAGCATTCATTACGAAATCTTCTGCATAACTGGTAAAACCTTCATCTAACCAAGGTTTTGTGCTTTCATTGGTGGCAAGCATTTGCTGGTACCAAGAGTGCGCTCCTTCATGAATCATCAATCCTAATAAACCTTCCAAACTTCTCGCTTCACCAAGCATCATGGTACACATTCCGTATTCCATTCCGCCATCTCCACCTTGTACAAAACTATAGGTAGGATAAACGTATCTGCCAAAAGTGGCATTCATCAGTTGGAAATATTTGGTAATGTAGGGTTGAGCTTCGCTCCAGAATTGTGTTTTTTCAGATTTTTGGTAGACAAAATTCACTTTTGGTCCATCTGGAACGATGAAGGTTTCTACAGAATAGTCTTTATCTGCAGCCCAAGCAAAATCTAAAATATTTTTTGCGGTAAAACGCCAAGTTGCTTTGTCGTTTTTATCTGTTTTTATCGTAGGATTTTCGGTGTAGCCTTTTACTTCTGTAGGATTTTCTAAAACGCCACCTGCGCCAATTACGTAATTTTTATCAATCTTTATGGTTACATCAAAATTAGAAAAAGGAGCGTGAAATTCTCTACCGATATAATCAAAAGTTGCCCAACCATCATAATCATATTCTGCTAGTTTTGGGAACCATTGCGTCATGGTCATATCTACACCTTCTCTGTTATTTCTGCCACTTCTTCGGATTTGTTTAGGAACTACAGAATCCCAATCCATCGTAAAAGTGGTGGTAGAGTTTGGTTTTATTTTTTCGTTGAGGTAAACCTTCATAATGGTTTCTTGAACTTCAAATTTTAGAATTTTTCCGTTTTGTTTAATCCAGTTTACGGTTTGTGAACCTTCTTCGTTTTTAGGAATAGTAGCTAATTTAGAATTTCCGAATTCAGTTAATCTTCCGTCTGCATTTTTTCCTTGGTTTTGTACTCTTTGATCCATCAAAGAATTGGGTTTAAAGGCATTCCAATACAAGTGAAAGTACACTACCGAAAGTTCATCAGGAGAATTATTGGTATATTTTATTTCTTGGTTACCGTGATAAGAAAAATTAGCAGCATCTACATCGATTTCCATTTTGTAAGAAGCTTCTTGTTGGTAATAAGCTTGTTGTTGTGCTGTAATTAATCCGAATGCTAAAAGAAAAATTGCTAAAAATTTTTGAGTCATAGGTGATTTTTTTTCAAAGATAGAAATTTTTTAACACCCCGTCATTAACAAGTTAATGACACCCCTCTAAAAGAGGGGAACCAAAAAAATCCTCCCAAATTTTCTTTGAGAGGATTGAGTTATAAATATTTTTTTAAAACAGCTTCTTTCTGCTTAGGAATTTCTGAAATTTCGGTTTCTAAAACTTTTATTTTTTCCTCTATTTTCTCTATTTCTGAAACTATTTTTTGTTGTTCGGAAAGTGGTGGAAGTGGGATTTTTATATTTGACAATAAAGTTTGATTCAAACTTTTAATATTTGAACCAGAACTGTCAGTTATAATTTTATTTCTAACGAAATCAGTTTTCAAATAATGACAAAGAAACTTTGAATTAATGTTTTCATTTTCAACACGTATTCTAATTGTGAAACCAGAAAATGAAGTTTTAGTTTTTAAATTATCAATAAATAAAAATCTACCAACCAAATTAGCTGAACCATTGGATCTAACAACTAATATATCATTTGTTTTTAATAGATAATCATCTGATAAATTACCATCAATTTGAATCTTTTCTAATGATGCAACGTCTGGAGAAAATCTATTTTGAAAGTCACGAACTCCAACGATATTAATTAATTCACCTAAACTATTTCTAGAATAATTAAGCCCATTTTTGAAATCAGAAATTGAACCTAAATTAATTTCTTTAAATTTCAAATTTACCATTGATGATGAAATATTAAATTTCAATTTCTCAATTTCCTCTTTCGCTTTCTTTTCTTTTGCTTCTAAAACTTCAATTTCTGAAACAATTTTTTGTTGAATGTCTATTGGCGGAAGTGGAATTTTGAGGGAATTAAAAGTTTCAATTTCAAGATTTTTTTGAGCTACTCCTTGTCCACATAGATAAACCATTTCTTGATTTAAAAATAAAAACTGATTTAAGTATTCTTGATTTAAAATTTCAGAATTTTTTGTGTTCAAGGTTAATCCAGAATCATTTAAGAAGAATTTCCCTGAAATATATCTTACACATTTTGGAGACATCCCAAATCTTGAAATGATGTATGTATTTTCTCTATTAAATTTATCGGCTTTAAAAGTTTCACCACCACCACCATAAACTGGATAAATTGTTCCTTGTTCAGACTTTTTTACAATTCTTGTTCCGTAATCAATAATGGATATTTCATCAAGTTTTATCAATTCCCACCTACTCTCAATCTTCACTTTTTTTTTAACTGAAAGCGAAATGTTTTTTTCAAATTCTACTCTATCAAAAGTAAGCATATCTACCAAATCATGGCGAGAAACGTTGTTTTTCATCGCTTCATCTATTGGGAAATCATAATCTCCAGCAAATGCTTTATAAATATACGTACTTGCTTTGGTTGGGTTATCAAAAATATCGGCATCAAAAAGTTGGGTACAATCTTCAATATTTTTGCCTCTTTGTATTGGGTGTATTCCTTCGCTTCCTCTTCGGTTAGAAAATTCGTAGCCTAAGAAACGTTTTTCTGCATCTTTTTCTCCGCTTTTTACTAGAACAACTTTTTGAGGATATGCCAAAATAAAATAGAATAGTTTTTCTTTTTCGGTTTCCAAAAGTTTAGTCCAAAATTCTTTATCATTTTTAGATTTTATTTTCTTTTGGTATTCTTTGTAAATTTCATGTTGGGTAATAACATTGTTTGGTTCTTTTTTCAAAAGAGAAATATAATCTTCAAAAGAAATGTTTTCCCAAACATGATTAATGTATTTAGAAACTGGTTTTTCTACACTATTCAATGTAACTTCTAAATGATTGGTAAAGAATTTTTCTACTGCAATTTTTAGATTAATGCTGTCGTAATTATTTCTACGTCTTAAAAATAAAGTAACAGTATTGGTTCCTGTTGCCATAAAAGTGTTAGAACCTAGTTCTGCAATTCCGATTATTTCAAAATTTTCTAAAATAATTTCTCGTGATTTACTGTAAATTCCTGTGTTACTCAAGATAGAACTAGGCAAAATAATTCCTGCAACTCCGCCATATTTTAAGAGTTGTTTAGTTCTTTCTATGAAAAGGCATTCTATTTCCGAACTATTATCTGTTAATTTATCATACAAATCAAAATCGCCTTCACGATAATATTCTCTTGCAGAATTTTTAAATGCAGAAACAGAATACGGAGGATTTGAAACCAAAACCTCAAACTGCTGATTTTCTTTAGGGAAATCGGGTTGAGTTATGTTTAATTTATTTTTGTATTCTTTATGTTTAAAATTAGCTAAACCATCAGAATGAATGACGTTTGCTAAACCATCACCATGAAGATAGCAACCTACTTTGCCTACTTTCACCAAACGATAATCTTTCTCAATACCATAAACGTATTGAAGTGCCCAATCAAAATGGCGAATTTTAGACACTTCTATAAAACTTTTTGCTTCAGTTTTTAATTTTTTTGGGTCTGTTTTTAAAATTAAACGCTGAATTTCGTGCATACTTTCGGTAAGAAAATGTCCGCTTCCTGCTGCATAATCTATTACAAAAGGTAAAAGTTCGTCTTTTTTTCCTGCGAGTAATTTTTCTTCGACCAACTTGTCAATAGGTAAACTTTTGATAACGAATTGAGCAATAGGAACTGGAGTAAAGAATTGGCCAGATTCTTGTTTCAATCCTGTAGTTAAAAGTAATTCAAAAAAATCGGAAAGATATTGTTGCTTTTGAGTGTAACGAATTTTGAATTTTTCTAGAAGTTTTACAACTTCTTTTACCACTTTTGCGTTTTCTTTAAAAGATTTGTTGTCGTAAACTTCTTTTATAGCAAACTCATTATTTTTTTCAAGACGAAGTCTTGCAATGTCTTTTCTTAAAAGTGCTTTCAGGTTTTCGTCACCAGCAAAAAGAGAAGCGTATTTAGAATCTAAATCATCATCAGAAAAATCGGTAACTTGTTTTTCTAAAAATTCTTCCATTCCGTTTTTATACAAATCAGTAAGTCTTAACTGGAAACTTACATCATCATCTTTTCCTTCTAACCACTGAAAATCTAATTCTTCATCAGTTCCTTCTTTAGATTTTTCATCGTAAATTTTACAAAGAAAAAGGGTGAAAATTTTATTGAAAGCATTTGGCTTATCAGAAACTACATTATGACGTAAAATTTCTAAAAAGCTATTGAAAATAAAACTACTGTCTTCTTGTTTTATCTCTACTAAATCATTGATTTTTAATGCTCTACTTTCAAAATTATAAGGATTGACCCAAGAATCAAAAACACCATTGTTTTTTGGCAATTTATTCCACTTATCATAAAAATCTTTTACATCACCATTTCTGTAGTCTTCTTCAATTTTTACAATTTCGTTCCGGTAAACAATTTCTTTTCCTTTTAATTCAGAAGCGTAAAGCATAATTACATCTGCCTTATTGCTGAATTTAAAATAAGTAAATAATTGTCCTCCGTCTTTATTTAGTTTTGTAAAAGCCTTATCAAACTCTTTTCCGTAGGTTTTACATTCAATTAAAAGATATTCAGAGCCATCATCACGAGTAACGCAAATGTCTAGCCTTCCTGAGGTTCCGTGACCGGCTGGATAAACTTTTTCTAAAGAGATGTTTTCTGGTTTGTAACCTTTTTCTAAAAGACGATTAACACATTCTAGAACTACCCAATCTTCAGGTTTTGTAATGTTTTGTGTAAATTTTTCGCCAATTTTTATTTTTCCTCCAAAATCAAAAATTTGATTTTTAAAGTCAATTTCTAAACAATAATTATTTTGATATTTTTTTATAAAAATACCATCAGTGTTTTCTTTTGGTTGAAAACCAAGTGATTGAATTAGTTTTTTAACATCCATTTTTTCTGCTCTTACAAAAATAACAAAAAAAGTTCCTAAAAAATATAGGAACTAAAATATTATTAATATTACTTCTTGGTCTTGTTTTTAGCAGAAGACTGTAAAATCTTTTCTAAAATTCTTAACGTGATTAAATAAGTTGGTTTTACACCCGTTAATCCTAATCCGCCTGAAGAAAGGGTAGAACCTGTTTCTAATGGATTATCAGAAGCGTAATATGCATACATTACAAATAAATCTTCTGAAATGTGTTTTCTGATTTTAGAAGCTACTTGAATCGCTTTTTGGTAATGAGCTCCTTCCATTTCTAGACCGATTGATTTCCAAGAAGTAGTCATGAAATAGGTTAAAATATCTTTATTCTGAAGAGAAGTTCCGAGAACCGTAATCATGCTTCCTTCGAAAGCTCTTAATTCATCATCTTGGAAATCTTCTAATTTCAAAGCGTTTTCAAATGGATAATTATCTGCAGTTCCTTCGAAAATGTGAGAAGTAGGAATCATAATGTCTCCTTTTTCACCGGTAAGAATCCCTGCTTTACCCATGATAGAAACAGATTTTACATTCATGGTGTACACATTTCCTTCATATTCGAATGGTCTTAACAATTCATCCATTACTTCATAAGCTTGTTCACCAAAAGCGTAATCGAAAACCATTAAAACATCATCACCTTTGTAACCAGAATTGGCAAATGGAGAGTTTTTGAGGTCTACTTTTGATAAATCAATCAACTGTACATCTATATTACTTCCAGAATTATCGTCTATGTAAATCATTTCTTTAGAAATTGCATAGTCTAGAACTTTGTCTCTAAGTTCTTTCTTGTTAGAAATTTCTTCGTAAAGAGAATAATCTACATCTTTAATATTCTTTTTCTTCAATGCGTCATTGGCAAAAAGCATATTTTTCACCGAGTGCATATTCGCAGAAATAATATGTAAAGGTCTGTTTAATAAATTGTTATCTCCTAGAACTTGTTTTACGTGATTTGCCCATTTTTCACCGAAATAATGGTGACCAACTCTTTCTTTTAGAATAGCACTGAAATGAATTTCTCTTTCTCTCACTTGTTTCAAGTCGTCAAAACTTACTTTTCCTAAGTGATAAATAATTTTGAAAAGTCTATCAGGATTATTGTCTTCGCCGAAATTATTATAAGCATTAAGCGTTTCTTCGAAAGTTCTTCCCAAAAGTGAAGAAAGATGAATAAGAGCTACTTCTTTTTCTTTTCTACTGAATTTTTTCTCACCTTTTGCTACTTGTTCAATAATTTTCCAAGAACGTTTTGGTTCTCCGTCTTCATCAATTAAGAAAGCAATGTTTCTTATTTTGTCTGCTTCTATGTATAAAAAGGTAAGGTGAGTAAGAATATCATAAATTTCTGAACGACCAAGTAGAACTTCTATATTCATTTGGTGTTCATCTATTCTATAGCAATTTCTTCTACGTTTTTTAGGAACTATAGGTTCAAAACTTCCTTTGTCAAAACCTTCGTCTGAAGTAAGGTGAATAAATGCGCATTCTTCTATACCTTCTGGTAATCTGTCTAATACATATAATAAACCATCTAGTTCTACTTTATTAGGAACATTCATGGTTCCGTAGATTTCTGGATTGATGATTTTTAGAAGGCTTCTAATGCTATCACCCGAAACTCCTGAAGGTTTAAAAAATCCTCTGTAAAACAAATGTCTCATAGAGACATAAATTCTTTCGATTGCTTCTGTTGTTTCTCTTGCTCTAGAATTTGCCATATATATTTTGTTTTTAAAAAAGTCTACAAAGATACAACTTTTATTTTGAATTTATGATAAGAGTGCTTAATTGTATTGATTTTGAGTAATTTAAGTTCCTTTTTGTTCAAAATGATTTTGTTTCTCTAAGGTATGAAAAATAGCCTAAACTAAAATTAATTTTACATTAAAATAGATTTAAGTTATCGGTTTTATTGATTTTCTACATTAAAATCTATATAAAATTTATGAATACCCTTAAAATTTTAGGGGTGTTTTATAAAAGTTTCGATTTTTTACTTAAATTTGCTGAAAATTTTAACACCTATATGTCAACATTAAGATTTAAAGCGTTAGAAACGCTTCCTTTTAAAAACTTTAGAAAAGATAATCACGTAGAAGTTCCTGCGAAATTATCAGAATTGTATTGCGAAAATGTTTTCTCTGAAGAAACCATGAGAGAATATTTAACCAAAGAAGCATTTCAGTCTATCTTAGATGCTATAAGAAAAGGAACAAAAATCCAAAGACATATCGCAGATCAGGTTGCTGTAGCAATGAAAGATTGGGCTTTGTCTAAAGGAGTGACTCACTACACTCACTGGTTTCAGCCATTAACAGGAGCTACTGCAGAAAAGCACGATTCATTTTTTACTCCAATTGAAGGGGGAAGAGCTATCGAAAGATTTAACGGTGGAATGCTTATTCAGCAAGAACCAGACGCTTCTTCTTTCCCAAATGGTGGAATTAGAAATACTTTCGAAGCGAGAGGTTATACAGCTTGGGATCCTACTTCTCCAGCTTTTATTATGGGAACTACACTTTGTATTCCTTCTATTTTTATTTCTTATACTGGTGAAACATTAGATTACAAAGCACCATTGTTAAGAGCTTTACACGCTGTAGACGAAGCCGCAACAGAAGTAATGCAATATTTTGACAAAAATGTAACGAAAGTGGTTCCTACTCTAGGTTGGGAACAAGAATACTTTTTGGTAGATTCTGCATTATATCAATCAAGACCAGACTTAGTATTAACTGGTAAAACGTTATTAGGACATTCTCCTGCAAAAGGTCAACAGTTAGATGATCATTATTTCGGTTCTATTCCTACTAGAGTGATGAATTTTATGAAGGAGCTAGAAATAGAATGTATGAAATTGGGAATTCCTGTTACAACTAGACATAATGAAGTTGCTCCAAACCAGTTTGAGTTGGCTCCAATGTTTGAAGAAGCAAACGTAGCAGTAGACCACAATTCATTATTAATGGATGTAATGGCAAGAGTAGCTCACAAACATCATTTCCATATTTTATTACATGAAAAACCATTTGCTGGAGTAAACGGAAGTGGAAAACACAATAACTGGTCACTTTCTACAGATACTGGCGAAAATTTACTAAGCCCAGGGAAAAATCCTAAGAAAAACTTACAGTTTTTGACTTTCTTCGTGAATACGATTAAAGCAGTTCATGAATATGCAGACTTATTGAGAGCAAGTATTGCTTCTGCAAGTAATGACCACAGATTAGGAGCAAACGAAGCGCCGCCTGCAATTATTTCTGTTTTCATCGGTTCTCAATTATATACTGTACTTTCTGAATTAGAAAAAGTGACTAATGGTAAACTTTCTCCAGAAGAAAAGACAGAATTAAAACTAAATGTAGTAGGTAAAATTCCAGAAATTTTATTAGACAATACAGATAGAAACAGAACTTCGCCTTTCGCATTTACAGGAAATAAATTTGAGATTAGAGCAGTAGGTTCTTCTGCAAACTGTGCAGAATCTATGACGGTAATGAACACCATCGCTGCAAAACAATTAAAAGAATTTAAAAAAGAAGTAGATGCTTTAATTGAGAAAGGCCTTAAAAAAGATGAAGCTATTTTCAATGTGTTAAGAGAATACATCAAGCAATCGAAAAACATTATGTTCGAAGGTGATGGATATTCTGATGACTGGGCAAAAGAAGCGCAGAAAAGAGGTTTATCTAACCTTAAAACTACTCCAGAAGCTTTAGAAAGAGAAATGGACAAAAAATTCGTTAAACTTTACGAAGAAATGGGCGTTTTCTCTCATGTTGAAGTAGAAGCTAGAAACGAAATTAAGTTAGAAAAATATTCTACAGTAATTGATATTGAAGCTAGAGTTTTGGCAGATATTGCTAGAAATCACATCATTCCAGCTGCATTAAACTATCAGAATAGATTGATAGACAATGTAAAAGGATTAAAGGAAATTTTCGGAGATAAAGAATTTAAGTCTTTAGCAAAAGAACAAATGAGTTTAATTACTCAGATTTCTGAAAACGTTTCTATTATTAAGTTAGGAGTAGAAGAGTTGTTAAAAGCGAAAGATAAAGCAAAATCTACTGCCAACTCGCAGAAACAGGCAGAAGCCTATTGTAACGAAGTGAAGCCATTGTTTGATAAAATTAGGGAAGCATCAGACGCATTAGAAATGATGGTAGATGATGAGCTTTGGCCACTCACAAAATACAGAGAATTATTATTCACTAGATAATCACCACTTCCCTCTCCATTTCGAGAGGGATTTTTTTTTAAAAATTAATATGAAAATAGATATCCTAAAAACCGAATCCCATCACAAAGATTTCCAAAAATTAGTCTACGATTTAGACCTTTATCTTGCAGAAATAGACGGAGAAGACCATTCTTTTTACGCTCAATATAATAAGCTAGACGCTATAAAAAACTGTATTATCATTTATATAGACAAGGAACCCATTGCTTGTGGTGCTTATAAAAAATATGATGACCAAACCATCGAAGTTAAAAGAATGTTTACCAAAGAACACTATAGAGGAAAAGGATATGCTAAAATGGTTCTATTGCTTCTTGAAAAATGGGCAAAAGAAGAAGGTTACAATTTTTCTGTTTTAGAAACTGGAGTTCAGCAAGTTTCGGCGGTTCATCTTTATGAAAAGTCCGGCTATTCACGTATTCCTAATTATGAACCTTATGAAAATGTAGAAAATAGCATTTGTTTTCTAAAACAGTTAGTGTATTGATTTTAAGAAATTTACATAATAAATTTAATAATAAAGAATTTCCTTCGTTAAAGTTTACATCATTATAGACTAGCGTTATATAATTTATAGATTTTGATAATATTTTGTTAAAAAGTCTTAAAAAAAAATTCCGCAGGATTTCCAAAATAGGAGCCTCGCGGAAATTTTTTTTTAACATATGAAAGACAAATGTTAAAAAATGTTAAATTTTTTGATTAGCTGACAATTATCAAGTCCTAAAAAACTTGTATGATATACTTTTGTCTTGTCTAAAAAAGAAATCTACACAGATAATCAAATAAATATGAAGAAAAGAGTTTTGCTAAGTTTGGTTGCAATTATTTCCATCTTCTCGTTGCAATCTTGTGTTACAAACTACGTTGTTTCTACACCTACAAAATACAAATCTAGTACCAAACTAGATAAAATAAATACTAGAAATCTAAATTCTGCGAGCAAAAGTTCTTATGATAGCTATAATGCAACTTTTGAAATGGCAAAAAAATCAGAAATGGCTGCTTTGATTACAGGAGCGATTTCTCATGCTAAAACGATTGATGATATTCTAAGTGAAGCGAATACTTATTTAGGAACTCCTTACAGATTTGGTGGTTCTACCAGAAGTGGTATAGATTGTTCAGCATTCGTTTTAAATGTTTATGAAGAAACTACAGGTTTAGAATTGCCAAGAGTTGCTGCAGAACAAGCTGAGCTAGGAGAAAGAGTAGAGAGACAGCAATTGCAAAAAGGAGATTTAGTTTTCTTTGCGCACAACAGAAGAATCTCTCACGTAGGAATAGTACAAGAAGTTACACCAGAAGGAGAAATTAAATTTATTCACGCTGCTACTTCCAGAGGCGTAATGATTTCTTCACTTAACGATTCTTATTGGGGTCCAAAATTTAGATTTGCTAAAAGAATTTTAAAAGAAGATCAAAATATTGCTACAGCAGAAGCAACGAATTAATATAGATTAATTAAATTAAATAGTGATAAAAAACCTCCGCAACTAGTTGCGGAGGTTTTTTTATTTATACGAGTGAATTCTTATCTGCGTAATTTAATTTAAAGAAAATAGCGGTCATAATAGAGAATGCTAAAAACGAACTTCCTCCGTAACTGAAGTAAGGCAGTGGAATTCCCACTGTAGGAAATAGTCCCATTACCATTCCTAAATTGATGGAAAAATGCATGAGTAATATTCCAGCAAAACAATAACCGAAAACTCTATTAAAAGTATTTTTTTGAGTTTCGGCTAAGTAAAATATTCTGCCAATATAAATAGCATAAAATAACACCAAAAGAAAACTCCCGAAGAAACCCCATTCTTCTCCCACTGTACAGAAAATGTAATCTGTCTCTTGTTCAGGAACGAATTTTCCTTGAGTTACCGAACCTTGTTTATAACCTTTTCCCCAAAATCCGCCAGAACCAATTGCCGTTTTAGAATACAATAAGTTATAACCAGAAGTATCTCGGAAAGCTTTTTCACCTTTGTAGAGAACTTCTATTCTTTCTCTCTGGTGATTTGGCAATTTCTCCATTATTTTTGGAGTTCCAAAACTGATTCCGGCTAAAATTCCTAAGCTTCCGACAATGGTGACTATAGTAGGAACGCTCCAATGAATTTTTTGATAATTAAAGAGTATAAAAATGAGGACTAAACCTACTAAAACTACAGTAATGTATAAAGGATTAAACGCAATCGACAAAAGAAAAACAGCTGCTAAAACAAATCCTACTATAAATAACCAACCATTTAATCCTTCTCTGTATAAAGCAATTGCAAATGCAGTAAATACCAATAATGAACCAACATCTGGAATGGATAAAACAACTAAAGCTGGTACTCCAATAATTGCTAAAACCGTCAACTGTGATTTTCTCATTTTCAGATTAAAATCTGGTCCAGAAACGTAATTGGCGAGCATAAGTGCTGTTCCGATTTTAGCAAATTCTACAGGTTGCATGGTAAAACCGCCAAACTTGTACCAGTTTTTTTGACCTAAAATTTCAGTTCCAAAAATATGTAAACCTGCTAATGAAAGGACGCCCAATATGAAAAAAATTCCCGCAAAGTTTTCGAAAAACTTTGTTCTCATGGTGAAAATTACAAGTCCTACAACGAGTGAAATTCCAAAAAATATAAATTGTTTGGTTCCTAATCCTTCGTCTACACTATAAATATTTGCTATTGCAAAAAGTGAAATAGCTAAGTATAGAAAAATGCCAAGTTTATCAACTCCTTCTGCCCATTTCATCTTTTACGTTTTATTATTTTTAGTGGTGTCTTTTAATTTTTTTGGATTTTGTGCTGCCTTTTTTTCATTGAGTAATCTAAGGCTGTCTTCTAGTTTTTTCAATTGAATAGGGTCTGGTTTAGGCGCGATGTACCAACCTTTTTTCGTAAGATGATTGATGTACATTCGCTTGTATTCTCCCATAAAACTAGATTGTATCATTCTATCGTAGAGATAAGTTCTCTTAATATCTCCTAACAAATATTTTTCAGCAATAATGGTAGAAGCTGGACCTGCCCAAGTTGCACCAAAACCAGCGTGTTCTATTACCGCAACCACCACAATTTTGGGTTTGTCAGCAGGTGCTGCCATTACAAAAATAGAGTTATCTCTTCCTCCTGGAACTTGTGCTGTTCCTGTTTTTCCGAGTTGTGTGAATTCTTTAGAAAGTAATCCTCTTGCAGTTCCGCCAATGAAAACGTCTTTCATTCCTTTTAGAACCACATCAAAATATCTAGGTTCTACTTTGGTCACATGTTTTTTCTTAAATCTTTCGTCTGGATTAGGTTTTCCATCTATGGATTTTACAATATGTGGTGTAAAATACCAACCTCTATTAACAATAGCGGCAGTAAAATTTGCCATTTGAAGCGGAGTAAGTAGAACGTCTCCTTGTCCCATTCCATTAAAAATAGCAGATTGATACGGATGCCATTTTTCCCCTAATCTTTTCGTGTAAAATTCTCCAGAAGGAATTTTTCCTTTTGCGCCAACAGCCAAGTCATTATTCATAAATTCTCCTAACCCGAAGCTATTCATGATTTCTTTCCATTCATCTATGGCTCTATTTCTTCCTTTTGGACCGTATTTTTCGGTGATTTTATAATAAACACTAGAAAAATAATTGTTACAAGATTTTTCTATGGCTTTTTCCATTCCGATAGGCCAAAAAGTTCCACAGTGACAACCGATGGTATGTCTTCCCATTCTATAGCCATGTCTACAAGTAAATTTTGTAGAATCACTAATGACTTTCATTTGATAACCAGCTAATGCAGTCAATAATTTGAAAGGCGAACCTGGAGGATAAGCTGCTTGAACTGAACGGTCATAAGTAGGTTTGTTGTCATAGATGGTGTCGTTTGCCAATCTATAAATATTTCTTTTTTTGTTAGGCCCTGTAAAAAGATTTGGGTCTATGTCTGGACCAGTTGCGAGAGCTAAAATTTCTCCATTATTTGGGTCAAGTGCTACAATTGCGCCATGCTTATTCACGAGCATTTCTTCGGCGATTCTTTGCAAATCATAGTCTATGGTAAGCGTTAAATCTTTACCAGAAACCACTTCTTTATCTAACTCACCGTTTTTATAAGGACCTACATTTCTCAGTTTAATGTCTTTCTGAATGTAGCGCATTCCTTTTTCACCACGCAATTGTTTTTCGTAGGCACGCTCTATTCCTGTAATTCCAGCAATATCACCAGGCAAATAATAAAGAGAATCTTTTTTGATGTAATTTTCGTTGACTTGATTGGTATATCCAAGTAGATTTCCTGAAGTAGAAACTTCATACTTACGTTGAGGTCTTTCTACAATGTTAAAAGCTGGATATTTGAAGATAATTTCTTGAATTCTAGCGATTTCTTCTCTGCTCATATCACTTTTGAAAGTCATGGGAGTGAGCTTAGAGTAATATTTTTCCTTTTTAATGGACTCAATTTTTTTGATGAAATCTTTTTTGCTGATTTTTAATAAATTACAAAAACCCAAAGTATCAAAATCTGGCGTCATTTGACTTTGGGTAAAAGAAATTTCATAAGAAGGTTGGTTACCCACTAAAATTTTTCCGTTTCGGTCAAAGATAATTCCACGCTGAGGAATGACATAGTCTATTTTGATAGAAGTATTGGCGGCATTAAGCGCATATCTATCTGTAAGCAACTGTAAATAGACCAATCTTGCCACAAAAATTGCGGCAATGAGAAAAAGAAATAAGGTAATTTTATAATAGGCTGTTTTCAAACTTTTTCTTTGATTTTAAATGCTAACGAATAGAGGAGTACAAATATTATAGAAATAACACTGGTTACTAAAATATTAAGTATTACTTCAAAAAACCTGTCGAATTTAAAAAATTCTATACTCTGAACTAATAGTTGATGCACAAAAATACTTGAAAAAATATAAAATAAAAACTGTGACCACTGAAGATTATGGAAAGAAAATACATCCGAAGAGACTTCTGTGGAAGTTTTGAAAATAATGGTTCTAAAATAGGCGATAAGTGTAGTGGCAAATGCATTGATACCCCAAGTTCCTAAAAATGCGTCTATAGATAATCCTAAAATAAAACTCGCCGATAGGAAAATATAGAGATTCCTGTAAAAAGGATAAAACAAAACAAAAATAATGTAGATGACAGGAGTATATTTACCAGCAATATCTATTCTGTTAAATAAAAATATTTGCAATGTGACTAACATTGCGATTAATAAAACATCTGTAAGTAAATTTCTACTGATCATTGTTTATCGTGGCATCAAGAGTATCTTGAATTTGTTTTACTTCTAATTTTTTTAAATTTCTTACAACATAAACTTTGTTAAGTTGTCCCATTTTTTGGCTTAATTCTACAGAAATATCCCAATATCCTGTTTTAGAATCTACTTCGTAGCCAGCGACTCTACCAATCATAATTCCTTGTGGGAAAATTGCAGATTTACCATCTGTAACTACCGTGTCGCCAACTTTTATCGGCACATATTTAGGAATGTCTGATAAATGCATGGTTCTAGAATTTTCGCCTCTCCAAGTAAGCGTCCCGAAGAATCCAGAATCTTTTAGCGAAGCATTAATTCTAATTTTGTTCATACTGAGTACAGATTGTACTAATGCATAATTATTAGTGGTATTGATCACAATTCCTGCAATTCCTTGCGGTGCAATTACACCCATTTTAGGGAAAACGCCATGTCTTTTTCCTCTGTTAATGGTAAAATAATTATCTTTTCTAATGATAGAATTATTTACAATTTCACCATCTACGAAAGTGTAAATCTGTCCACCACCAATCGTGTCGGTAACTCTTACAAAACTAGGATTTTTAATTTTTTCTTTACCGTATAATTCCTGCATAAGCGTTTTATTCTGAGCAACTAATTCTTCATTAATTTGCTTCAGTTTTAAGTAGCTGGTTCCTTCGTCTATGTAACCAGAAACCCAAGCATTAAACGCGGTAGTTTGTGCTGCAATAAAAGATTGTTGCATTGAGTTTCTACTGAAAATCAATGTTACGGCAATTATTTGTAAAAAAAGAAAGAACAGAAATAATCCGTTCTTGCTAAATAATCTTATCAAAAACCCCATTCTATAACCAGGTTTTTACTTATTTTATAAGGAAATTAAATTTATCCATGTTTTTAAGAGCAATTCCTGTTCCACGAACAACTGCTCTTAATGGATCTTCTGCTACGAAAACTGGTAATCCTGTTTTCTTGTGAAGTCTATCTGCTAAACCTCTTAATAAGGCACCACCACCAGCTAAATAAATACCAGTTTTGTAAATATCTGCTGCTAATTCTGGCGGAGTAAGAGAAAGCGTTTCCATTACTGCATCTTCTATTCTGATGATAGATTTATCTAGAGCTCTTGCGATTTCTTTATAACCTACCATAATTTCTTTTGGCTTACCAGTAATTAAATCTCTACCTTGTACTGGAATATCTTCTACATCTACATCTAATTCTTCTACTGCAGAACCTACTTCTATTTTCACTCTTTCTGCTGTTCTTTCTCCGATGTATAAGTTGTGATGCGTTCTTAAATAATAAGCAATATCATTCGTGAAAACATCACCTGCAATTTTTACAGATTTATCACAAACAATACCACCAAGAGCCACTACAGCAATTTCTGTAGTACCACCACCTATATCGATAATCATGTTACCTTCAGGTTTTTGTACATCAATTCCTACACCTATTGCTGCAGCCATTGGTTCATAAATTAATCTTACTTCTTTAGCATTTACTTTTTGAGCAGAATCTCTTACCGCTCTTTTTTCTACTTCTGTAATACCAGAAGGAATACAAATTACAATTCTAAGAGAAGGCTGAATTAATTTTCCTTTGATGCCCGGAATTTGTTTGATAAATTCCTTAATCATGTGTTCAGATGCAGCAAAATCTGCAATTACACCATCTTTAAGCGGACGAATCGTTTTAATATCTTCGTGCGTTTTTCCTTGCATGTGTTTCGCTTGTTCTCCTACAGCAATTGCCTTTCCAGTTGAACGCTCGATAGCCACGATTGACGGCTGGTCAATCACGATTTTATTATTATGTATGATAAGTGTGTTCGCTGTTCCTAAGTCTATCGCAATTTCTTGCGTGAACATATCAAATAACCCCATTTTCTTCTATAAATTTTTAAGTGACAAAGATATAAATTTCAGAGCATTTAAAAATAATGAAAAACAAAAAATATCGTTAAAATTTTATTAATTTTTAAATGCTTGTTGTAACTTTAAACTCGAAACTTTAAAAATTATTTTTCTCTGTTGAGAATTTAATGAATTTCAATTCTTAAAATAATTTAACATTCAGATTTTCAAATGATTAAAAGAATTAGCCCAGAGGAAACCTATCTTCTTAGACGAGAAATCCTTAGAAAAAATCTTCCTCAAGAATCTCATGAATTTAATGGTGACTTTGATGACCAAACTTTTCATCTAGGTTATTTCGTGGAAGATAGAATTGTGGGAATTATCACGGTCTTGAAAAATGGAGAAATTGCTCAAATTAGAGGAATGGCAGTTTCAGAAGATTATCAAGGAAAAGGAATAGGAAAAAAATTGGTAGAAAAAGTTGAAGAGATTTTAAGAGAAGCTCAAATTCATAAAATTTGGATGAATGCCAGAGAAACAGCTGCCGAATTTTACGAAAAATTAGGGTATAAAATTGAAGGTGAATTGTTTAACGTAAAACCTATCGGGTTTCATTATGTAATGACCAAATATTTCAATTCATAACATCTATTAAAATATGATGAAAATTAGAAATTTTATATCATAATAATGATTAAATTTGCAGACTTGAAATGAATTCTCTTGCGAAGACATATAATACACAGAACTTCACTGTTTTAAGCATTAGTTTTGAAAAAGCCAATGCCGAAATCAGAGGGAAATTTGCGTTTTTTGATGAACACGTAAAACAATTCGTAAAAGAAATTCATGAAAAGAAACTCGGTGACGCATTTGTAGTTTCTACTTGTAACAGAACCGAAATCTATACTACTTCTCATAATTATATTGCGATTGCAGAGATGTATTGCAAGAGTGTAGACGTAAGTTTGATGGATTTCATGCAGTTTGTAAATGTGATGAAAAACGAAGAAGCGCTTTATCATCTTTTCAGAGTTTCTGCGGGTTTAGAAAGTCAGATTTTAGGAGACTTCGAAATCATTGGTCAGATAAAAAATGCTTACCATCGATTCAAAAAACACAAAAGTTTCAGTAATCCTTACTTAGAAAGAGCCATCAACTCGGCCATTCAGATTTCTAAAAGAATTAAAAACGAAACCGCCCTTTCAAACGGAGCAGCTTCTGTTTCTTATGCAGCGGTTCATTATATCTTAAAAACTCAAAAACAGATTTCAGAGAAGAATATTCTTCTTTTGGGAACTGGCGAAATCGGTCAAAATACTGTAGAAAATTTGGTGAAACATGTGTATCAGCCAAAAGTAAAAATCGCCAACCGTTCTTATGAAAAAGCTGAAAAAATTGCAGAAAAGTACAGCATTCCGCAAATTGCTTTTGAAAATTTCGAAGAAGAACTGAAATCTACAGATATTCTTATCGTTGCAACTGGCGCTTCACACCCGATTATTCAACAAAAACATTTTCCAAACGGAAAAGAAACATTGGTGATAGACCTTTCTATTCCAAATAATGTAGATAAAAAAGTAGCGGAAAATAAAGCGGTGCAATTGGTAGACGTAGACGAATTGTCTAAGCATATTCAGGAAACCATAGAGCAGCGCAAGAAAGAAATTCCTAAAGCGGAGAAAATCATCAAGGAAATGACTAAAGAATTTTTGGCTTGGGAAAGAAAAAGAAAATTCGCGCCGAATATTCATCAGTTCAAAGCTGCACTGAAACATATAGAAGACCATGAAATGCATAATTTCCACAGAAAACACAGATATGTGGATATAGAAGACATGGAACTCACCGAAAAATTGATTCAAAAAATCACCAATAGATTTGCGAAGTATATCATCGAAAATCCGCTTCGTGCCGAAGAAGTTACTAAGTTGATGAACGAAATTTTGGTAGAACAACCTAAAGAAGAGTTCAACAAAAAACATCAGTAAATTTAAGATTTACGATTTAGGATTTACGAAGTTTTCAAGAAAATAAATTTTTATAATGATTAGAATAGGTACCAGAAATTCGCCTCTTGCAATGTGGCAAGCAAAAGAAGTAGAACAAAAGTTACAAAATTTAGGTTACGAAACAGTACTGGTTCCTGTGCTTTCTTCTGGTGATAAAAATCTTAATCAACCGCTTTATTCCCTAGGAATTACTGGCGTTTTTACCAAAGATTTAGACATCGCTTTACTCAATAATGAAATAGATATTGCAGTACATTCTCTGAAAGATGTTCCTACTATTTTACCTCAAAATATAGAAGTTTCTGCCGTTCTAGAAAGAGATTTTCCGCAAGATGTTTTGGTGAGAAAATCTTCTTCTAAAAATAAAGATTTAGCAGAACTTAAAATTGCGACCAGCAGTTTGAGAAGAAGAGCTTTTTGGTCAGAAAAATTCCCGAACACTCAGTTTTCAGATATCCGAGGAAACGTACAAACGCGTTTAAAGAAATTAGAAGAAGGAGATTTTGATGCTACACTTTTTTCTTTAGCAGGCATTAAAAGAATGGAAATGGAGTTGGAGTATGAAATGCTAGATTTTATGATTTCTGCTCCTAGTCAGGGAGTTGTAGCGATTTCGAGTAGGGTAGATGATGTAGAAACCAAAGTGATTTTGCAAAAAATAAATCATAAAACCACTCAGATTTGCGTTGAAATAGAACGTAATTTCCTCAGAACTTTAGAAGGTGGCTGTACTGCGCCAATTGGAGCAATAGCTATTTTTGAAGAAAATAAAATCAAATTTTCGGGAAGATTAAATTCTTTGGACGGAAGTAAAACGATAAATGTAGTTGAAGAATTTGAATATGATGAATCTGAAAATTACGGTAAAAAATTTGCAGAATTTGTGCTTGAAAACGGAGGAAAAAAAATGATGGAAGAAATTAAGAAACAAATAAAGGAATAGAGTCATCATGAAAATCCTTTTCACCAAAACCGGAATCGAACATGAGGTTTCAGAGAAATTAGAAACCGGTTTTTCTTGTGATTTTAAGGATTTCATTGCCATCGAAAAAATTAAAACTAAACCTTTTCCACTTAAAAATTCTTCACTTATTTTCACGAGCGTAAACGCTGTAAAATCCTTCTTTGAAAATGGTTTTCAACCGAATGAAAATTTCCAAGAAGCCCATTATAATAAAATCTACGCAGTAGGTCTTAAAACCAAAAAAGAATTGAGAAATAACGGTTTTGGAACTTTTAAAGTGAAGAAACATCTTAATGATTTGTCTGAATTTATTCTCAAGCATAGCCAAAAAGAAAATTTTATTCACTTCTGTGGAAATTTAGCGCTTGATATTTTAGATAAAGCATTACCTCTTCAGAATATTTCTTACAAAAAAGTGGTGCTTTACAATACTAAAATTCTCTACCCAGAAATTCATGAAAAATATGAGGCTGTAGTTTTTTTTAGTCCAAGTGGAGTTCGTAGTTTTGCAAAGTTTAATTCTTTAGAAAATTTGAAACTCTTTTCTATCGGACACACCACAGAAAAGGAGCTGAGAAAATTTACACAAAATAAAATTTTCACCAGTAAAGAAAGCAATTTAGAAGATTTAATTAAAATAATAATGTCTCACAGATAGCACAGATTTTTAATTTAAAATTTAATTCTTTCATTGATTGAAATTAAATCAGTTAAAGACTAAGAAATATAAATGTTGAATTTATTTTCTGTAAAAATCTGTGTAATCCGTGAGAAGCAAAATAATAAAAATGATAAAAAACGACCTATATTTAAGAGCATTACGAGGCGAAACTGTAGAAAGACCACCAGTTTGGATGATGAGACAAGCGGGTAGATATTTGCCAGAATTTATCGCACTTCGTGACCAATATGATTTCTTCACACGTTGTCAAACTCCAGAATTGGCAGCAGAAATTACTGTTCAACCGATTAGAAGATTTCCGCTAGATGCAGCGATTTTATTTTCTGATATTTTGGTAGTTCCACAAGCGATGGGAATTGATTTCAAAATGAAAGAATCCGTTGGTCCTTGGTTAGATACACCCATCAGAACTTTAGAACAAGTTGAAAATCTGCAAGTTTCTGGTGCGGAAGAAAATCTAAAATACGTTTATGATGCCATCGAAATCACTTTACAAAAATTAGAAAACGAAATTCCTTTGATTGGTTTTGCAGGTTCACCTTGGACTTTGCTATGCTACGCAGTAGAAGGAAAAGGCTCTAAATCTTTTGATATTGCGAAGTCATTTTGTTTTACTCAACCGGAAGCAGCGCACTTGCTTTTACAAAAAATTACAGATGTAACCATCGCTTATTTAAAGAGAAAAGTACAAAGCGGAGTTTCTGCCGTACAGATTTTTGATTCTTGGGGCGGAATGCTTTCTCCAGAAGATTATCAAGAGTTTTCTTGGAAATATATTAATCAAATTGTAGAAGCTTTGGCTCCAGAAGCTCACGTTGTAGTTTTTGCGAAAGGTTGTTGGTACGCTCTAGAAGAAATGACGAAATCGAAAGTTTCTGCTCTTGGAGTTGATTGGACGATTACACCAGAATTAGCAAGAAAATTCACCAATAATTCTATCACTCTTCAAGGGAATTTTGATCCTGCAAGATTACATTCTTCGCCAGAAGTGATTAGAAAAATGGTTCATGAAATGATTAATAGATTTGGCAAAGACAAATATATTGCTAATCTAGGTCACGGAATTTTGCCAAACATTCCTTTAGAAAACGCCGAAGCTTTTATTAGAGCGGTGGTAGAATGGAAGGGTTAAAACCCATCTTTATATATGAGTTGTCCTAAAAAAGGTTGACTCGTTAATAATTCAAATATAGTTAAATCGTAGCAGAATTAATTCTGTTACGATTTATTTTTTTCCATTGTTTTAAATGTATTATTTTTTGTTGATGTGCTTGGTTTGGAGTTATCATATTAATTGACATATGTATTCTAAAATTGTTGTATAAAGTTATGGCTTGTGTAACTTGTTTGTTTAAATTTTGATAGTTTTCAAATATTTCATGTAAACCAAATTCTTCTTTTAAAATTCCATTTACTCTTTCTGCTACTGCATTTTCATATGGATCGTATTCTTGCGTCATACTAATTAAAATATTGTTTTTCTTTAACAATTCGGTATACTCTTTACTACAATATTGTAAACCTCTATCAGAATGGTGAATGAGTTGATTTTTTGTTTCCCTGTTAATCAAAGCCATTTCTAAAGCTTTTACTGTAGTTGAACTCATTAAATTATCTGACAGTTGATAACCAACGATTTTCTTGGAACAAGCATCAGTGAGTAAATGCAAATAGTATGTTTTCTCTTTTGTTCGTAAATAAGTTATATCAGCAACCCAAACTTGCTCAGGTCTGTTAAGTACTAAATTGCTAATTAAATTTGGATAGCGTTTCATCCAATGTCGTGAGTTTGTTGTTTTGTAATATCTTCGAACTTTAGGTACTTGTAAATGTTCTGCTTTTAAAAAATCTAAGAAATTATCTCGACCAATTGATATATGATGTTTTGTAAATTCATCTTGTAACATTACATAAAGTTTCTTGCCACCTGTTCGGGGTAATTGCTTACGAATAGTAACGACTAAACTTCGTAATAATTCTGAGTTGTATTTAGGTGTTCTAACGTTTTTCTTTCGCTTGTAAAATGCTTGTTTTGTGTATCCAAACAGTTCGCATAACTCATAAATAGTCAATGAACTATTTACATTTATTTCTTCGACTGTTTGGAACCAGACTTTTTTACAATATCAATTTTAAGCTCACGTTCAGCTATTTCAATAAATCGTTTAAATACTTTTAATTCTTCTTCTTTTTTTGCTAATTGAGCTTCTAGCTCTTTTATACGCTGTTGTTGAGGATCTTTCATAGGACGACCAATAGTTAATTTATCTTCATAGGTAAATTTACCATATTTTTTTAACCATCTTGGTAGACAACTATTGCCTAGAATATTGTAACGTCTTCGAAGTTCTGCTTTTGTAAATAAACCCCTCTCAAATTCACTTACAACTTGACGTTTAAATGCTTCGCTATAAATTTGTGGGGCAATTGGAATTTTTGAAATTTTCTTTTTTGTTGACATATTAAGTAGTTTTTAGTCAACTTTTTTCAGGACAAGACAATAAATTAAAAATCCTCAGAATTTTGGACTGCCCCCAAAAAGTTAGACACTTTTTAGGGGCATTTTTTATGGGGAAAAGTAAATATTCATTAGACTTTAAATTAAAAGCTATAAAGAGATATCACAAAGGGGATATTGGAACAGACGATTTAGGAAAACGCATTGGAGTTTGTGGTTCCTTGGTTCGTAAATGGATAAAATTTTATGAACTTTATGGAGTTTCAGGACTTGTTCGGCTTTCCAATACGCATTACACAAAAGATTTTAAATTAAAGATTTTATCAGTAATTGAGAAAGAGAATTTAAGTTTAAAAGAAGCGTCGAGAAGGTTTAATATTCCTGCGGAGTCCAGTATTCTTAGTTGGCAGCGTAATTACAAAAAAAATGGTATTTTAGGTTTAGAAAACATACCCAGAGGAAGACCTAAAACCATGAGTAATTACACGCGAAAAAAAAAGAAAACAGGCAAACCCTTAACAAGGGAGGAAGAACTGTTGGAGAGGATTTATTATTTAGAAGCCGAGAACGCCATTTTAAAAAAGTTAGACGCCTTAATTCAGGAAAGGAAAAATCCAAAGCCATCGAAGAGTTAAGGCAGGACTTTGATTTAGCAGTACTACTGCATTGTACATCGATGGCAAGAAGCAGTTTTTATTACTATCAAAAACGCTTTCAAATGAAAGATAAATATGCGGAAATAAAAGAAATGATTAAGCAGATTTATCATCGTCACAAAGGAAGGTTGGGCTATAGAAGAATTACTTTGCTTTTGAAAGAAAAAGGAATTTTGATTAATCACAAAACTGTTTTACGACTTATGAAAATATTAGGTTTAAAGAGTATTATCCGAGTGAAGAAATATAAATCTTACAAGGGAGAGCAAGGGAAAATTGCGCCCAATGTTCTACAGAGGAATTTCAAATCGGACACTCCTAATCAGAAATGGGCAACCGATGTTACAGAGTTTAATGTATCGGGTAATAAACTTTATCTATCTCCAATCATCGATTTATTTAATGGTGAAATTGTCAGTTTTGACTTATCTGAAAGACCTGTGTTTAGCCAAATCATCAGAATGCTAAAGAAATCATTCAGAAAAGTAAAATCTACACAAAACATCATTCTACATTCTGATCAAGGTTGGCAATATCAAATGAAACATTACCAAAACTTGTTAAAAGAAAAAGGTATTATTCAAAGTATGTCCCGAAAAGGAAACTGTTTGGACAATGCGGTGATAGAAAACTTTTTTGGAACGATAAAATCAGAAATGTTTTATGCCAGAAAGTTTGGTTCCATTCAGGAACTTAAGATGGAAATAGTGAAGTACATTCACTATTACAACAATGATAGAATAAGACTCAATCTCAAAGGAAAGAGTCCGGTACAGTACCGAACTCTTTCCTTTGAAAATATTGTTTAATTTTGTCTAAACTTTTGGGTGCAGTCTATTTTCTGAGGATTTTTGTATTATTTCACTTCTGTGATAAATTTATCTTTTGGTTTTCTTACTTTTTCAAGTTTTTCTAACCAGTCCTTTTCAGTGTCTCTGTAACCAAGAGGTAAAAGTAAAACACTTCTTAATCCCTTTTCTCTTAAACCAAGAATTTCGTCTACTTTTTCTGGGTTGAAACCTTCCATTGGTGTAGCATCTACACCTTCGAAAGCAGCTGCAATAATTGCAGCACCGAAAGCAATGTACGCTTGTTTTGCAGTGTGTACGAAGTTTTCTTCCGCAGATTTAGGAACGTAAGTGTTCAATAAAAATTGTCTGTAGTTTTCCCAACCATCATTAGTAAAACCTCTTACTTCATTCGTTAAATCAAACATATAGTTGATTCTTTCTGCAGTGTAAGTATCCCAAGCTGCAAAAACCAAAACATGAGAAGCATCTGCAACTTGCGGTTGATTACTTGCTGCTTCTTTCAATTGATTTTTAACATCTTGATTAGACACTACATAAATTTCGAAAGGCTGTAAACCGCTAGAAGTAGGAGCAAGACGAGCTGCTTCTAAAATTCTTTCTAATTTTTCATCACTTACTTTTTCTCCGTTCATCGCTTTTGCAGCGTATCTCCACTTTAATTTATCTAATAATTCCATTTTATAAAAAATTTTTTACAAAGATAAGTTATGATGAGCGGTTTTGTCATTGATTTATGTTAAGAAAATCATAGAAAAAATAAACCGTTCAAAAAATAGAACGGTTTTATTTATTCAACTCCAAAAGTGGATCGATGTATTCTCTGTCGTTGCTCAGTCGTGGCACTTTGTTTTGTCCGCCCAGTTTTCCTCTAGATTCCATCCATTGATAGAAAAGTTTTTCTTTTGCCATGTGAATAATTGGCGGATTCAGTGTCATATTGAGGTAACGTTTCGCTTCGTAATCTGAATTGATAGATTTCAAAGTATCATCAAAAATTTTAGAAAACGTTTCGAAATTATTCGGATGTTTGGCAAATTCAATCAACCATTCATGGGCTCCAGATTTTCCTTCGCTCATAAAAACGGGCGCTCCTGTATAATCTAAAACGTGAGCTTCTGTAGCATCACATGCTTTTTTAAGTGCAGTTTCTACATTGTCTATCATTAATTCTTCGCCAAAAGCATTGATGTAATGTTTGGTTCTGCCAGAAATCTGAATTCTGTGCGGAGAAAGAGATGTAAATTTTACGGTATCACCGATTAAGTAACGCCAAAGTCCACCATTGGTAGAAATAACAACTGCATAATTTTTGCCGAGTTCTACTTCTTCCAAAGGAATCGCTTGAAGATTATTTCGGTCAAATTTATCCATCGGAATAAATTCGTAGAAAATTCCGTAATCTAGCATCAGAAGCATTTCGTCACTACCACTTCTGTCTTGAATTCCGAAGAAACCTTCAGAAGCGTTGTAAATTTCGTAGTAATTAATGTCTTTGCCGATGATATTTTTATATTGTTCTCTGTAAGGTTTAAAACTGATTCCACCGTGGAAAAACACTTCTAAATTTGGGAAAATTTCAGAAACATTACCTTTTCCTGTTTCGGTTAAAATTCTTTGAAGCAAAACCATCATCCAACTTGGAACGCCCGTTAAACTTCCTACATCTTGATTTTTAACTTCTGAAACGATGGCTTTCAATTTGGTTTCCCATTCTGACATTAGGGAAGTTTTTTTGCTGGGAACTGTTGTAATTTCTACCCAAAAAGGAAGATTTTCTATTAAAATAGCAGATAAATCTCCGAACTTAGTATTGAAACTTTCGTACAATTCTGCACTTCCGCCTAATCTTAAATTTTTATTGAGAAATAATTGATTATCAGGATGATTGTTTGCATAAATTGAAATTAAATCCTTTCCTGCTTTGTAATGGCACTCTTCTAAACTTTCGTCTGAAATAGGAATGAATTTACTTTTGGCATTGGTCGTTCCAGAAGATTTCGCAAACTGACGAATAACTCCTGGCCAAGAAATATCTTTTTGACCTTGTCTTGCTTTTTCTATGTAAGGCTCGAATTCTTCATAGTTTACGATAGGAACTTGTTGCTGAAAATCTCGGTAAGAAGAAATGTCTTTGAACCCGAATTTTTTGCCGTATTCTGTTTCTTCTGCATGAAAAAGTTGAGAAAATAAAACTCCGTTTTGAGTTTCAATAGGATGTTTCATAAAATTCTGAATTTGGTCTATTCTTTGTCGAATAAACCAATTTACAGCCATATTGAAGAGAGCTTTTGTTGCCATTGCTCAAATTTAATAAATTTTTTGAGAATTTTGTAATTTGAATGCAACAAAAATCCGCTCTAAAGATTTAGAACGGATTGATGATTATTTTAGAGAAAATTTTAGCAAAATTCTTCGTAAGCTGCTTGTAAATTCGCTGCAATAGCACCAGCAGGATTTCCTTCGATGTGGTGTCTTTCTAACATGTGAACTAATTCGCCATCTTTGAAAAGTGCTACGCACGGTGAACTTGGTGGGAATGGCGCAAAATGTTTTCTAGCTTCTGCTACCGCTTCTGTGTCAAAACCTGCAAAAACAGTAGTTAAATGGTCTGGTTTTTTATCACCAGTTAAAGAATAAATAACACCTGGTCTTGCTGCTCCTGCTGCGCAACCACAAACCGAATTTACCATAACTAAAGTAGTTCCCGGTTGTTTAAGTGCATCGTTTACTTGTTCTGCTGAGGTAAGGTCTTGGAAACCTTTATCTGTGAGTTCTGCCTTCATTGGCATTACTAAATCTGCTGGATACATAATATATATTTTATTTAATGATTAGAAAATTCAAGATTTTATAGTGCAAATTTATAATTAAAATTTGGAAAATTCTATTTAATTCTATTATCAAAAATATGCCAAAAATCTATTAAGACAAAATGACTCCTTTTTAATGAAAAAAGCCGATGAATTTTTCATCGGCTATTTATCGTTAATATGAAAATTTAATTATGATAATAGTTTTTTCACCATTTCAGAGATGGATTTTCCATCTGATTTTCCTGCCAAAGTTTTAGAAGCAGTTCCCATAACTTTTCCTAAGTCTTTTAGAGATTCTGCGCCTACTTCGGCAATAATTTTTTTAATTTCTGCTTCCAATTCTTCCGCAGAAAGTTGAGCAGGTAAAAATTGTTCAATCACTTTCATTTGTGCCAATTCTACTTCTGCCAAATCATTTCTGTTTTGAGCAACAAATTGTTCGTAAGAATCTTTTCTTTGCTTAATCATTCTTTGGAGAATGGCAATTTCTTGTTCTGCAGAAACATCAGCTCCTTTTGCTTCAGTTTTGAGCAAGAGAATTTGAGATTTTACGGCTCTTAGAGAGTCAAGAGCAACTTTGTCTTTTTCTCTCATTGCGGTTTTAATCGCTTCGTTTATGGTAAGTTCTAAACTCATTTTTTTCTAAATTTTAAAAATTTTAATCTACGTCTTTGTTTAAAAACTTGTTTTCTCTAAGTTGTACTCTTCCGTTATTTTCAGAAAGGAAACTAGAAATTTGCTGTTGAGAAGCATTTTCGTGACCTATATTGATGTTTTTTCTTCTGAAAGCAGGAATATTTTCGAATTCATTTTCGTTTTCTATCGTCTGATAACGAGAGTTGAACTCTTTCAACTTATCTCTTCTTGCCTGAACTTTTTCTGTAGCAGTATTTTTTTCGATAAATTTAAATTCCTCTTCAATTTTAGTTTCTGTAAAAGTGATTTTTTCTTCAGTGTGATTTTCAAAAACGGTTTTTACTTCTTCTATTTCTTCTGCAATTTTAAAGGTAAACTCAATAGGTTTTTCTTCAACTAAAGTTTTCGTTTCTGCTTTTGGTTTATACGTTTCTACCGTTTTTTCCTCTACAATGAAAGAAATTTCTTCTTTGGTTTCTTCCACAGAAAGTTTCACATTTTCTACTTCTTGTGCAGCATTAAACTGAGTTTCTTCAATAATAGTCGTTTTCTTTTCTTCTGTTTCAAAAGTGAAAGATTGAGATTCTAAAACGTCTTCATCATCAAATGAAAATAACTCTAAAACATTATTTTCTTGTTCTTCTACTTCAAAAGTTTGATGACTGCTTTCAATGCTTAAACTTTCGTCTTCAAAAAATCTAAGTTCTTCTATTCTTTCTTCCATCACAGCTGCTTGTGTTTCTGCAAATTGATTCACAGAATTATTTGGGAAGTCTGGAGTGCTGTTATCATTAGAATCATCTAAGAAAAACATGCTTTTTGATGAATTTTGCATTGGATTTTCTTGAGATTTTTCAGAAGAAGTTCTGCCAAATGGAGATTCTCTCTTCACTTTTGGTGTAGAAGGACTGTCTTCTAATGTATATCTAATTTTTTCGGTAGGACCAGCATATTTTTGATCATCTGCTGCAAAACCAGTGGCAATAACCAATACGCTGATAGAATCTCCCAATTCTGCATCTGTTCCTACACCGAAAATAATATCTGCAGTGTTTCCTGCTTCGCGCTGAATGTGGTCATTAATTAAGCCGATTTCGTCCATTGTAGCTTCTTCGTTTCCACTTCTGATAAGGAGAAGAACGTTTTTAGCGCCTGTGATTTTATTATCGTTTAATAATGGAGAATCGAGTGCTTTTTTCACTGCTTCTTCTGCTTTGTTTTCACCAGAAGCGGTTCCTGTAGACATGAGAGCAGTTCCTGAATTTTGTAAAACTGAACGCGCATCACGGAAGTCTATATTTACATCGAAATAACCAGTAATCACTTCTGCCATACCTTTAGCAGCATTGGCTAACACTTCATCTGCCTTAGCAAAACCAGATTTGAAGCCTAGGTTACCAAATTGCTGACGAAGTTTATCGTTATTAATAACAATTAGGGAATCTACATTATTGCGAAGTTTTTCTAAACCATTTTCGGCTTGTTCTAATCTTCTTTTTCCTTCAAAACTAAAAGGAACGGTAACTATACCAATGGTTAAAATTCCCATTTCTTTGGCAATTTTTGCAATAACAGGTGCAGCACCAGTACCAGTTCCGCCACCCATTCCTGCGGTTATGAAAACCATTTTGGTATTATGACCTAGAACAGCTTTGATTTCATCAATACTTTCTAAGGCAGATTTTTCTCCAACTTCTGGGTCTGCTCCAGCTCCTAAACCTTCTGTAATGGCAGCTCCTAACTGAACTTTTGTAGAAATTGGGTTATTATCTAGTGTTTGTGCATCGGTGTTACAAATAATAAAATCTACTCCATGAATTCCTTTCTCGTACATGTGTTTCAACGCATTGTTACCTCCACCACCTACACCAATTACTTTTATGATAGATGAATTTCCTTTTGGTAAATCGAATGAAAACCCTGTATTTAATGTATTTTCCATATATTTTCGATGTATAAAAGTTACTTACTTATTTTGTGTTATTCGTTTTAATTATTCTACTTCTTCGAAGAATTTTTTTACTTTTTCAAGGATGGATTGTCCAAAAGTAGGTTTATTCTTCTTCACTTCCTCTAAGTGTTGTGTAATTTCTTGCTCCTCAGTTTTTACTTCTTCTACAGTATTTTCTGCTTGAGGAACTTCTATAACTTTTGGCTCTTCTACAGGTTTTTCTATAGGTTTTTTATCATGAATTTTTAAACTTTCCATCAATAAACCAATTGAAGTTGCAAACTCTGGGGATTTCAAATATTGGTTTTTGTCATTGGCAATATATTCATTGGCAAAACCAATTCTTGCATCAAATCCTGTTACATAATTGGCTAACTGACGAAGGTTTTTAAGATTAGAACCGCCACCTGTTAATACAATTCCTGCGATAAGTTTGCGTTTTTGTTCATAAGCTCCATACGCTTTTAACTCTGTATTTACCATTTCGAGAATTTCTTCCACTCTCGCATTGATAATACTTGCCAAAGATTTTAGAGAAATTTCTTTGTCTGGTCTTCCGTGTAAACCAGGAATGGTAACAAACGTAGAATCTTTTTCTAAATCTGGAACGGCAGACCCGAATTTTACTTTCAGTTGCTCTGCGTGTTTTTCTATAATAGAACAGCCTTCTTTAATATCATCTGTAATAATACCGCCACCATAAGGAATAACGCAAGTATGACGAATGATGTTATCTTTAAAAATAGCAATATCTGTAGTACCACCACCTATGTCTACGATGGCAACTCCTGCTTCTTTTTCTTCAGTAGTAAGAACAGCTTCTGAAGAGGCAAGAGGTTCTAGTGTAAGTGCTTCCATTTCTAAACCAGCTTCGCGAACGCAACGTGCGATATTTCTGATGCTTCCCATTTGACCCACAACTACATGGAAATTTGCTTCCAGACGTTTTCCGTGCATACCGATTGGTTCTTGGATTTCGCCTTCAGAATCTACTTTGTACTCTTGTGGAAGCACGTGAATGATTTCTTCACCAGGAAGCATGACCAGTTTTTTTACTTGGTCTTTTAAGATTTCTATATCTTCATCTGTGATATATTTATCTGGGTTTTCTCTCATGATGTAATCTGAGTGTTGCAGACTACGAATGTGTTTGCCTGCGATACCTACGGTTACTCTATGAATAGGAACTCCTGAAGATTTTTCTGCTTCTGAAATAGCAGCTTTGATAGAGCTTATTGTTTGAGAAATATTATTCACAATTCCTTTGTGAACGCCCAAACTTTTAGCTTTACCTACGCCTAAAACTTCAATTTTTCCGTGGGCATTTTTTCTGCCTACAATGGCAACAATTTTCGTGGTACCAATGTCTAAACCTACTGAATAATCATGTGTTTCCATATATTGCTGTTCTCTTTTTTTAATTAGTTGTTTTTTCTTCGGTTTTTTGTGTTCCTGTTACGGTGTTTATTATGTTTTGTTCATTTGTTTGTAAACTGTCTTCTTCGGGTTTATAACCAGAATTAAGAGTGGTTACGATTTGGTTATCATATTTCACAGAAATTTTAGAATATTTTTCTGGAGCTTGATACACCAAATATTTTTCTACAAATGTTTTAAAACCTTTTACTTTAAAATCTATTCTATCTAAATCACCGATTTCTACTTTATAATTTCCATCGCTGGTTGCAAGATTGAAGTTTCCGTTTTCTTTTGTAATGCCTACAAAGAAATTTTTGCAGAAACTGTCTTTGTTTATTTTTTCTATTAACTCAATGAGTTTTTTATACTCTTTCTTCTTCACGTCGCCAGAAACCAGCATGCAAGGATGAGAGTATGTTTTAGAAATTGGGAATTCTATTCCTTTTTTGTCTACATAAAATCCTTTTCCTCCATTATTTAATCTAAAAACGGGAACTCTTTGTTTGATGTCTACATTCAGTTTTCCATTTAAATTTAAATAAACGTTTGCGCTATCTACAGCAGGCAATTCGTTTAATTTTTTTTCTAAACTCGGGATATCTACATCGCCCACTTTTTTTGTGGTATTATATCTTTCTACAATCGTTCTAATGTCTTTTTCGTCTACAAAATAAACAGGAGAGGAGCTATCATTTAATTTTACGATGATAGATTGCTCATCAATTTTTCGGTCATTGAATCTCTTCAAAGAGAAGCTCAATAGAAATCCGAAGATGACTACTGTGACAAAAATTTTGAGAATTCTCCACTTGTTTTTCATAAACTTACGTCCGAGTTTTTTCTATTTTTATTTTTTCAATGTACCAATCCAATTCATAATTGGGTCATACAAAGTGTCTATGTTTCCTGCACCTACTGTAAGCAAAATATCAAAATCTTTTTCTTTGATTTTGTCAAAAGCTTCGCTCAAACTGCACACTTCTTTTTTCTCTAACTGTACTTTTTCTAGCAACCAATCAGAAGTTACCCCTTCAAAATCTTTTTGTAATTCTCTTGCTGGATAAATGTCTAATAATAACAATTCATCTGCTGCTGCTAAACTTTCTGCAAAACCATCTGCAAAATCTCTGGTTCTGCTGAATAAATGTGGCTGAAACGCTACCAACAGTTTTTTATTTGGGTTAAAAGTTCTGATGGAACCAATCACCGCATTCAGTTCTGTTGGGTGGTGTGCATAATCATCTACATAAATCTTACCGTTTTCAAAAATATGTTTGGTATAACGTCTTTTAATTCCTTTGAAACTAGAAATCCCTTCTTGTAAAGCTGTAAAATCTGCTCCCAAATTGTGCAAAACTGCAATCGCAGCCGTTGCATTTTCCACATTATGTGTTCCCGGAATTTGCCAAGCAAATTCTACGGTTTGTTCGCCCGCATGAAAATCAAACATCATCCAACCGTCTACAATGTGCAGATTATCAGAATAATAATCAGCTTCTTCATTTACCGCATATGTTCTACAAGGTCTGCCAATATTTACACCTTTTCTCACAAAAAGTTGGTCGTTTTCTGGCACTAAATCTGCAAAATCTCTAAATCCTTGTTCTATGGTTTCTGTATCTCCATAAATATCAAGATGGTCTGCATCAATAGAAGTAATAATTGCCCAATCTGGTGAAAGATTTAGGAAACTTCTGTCATATTCATCAGCTTCTAAAACAGACATTTCTGTTCCGTTAAAAATGAAATTTGACTTGTAATTTTCTGCAATTCCACCTAAAAATCCAGAAAATGGAAGATTCGCCACTTTGCAAAGATGTGCTACCAAACTTGAAGTAGTAGTTTTGCCATGCGTTCCAGCTACTGCGATACAATTGGTATCTTCGGTAATCATTCCTAGAACTTTTGCACGTTTTAAAACTTCAAAACCATTTTCATTAAAATAATCTAAAATTCCCAAAACTTTAATCGCAGGTGTATAAATCACTAATGTTTCTTCTTTCTTCAAAGACGAAATTTTCTCATCTACCACATCTTCAAAAGTGATAGAAATTCCTTCCTTCTGAAGCTCTGTAGTGAGTTTGGTTTCGGTTTTATCATAACCCAAAACATTTTTCCCAGCAGCATGGAAATATCTTGCCAAAGCAGACATCCCGATTCCACCGATTCCTACGAAGTAAAAGTTTTGATAGTTTTTCATTTCTTTTATGTTTTACGTTTTGTCATTTTGAATGGAGTGAAACGGAATGAAAAATCTTTAAATAGATTCTTCACTACATTTTGTTTCGCTCAGAATGACAGACGTTTACTCTTTAATATTCAAATTTTTAAAAATCTCTTTCACAATTTCTTCTGTCGCTTTTGGTTTTGCAAAAAATTCTAAATTTTGAGCCATTTCTTTTCTCAAAGATTCATTTTCACAAATTTCTGAAAGCGTGTTCCAGAATTTCTCTTTCATCTCTGTGTCTTTCACCATTTTAGCAGCGTTTTTGTCTACCAAAGTCTGAGCGTTTTTGGTTTGATGATCTTCTGCCGCAAAAGGAAAAGGAACAAGCAAAACTGGCTTTTTAGCAATGGCTAATTCCGAAATCGCAATCGCTCCAGCTCTAGAAACAATTACATCTGCCGCAGAATAAGCTATTTCCATGTTTTTAATAAATTCTACAATTTGCATGTTTCTGCTGTGAATGTCTTTCGTTTCTTCTAAAATATTTTTATAATCTAGTTTACCTGTTTGCCAAATGAGTTGGTAATTTTTTTCTAAAACTTTATCAATGTTTTCTTTCCAGCCGTTGTTTAAAGTTCTAGAACCTAAAGAACCGCCTACTGAAAGTATCGTTAATTTCCCTTTTTCTAAACCTAATTTTTCTTTGGCTAAATCGCTGTCAATGATATCAGTAATAATGTTTTTTCTGATAGGATTTCCTAAAAATAATGTTTTCGTTCCGTGGAAGAATTTTTCCATATTTGGATAGGCGGTGAAAACGGTTTTTGCTTTTTTAGCATTGAAAATATTGGCTTTCCCAGGAAGAGAATTCTGCTCTTGAATAAAAGTAGGGATTCCCATTCTCGCAGCAATGAATAAAGCGGGACCGCTTGCAAAACCTCCTGTTCCAACCGCAAAATCTGGTTGGAATGCTTTGATGATTTTTCTAGCTTTAAGCAAACTAGAAATCACCTTAAACGGTAAATTAATATTAGCCAAAAGATTTCCTCTGTCAAAGCCAGCAATATTTAATCCTTCAATTTTGAAACCTGATTGTGGAACTTTTTCCATCTCCATTTTTCCATTGGCTCCCATGAACAAAAATTCCGCATCAGGAAAACGTTTTTGTATTTCCTGCGCAATTGCAACGGCAGGAAAGATGTGACCACCTGTTCCACCACCACTCATTAAAACTTTTAATTTTCCACTCATATTATCTTGATTTAAAGATTTAAGAATTGAAATATTTAAAGATTACAACTCGTTCAATCGTTTAATTTTACGCTATATCATTTATTTCTTCTACATTTTGTTTTTTGCCCATTCCTTCTTCTTCGAAAGTGAGAATTCTTGAACTTACATTCAGAATAATTCCTAATTGAAGATAAGTCACCAGCATAGAAGTTCCTCCATAACTTATTAAAGGCAACGGTTGTCCTGTTACTGGAATAAGATTTACCGCTACAGCAATATTTACTGCTAATTGCACGAAAATCATAATTCCTAAACTGAGCACCAATAAACTTCCAAAAAATGCCCGCATTTTACTGGCAATCATCACAATCCTAATCATCATAATCATGTATAAAGTGATGAGTGCAAATGCTCCAAAAAAACCATATTCTTCTACAATAATGGCGAAAATAAAATCAGAAGCAGACTGTGGAAGCATCTGTTTCAATGCAGATTTTCCTGGTCCCATTCCTGTAATTCCGCCGTGAACTATGGCTGCTTTTGCTTGGTTTACCTGATAGTTTTTTGCTTTTACAGTTTCGTCTTCTACATTGGCATTTTTCTTAGAATTGGCAAAAGTTTCTATTCTACTTACCCAAGTATGAACACGATTGCTGCCAATTAAATCTGTTTTTAAAGCTAAAAACAAGAAAATTCCCACAAAAAGTCCTGAAATTCCTAAAAATCCTAAAATGTATTTGGAGGAAAGTTGACCAACCAACATTACTGCTAATGAAACCATTAGAATCATCAAAGCGGTAGAACCATTGTCTTTTGCAACTAAAATAAATACCAATAAAACTGGTCCGAAAATGTAAAATATGTTCTCTATCGGAAGTCTTTCTCTTTTAATTTTTTTAGTTAAATATCTGCACAAATAGATAATTAACATGAGGTATGCAAAGCTTGATGGCTGAAAAGAAATAGGAGTTCCAGGGATTTTTAACCAACGAGAAGCAGACGCTCCGTCGATTTTTTGTCCCGTAAACATGGTTACAAACAGTAAAATCACCATAATCCCGAGAAGGATACTGCTCAGTTTTCCGATGTGTTCGTATTTTACTGTTCCAACAGCTCTCATGATTGCTAAACCTAAGAAAACAAAAAACATGTGCTTGATGACGTGTCCCGTAGTTGTACCATTCTGCACAATGTATTCTAAGTTAGAACTTGCAGAATATACAGGGAACACGGAAAAGAAGGAGATTAAAATAATCACCATCCAAAGCACTTTGTCGCCTTTTAAAAGTTCAAATTTGTTTTCTTGTTGTTCCATTCTTTATTTATAGGATTGAAATCCTATTTTATTTCTTATCGCCACTTCGTGGCTTTTTTTTAATTGTTTTTTAAAACTTCTTCTTTAAATAATTGTCCTCTATGTTCATAGTTATTGAATAAATCAAAACTTGCACAACAAGGAGAAAGTAAAACGGTATCACCTTTTTCTGCTAGAGATTTCGCAGTTTTCACCGCTTCTTCCATGCTAGAAGTATCTACGATAATGTCTTTTTTGTCTTTGAAAAATTCTATGATTTTAGAATTATCCAATCCAAGACAAACAATCGCTTTTACTTTTCTTTTTACTAAATCTTCTATTTCTGTATAATCATTTCCTTTGTCTGTTCCACCTACAATCCAAACCGTTGGTGTTTTCATGCTTTCTAAAGCATAGTAGGTAGCGTTTACATTGGTTGCTTTAGAATCGTTAATGAATTTTACACCATTAATTTCTGCCACACCTTCTAATCTGTGTTCTACCGCTTGGAAAGTCATTAGAGAATTTCTAATGCTCTCATTGCTGATATTCAATAATTTACTAGCGATAGAAGCAGCTAAACTATTGGCAACATTATGCGTTCCCATCAGAGATAAATCTTCTATTTTCATAGAAAACTCATCGTGAAGTTTTACCACAATTTTTTCCTCTTCTGTATAACCTCCTTCTTCTAATTTTTCCTTCATAGAGAAAGGAATTTGCTTCACTCTTAAATCTATTTCTTGAAGCAGTTTTTGACTCATTTCATCATCTTTATTGTAGATGAAATAATTGTCATTTTCTTGATTTTCGGCAATTCTGAATTTTGCCAAAGCGTATTCTTCGTAGTTGTAATTGTATTGGTCAAGATGGTCTGGACTCAAATTCAACAATAAAGAAATGTAAGGTCTAAAATTCTGAATATCATCTAATTGGAAGCTGCTTACTTCTAACACATAATAGTCAAAATTCTCTTGCGCAACTTGCATTGCGAAACTTTTGCCGATGTTTCCACCTAAACCTACATTCAAGTTGTCATTTTTCAGAATGTGATAAATGAGCGATGTAGTAGTAGTTTTCCCATTACTTCCTGTGATGGCGATGATTTTGGCATTGGTAAATTCTGCACCGAATTCTATCTCCGAAGAAAGTCTGATTCCTTTTGCTTTGATTTTTTGAACCATTTCAGCTTTCTTAGGAACTCCTGGAGATTTTATAACCCAATCTGCAGCTAGAATTCTTTCTTCATCGTGGTTTTTTTCTTCAAACTCGATTCCGTTTTCTACCAAAACTTTTTTGTAACTCTCTTTAATTTCGCCTTTGTCTGAAAGAAAAACTTCCAAACCTTTTGTTTTAGCCAAAATTGCAGCGCCCACTCCACTTTCTCCTCCTCCTAGAATTACGACTTTCATTTTTTCCATTTTGATTTTTATTTCAAACCTTTTTATTTTGTTGGATTGAATCCAACGTTCTCATATCTTTCGTTCCTGTGGAACTTAATTTTTATCTAATTTTCAGTGTTATTAAACAGATAATTGCCAACATAACTCCTATGATAATCATTCTGTTAACAATTTTGCTTTCATGGAAACCACTTTTCTGATAATGGTGATGAAGTGGAGACATTTTAAACAATCTGTTATTCTGAGCGTACTCTAATCCGTACTTTTTCTTTCTGTATTTAAAAACCGCTACTTGCAGCATTACTGAAAGATTTTCGATTAAGAAAATCCCGCATAAAACTGGAATCAATAATTCTTTTCTTAAGATAATTGCCAAAACTGCAATTACACCTCCTAACATTAAACTACCAGTGTCACCCATGAAAACTTGAGCTGGATAAGTGTTGTACCAGAAAAATCCTATGGTTGCTCCAATTAGAGCAACTGCGAAAATGGTGGTTTCTCCCATGTTCGGAAGGAACATAATATTCAGATAATCAGCGAAAATGATGTTTCCTGAGAGGTAGGCAAAAAAGGCAAGTGTTCCTAAAATTACCACACTCGTTCCTGCAGCAAGTCCATCAATTCCGTCTGTAATATTGGCTCCATTAGAAACAGCGGTCACAATGAAAATTACCAGTGGAATAAAAATAATCCAAGCCCATTCTTCTTGTGAAGATTCGTCCATCCAGAAAAGAATTTTGCTGTAGTCAAATTCATTATTTTTCATAAATGGAACAGTAGAAATGGTTTCTCTTTCGGCTGGAGCGAAGTTTTGAGAAACGCTTGTTCTATTGATTTCGTGAGCATCAGCATATTTTCTTTTGATGGTAATGTCTGGATGAAAATACATGGTAACTCCTACGATTAGTCCTAAACCAACTTGACCAATAATTTTAAAAATCCCGCTTAATCCGTCTTTATTTTTCTTTATTTTTTTGAGATAATCATCTATAAAACCGATGGCGCCCATCCAAAGCATAGAAACAATTAACAGAAGAACATAAATATTAAATTTTGTAAATAAAAGCACAGGAATAATGGTGGCAAAAATGATAATGAAACCTCCCATTGTAGGTGTACCTTCTTTTTGTTTTTGTCCTTCTAACCCGAGATCTCTTACCAATTCTCCCATCTGTTTGTTGCGCAGATAATTGATGATTTTTTTACCATAAACCAGAGCAATCAGCAATGACAAAAGCACAGCAAAAGCCGCTCTGAAAGAGATGTATTTCAGTAAGTTTAATCCAGGAATGTGAATTCCGTGATTGGTAAGATATTCGTATAGATAGTATAGCATTTGTTTAATTTTAATGTTTACAAGTCAAAGGCTTGGATAAATATTTGACCTCTATATTTACATATTGTATCAGCATTAATATTTGGCTTTTCATATTTTTCCCATTTTAGCCCAATGTTATCATATAATTTTATTATTTCTTTTTTGTAAGCAGTATCTTTATTTTTAATGTATTTTTCACAAAGACAGTTTGTAATATCAACTTTAGCATTATTTTCCGAAAAATCTAAATATCCATGTTTTGATTTTTCAAATAATCCTTTGTAATAAATACCTTCACAATCTAAAATATTTAACTTTCTTTCAAACTTGTTTGTAAATAGATACAACATCAAAACTCCTACAACAAGGATTGAAATGACAGCTAATAATATTTTAAATATTTTTTTCATCATCAAATTACTTCGACATCAATTTATATAGTTCTATAATCGTTTCTTTATCATCAAAATGATGTCTCACTCCATTGATTTCCTGATACGTTTCGTGACCTTTTCCTGCAACGAGAACAATATCTTTTGGCTCAGCGAATTTTATTGCCATCTTTATCGCTTCTCTTCTGTCTGGAATAGAAGTGTATTTGCTGAAATTCTGCGGTTCTACACCTGCTTCAATTTCTTTGATAATATCTTGAGGATTTTCAGTTCTCGGATTGTCTGTGGTAATGATGGCCAAAGTAGATTTTCTGGTTGCAATTTTCCCCATTTCTGGTCTTTTTGCATGGTCTCTATCTCCGCCACAACCGAAAACGGTAATTAATCTTTCGTTTTTGGTTCTGATTTCGTTGATGGAATCTAAAACATTTTCCAAAGCATCTGGAGTGTGAGCATAATCTACAATGAAGAAAATTCCGCCATCAGATTTTATGGTTTCAAATCTGCCATTCACTCTTTTTAGAGTTGAAATCGCTTGTAAAACTTCTTCTTCATTAAATCCTAATTCTACCGCAATTGCAAAAGCCAAAAGCAAATTATAAACATTGAATTTCCCAGTTAAAGTCGTCCAAAATTCTTTTCCGTTGAAATTTAGAAGCATTCCGTTGAAATCAACTTCTAAAATTTTTCCGTGATAATCTGCCAAAGTTTTCAAAGCGTAATCTTTCTTTTTCGCTTTGGTGTTTTGTAGCATTACATCGCCATTTTTATCATCAGCATTCGTTATAGCTACCGCGGTTTCTGGTAATTCGTCAAAGAATCTTTTTTTGGTTTTCAGATATTCTTCAAACGTTTTATGATAATCAAGATGATCATGCGTAAGATTGGTGAAACCAGCCACAGTAAAGTGTAAACCTTCAATTCTGTCTTGGTGAATTCCGTGAGAAGAAACTTCCATAAAAGCATATTCGCAACCGCTTTCTACAGCTTTTGCCAACATTTGGTTCAATCGGATTACATCTGGAGTGGTGTGAGTTGAAGGAATAATTTCATCACCAATTCTGTATTCTACGGTAGAAATCAGCGCACTTTGATAACCTAAATTTTTGAAAATATCAAAAAGTAGAGTAGAAACGGTGGTTTTTCCGTTGGTTCCAGTAATCCCGATTAATTTCAGATTTTCAGAAGGATTTCCATAAAAGTTAGCAGCGAGTTTGCCTAAAGTTTTAGATGAATTTTTAACTTGAATATAGTTAATTCCATCGATTAATTTTTCTGGTAAAACTTCGCAAACAATGGTTTTCGCTCCCTTTTCGATTGCCGAAGAAATATAAGAATGTCCGTCTGAAACTGTCCCTTTTACAGCAACATAAAGCGAACCTTCGGTAACTTTTCTGCTATCGAATACAATTTCTGAAACTTCCGAACTTAGATTTCCAAAAGTTTCTAAAACGGGAATTTTATGTAATAATTCTGATAAAATCATTTTAATTCTGTAATTCCAAATAAATTCTTTGGTTTTTATTAATGACAGTTCCAGCCATTGGGAACTGATTTTTTATTTTTCCAACACCTTTATAATCAACTCGGTAACCTTGGTTTTCTAATTGTGGAATAATGTTTTTGCCCATTAAACCTTTTAGATTTGGTAGAACTCCGTTTTTCACGTTTACCTTTACATTGGGTTCTAGCATTTTATTAAGGTTCACCTTTTTATCAACTAAAAGCTCTTTTTCTACATTAAGTGGTGTTTTAAGGAACACTTTTCCTGCAATTTCTTTAAAAACTGGCGCCGAAACTACTGAACCATAATATCCTTTTGATGTTTTTGGTTGGTTAACCATCACAATACAAGTGTATTTAGGATTATCTGCTGGGAAAAATCCTGCAAAACTTGCCTGATATTTTGTTGGTCCTGGTTTCCAATATTCAAACCTTGCGGTTCCTGTTTTTCCTGCCAATTTGATGTTTGGCGTAAAAATACTTTTTGCGGTTCCTTTTTCTACCGCTTTTGTAAGCATCGCAGTCATTAGATTAATCGCCTCAGTTGAAGCCATTTTGTCCACCAAAACTTGCGGTTCCGCTTCGTATGAAGTTTTACCATCTTTCATGATTTTTTCTATGAAAAGTGGCTTCACCATTTTTCCTTTGTTGGCAATTCCGTTATAGAATGTAGTGAGCTGTAATAAATTGAGGCTCACACTATAACCATATCCTAGAGAAGCCAATGTAGCTTTATTCCATCTTTTATTTTCTGGCGTTACAATTGAAGGTTTGGTAACACCAGGAAGTTCGATTTCTAATTTTTCAAAAAGTTTCCATCTTTTTAGATGCTTTAAGAAAACATCTGGTTTATCTGCATAATGCTGTGTGATGATTTTTGCCGCACCAATGTTACTTGATTGTGCTAAAATATCACTGATGTCATAGGTTCCACCTGCGTGAGAATCTGTAATTTTTTGGCTGAAATAAGTCCAAGAAATTCCACCAATATTGATTTTGGTATTTTCATCTATGAAACCATCGTCCATTGCCGCTAAAAGCGAAACCGTCTTAAATGTAGAACCTGGTTCTGTAGCATCTTTCAGTGCATAATTGTAAGCATCTATATAATTTCCTTCTTCATTTCTTCTAAGGTTTACCATAGCTCTTACTTTTCCCGTAGCGGTTTCCATCACGAGAACAGAACCATGATCTGCTTCGAAATGTAGCAGTTGTTTTTCTAAAGCAGAATGAGCAATATCTTGAATTCTTAAATCTATTGTGGTGTAAACATCTTGACCGTCAATTGGGTCTTGAACTTTCCAGTAATCAATTGGTTTCCACTGAGATGAATTGATTCTTTGCTCTAATCTTTTGCCATCTGTTCCGGTAAGATATTTAGAAAAAGCGCCTTCCAATCCAGATTTTCCAATCTCGTTATCCATTCCTATGGTTCCAGCACCAATTTGAGCAGTTGCCAGTTCTCTTCGGAATTTTCTATCGATAATGAGACATCTATTTTTCTTAAATTTCCCTGTTTTTTTATCTTTTTTACTGAAAATTGGGAATTTTTTAATTCTGTCATATTGGTCAAAATCTAAACCTCTAACCAATGAAAAATATTGATTTTTCTTCTTTTTTTGTTCGTCAAATATTTTTCGGTAATGAACCCTTGGTTTTCCAAACATTTGGCTTAATGAATCAGTCAATGCGCCAATATTATTGTCGTAAACAGAATCTTTGATGGTCTTAAAATCGATATACGCATCGTATCTCATTACGGTAGTTGCTAAAATAGAACCATCTGATGCAAAAAGGTTTCCACGAGCAGCTTTTAAAGTGGCTTCTCTGTAATTTTTACTGATATAATTGTCTTCAAATTCTTCTACATTGGTATTTTGTAGAAAAAGAATTCTCGCCAAAAACATAATAAATACGATGAAAGCTACCCCTGCAAAAAGGTAACCCCATTTTAACGCTTTTCCGCGTTTGATGTCATATTCATTACTATTTATCGCCATTTTCTAAACTGTCTACTTTTATTAAAAGTTTATGTGGATGATTTTCTAAAGACATCAAAGAATCTCCTTCCATTTCTTTGCTTAGTTCACTTTCCATTCTTACTTTAATCAATCTGCTTTGTGCATAAGCATTTCTAGATTTATATTCTTCTGCTTGTTCTTTAAGTTGGTTTACGGTTTCTATTTTTTTGTTGACCAAGTGATTGCTGTAAATCATAATCATCATTAAGGAAAAAATGAGTAAAAAATATTTGTAATGAACTTTAACTTCATCACGGTTTAAGAAATTTCCCTTCATGATGTCCATGAAAGTAAGTTTCTTCGGTTTTTTATTATATGTTACTCTTTTTGCCACAGACTTTGTCTGATTTTAATTATATTTTTATTCCTATACGCATTTTTGCGCTTCTTGCTCTAGAATTTTCTTCTATTTCTTCTTCTGTTGGAATGATGGCTTTGTTTTTTAACAATTCAAAAGCTTTAGCATAATTTCCATAAATATCTCGTTGTGGTTCTCCTTCGAACATTCCATTTTTTAGGAAACGTTTTACCAATCTGTCTTCTAAAGAATGATAAGAAATCACCACTAATCTTCCTTCTTTTTTCAAGATTTTATAAGACTGTAGCAGCATTTCTTTTAAAACTTCTAGCTCCTGGTTTACCTCTATTCTAATTGCTTGGAATAACTGTGCAAAAAATTTATTTTGCTTAAATTGAGGAATATAACTAAAGACTTTTTTCAAATCTTCGGTGGTTACAATTTCCTTTGATTTCCTAGCATGAACAATTTCTCTAGCCAGTTTTCTGGCTTCTCTTATCTCGCCATAGTAGTAGAAAATATCGGCCAAATGTTCTTCTTCATATTCATTTACTACTTTTCTCGCGTCCAGATGTTGCATCACGTTCATTCTCATGTCTAGAGGTGCATCACTTCTGGTAGAAAAACCACGTTCTGCAGCATCAAACTGATGAGAAGAAACGCCTAAATCTCCTAAAATTCCGTCTACTTCAGTTACGCCGTACATCAAAAGAGAATTTTCTAAAAATCTAAAATTCTGATTGATTAATGTAAATCTTTCATCATCAATTGAATTGTTAAGCGCGTCTAAATCTTGGTCAAAACTGTATAGCTTTCCTTTGCTGGAAAGTCTTTTTAGTATTTCACGAGAATGGCCACCTCCACCGAAAGTTACATCTACGTAAACTCCATCAGGATTAGTGATGAGAGCGTCTATACTTTCCTTTAATAATACAGGATTGTGATACATTCTATTAGATTTAAAAAATTATAAAATTGAGTTGTAGAGATTATTCTTCGTCAAAATTGATGTCGCCCATCACTTCTTCGGTTAGTATCCCGAAATCAACTTCGTTGGTAGCAATTACTTTTTCATACGCTTCTTTGTCCCAAATTTCAAACAGTTCACCTGCTCCAGAAATCACTATTTCTTTATGAAGATTGGCAAATTGTTTTAAATCTTTTGGAATAAGAATTCTCTCAGAAGAATCCAGCTCTACGTTTTTTACACCGGCGGTAAACATTCTGATGAAATCTGCATTCTTTTTCACGAAACGGTTCAGTCCGTTTATCTTTTTCATCAGTTTTTCCCAAGGCTGCATCGGGTAAACTTCTAAGCAATTCTGAAACACAGCACGTTTAATTACAAAGTTCTTATCCTCAGAACTTTGCAATAGTTTTACTAATGACGAAGGAAGCTTTATTCTGCCTTTGTCATCAATCTTGCATTCATATGTTTCGTAGAAATGAATCATTTGGAGCAAATTTATTTATTATTTTCTAAAATTTCCCACTTTTTCCCACTTTTTAACTTAATGTTGATAACTTTTTACCTATAGAGCTTTATGTAGCTAACTTGTTGATTAATAAAATGTTAATAAATGAGTGTGATATGAGGGTAGATGTATGCCCAATTGACATACTTTAAATGAAATTAACATAACAAAAACCGGTCAAAATTCCATTTTTTTTGTATTTTTGCGACAGATACGTTATATGATTTTTAATACCAAAAAGGAGAAGAAATATACATTTATAGAAAGCGGAGAAGGTCATCCTATGGTACTTCTACACGGATTGATGGGAGGCTTAAGTAATTTTGATAAAATGATTACTTATTTCTCAGAAAGAGGCTATAAAGTTTATGTTCCGCAACTTCCTATTTATGATTTGCCAGTGCTGAATACTAATCTTACCAGCATCGCAAAATATGTAGCAAGATTTATAAAAGATAAAATAGGACAACCTGTTACTTTAGTGGGGAATTCTATGGGTGGTCATATTGGCCTTATTCTTACATTAGCTAATCCAGAGTTAGTGCATTCTTTAGTTTTAACAGGAAGTTCTGGTTTGTACGAAAAAAGTTTTGGAGAAACTTTCCCAAGAAGAGGAGATAGAGACTATATCAAAAAGAAAACAGAAGAAGTTTTCTTTGATCCGAAAGTAGCTACAGATGAATTAGTAGACGAGGTTTTCGCGGTGGTAAATGATAGAATGAAAGGCATTAAAACAGTGCTTTTAGCGAAAAGTGCCATCAAACATAATATGTTGCATGATTTGCCAAAAATAAAACAACCAACTTGTATTATTTGGGGAAAACAAGACGGAGTGACTCCACCAGATGTAGCAGAAGAAATGGATAGACAAATTCCTAATTCAGATTTGTTCTGGTTAGATGAATGCGGTCATGCTGCGATGATGGAAAAACCAGAAGAATTTAATGAAATTCTTTACAACTGGTTAAAAGATAAAATTTAGAATTAAGAAGAAAAAATAATGATGGAAGTTGAAAAGCTTCCATTTTTTGAATATGATAGTAAAGACTGTAAACTTTGTAAAATCTAGTGGGAAATGGCAAGAATGCCCAGAACCTACGATTCCTGAATATGCTTTTATCGGGAGAAGTAACGTGGGGAAATCTTCGTTAATCAATGCCATTATGAATCATAAAGATTTGGCAAAAACTTCGCAAACTCCTGGTAAAACACAATTGATTAATCATTTTTTGGTGAATGAAAATTGGTATCTCACTGATTTACCTGGCTATGGTTATGCTAAGGTTTCTAAAAGTTTGAGAAAAGATTTTGAAAAACTCATCACCAATTATATTCTGAATAGAAAAAATTTGGTAAACCTTTTTGTTTTAGTTGATATAAGACATACTCCTCAAAAAATAGATTTAGAATTTATGGAATGGTGCGGAGAAAATGGAGTGCCGTTTTCTATCGTTTTTACCAAGCAAGATAAGTTAAAACCAGGAGCTGCAGACAGAAATGTAGAAGTATATAAAACCAAACTTCTAGAAACTTGGGAAGATTTACCAGATATTTATATTACTTCAGCCGAAAAGAAAATGGGTGGTGATGAAATTCTGAAATTTATTGAAAAAACCAATGCTTATCTGGTTAAAAATAAAGTGAAGTTCTCCTAAAAAACTTTTTTAAGCTTAAAGATTTCTATTAAAATGAAAGACATTATCTGGAAAATAAAATCATTCGAAGAGTTATCTATTCATGAATTGTATGAGATTTTGAAAGTGAGACAAGAGGTTTTTGTAGTAGAGCAAACTTGTTATTACTTAGATGCAGATGGGTATGACCAGAAAGCGCTTCATCTTTTTGCAGAAAAAGAAGGGAAAGTAGTAGCATATTGCAGAATTTTTCCTGAAGGTGTAAAATATCCAGAAACTTCCATCGGAAGAGTTCTTACTCATCCTGATTTTAGAAATTTAAAATTAGGAAAAACTCTTATCCAATTTGCTTTAGAAACGATAGAAACCAGATTTAGCACCACTGAATGTAGAATTTCTGCACAAGATTATCTCATTAAATTTTATAGTGATTTTGGGTTTCAAGACACTGGGAAAAAATATTTGGAAGATGATATTCCACATACAGAAATGGTGAGAATGTAACAATTTCCACAAATCTTAAGTAACTAATAAACGAGTTATTATGAATTTTGAAAATTACACACAAGAAAAGCAAACGATAGATTTAGTTAAGGCAAATTTTGTAGCAATCAAATACTTTTTATTTTTTTCATTTATTTTCTTGTTGCCATTTTATTTAATTTGGGGGATTGATTATTTTCATATTATAAAATCTGAAAGTTTTTTAATCAGATTGTTTCTCTCTGTATTTATTCCAGTTTTCGGGATTGTTATTCATGAATTAATCCATGGAATTTTCTTTGCAAAATATGCTTCTAAAGGTTTTAAATCTGTAAAATTTGGTGTTCTTTTGAAAATGCTAACACCTTATTGTCATTGTAAAGAACCTTTAAAAATTAAACATTACATTATAGCATTACTTGCACCATTAGTAATTTTAGGAATTTTTCCTGCGATTGTAGGAATTTTAATAGGAAATTTTGGTTTAACTATTTTTGGAATTTTCTTTAGTGGAGCAGCTGCTGGTGATTTAATGATATATAATCTCATCAAAAAAGAAAATCCTGAAGATTATGTTCAAGATCATCCTTCTGAAGCGGGTTATTATATTTTCAGAAAAAAATAAATCCATCAACTTGATGGATTTTGTTTATTTCAGTAACCCTAATTCGCCGAAATGTTTTTTGAATTTGGCTACTTTTGGACCTACTACAGCGCTGCAATAAGGCTGATTAGGATTGATTTCAAAATAATTTTGGTGATATTTCTCTGCGCTCCAGAATTTTTCAAAAGGAACAATTTCGGTGACATATTTTCCGTTCCATTTTCCTGATTTTTCTGAATTTTCTAAAGAAATTTTTGATTCTTCTTTTTGTTTTTCAGAGTGATAAAAAATTACAGAACGATATTGTGTTCCTACATCTTCTCCTTGTCTATTAAGTGTAGTAGGATTATGCAAGAACCAAAAAGATTCTAACAACTGAGAAAAAGAAATTACTTTCGGGTCAAAGGCAATTTGTACCACTTCTGCATGACCCGTTTCACCTGTACAAACTTCTTCGTAAGTAGGGTTTTCTTTATGACCACCAGAATAGCCAGATGTTACAGATTCTACACCTTTTAACATGTCAAAACATGCTTCTACACACCAAAAACAACCGCCACCAAACGTAGCATATTCTAGATTTTTGTTTTCCATTTTAAGATTTTTTTTCTTTGAAACTTTATTTTCTTGTCCGTTACAAGAAACGAGTAAAAAACTCATCAAAAATAAAAAAAACTTCTTCATTTACTAATAACGAAGAAGTTTTTATTTTTATTACAGTAATAGTTAAAATCTTTTACCAATAGAGATGCCAATTCTTGGGAAGGCATCATCTGTATTTTTTACACAAAATCTTCTTCCTAAACCGCCAAAAACTTCGCCAACTAAATTATTGCTGGTCAATAATTTAAAACCAATGGCTGCTCCAAAACCAAAATTGGTTTCGTTTTTCCAACCAAGTATTTGGTAATTATTGTTATCATAATTCTCGTAATGATAATTGGTAAGAGAAGTATTGGCTTCTACAAAGAACCCTGCATTTTCTTTTTTGCCAAAATAAATTCTGTAATAAGGTGCAAAACCATAATTGAAATAAAGGTTTTCCTTAGAATCAAGAGAAACTGCTGCAGAAATACCTACTGATTGATTGTTTTGAAGTAATCTTTCGTACGTAATTTCAGGAGCACCAATAATAGAGTTTAAAAGATTGAGTTTGATTTCATTTTTTTGTGATTGAGAGAACGCAAGAGCGCATATAGCGAGCGCAAAAATAGTTGTTAGTTTTTTCATATTTTATTGATTTTGATTAAAACAAAAATATTACTTTTATCATCATCTAGACTAATGATTAACATTATTTAACTAAAAAAAACCGAAGAATTTCTTCGGTTTTTTATAAATATAAGGATTTTAAGTCTTAAGAAGTAGGAATTTCTCCTTTGAATAAGAAAGAAATAATTTCTTTGTTTACTTTATCCATCATTTCGCTGAACAAATGGAAAGACTCTTGTTTGTAAATTACCAATGGGTCTTTTTGCTCATAAACTGCACCTTGTGAAGATTTACGTAAATCATCCATTTCTTTAAGGTGATGTTTCCAGTTTTCGTCTATAATGGTTAAACAGATATTCTTCTCGAAATCATTAATCATAGATTCGCACTGAGTTTCATAAGCTTGCTTAAGATCAGTAACGATGGTAAGTGTTTTGGTTCCGTCAGAGAAAGGTACTTGTACGTTTTTGAACATGTGACCTTGCTGTTTGAACACATTTTCTATGATTGGGAAAGAGTTTTCTTTCAATAAAACCAATCTGTTTTTATAATCTTCTTCTGCTTTTTTGAAAACGATATCTGTGATTTCTTTTTCAGTTTTTGCCTTGAATTCAGCTTCAGTAAGTGGAGCTTCCATCGTGAAGAATTTGATGATTTCGTATTCAAATTCTTTGAATTGGTTGCCTCCTTTTGTATTGCTTACGATAGATGCTGCTACATCATAAATGGTATTAATGATGTCATATTTTAAATGGTCGCCAAACAATGCATTTTTTCTACGTTTGTAGATTACATCACGTTGTTTGTTCATTACATCATCATATTCTAGCAATCTTTTTCTGATACCGAAGTTGTTTTCTTCTACTTTTTTCTGAGCTCTTTCGATAGATTTGGTAATCATAGAGTGCTGAATAACTTCGCCTTCTTTGTGTCCCATTTTATCCATCATTTTTGCGATTCTTTCAGAACCGAAAAGTCTCATTAAGTTATCTTCCAGAGAAACATAGAATTGAGAACTTCCTGGGTCTCCTTGTCTACCAGCTCTACCTCTTAACTGTCTGTCTACACGTCTAGAATCGTGTCTTTCAGTACCTATAATTGCTAAACCTCCGTTTGCTTTTACGTCTCCTTGAAGTTTAATGTCGGTACCACGACCAGCCATGTTGGTAGCAATAGTTACTACACCAGCTCTACCAGCTTCAGCTACGATGTCAGCTTCTTTCTTGTGCAATTTCGCATTCAATACATTATGCGGGATTTTTCTTAATTGAAGTGCTTTTGACAAGAACTGAGAAATTTCTACAGAAGTTGTACCAACGAGTATTGGTCTTCCTGCTGCAGTAAGTCTTTCGATTTCGTCAATTACTGCATTGAATTTTTCTCTGTTGGTTTTATAAACTAAATCTTGTCTATCATCTCTGATGATTGGTCTGTTGGTAGGAATTACTACTACGTCTAATTTATAAATTTGCCAGAATTCTCCTGCTTCAGTTTCTGCAGTACCAGTCATCCCAGCTAATTTGTTATACATTCTGAAGTAGTTCTGTAACGTAATGGTAGCGAAAGTTTGTGTAGCTGCTTCGATTTTTACATTTTCTTTAGCTTCAATCGCTTGGTGAAGTCCGTCAGAATAACGTCTTCCTTCCATGATACGTCCAGTTTGCTCGTCTACAATTTTTACTTCTCCATCGATGACTACATATTCATCATCTTTTTCGAATAAAGTATATGCTTTTAATAGTTGATTTAAAGTGTGAATTCTTTCCGATTTTACTGCATAATTTCTGAAAAGTTCTTCTTTTTGAGCAAATTCTTCTTCTTTAGTAAGATTTTTTGCCTCTAGTTCAGCAATCAAGGTTCCGATGTCTTCTAAAACGAAGAAATTGGCATCTTGGTTCCCTTGAGACATATATTCTACACCTTTGTCTGTAAGGTCTATTTGATTATTTTTCTCGTCGATTACAAAATAAAGATCTTTATCTACAATACGCATTCTCTTGCTATTGTCTTGCATGTATTCTCCTTCTGTTTTTTGTAAAAGCACTCTTATTCCTTCTTCTGAAAGGAATTTGATGAGGTGTTTGTTTTTAGGCAAACCTCTGTAAGCTTGCAAAAGTTTAAAACCACCGTCTGTTTTATTACCTGCAGCAATTAATTTCTTCGCTTCGGTTAATAAATTAGAAACGATTTGTTTCTGAACAGCTACAATTCTGTCTACAGATGGTTTTAAAACATCGAATTCTTGTCTGTCACCTTGAGGAATTGGTCCAGAAATAATGAGTGGAGTTCTCGCATCATCAATTAATACAGAGTCAACTTCGTCTACAATTGCAAAATTTAATTCACCTTGAACTAATTCTTCAGGCGAAGAAACCATGTTGTCTCTTAAATAGTCAAAACCGAACTCATTATTGGTTCCATAAGTGATATCTGCTTGATAAGCTTTTCTTCTCGCATCAGTATTAGGTTGATGTAAATCGATACAATCGATGCTTAAACCGTGGAACTGATAAATTGGACCCATCCAAGCCGAGTCTCTTTTTGCCAAGTAATCATTCACGGTAACTACGTGAACACCACGACCAGGAAGTGCATTTAAGTAAATAGGTAGCGTTCCTACTAAAGTTTTACCTTCACCAGTTGCCATTTCGGCGATTCTACCACTGTGAAGTGCAACCCCACCGATAAATTGGGTGTCATAGTGAACCATGTCCCAAACTACTTCTTTACCAGCAGCATCCCATTTATTTTTCCAGAAAGCTTTGTCTCCTTTAATTTCTACAAAATCTTTAGCAGCAGCTAATTCTTGGTCATGCTCAGTTGCTGTAACGGTAAGTCCGCCATTTTGAGCCAATCTTCTTGCAGTTTCTTTGATAACCGCAAAAGCTTCTGGAAGAATATCGTTCAAAACTTTTTCTTCAATTTGATAAGAATCCTTTTTCAGCGTTTCAATTTGCCCAAAAAGTTTTTCTTTTTCGTCTACGTCAGAAGATTTTGCAATTTGCTCATGAACTTCTACTACCTGATTGGTAATGTGTTCTGTAGCTGCATCAATTTTATCTTTGAATTCTTGAGTTTTTGCTCTCAATTCATCATCCGAAAGCTCGGCAATTGCGGGCTCTACTTTCTTAATTTTGTCTACAACTTTTTTGATTTCTTTGAGGTCTTTAGCGTTTTTGTCGCCTAAGAATCCTTGAAGAACTTTATTTAAAAAACTCATAATAATTGCTTTTGGCTAGTAGCAAAATGCTTCAGCCATATTAACGTTAAATTTATAAAAATTCAAAAAAAAGCCGATTGCCGATTGCCGACAGCCAACTGCATTTTTTAGTATTCGTCTTCGTTCCAGAGGAAGTCTTCGTCTGTAGGATAATCACTCCAGACTTCTTCTATGCTTTCATAGATTTCTCCTTCGTCTTCAATGGCTTGAAGATTTTCTACTACTTCCATTGGTGCACCTGTTCTGATAGCATAATCGATAAGCTCTGCTTTAGTCATCGGCCAAGGTGCGTCGCTTAAATATGAAGCTAATTCTAATGTCCAATACATAATATTTAAATTTTTTGCAAAAGTATAAAATTAGGTGAGATTTCAAAATTTTTCTATCTGATTTTCAACAGATTTATAAAATCTAAACTTAATTTTTAATAATGTTCTAATATAATTGTTTTATCTGTTTCTCAAAAACCATTCCACAAAAATTTTTATGCCATTTTGGTATTTTGTTTTGGGTGAATAGTGAAATTAGTTATCGCTTTGACTTAAAAATTTAAGGAAATATAAAGCTTTTATTCAAAAATGACAAAATGTCCATCTTTCAACAAATGTTCTACCAAATGTGAACCAATAAATCCAGAACCGCCTGTTACTAAATAATTCATTTGTGCGTTTTACAAAGAGTAGCAAATTTAAGAATTTGAAAATGATTACAAATCAAATATAAAATAAATTTTCTCAAAGATAAGTAGATAGCATAGATTCTAATTTATATCTACTCAATCTGCAAAATCAGCGAATGATTTAATATCTTTTTCCTTATTTTTACTCAAAATTTTCGCAATGCAATTTAAAGGACAAATTCTCAAAATGTCTTCCGTTCTCGGAAATCCAATTCAGTATTACCTCAATCTTTCTGGAGACTTAATTTCTATGAATCAGCTATTTGGTAAAAATTTTACCATAAAACATATTGGTTATCAGTGTGTAGAATGTGGTAAAGATGAAAAAATCTATAGAATGGGATTTTGTAAAAAATGTTTTTTCGAAAGTCCTTATGCAAGTGAAACGATTCTAAAACCAGAACTTTCTACAGCGCATCTTGGCATTGAAGAGCGTGATTTAGAAGTAGAAAAAGAGATACAATTGCAACCGCATATTGTTTATTTGGCTTATACAGGTGATGTAAAAGTTGGGGTAACGCGTGGAAGTCAAGTTCCAACGCGTTGGATTGATCAAGGAGCGACTTTTGCCTTGCCTATTGCAAAAACCGAAAACCGCTATGAAGCTGGAATGATAGAAGTAGAACTCAAAAAACATATTGCAGATAAAACCAATTGGAGGAAAATGCTTCAAGATGACAGAGAAAGTGATGTAGATTTATTAGATTTTCGAAATCAGATTGCAGAACTTTTTCCTAAAGATTTTAAAAATTTTGCGATTGATGGTCAAGAAATGGTGCGTTTAGACTTTCCGTATGAAGCACCTGCGAAAATTAATTCTTTCACCCTAGATTCTAAACCAGAGTTTGAAGGGGTGTTAAAAGGAATTAAAGGACAGTATTTGTATTTTAATGAAGGAGATTTTATCAATGTGAGAAGTCACGAAGGTTATGTGATTGAACTTGATATTCAATGATATAACTGAATTGTAAAACTTAAAATAAAATAAGAAAATGCTGTAATCTTGTAACCCAAAAAGCTAATAACCAAATACTTTTGCTCTATGAAGAGAGCTTTACGAATTCTATTTTCCGTTATTTTTGGGTTTGCTGTGCTTTTGGTTTCGGCAAATCTGTATTTCCATTATTGGTTGCAGCATCATTTGCCGCAGTACATCGAAAATAAATCTCCGTATCATGTTCATTATCAGGATTTAAACATAGAATTTGTAAGCGGAAATATTTCTGCAAGTAAAGTTAAAATTACTCCAAAAATCACAGATAATCAAAACGTTTTACAACTCAACGGAACTGTAGATTCTCTTTTTATTTCAAATCTTGGGATTTATGATGCTATTTTAAATAAGAAAATCAATGCTAAATACTTAAAGCTTTTTCGTCCAAATCTTCAGATTGTTCTACCTGAAAATCAACAAGGTGGTAAGAAAAATAAGCGACCTTTGATTTCTAAAAATTTGATGATTGAAAACGGCAATATTGAAATTTTAAAATTTGATAAAAGTAAATTTTTGTCAATTGAAAATTTAAGTCTAAATGTTGAAAATCTGAAACTTACAGAGAAAAATGTTACGCGTAAATTGCCCATTGTTTTTGACCAATATTCTATAAAAAGTAAAGCATTTCATTTTTATCCAGATGAAGTGTATCACATTTCAGCTACCGAAATTAATACAGAAAATGGACAAATGTCTGGGACAGATTTTTCAATGAAACCTTTGATGAATTTTTCTGAATTTTCGAGAAAATTTCCAAGAAAATCACTTTTGGATATTTCTTCTCAAAAAATGAATTTCAAAGATATTGTGCTGAAGAAGAACAAGATTAGTTTGTCTGAAGTACGGTTTTCTGAACCTCATTTAACGGTGTATTCTTCTGAAAATCAGAATAAAAATAAAAATAAACCTTTTACTTATATTGTTGAATTACAAAATGTTTTCTTTGATAATGGAAAAGCAAAAATTTTCAAAAATGGACAAAAAAAGTTTTCCGTAGACAATATAAATGCTCATTTTGAACAATTGGTTTTGGATGAAAAAAATCCCAAAAATGAATTGCCTTTTCAATATAAAAATTACCAAATTTCGGGAAGAAATATTTTTTTAGATGCTGGAAAATTCTATCAGTTGTTCATTAATAATGCTGATTTTCAGAAAAACTCTATGGATTTAAGAGGACTGCATTTGCAACCTAAGTTTACTAAAACCCAGTTTACTTCTAAAATTTCTACCGAAAAAGATTGGTATAATGTTAAAATTGCACAAACGAGAATTACTGATTTTCATTGGAAATTAAAAGATAGTCAACCGAAAATAAATGTTGGTAACGTGTTGATAAACAATTTACAAGCTCAAATTTACAGAAGTAAAAGTCCTAAAGATGATTTGACTAGAAAAAAACTTTACAGTGAATTGCTCCGTTCCATAAAATTTCCTCTTTTGGTGAAAAATTTGAACATTAGAAATTCGAATTTAATTTATGAGGAGGATTTACCAAATGGAAATAAACCTGGAAAATTGATGTTTAGTCAATTTAATTTAAATGCACAGAATCTCAATTCAAATAAAGGTTTCAAAAACACAGTTGTTCCGATTAAAATTCATACCCAATTTATGAATGTAGCGCCTATGAAAGTAAACTGGAGTTTTGATACTGCAAATCTTCAGGATGACTTTTCGATTTCAGGTCAAATTAATGATTTACCAGCCGAAAGTATTAACGCTTTTGTTACGCCCTATTCTCATAAAAAAGTAGAAGGAAATATTCACGAACTGCGATTTAATTTCAAAGGAAACAGAAATGAAATTTCTGGAAATTACATGATGAAACATGAAAACGTGAAAGTGAAAGTTTTAGATGAAAAAACTAAAAAAGAGAAGAAAGTATTGAGTGCGGTTACAAATTTAATCGTCCGAACCAATTCTAAATCTGAAACAGAAAATGTAGTAGTTCACACCACTAGAAATCCTACGAAATCATTTTTTAATTTGCTTTGGAAAGGAGTAGAAGAAGGTTTAAAGAAAACTTTGGTGGGTAAAAATGTAGAAAAAATCGAGAAAACGGTAAAACAGGTAAAGCAAAAGTTAGGTTTGCAAGATTCTGTAAATCAAAAAGAAAAGCCTAAAAAAGAAAAAGGATTTTTAAAAAAATTATTCAAAAAATAAACCGCAGAAATTTCTGCGGTTTGATTTTATGGTAGATTAGTAATTATTTTTTCAATTCTTTAATTCCCATTTCATAGAGTGCAAAACTCATCAAATCTGTGTTTTCGCCGATGACTTGGTCTGTACTTCTACCAGCTCCATGTCCTGCATTTACTTCGATTCTGATTAAAGCAGGGTTGTTACAACTTTGTTTTTCTTGTAATTCTGCCCCGAATTTAAAAGAGTGCGCTGGAACTACTCTGTCATCATGATCGCTCGTGATAATCATCGTAGAAGGATAACAAACGCCTTTTCTCACATTGTGAACTGGTGAGTATGATTTCAAATATTCGAACATTTCTTTTGAATCTTCCGCAGTTCCGTAATCGAATGACCAACCAGCTCCTGCTGTAAATTTATTGTATCTCAACATATCAAGAACGCCAACTCCAGGGAAAGCTACTTTCGCTAAATCAGGTCTCATCGTCATGGTTGCGCCAACTAATAAACCACCGTTTGAACGGCCAGAAAGTGCCATAAATTCTGGCGAAGTGTAACCGTTTTTCTGTAAATATTCACCTGCAGCTATAAAATCTTCGAAAACATTTTTCTTTTGCATTTGTGTTCCTGCAACGTGCCATTTTTTGCCGTACTCACCGCCTCCTCTAAGATTTGGAACAGCATAAATTCCGCCGTTTTCCATCCAGATTGCATTCACTACGGAGAAATTTGGGGTTACAGAAATGTTGAAACCGCCGTAACCGTATAAAATGGTAGGGTTTTTACCGTTTAGTTTAATTCCTTTTTTGTAAGAAATCATCATCGGCACTTTTGTTCCATCTTTTGAAGTGAAAAATACTTGCTCAGAAACATAATCTTCAGGATTGAATTTTACGTTTGGTTTCTGATAAATCTCAGAAGTTCCGTTTTCTACATTAAATTTATAAGTAGTTCCCGGCGTGATATAATTGCTGAAAGAGTAATACAATTCTTTTGCAGTTTCTTTGCCGCCAATATTAGAAGCGGTACCGATTCCAGGAAGAGTGATTTCTCTAATTAATTTACCGTTATAATCGAACTGTTTCATGTAAGAGACAGCGTCTTTCATGTATTTTGCGAAGATATGACCACCACCAGTTGAAGCGCTTAACACATTTTCGGTTTCTGGGATAACGTCTGTCCAAACAGAAGGATTTTTAATGTCAAATTTCTGCAATTTCATGTTTGGAGCATTTTTATCGGTCATAATGTAGATAAAATCTCCTTTGGTGTCTAAAACATCGGTATTGTAATCAAATCCTTTTTGTATCGCAATCCAATCGGTGTTATTTTTAAGGTCTTTCACGTACAATTCATTTCCGTTGGTTGCAGTGGCAGCACTAAGAATCAAGAATCTTTCGTCGTCTGAAACGCCAATGTTCATGTATCTGCGTTTGAAATTTTCATCGCCGATGATATGTTTGTCTTCAGATTGCTTGGTCCCTAATTTATGGAAATAGACTTTGTGCATGTCTGTTTTTACAGAAAGTTCAGAGCCTTGTACTTTTCCGTAACTAGAGTAGAAAAAACCTTCGTCTCCCAACCAAGAAGCGCCAGAAAATTTAACATCGGTAATGGTTTCGTCTATTTTTTCTTTGGTAATCGCATTGATGATGACAATTTTTTGCCAATCACTTCCTCCCTCAGAAATATTGTAAGCGGCAAGGGTTCCTTTTTTGTTAAAAGACAAGCCAGACATAGAAGTAGTTCCTTTTTCTGAAAATTTATTCGGGTCAAGGAAAACTTCGGTGTTGCCATTTTTATCTGTTCTGTAGAGTACAGATTGTGCTTGTAAACCGTCATTTTTGTAGAAATATGTATAATCTCCTTCTTTAAATGGGGCAGAAATTTTCTCGTAGTTCCAAATGTTTTTTAACTGTGCACGAATTTCTTCACGAAACGGAATTTGATTAAGATAATTTTGTGTAAAAGCTACTTCACGCTGAACCCAATCTTTAGTATCTTCAGCACGATCGTCTTCTAACCAACGATAAGGATCTGCTACTTTAGTCCCAAAATATTCGTCAGTATGTTCTACTTTTTTGGTTTCAGGATAGTTCAATGAATTTTTCATAACTTGTGATGAGCACGAGGCAAGAAACAAACTTGCTAATGCCATAGTGAATGTATTGATTTTCATTTGTTGAGAATTTTCTCAAAAATAAATAAAAAAACCGAAGAAGTTCTTCGGTTGGTGTGGAATTATTTTTTTTCGACTTTAAAGTTTTTAAAACCTTTATCATTTTTGATGACTAAGTAGTAAATTCCTTTAGGATAAGAGGTTATGCTGATTTTATCTGTATTAGGAATACTTTGTAAAACTTTTCCAGAAGAGTCCATTAAGGTTAAGTGATATTTTTCTGAAGTTTTGCTCTGTACATAAACATAATCACTACTTGGATTAGGATAAATATTTACCGAAAGTTCTGGTTTCATAATGTCATCTGTGGCTAATCCTGAAGATGTAGCTAACCAAATTACAGAATTAATTAAAAGAGGTCTATGATTTCCTGAAGCATCTGTGAAATAGCCATCATACAATGTGTCTCCAGTATCACCAGTTCCATCATCAGGAACGGAACTGTCTCCTAATGCGCAAACTTTTCCAGCTCCGTAAGTTGCAGTAGCAAACATTACATTGGTAGTTCCTGTGGTTGAAGCTCCTGTTTTAAAAACCAAACCTTGAACGGAAGGATTAGCGGTTTTATTAAGCGTCATACTTGCACCCGCAGAAAACTGCATAGCTCTAGGAGTTCCAGCGCTTCCATTTAAAATAGTATTAGAGGGAATATTCGCAAAATTAGTAGTAGTTTGTGAAAAACTAACTATATCAAAGGTAATTCCGAAAGGATTGGCAACTACAGAATTGGTAGAAACTAAATCGTTCCAAATAGCTGGAGAATCCCAACCGTCACCATTTCTATCGCTATTGTCATGGTCGGCAATCATATAAAGTCCGCCTCCGTTTTTCACGAAATTAATAATAGCGTCTTTTTCTGCCATCGTAAATTGGCTATTTGGTTCGGTAACGATAAATACTTTGTAATTAGATAAATCTTGGTCGTTATTTGGATTTCCATAAGAAATTAAACCTCCTGTTCTTGGGAGTGTTTCTACGTAGTATCCTTGTTTTACTAAATCAATTGCCCATGCACTTATTCCGCCAGTCCAATAAGTTTCTGAGGTAGAAGCGGTAATTCCGCTTTGTGCAGGAGTGGGAATTTTTTGTGGATTAGATTCGTTATTTAATTTAAAATCTGCATCAATTACCCAATCTGCGTTTCCTGCCATTTCGGCTTTTGTGGCATCAAATAAAATTTTGATTTGGGCATTGGTTGATAAAAATACAATTAAGGTAAAAACGGATAATATTTTTTTCATAAATAAATTTGCTATAAAAAAGGATAGCGAAGTTACAGATTTTCAAGGCAAAGACAAAGATTTTTTTTTGATGAATTAAAGCATAAAAAAACCTCAGCGAAAAGCTGAGGTTTTAAGATTTTATAACGCTTAAATTATGCGTTTGGTTCTACAGATACAAAAGATCTGTTGTTTGCTTTCTTAGTAAAAACTACTTTACCGTCTACTAATGCATGCAAAGTGTGGTCTTTACCCATTCCCACGTTTTCACCTGGGTGGTGTTGAGTACCTCTTTGTCTTACAATAATATTACCAGCAATAGCGCTTTGTCCACCGAAAATCTTCACACCTAATCTTTTAGAGTGAGATTCTCTACCGTTTTTGGAACTACCAACTCCTTTCTTGTGTGCCATTTTATTTTAAGGTTTTTTGGTTTTTAAAATTAATCTTCAGTGTCTTTTTTTGCAGTTTTTTTAGCAGCTGGTTTCTTAGCTGGTTTTTCTTCTGCTACTACTTCTTCAGTTGTTTCTTTTTTGGTAGCTTTTTTAGCTTTTGGAGCATCTGCACCACCAATTGATACAATTTGAATTTGAGTTAATTGTTGTCTGTGACCATTTTTCACTTTGTAACCTTTTCTTCTTTTCTTTTTGAAAACGATTACTTTATCTGCTTGTACATGGTCTAGGATTTCTGCTTGAACAGAAACACCCTCTACAGCTGGGGCACCTACAGTGATTGCTCCGTCAATAGTAAGAAGAACTTTTTCAAAAGAAACTTTGTCTCCTTTTTCTCCTTTTAGACGGTTTACAAACAACTTTTGGTTTTGCTCAACTTTGTATTGAAGCCCTGCTATCTCTACGATTGCTAACATTGTTTATAATTTTTTTAGTTAATTCAGGGTGCAAAAGTAAGAAATATTTTTGAGTTATCCACAATAATGCTAAAATTTTTTATTTGAACTGAAAATCTGTACTTTTGAAATTACTTAATAAACTTTATGAAACGAGACCTCTACATTGATTTTGCCAAAGGCTTGGCTACTCTTTCTATTATTTTTATTCATACCGCTTTTTGGAGCGGTCAACTTTATCTTCCTTCGGAAGTGAGAACGCTTAGTTTACTCATAGATGTTCCTGTGTTTTTTGCTTTAAGTGGTTTAACTTCTGGGAATAATGTAGAGAAAACTTTGTACAGATTGCTGAAACTTCAAGTGACGTATATGATTTTCGTGACGTTCTTGTTTTTCTTGGATGGATTTATGAAACTCGGAATTTTCAATATTTTTGGAGCAGAAGTAATGCAATCTTACTTCACGGTTTTCGGAACTAAATATGGTGTGCCAAATTTAGATTCAGCATTTAATTGGGATATGCTCGGCAATTGGTGGCTTCACAGTTATAGCAATTGTGATAGTTTTCCTGTAGTGATGGGAAGTTTTTGGTATCTTAAAGTCTATTACATCGTAACTGTTTTTGGAGTTTTAGCCTTGAAATTTTTCCCAAAACACATCAAGTGGTTAATTGGTATTTGTTTAGCGCTCACGATTTATTTCAATATTGATAATGATGTGATGAAAAACTTTGCGCCGTATTATCCAAGCGGACAAGTTGGTTACGTAGCATTTTATCTTGCCATTTTCTTAATTGCTACTCAATTGAAAGGAAGAAGAATTAAAAATGTTTTTGTTCCAGTGTTGTATGGATTGGTAGCTTTGAGTTTGGTTTTGGTTTTCTGGTATTTTGGAAACGAAGTTTTCTATAAATTTAATAAGCAGAAATTCCCGCCAAAAATTCCTTACATCGTTTGGAGTTTACTTTCTTTGGTGACCATTTTTGTATTGTATAACCGATTGAAAATCACCAAAGACAATTTTATTAACTACATTGGTAAAAACGCCATTTTCTATTATTTTGCACAAGGAATGAGCTCTTCAGTAGTGTATTTTTTAATTCCGCCTCTTAAAGATAGCATAAATATTTGGGTTTTGATGGTGATTGTATATGTTTTGAATGTGATTTTAGCTATTCTTTTCGCAGAAGTTTTGAAGAAAGTAGACGATTACGGCTGGAAAGTTTTAGAATTTCTAAGAAAGAAAACTGCCGAGAATTAAATTTATGAAAAAATATTTTGTCTTTTTTTTGTTCCCTTTATTATTAAAGTCTCAAGAAGCAGTTTTTGAGTTTAAAGAAATATTAGCAAATAAACAAGAAACTTATAATAAATTAAAATTTGTAAAAAACAAATATTTTTATGAAGATGAAAATTATAAAGTAAGAGAAACCTGTAGTGGAGAATGGGGAGGAACCATATATTTTAAAGATATAAAGACAAATTTAGAAACCGCAGCTTCTGCTACATGTGTTATTAATATTAATAAAATTGATAAAAAGTATTATGTAACAAGTGCCTTGCTTCATAGAATAGCTCATACAAAAATTATTGAGATTGAGAAACCTAAAAATTTAGAGGTTTTTAAACTTCCAAAACCTGTAGGATTTAATAAAGGGAGAAAGATTTATTCAGTAGAACAGGTAGAATCTCAATCAGAAAAAGGAACTAAAAAGATTTTGGATAGCTCAAAAGTTTTGACCTTAGCTTCTTTTGTTTTTAATAAAAGACTCTATCATATTTATACTGATACTTTAAATGTTTATCTTGCTAAAATCGAAAATCACAAGTTTGTAAATATTTTAAAAATCTATAACAAAGGAATTTTTGAATTCAAGCAAAATAAAACAAAGGACGGCCATTTAATTCTATATTTTAAAAGAGAAGATGAGGAAGGTTATTTTGATATTCAAGAAAATAAAATAATTTTGACAAAATTTAATTAACAATGTTCAAATTAAAATTACCTACAGATCCACGTTGGGCAAATATAGCAGAAGGAAATTTAGAAGAAATCCTTACAGATCACGCTTGGTGCGAACAAAAAGCTGCCACTAATGCGATTGGTTTAATCACCATGATTCCTGAACATACAGAAATTGTGACCGAACTTTTGGCAATAGCTCAAGAAGAAATGGACCATTTCAATCAAGTTCACGAAATCATCAAAAAAAGAGGTTATATTTTAGGAAGAACCAGAAAAGACGATTATGTAAATCAACTTTTTAAATTCATTATTCAAGGAAGTAGAGAAGATTTAATTATAGACAAAATGCTTTTCGCAGCGATGATTGAAGCGAGAAGTTGTGAGCGTTTTAAAGTTTTGACAGAAAACATAAAAGACGAAGAACTGAAAGAATTCTACAAAGAACTCATGATTTCTGAAGCCAATCATTACACTACTTTCATCGGTTTCGCAAGACAATTAGGCGATCCAGAAAAAGTAAACAAACGCTGGGAAGAATGGTTAGAATATGAAGGAGAAATCATAAAATCTTACGGAAATAAAGAAACCATTCATGGTTAAAAATAAAAAAGCTCATCAATTTTTGATGAGCTTTTTGGTAAAATTAAAGGGATTAATCTTTGTTGCCACTTCTTGATACAATCGCAATAATTGCAATAAGAGCTACTGCTCCTATTACCCAATAAAGCGGATTAGTATACCATTCTTCTGTGGTGGTAGTAGTAGAAGTGGTTACTTCTACTGCTTTTTCTTGTGCAAATGCTAAAAAGCTTACCAATAATGCAAATAAACTTGCACTCATTTTCTGTAAATTTTTCATAGGTCTTGTGATTTAATAGTTGTTAATATTTTGGTGTGGTAAAAGTAGAATGAAACATTAAAATTTAGTTTACATTTTTTATCAGAAAGTTTATGAAATTATTATCTTTACTGCGATATTTTTAAGAAAGTGAGAATTAAAAAGCCAAAACCCGAAGACTACTTAAATCTTTTCGTGAAATCTTTCTTGAAAGGATTGATTATCATTGGTCCTATTGCGGCGACTTTGTATCTCATTTTTTTGGTTTTTGATACCATTGATAACATCATTCCGTTTGAAAAATTCTTTCCTTTCCTCAATAGAACTGGAGTTGGTTTTTTGTCTTTGATTCTATTTATTTCTGGAGTAGGTTATTTCTTTAACAAGTTTGTTTTTGGGAAAGTCGTTTTCGAAAGTTTAGACCATTTTTTAGAGAAAACACCCGGAGTAAAACATATTTACACACCTACTAAAGATGTAATGTCTTCATTTGTAGGGGATAAAAAGAAATTTAACACGCCAGTTTGGGTAAAAACCAATGAAAATCCAGAAATCTGGAGAATAGGATTTTTGACTCAAAAAGAAATGGGAGAAGTTGAAAAACACAATTTCGTGGCGGTGTATTTGCCTCATTCTTACGCTATTTCTGGTTGGGTAATTGTCACCGAAGAAAAAAATATAAAACCTGTAGTGGGAATGAACGCTGCCGAAGCTATGAAATTTGCAGTTTCTGGTGGAGTAGCAGGTTTCCACAGTGATAAAAACGTCTTCAAGGCACCGGAATGAGATTTAGGTAAAGACAAAGGTTTAGAAATTTAAAATTTTGTCAAAAAATGGTAGTGTAATTCACTCAACCTCAACCTTAATCTTAATCTAAAATGAAACTTCCTTACGCAGAACCCTTCCGCATAAAAATGGTGGAAGAAATTTCGCAATCTACACGCGAACAAAGAGAAATTTGGCTTCAAGAAGCGCACTATAACTTATTTAATTTAAAATCCTCTCAGGTTTTTATCGATTTGCTTACCGATTCAGGAACGGGAGCAATGAGTGATAAGCAATGGGGAGAACTCATGACAGGAGATGAATCTTATGCAGGTTCTCGCTCCTTCGAAAAACTCCAAAAACAAGTCGAAAAATTAACGGGATTTCAGTTTCTTTTACCCGTTCATCAAGGTAGAGCAGCAGAAAATGTGCTTTTTTCTACGATGATTAAAGAAAATGACATCATTCCCGGAAATTCTCATTTTGACACGACTAAGGGACATATAGAATTTAGAAAAGCTCATGCCGTAGATTGTACGATTGATGAAGCTTTTGATATAGAAAATCTTCATCCTTTCAAAGGGAATTTAGATATTCAGAAATTAGAAAAAGTTTATCAATCTTATCCAAAAGAGCAAATTCCGTTTTGTTTGATTACCATTACTTGTAATACTTCTGGCGGACAACCCGTTTCTTTGGAAAATATAAAAGCGGTTAAAAACCTTTCGGACCAATACGGAATTCCGGTGATTTTTGATGCTGCGAGATTTGCCGAAAATGCTTATTTCATTAAGCAAAGAGAAGAAAATTATAAAAATTGGAGCATCAAAGAAATCTGTAGAGAAATGTTTTCTTACGGAATTGGGATGACCATGAGTTCTAAAAAAGATGGTTTGGTAAATATTGGTGGTTTTATCGCTTTAAATGACGAAGAAATTTTCAGAAAAGCGTCTAATTTTACCATTATTTATGAAGGTTTTATCACTTACGGAGGAATGGCTGGAAGAGATATGGCTGCACTTGCGCAAGGTTTAGACGAAGCCACCGAATTTCCTTACTTAGAAAGCAGAATTTCTCAAGTAGAACTTTTGGGAAATCTCTTGATAGAATACGGAATTCCTGTTCAGAAACCAATTGGCGGTCACGCTGTTTTCTTAGATGCGCTTAAGTTCCTTCCGAACGTAAAAAGAGAAGAGTTTCCTGCACAAACATTGGCTTTAGAAATCTATAAAGAGGCAGGGATTAGAGGCGTAGAAATTGGAGCCATTTTGGCAGATAGAGATCCAGAAACCAGAGAAAATCGTTATCCGAAACTAGAATTGGTGAGATTGGCTTTGCCAAGAAGAACGTATACGGATAATCATATTCGCTATATTGCAGCAGCGCTTAAAAATGTTTTTGACCGAAGAGATGAAATTACAAGAGGTTACAAAATCACTTGGGAATCAGAGATTTTAAGACATTTTACAGTAAAGTTAGAGCAAGCATAAAAAATGCCGAGAATTTTCTCGGCATTTTATTTTTTATAAAGTTTTTTAGTTGTCAATATCAAAAGATACTCCAATATTTACTGCAAATTGATTGTTTAAATTATCAAAAGCAATTTCAGATTTTTTGTATTTCGCGATTGGGAATTGCATTTCTGTATAAAGTCCAAAACCTTTATCGAAGAAATATCTTGCTCCAAGATGTCCACCGAAATTTTTAAGTCCAAGGTTTAATCCAGGATATACATCTACATTTGAAGGAAGTTTCAAAACGCTTCCAAGGTTGGCATTTAATCTTACTTTTAAGTCAAATCTATCTCCGAATTTTGGAATTTCTCCACCAATTTCTTTTACGCCAAGAAGATATCCAGCTTGTGCGCCAATTGAGAAACTCTCGCCTAAACCATAATCTACAGAAGAAACAATACCTGTTCCTCCATCTTGTAAATTAGCACCTAAATTTACTTTTACATCACCTGCTCCTTTATAAGCAACAGTTTGAGCGCTTGCAAAACCTACGGCAAATATCATTGCGCTTGCAAAAATTTTTTTCATAATTTATATTTTTATAACGTTATAAAACGGGCGCAAAGATAAAATTTATTTTAATTTGAAATCTACAGCCCTGAAAACATCTGCCGTATCTGTAACAAAATAAATGCCATTTTCTTTCTCTACCAACTTCGGTTTGAACCCGAAAATTGCAGTAGATTGAGCTATTACATTGACTTTAAATTTTTTATCGGTTTTATTTTCTGGAGTAATTTCTTGTAAAATATTATTGAGCACTACAGATTTTGGTGCAATAGAATCATGACTTAGTTCAAATTCTACCCAATATCCTTTTTGGTCAGCATTAGAATAAGAAGAATAAGTGGCATTTTTCACCTTTGGCAAAACGTTTGATTGACAAGAAGTTACTGCAATTGAAACAAAGATTGCTCCCAAAAATGATTTTATTATACTAATTTTCATAAATTTATCGTTAAGTTTATTACAAATCTATTCAAAAAAATGAAACTTAAATATCTATTTAACGCACTATTTTTAACATTAGTATTTATCTCTTGTTCTAGAGATGACAATAATGATTCTGGTTCTACCACGAAGCCTGATGAAATCAATAATTTTGTTTGGAAGGCCATGAATTCTTGGTATTATTGGCAACCGAATGTTCCTAATTTAGCAGATTCTTTTGATGATAATCCAACCACGTACGCTAATTTTTTAAATGGAAAAACCCCAGACAAGCTTTTCTATTCTTTGCTTTATCAAAGAGGTACCATTGATAGATTTTCATGGATTGAAAACAATAATGAAGTAGTATATTCTTCTAAAATTGCCGAAGTTGAAAAAAGTGGAGGTTTTGATATAGGAATTTATCCGAAAGACAATACCAATACTACCGCAGTTGCTCTTGTAAATTATGTGGTTCCTAATTCTCCTGCAGCTTTAGCTGGTTTAAAACGTGGTGATGTAATTACTAAGGTAAATGGTTCTGCTTTGACGCTTAATAATTCTGACTTATTGTATAACAATCAAGTAACTGTTACTCTGGCTGCAACGGTACAATTAACGAGTGCAGGACTTATTACCACAGATAAAACTTCTTCTATTTCGATTACTCAAGCAGATATAGACGAAAACCCAATCGCTTATTATGAGAAAAAAGTATATGGAACTAAAAATATTGGATATTTGGTATTTAATGCTTTCAAAGCAGATTATAATGATGAGTTAAATGCTGCTTTTGCTCAAATGAAAGCAGATGGAATCAATGAATTGGTTCTAGATTTAAGATATAACGGAGGTGGTTCTCTGGAAACGGCAGTTGCTTTAGCAGGAATGATTAACGGCAATTATAGCGGAAGTCCGTATGTTTTTTTAGATTTTAATAATAAACATAATAGTGAAGACGGCTTTGATTATTTGAGCAATCAAATGAATACTTACAGTTTAGTGAATAACAGACCCGAAAAATCTGGAACACAAACCATTAATAGTCTTAATCTGACTAAAGTTTATGTTTTGGTAAATTTCCAAACTGCTTCTGCAAGTGAACTTACGGTTCAGTGTCTTAAAAAATATGTAAATGTGGTAACGATTGGTTATGATACAGTAGGGAAATTTGTAGGTTCTATTACTTTGTATGATTCTCCAGCTCAAGATTATACTTCTTATGCAAACAGAAATACGAAGCATAACTGGCAATTACAACCGATTACTTTTTCTTATTACAACAAAGACAAAGAGGTGAATCCAGAATTTATCGCTCCGAATTATGAAGTAAATCCTTATTCTATTTTCAATAATTTAACTGCTTTTGGTGATGTTAGAGACCCGTTTTTGAAAAAGGCTTTAGAACTCATTACAGGTCAGTCTTTCAGAATGGGTAATGCTTCTACCAGTAGTTTTGAAAATAATAATCTACAAAAATTCAATCCTACGAATGCTGCAAATGGACTTTATATTCAAGATTTTCAGAATTTTAGATAGAACTTTTGAGTAAAAAATAATTTGATCATACAGAATCGCTAAAATTTTTAGTGATTTTTTTGTGAAAAGTTTGTGTGTTTGAAAATTTATTCTACATTTATAGAGTAAATTTTATTTTTGTAGAAATGAATAAGCTAACCGAAGCCGAAAAAGAATTAATGGAAATACTTTGGGACAAAGAAAAAGCTTTTATGAAAGATATTATAGAAGCCTTCCCAGAACCAAAACCTGCGACAACTACCATTGCAACTTTGCTAAAAAGGATGCAAAATAAAAATTTGGTAGATTATAAAACTTTTGGCAACTCTAGAGAATATTTTCCTTTGGTAGAAAAAGGAAATTATTTTGCCAAAGAAATGCAAGGCATGATTGGTAAATTTTTCAATAATTCTGTAACGCAATTTGCGTCGTTCTTTACAGCTAATTCTAAATTAAGCGAAAAAGAACTGATTGAAATAAAGAAAATTATAGAAGCAGAAATTCAGAAAAAGAAAGACTAATGGAAACTTATATTTATAAAATGATTGCACTTTCTGCAATTTTCATTTTACTGTATTTTGTTTTTTTAGAAAAAGAAAAGAACCATCGTTTTAAAAGATTTTATCTTTTAAGTAGTGCGTTGTTTTCTGTTTTTATACCCTTAATATCAATTACTTACGGAAGTATTGAAGTGGTAGAAAGTATTAGTCAAAATAATGCCGAACTCATGATTTTGCCAGAAACTAAATTGGTAGAGCCATCAATTTTTACTAAAGAAAATCTTCTTTGGGCAATTTACATTTTGGGATTTTCAATTCTGTTTCTAAAATTTTCTTGGGGAATTTTTAAACTAATAAAAGAAATTAAATTTTCAGAAAAAATAAAACAAGACCATTATCAATTCATTTTAAAACAAAATAAATTTACACCTTACAGTTTTTGGAACGCTATTTTTCTTAATAAAAGTGAATTTTTAGAAGGAAAAATCGACTATAAAATTATTCTTCACGAGAAAGCTCATGTGAATCAAAAACACAGCATTGATGTGATTTTTATAGAAATTATGCTTTGCGCCTTTTGGTTCAATCCTGCATTCTATTTTTATAGAAAAGCAATTGTTACCAATCATGAATTTCTGGCAGATGAAGCGGTTTTAAGCCAAAATAAAGATATAATTAGTTACCAAAAACTCATACTAGACGAACTTATTTCGGAGAAAATATTATTTACACATCCATTTAATTTACACAACACTAAAAAAAGAATCGTTATGATGACCAATAAATTAACTAAAATAGCCAAAATGAAGTCTTACTTGACTTTACCAATATCAGCATTATTATTTTTTGCTTTTGTTGAAAAAGTGCCTGCTAAAATTGAAAATACAGTAAACAATTCTCTTCAAAAAATTGTTAAAAAAGGAGAGGCGCAATTTTCAGAAACTCAAGTTTCAAATATTGAAAAAAGCGCATTTAAAAATGAAATGATCTCAATTAAAAAAGATACCATTAAACCTAAAAAGCAAAAGGTAGAAAAAGTTAAGGAAGAAAATACAGAAATGATTCCACCTCCACCTCCTGTAAAAGAAATTTCTTCTCAAACAGAACCAGAATTTCCTGGAGGACTTGCAGCATTAAGAAATAAATTAGCTGAAAATTTTGATGTGAGTAAAATGAAAAATTCTAAAGGAACATTAAAAGGTGTTCTTATTATAATTGTTTCTGAAGATGGGAAAAGTTATAATGCTAATTATCAATTTGATGATGAAAATTTCAAAATAGCAGCTAAAGATGCTCTAGAAAAAACCTTAAAAGGAGTCGAGTGGAAGCCAGGTACGCTAAATGGAAAGCCAGTCGCATCTCAATTTAAAATGCCAATAACCATGAATTTTAATTAAATCATTAAAGAGCAGAAATTTCTGTTCTTTTTTTCTTTCTATTCTTGTTATCTTTGCTCTTTATTCACGCCCATGAATTTTAAACTCCATTCAGAATTTGCGCCAACTGGTGATCAACCTAGCGCCATAGAAAAACTCTCCGAAGGTTTACAAAACGGAGAGAAATATCAGACTTTGCTGGGTGTTACTGGTTCTGGCAAGACTTTTACCATTGCAAATGTGGTAGAAAAAGTTCAAAAACCGACTTTAGTTTTAGCACATAATAAAACTTTGGCGGCTCAACTTTTTATGGAATTCAAAGAGTTTTTTCCAGATAATGCGGTAGAATATTTCGTTTCTTACTACGATTATTATCAGCCAGAAGCTTACATTGCTTCGTCTGGAACTTATATTGAGAAAGACTTGTCTATCAATGAAGAAGTAGAAAAATTAAGACTTTCGGCTACGGCAAGTTTACTTTCAGGAAGAAGAGACGTTTTAATCGTTGCTTCAGTTTCATGTATTTACGGTATCGGAAATCCTACAGAGTTTAATAAATCTTTGATTGAGCTAGAAGTTAATTCTAAAATTTCTAGAACGGCGTTTCTTCATAAGTTGGTAAATGCATTGTATTCTAGGAGTGTAAACGAATTTGCGAGAGGTACATTTCGAGTAAAAGGAGATGTAATAGATGTTTATCCAGCTTATGCTGATAACGGAATTAGAGTGCAATTTTTCGGAGATGAAATCGAAAAAATTCAAAGTTTTGATGTCATTTCAGGAAACGTAACTTCTAGTTTTGACCGAATTAATATTTATCCTGCCAATTTATTTGTTACTTCCAAAGAAACTTTAAACGGAGCGATTAGAGAGATTCAGGACGACATGGTAAAACAAGTCGACTTTTTTAATTCTATTGATAAACCAATTGAAGCCAAGCGTTTACAAGAACGTACTGAATTGGATTTGGAAATGATAAAAGAACTCGGTTATTGCTCTGGAATTGAGAATTATTCTCGTTATATGGACGGAAGAATGCCTGGTTCTAGACCTTTCTGTTTACTCGATTATTTTCCAAAAGATTATTTGATGGTCATTGATGAATCTCACGTAACCATTCCGCAAGTTCATGCAATGTATGGTGGAGATAGAAGCAGAAAAGAAGCTTTGGTAGAATACGGATTCAGACTTCCTGCTGCGATGGATAACAGACCGCTTAAATTTCCAGAGTTTGAAGAAATGCAGAATCAAGTGATTTACGTTTCGGCGACTCCTGCTGATTATGAATTGGAAAAATCTGGTGGAATTTACACCGAACAAATTATAAGACCAACTGGACTTCTTGACCCAATTATCGAAGTAAGACCTACCATGAATCAAATTGATGATTTAATTGAAGAAATTCAAAAAAGGGTAGAAGAAGACGAACGTGTTTTGGTGACGACTTTAACCAAGAAAATGGCAGAAGAATTGACCAAATATTTTACCAGATTTGGCATTAGAACTCGTTATATTCACTCAGATGTAGAAACTTTGGAGCGTATCCAAATTATGCAGGATTTGAGAACGGGATTATTTGATGTTTTGGTAGGCGTAAATCTTTTGAGAGAAGGTTTAGATTTACCAGAAGTTTCATTGGTTGCGATTCTCGATGCAGATAAAGAAGGAATGTTGCGTTCTCGTCGTTCTTTGGTTCAAACCATTGGTAGAGCTGCGAGAAACGTGAACGGAAAAGCAATTATGTACGCCGATAAAATCACCAATTCTATGCAAAAAGCGATTGATGAAACCAATTATCGCCGTGAAAAACAAACGCAGTACAATTTAGAACACAATAAAGTTCCGACTCCGCTCAATAAGAAAATTTCTGAAAATTTAGTGGGAAGAAGCAAAGATTTCCCAGATTCTCAATACACGCAGAAAGAAATTATTCGTCAAGTTGCAGAAGAACGCGAAACTTACGGAAGCGTAGATGTAGAAAAACTCATCGCCGAAAAACAAAAAGCAATGGAAGAAGCTGCGAAAAATCTAGATTTTATTACCGCTGCAAAATTGAGAGATGAGATTGTAGCATTGAAAGGGTAAAAAATGTAACTCGTGAAATTGAATAGTTGTAAAATCGTAAAGTTGTTTTTAAAATATTAAAAATTTTAATAAGCAATAATTCAAAGTTTTACAAATCCACAACTTTACGAATTTGCAGAAAATTAAAACTTATAAACCCTCTTCTTCGGTTTTTCATAATTCACTTCGCCACGAATTGGAGTCAGTAAATCCATTAAACCATTGATTTTTATTTCATAAATCGTAGAAAGCTGCATGCCGAGTTTTCCTTTTGGCATTCCTTGTCGGTGAAACCATTCTAAGTAAGAAATGGGCAAATCTGCTAAAACGATTCCAGCATGTTTTCCGAAAGGCATTTTTACCTCGCAGATTTCTTTTAGTATTTCGGGGTTAATTCCTTGCATTTTTTTAAATATCAATGTCAATTTTTGGTTGAAGTGGAGTTTCACTTTCGGGAAGAACAATGTCGTTCGGAGAATCTTCTGTTTCTTCAGAAAATTCGTCTCCATAAATTTGCATCAGCAAAATAGTGATAGAAACTAAAATCGGCCCAAATATTAAACCAAAAAAACCGAAAATCTTTAGCCCTAGAATAATTCCAAAAACGGTATTTAATGGATGGATGTTTTCTAATTTTTTTAAAAAAGTAAATCTGAAAACATTGTCTACCAATCCCACTACTAAAAATCCATAAGCCAGAATGCCGAGTCCACCAAAAGTGTCACCACTTGCAAGCATAAATAAACCAACTGGCACATAAATAATAGCAGCTCCCACAATCGGAATCATACTGCCAATGAAAGTAAGGATAAATAATAATAAAGGACTTGGAGCGCCAAAAATAAAATAACTAATTAAGGAAACTAATGCTTGAACAAGTGCTACAACTGGAATTCCTACTGCATTGGCAATTACCATTCTTGTGAATTTTTCGCCAATTTTTTGGTCATTAGCTTTCTTTAACGGAGAAATTGAAGTAAGAATTCTTTCGAATAATCTTCCTTTAGTAAGCATAAAGTACAAGATGAAAAACATTCCTACAATTATACTAATCATGTTAACCGTAGTATTCAGAATAGCAGTGGAAGCTTGCGTAACAAATCCTGTGATTTTTTCTAAGTTTCCGTTACTTAAAATTTCAAACCCTGTTTTGGCACGAATATAAGTTTCTATTTTTTCAAAAAATTGAGTAATATTCTCTGTATAAGCTTTTGCATCACTTATTTTATTCACTAAAACTTCAATGGTGAAATACGTGGGAATCACAATGATGACCAGACAAATTAAGATAATGACCAATGCAGCAACCCAAGGTTTCCAACCTTTTTCTTCTACGAGTTTAAAATTCCAACTTCTAGAAATAATGTACAACGTGATGGCTCCCAATAAGGAAGGCAAAAAATCACTAAGATTGTATAATATTATCGCTGAAAGAATGATAATAACCGCCAACATAAAAACTTGACGGATTTTGTTATTGCTGATTTGGTCTGGGTGCATTTGTTTTGTTTTAATGCGAATTTAATAAAAAAAGCAACAGTAAAATCTGTTGCTTTCTGTAAATTGTTTATAAAATTTTAAGATTTTACTTTGTAAGGTGCTCCGCAAATCGCCGAATAGATAGAATATCTTGCGGTAAAGAAAAACGGAAAGGTAAATAGAACTCCAACTAAGCAAAATAAAACTCCTGCAGAAGAGATAATTCCTGCTAAAAGCCACAATACTAATACGGTGATAAAATTAGCATGAACCAGAGAAAATGATTTTCTAATACCTTCAATTGCTGAGGTATTTTCAAAAAATACAATCGGTAATCCTATAAAAAAAGCAAAAGAAAGATACATGCCAATCAGCATATTGATTTCTAAGCCAGCTTGAATAAGCGCTGTAGTAATGAATCCGTAAATAATGATTTGTGCGGTATTTTGTCTGAAACCAATGAATAAATCACCAAATTCTACCTCTTTTTTAGCACTGAACTGATAAGAAATGTAAATAATTCCTACCACTAATGGAGCCAATAACGCCGAAGTAATACTTTTAGAAATCACTTCAGAAATCATTACGGCAGTAGTTCTGGCCGCTTCTAAACTGTTTTGTAATTCTGTAATAGCATTAAGGTCATACTTTTTGTCTTCTACAAAATCATTCATGACTCTCATGACTTCATTTTGATAATCTCCACCGCCTGGAATCAAGAAAGACAACAGACCATTAAAAATAAAATACGCTAAAAGGTAAATGACTACAAAGACTAATGCATATAAAAAAGTTCCCGTAAAATTTTCGAATGCATGAGAAAGAATACTTCCTATTTCCTTTTTGGGTGTAATAGGTTGGTTTACTTCGGTAAAATTTTCCATAATTTTTTCAATTGAGTTCTAGCAAAATTAGTTATTTTTCTCAAGGTTTCGTTACATTTTATACAAATTTAATGCTGAAGAATCTTTTGAATAAAGTATAAATAATAGCATTCCAGAAAGGATAAGTGAATAAAAATCCTACGAAAAATAAGATAAATCCGCTATAACTGAATAAAAATGCGATGATAGCACATGGTAAAACAATTTTCCAATTTGCCCAAGCTACTTTTGCGCTGATATTGATGGCTTCTAGCATTCTCATAGGCGTGAAATAGAGTAACGGACCTACAAAAACAGTAAGAAACACCCATAAAATACCTGGAATGAAAAAGAATGACATTCCAAAACTAAAAATAACATTCCAGAAAATTGCATAACCCCAAAGTTTAAAGAAATTACTTCCTTTATAACCATCTAAAACTTCTGATATGCTAGGTTTTTTGCCTTCATCAATTAAAGTATAAACTCTGAAAAGACCAATGAATAAAGGAAAAAGTGATGCTTTTAATAATGATAAAATAATCTGGAAGTAACTTCCGTTTTCCGTAGCGAGAAGTTCTCTTATTTTTAAATTAAATTTTATAGGATCTTGTAAAAGCTCTGGCGTGAAAATATATAATTTATCTCCAAAATAATACTGCACCAACTGAAATCCTGAAATAAAAATAATTCCAAAATATAAAACAGTCACCACAAACTGAAATGAAAGCGTAGCTTTCCAATATTTAAAAGACTGATTAATCACCTCGTCTAAAGTGATTTTTGCCTTTGGTAAATTTTCTTGATTCATGCTGCAAAAGTAATGTTTTTTGATGTAAAGTCTAGCAATCATAAAATCGTAAAACGAGAAACCGTTTAAATTTTAAAAATTCTGAAATCTCAAGTTCTAATTTGTAAATTTGCGCGATGTTAAAAATCAACGAACAGAAATTTTCAGAAATGGACGAGCTTTCTCTGCAGAAAGTTCCTTTCTTTTTTGTGATTGATTTTTTAATGGAAAATGTGCTTATTTTTAGTCAAGAAGATTTAGAAGCGCAAAAAATATTGGTTGATTTTCCAAATTTTAAAAATGTTCAACCATTTACTTTTGAAACGAAAGAAGTAACTTTGAAATCTTTCCCTCAATCCGAACAAGACTACCAAAAAGGTTTCGAAATTGTGCAAAATCATTTGAAATTGGGAGATTCTTATTTAATCAATTACACTTGCGAAACGCCCATAGAAACTAATCTTTCTTTAGAAGAAATTTTCTACAGATCTGTAGCAAAATATAAAGTTTTACTCCCAGAGAATTTTACTTTTTTTTCACCAGAAACTTTTGTGGAAATTAAAAATCAAGAGATTTTTACGCATCCTATGAAAGGAACTATCGAAGCATCTGTTCCAAATGCCATAGATGAACTAAAAAACTCAGTGAAAGAAAAAGCAGAGCATTACACGGTAGTAGATTTGCTCAGAAATGACTTGAGTATGGTAGCAGATTGGGTGCAGTTAGATGAATTCCAAAGAATAGATTTCTTAAAAACCAGAAACAAAAATCTCTATGCGATGAGTTCTGAAATTTCGGGAAAAGTAAAACCAGAATTTCAAAATAAAATAGGAAGTTTGATGAAAACTTTGCTTCCTGCGGGAAGTATTTTGGGCGCTCCAAAACCCAAAACTTTAGAAATTATCTTAGAAGCGGAAACTTATGAAAGAGGCTTTTATACAGGAGTTTGCGGTTATTTTGATGGAGAAAATTTAGATTCTTGTGTGATGATTCGGTTTATTCAACAAAATGGAGAAAATTTAACATTCAGAAGTGGCGGTGGAATTACACATTTGAGTAAATTAGCAGATGAATACCAAGAAATGAAAAACAAAATTTATGTCCCGATTCATTGAAAGCATTAAAATAGAAGACCAAAAAGCCTTTTTGCTAGACTTACATCAAAAACGAGTGAACCAAACTTTTGCACATTTTGGCAAAGAAGGTTCTATAGATTTGGCCAAAATTTTTAAAAATTTAGAACATGATGAAGATGGTTTGTACAAACTTCGCATCGTTTATGATTTAGATAAAAAATTCACCACACAACTCATTCCTTATGCGATTCCCGAAATAGAGAATTTTCAGTTGGTGGAAAATAATTCTTACGATTATTCTTTCAAATTTGAAGATAGAAAGGAATTTGAACGCATGAAAACCAAAGCCAAAACAGAAGAAATCATTGTAGTGAAAAACAATCACATTACGGATACTTCTTATACCAATATTCTATTCTTGAAAGGTAAAGAATGGTTTACGCCGACTACTTATCTGTTAAACGGTGTGATGCGCCAACATTTGCTTCACGAAAAGAAAATAAAGGAAACCGAAATTACGCTTCAAAATATTAAGGAATTTTCTCACTTTCAGTTGATTAACGCCATGAATGATTTCGATGATATGTTTATTTATCCTATTGAGAGAATTGTAAATTTACCAGAAAGTTCTGATTATTTGGGAGTTTAGTTTCTAGAAAATAATAAGCATAAACTTTGTCATTGACTTTGTCGAATTTTCAATTTCCGAAGTCAATGACAAACTGAGCGTAAAATTTTAAATTTTCACAAAATCTGCTCAATCAGCAAAATCAGCGAGAAATTCTTTTGAAAAATATCTACTTCAAAAATTTAAAATATTCTTTCAAAACTTCTGCGTTTTGAATATCGGCTGTGTTGATTTCTAAAATTTTGGGTTTAGCTTCTGGCTTGAAGAAATTATCTAAAACTCTTAACAGCGTATCTTCGTCTTCCACTTTAAAATATCCAAAACCGAAATGTTTGGCTAGATTTTCGCAGTTTTTCTGATGTTTGGTCGCGATAAATTCGTCTATTGCATTAGAAGTGGTAGGTCCAGGAATAATTCTAAAAATATTTCCTTCACCGTTATTCATCACGATAATTCTAGTGTACGGCGGAATGTAATTGTTCCAAAGTCCATTAATGTCATAGAAAAATCCAAGTTCGCCAGAAATCAAAATTGTAGGATTTTCGTTCATCATCGCAAAACCCATCGCAGTAGAAGTAGAGCCGTCTATTCCGCTAGTTCCACGGTTGCAATAAATGTTGTGATTTTGTGAATATGGGAACAATTCTGCATAGCGAATCGCCGAAGAATTAGAAATATGAATGTTGTAATTGCTCGGAATTTTTTGTTCTAAAATCTGGAAAATTTTAAAATCCGAAAAATCTATTGTCTTGCAATATTCATTGTGTTTTGCATCTTTTTTATCACGAAGAACATCCCAAAGATTAAAATAAGCTGATGGTTCTAATTTGGCAAATTTCAACAATTGACTGAAGAAAATCTCAGGTTTTGTTTTGATTTCTTGAGTTAAAGCAAAATACGTATTCGGTTGCCAAAATTCATCAATATGCCAGTGATTTTGAGGTTTTGCTTTCCTCAAAAATTCTTTCACTTTTTTAGAAACCACATTTTGCCCAATCGTAATCAGTAAATCTGGAGCGTAGGTTCTAAAATCTTCTTCGGTGAAATTAAAAACATATCGGTCAATATGATTGAAAAACTTGTCGTGATAGAGGTTAGAATTCGCTTCTGTAAGCACTACCACCGAATGATTTTTCACGAATTGCGACAATAAACTTTGGAGTTCGGGATTTTTGTCGAGCGTTCCTGCTAAAATCAAAATTCTTTTAGCCACATTAAATTCAGAAACTAGGGTAGAAGAAATCTCGAAATCTCTTTTCTGAATGGTTTTCTCAATGCTAGGAAAAACTGGCAATTCTGTAGCGTATTGGTATAAAGGTTCTGTAAGCGGAATATTGATATGAACCGGTCCTTGTCTCTCGAAACACAATTCTATCGCGGTTTTTACGATTTTTAAGTTCTCTTCTTCTGCATTTTCTTTATCGTCTTCCAAAAGCTGAAAATCTCCGTAAGAATGCTGTTGAAACAAATCTTTTTGACGAATGGTTTGTCCGTCAAATAAATCTACAAAATCTGTAGGTCTGTCTGCGGTAAGTACCAAAAGTGGAACGTTTTGATAAAACGCTTCTACTACAGCTGGATAATAATTGGTGGCAGCAGAACCAGAGGTGCAAGAAATCGCTACTGGTTGTTTAAGCGATTTTGCCATTCCCATCGCTACAAAAGCAGCGCTTCTTTCATCTATGATGCTGAAACATTCAAAAGAATCTAGCTCCGAAAAATGGATAGCAAGTGGAGCATTTCTGCTTCCTGGCGAAATCACCATTTTGTCTATTCCATATTGCTGAAGAACGTGTCCTAAAATCTGAATACTGCGTTTTGATGAGAATTGTTTCATAAATACAAAGGTATGAGATTTTTTGGAGTTTTTTAAATTTCAGAATAAGTTCGGGAGATGATATTTGATATATCTCATTTTAATTTCATCAAATTCTAGAAAGGACTATGATTTTTAAAAACTATTTTGAGTTTACCGAAAAGTATGCCTTTTTTAACCAAAAAGACCACTTACTTGAGAAATTAGAGTGGAATAACTTTTATAAAATATTGAAAATGAAATATAAACAAAAAACCACCACATTGCTGTGATGGTTTTGGCGCCTTTTGCTGGGCTCGAACCAGCGACCCTCTGATTAACAGTCAGATGCTCTAACCGACTGAGCTAAAAAGGCTACTCTTGTTGTTTTGAGTGGTGCAAATATAATACGTTTTTTCTATTTGCGCAAAATATTTTTTGAAAAAATTTACATTATTTTAAAAATGGTGAAATGATAAATTTGTAAATATCTGATCCAAAGATTAATAGCATTAATCCCATTAAAAAGATTACTCCAATCATTTGTGCATTTTCTAAAACTTTTTGAGGAACTGGTTTGCCTGTGATGAGTTCCCAAGTCGTAAATAAGGCGTGACCACCGTCTAATCCTGGAATTGGAAGTATGTTTAAAAATGCTAACCAAGCAGAAAACATAGCTGTAAAACTCCAAAAAGCAACCCAATCGATTTCTTTAGGCATCATTTTCACAATTGCAATTGGTCCGCCAACATTTTTGTAACCTTTGATTTTTTTGTTGAACATTAATTTAAACTGTTTAATCTGCATGGTAAGAGATTCTACAGTTCTCTCAAAACCTCTGCCAATTGCTGGTAAAAAGCTGTATTCTTGATTGGTTACTGTATTGTTGAAAGCAGCTTCAGCTTGTTTAAAATCTGGTCTGAAACCGATTTTTCCGTCTTTATCAGTATTTAAATTAAATGTCTTAACCTCATTATTTCTAAGAATATCTATAGTAATCGGTTGGTTTTTCTTTCCAGCTAATCCATCAGAAAATTCATCAAAAAATCTAATCGTTTTACCATTAAGAGCTACAATTTTATCTCCTTTTTGTAATCCAGCTTGTTTTGCAGGGCCTTCTATTAAAGAATCCACTACTGGTGCAAATCTGTTTTGTATATAAAGTTTTGCAGTTTTTGAACCTAAAATATGAGCAATTCCGTCTTCTTTTGGTGCGAAAGAAACTTCTTTACCGTTTCTAAGTACCGTGATTTCATTCGCAAGAAGCATATTAATCATGGAATTTTCCATTCTTACGGCAGGTTTCCCATCTATTTTTAAAATTTTGTCGCCGTTCATCAATCCCATTTTTGCACCTTCTTCAGAAACTGCAATTCCATTCTCAAATTTTGCTAAATCATGGTATTTTTCGCCTACAGATAAATTCAATCCAGTGTAAATAGCCCAAGCTAAAATAAGATTCACGAAAATACCACCTAACATGATGATAAGTCTTTGCCAAGCTGGTTTGCTTCTGAATTCCCAAGGTTGAGCAGGTTGTTTCAGTTGTTCTGTATCCATACTTTCGTCTACCATTCCTGCGATTTTTACGTAACCGCCAAATGGTAACCAACCGATTCCGTATTCGGTTTCACCAATTTTTTTCTTCGCTAATGAAAACCATGGGTCAAAGAATAAGTAGAATTTATCTACTCTGCATTTAAACCATTTTGCGGGTAAAAAATGCCCTAATTCGTGTAGAATAACGAGAATTGAAATACTTAATATAAACTGAAATATCTGCGTTGCTAATTCCATTAAATTTTAATTTTTTTAAAGTTATGCAAATGTAATAATTCTCTCTCACTAAAACTGTACCAAATAAAAAAAGACGCCAAAAAGCGTCTTTTTCCATTAAATATTGTTGAATTTTTTATTAGAAGTTAAATGATAAACCTATGCTACCATTGTTACCAGCTTCTATAAATGCACCTACATTATTGTTGAAGAAATATCTTACACCTAAGTGCGCACCTATTCCAAACGTATTTCCTAATATACCTACGTCTAAACCAGGATATAAATCCCATTTACTTGGCATATTAAGAGCATCTTGAAGGTGGAAATTTACTCTACCAAAAACGAAAGCTTTGTGGTCGTCTTCATAACCGTCAAAGTAAAAATTAGCTCCTGCTCCTAGAGAAATAACATCGGAAACTCCATAGTCATAAGTTCCTGTAATCCCAGTTCCGTTTCCGTAACCGTTAAAACCTACTTGTAATTTTTGGTCGCCTTTACCTTGCCATGCTTGTGCTAATGCTAATTGTCCTGCGAACAACATAGTGCATGCTAATACTAATTTTTTCATAAGAATATTTATTTTTAAGTTTTATTTGAATTTCTGTTTTTCTAACGACAAATTTATAGTAATGTTGCCTAAAGAAGAGACTTTTGTGGTAATTTTGTAAAACATTTTAAAAATTCTGAAACCTAAGCATTATGAAAATCATCGGTCTAAGTCAAAATATTATTTGGAAAGAAAAACAAGAAAATTTTCTTTTGATAGAAGAAAAATTCAAAGATTTAGAAGCAGATTTGTTTTTGCTTCCTGAGATGTTTACCACTGGTTTCTACATGAAAGCTCAGGAAGTAGCAGATGAAGAAGAACAAGCTTTGACTTGGATGAAGAATTTTGCCAAAACTAAAAATGCTGCAATTGGCGGAAGCGTTTCTGTGAAGGATAATGACAAATTCTATAACCGATTTTATTTTGTAAAACCAGACGGAACTTACCATCAATACGACAAAAGACACCTTTTTTCTTACACAGGAGAAGATAAAGTCTACACTGCAGGAACAGAAAGAGTAGTGGTAGAATATTTAGGATTCAGGTTTTTATTACAAGTTTGTTTTGATGCAAGATTTCCAGTTTTTGCAAGAAACAGAAAAGATTATGATGTGATTCTAAATGTCGCAAATTGGCCAGAAACCAGAGTTCTGGCGTGGGAAACATTAAATAGAGCAAGAGCAATCGAAAATCAAGCCTATGTTTTTGCCTTAAATAGAACTGGCGAAGACGGGAATAACTTGAAATATCAAGAAAGTAGTCATTGTTTTTTTGCAGATGGAACAGACATTTCTACTAAAAATGAAGATTTAATCTTTGCAGAATTAGATTTGCAAAAATTAGAAGCTTTCAGAAAAGAGTTTCCTTTTTTGAACGATGCAGATGATTTTAAAATAGTAGAATTATAGAATAACAGATGTTTTTTTCTCTTTAACTCTACCATTCTACAGCTAGTTTGTGTGGTCTGAAATAATTTTCCAGCCGTCTTTAAATTTATGGAAAACCAAGGTGTAAATTCCATTAGGAGTGTCATTAGCACGGATAAGTTTCCACTTTCCGAAAACATAAGCGTGTTTTTTGCCTAACATTTTCACTTGAATGTCAGAAAATTCTAGAATGCCCATCATTTCTTTATTGGGATAAGTTTTTTTGTAATTGTCTAGTGTTTTTTGCCAACCGTAAGTTGGGCCTTTTGAACCGATAAAAAGCAGTGAATCATTTTTCCAATATCCTTTCATGAAATTTTCTATATCACCATTATTCCAAGCGGATTGTTGTTCATGTAAAACTTTCAAAATGTTTTTTTCTTGTGAGAAAAAGATGCCGAAACTTGTTAACAAAATAATTGTAAAAAGATTTTTCATATGAAGATATTTATTGTTTTTTAAAGGTCATATGCAATCGCTAACACAAAAGTTTGCTAGAATTGAACGAAGTTAATCTTGAATGAATATTTGTGTTTTTTTATTCATTGCGATTTCATAATTCATTAACTTTGGGTAAAAGTAACAAAAGTTACGCTCAGTCAAGCATTAAATTCACAAATTTGAAAAAACAATTATGAAAACAAGAATTTACTTAACGCTCGCAGTTTCAGGAATATTTTTGATTCAATGTTCCAAGGAAACGGGAAATAAAGGTGTTTTGCCCAAGGAAATTATTCCGCAAAAACAATTAACGAAAGCTGATTTTAAAAAAATCGCCGAAGAAACCAAAAAGAATTTGGTGACCAATCTTACGCAGAAAATTTCTGAAAAAGGAGCTGAAAATGCTTTAGAATTTTGTAATGTAAACGCCATTCCGCTTACCAAACAGTTGGAAGACCAGCATAATGTGATGATAAAAAGAGTTTCTGATAAAAATAGAAATCCTGATAATGCGGCAAATGCTGCTGAATTGAAAATTATAGAACAGTTCAAAGCACAATTGGCCAAAAAAGAAGAACTAAAAGCAACGATGGAAAACGGAGTTTTTTATGCGCCAATTACCACTAATAGTATGTGTTTACAATGTCATGGCTCCGAAAAAGATATAAAACCTGAAACCTTAGCGAAAATAAAATCACTCTATCCTAATGATAAAGCAATTGGGTATCAAGAGAATGAAATGCGAGGTTTGATGGTAATTAAACCGAACTAAATGAAGTGTTTCCATATAAAGAAAGTCGGCTTCAGAATTTCTGAAACCGACTTTTTGTATATATGAATGAATGATTGGGTTATCTTTGGTTTTGAACAAATTTGTTCAATTCTCTGGCGTAACTTTCGAAGTCAAATGCGTCATACAGTTCGAAATAATTTCTTTTGTCTACACAATTTCTATAAGCCATCTTTGCTAATTCTAGTCTGTTTTTGTCAAAACTAAACTCTTTCATCATCGCTTTGATTTGTCTTGTGTTGAAATCAGTTCTATTGAGTTGGCTTTTTAAGAAATCTAATCTTCTGTCATCAAAATTTTGCTTTTTTAGCATTTGTAAGAAAGAAGAAAATTCTCTGTCGCTCATTACATTTCCGTAAGTACCTCCGTATCCGTAATCGTTTTGATAATCATCATAAGGATCCCAAGAATTTCCGTTTCCATTTCCGTAAGGACTGTTCCAAGTGTCATTCCAAACATTTCCGTAGTTGTTTCTTAGATTGTAGGTTCCTAGAAGATATAAACCTTGATGTGTGAAATAATCTAAAACCAGTCTGGTGTTGTTTTTAATATTGATTCTAGTTCTGTACACTAGGAAATTTCTTTCATAGATAGAAATAACGTTGTTTCCTGGCATCAAGTCAAAAAATCTAAATTTACCAGAAGCGTTAGAAATTTTTTGGTCGCCAATTTCTATGCTAAAGTAACCTTGTTCTGGAATTCTTAAGAAAACTTCGGCGTAACCATAAGCGTAGTTTTGGTTCCAATTATAATTAGGTCTTGATTTTTCTGTAGAATTTCTAAAACCATTATCGTTTCTAAAAACTGCAGATTTATCTTGAGAATTATTTCTGCCAAAAGCTTCATTTTTTGCAGAAGTTTCGGTTTTGCTCGCTTCGTTTTTTAATAATTCTCCAGCTTTTCCTGCTTCTTGTGCACTAAATCCTAATGCGATGAATGCGGCTAATAAAAAATAAAATTTTCTCATATTATATTTATTTAAATAAGTTTTCTTGGCTGCTTCTAAAGTCTTGCCTCGAAAAACTTAGGGTTGCTGTTATGAGATATTCTATTTCCGTGCCAAAGTCAAAAAACGCTTTCTGGAAAGGCTTTATAAAGGAAAAACGCAACAAAATTTTATGATTTTAGTTGCGTTTTTATAAAAAATATGAAAAGTTTTGCGTTTGTTCTGTATGTAATTTTACAATACAAAGGTATGCTAAGAATTGCAATAAATTCTTGTAAAAAATCTTCGGAAAATGGTAATTTTTATTTATTAAGATGTTGTCTAAATTCAGAAGGAGAAATTCTAGCGTGGGTTTTGAAAAACTTGGTAAAATAAGAATTGTCTTCAAAGCCTAATTGAAATGAAATCTGTGAAATGCTTAATTCTGAGTTGATGAGCAGTCTTTTGGCTTCTAGAATAATCCTGTTTCTAATGATTTCTCCAGCCTTTTTGCCTGCAAAAGTTCTACACACGAAATTGAGGTAATTTGCAGTAATCGCGAGCTTGTCTGCATAAAATTTGGGATAATGTTCAGCGGTGTAGTTTTCTTCTACCAGCTTTTGGAATTTATTGATTAAAATTCTTTGATTGGTAATATTTATATTTTCGTCTGTGTTTTCTTCGTCGTTTAAAATGAAGTAAAACAATTCGAGAAGATAAATTCTGATTAAATCTTCGGATTTTCTTTTTTGTTGTTTGTATTCGAAATTAATTTTGTCAAAAATTTCTTTGAGTTCTTCAGCTTTGTCTTTTTTGATTTGATAAGAAGTAAAGTTTCCATTAATTCTGAAAAAAGGTAATTTATCAATACAATGAGATTTTGCGAGAAATGAAGTGAAAAATTCTGCATTGAAATTAATCAAATAACCTTTGGTCACTTGTTTTTTGAAATTCAAATCATGTACTTGTCCCGCAGAAATAAAATAGATGATGGGAGAATCTATAGAATAATCTTCGAAATCTATTTTATGAATTCCAGCGCCTTCTTCTACGTACAGAATCTGATGAAAGGTATGACGATGAGGTTTTTCTGGAATAAAACTTTTTTCTGTCAATAAATCTTGTAATTCATGAACTACGATTTCACTTTCTGAATTTTCAGTAGAAATCAAATCGCAAGCGCTATAAACAGGAAAATTACTCATGAATGAGATTATTTGTGTTGATTGATGAGATTCACTAAAGTATTTACATCATGTACGCCACTTTCTCTCCAAAGCATTTCACCTTTTTTGAAAAGAGCAAGGGTAGGAACGCCTCTCACGTTATATTGAGCCGCAATATCAGGATATTGGTCTACATCTATTTTTATAATTCTGGCATTATCTCCTACTTGTTCTTTTACAGTGACTAATACAGAAGATTGTACTCTGCACGGTTGACACCACACTGCAAAAAAGTCTATTAACACTGGTTTTTCAGAACTGATGATTTCTTGAAATTTTTGTGACATATCTCTTTGTTTTATAAAAAGTTTAAACAAATTTACTAAAAAAAGACAGAGAAACTATGGTAGGTTTTTATGATTTGTGACAGTACAATTTCCTGAAGCGCAACCAAATTTAAACACAGACATGGCAACAAAATACAACCCAAATGGTATGAGAATCCACATTTTATCCATTACAGATTGCGCCACAATCCATATTCCACCAATCAAATAGACGATTCTTCTCAAATTCCAATCACTAAAGAAATTTCTCATTTTATGATAATTTGTTTTTAAGGCTCATCCAACCGCCGCCGTTATAAACTTCTGTAAATCCACTGTTTTGTAAAATGCTTTTTGCGGCAGCACTTCTTGCGCCACTTGCACAACACGTGATTACAGGTTTGTTTTTATTGATTTTTCCTAAATTTTGACTTAGCGATTGTAGCGGAACGTTTTTAGCGCCTTTTACATGACCACCATTAAATTCTGCAGGCGTTCTCACGTCTATAATTTGAGCTCCATTTTTCACCAATTCTGCGTAATCTACACTTTTACCGCCAAATAAGTTTTTTAAAAATCCTAACATGTTTTATTTATTTTCTTTTGTTTTTTCGAAAGTTGAAAGAATAAGATAACCCATCACCATACCATAAACCGAACTGTTAATAGGTTTAGAAGTTATAGCGCAAGTTCCTGTATTACACCCAATAAAATGGTAATAAGCGTAACCTAAAATTCCACCTAATACGATTCCGATGAGTCCTAATTTGTATTTTTTGATAAAATTTTCCATAATTTTTGATGAATTTTGCCAAAGTTTTTAGAAACTCAACTTTGGCAAAATTTTAATTTTTACTCTCTTTTGCAAGTGTTAATGCCAAATAAAGTATAAAGCGGACAAAAGCCGATGGCTCCAGTTAATAGAAAAACGAATGCAACTGCAGTTGCTGCGATTCCCCAAGTTCCTTCAATCACTTTAAGGTAAACCAAAACGGCTAAAATTAATGCAACGAAAAGTCTGATGTACTTGTCTGTTGCTCCCATGTTTTTTTTCATATTTTTTTGTTTTATGGTGAGTTTATTTTTTAGTGAAGTTAATAAAAACTTCGGTGTTTTGTCTTGGTTTTATACTGTTGTAGCAGTTTTCTAATGTTTTAATCTCGAATTTTTCGCTGAAAAGAGATTTGTATTCTTCTATATTTCCACCAAATGGAGGGAATGGATTTCCGAAATCTTTATTGAACATTACTCCAATGATTTTGCCATTTTCGGTAAGTAAATCGTACATTTTTTCTACGTATTTTGCTCTTAAAACTGGATCAAGTGCGCAGAAAAATGTTTGTTCTACAATGATGTCATATTTTCCTTGGTGTTCGAAAAAATCTTCGCAGATGACTTCTACTTCGTGGTGAGAAAATTTCTGAGAAATCACTTCGCAAGCTTTCTGAGCAATGTCTAGAAGCGTGATGTTTGTAAAACCTTCTTCTAAAAGCAATTCTGCTTCGTGGGCATTTCCACAGCCGGGAATTAATATTTTAACCTCTTTATCTTCTACTTGCAAAAAATATTCTGCAATAGGTGAAGAAGCTTCTCCTATGTCCCAACCTGTTTCGCCATTTTCCCAACGAGAATTCCAAAAATTTTGATCAAATTGGTTCAATTTTATAACTCTTTTACAATTAAGAACACATTTTCTATATCTCTTCCTATCACTTCATGTTCTACATTTACTGGGATTTCGTAAATATCTCCTTCTCTTAAAACAGTTGTTTCTCCAGAGATGTTAAAGTCTACTTTCCCTCTTAGTAAAACTAAAGTTGCAGGAATGGTTGTGATATGCTTTGCTAACACTTGTTTTTCTGATAAGCCTACGGTAAAAAGGTTGACTTTATCCGTTTTTTTGATGCTTACTACAGAAGGTTTATCTCCTGTGAAGTCTGTTTTTTCGAAGATATTCATTAGAATGCAGTTTTACTTTGACATACAAAATCTGTAGTAGGAACTTTTTCTGTTTTTTTAATTCCGTTAAAACCACCTTCTACTTCTGTGAAATTTCTATAACCTCTTGCTTGTAAAATACTTGCGGCAATCATACTTCTGTAGCCACCTGCGCAATGCAAGAAAAAATGTTCATCTGGATTGATGTTTCCTACCCAGTCATTAATGTATGCTAAAGGTTTACTATAAGCATCATTTACGTGTTCTGCGGCATATTCTCCTTCTTTTCTTACGTCAATAACCTTGCTGTTTTCATTAAATTTTTCTGCAAATTCTTCTGGTGAAATTCTATGAATGGTATCAATTTCTTTTCCTGAATTTTTCCAGCTTTCAAAACCGCCTTTTAAGTATCCTAAAACATTATCAAATCCTACTCTAGAAAGTCTGGTAATGGTTTCTTCTTCGGTGCAATCATCACAAACCAAAAGAATAGGCTGTTGAACATCTACAATCATGCTTCCAACCCAAGGTGCAAAATCTCCTTTCAACCCGATATTAATCGATTGAGGAATAAATCCTTTATAAAATTCTGCAGCATTTCTGGTGTCTAAAATTAAAGCTCCAGTTTCTTCGGCAGCAGTTTCAAATTCATCTACAGAAAGTGCTGTTTTACCTTTTGCTAAAACCTCATCAAAACTGGTATAGCCTTTTTTGTTCATCGCTACATTCATACCGAAATATTTCGGTGGAGCGGTTAAACCGTCTAAAACTGCAGCAATAAAACTTTCTTTAGAGGTTTGTTTTAGAGCGTAATTGGTTTGTTTTTGATTTCCTAAAGTGTCTACTGTTTCTTTTTGCATGTTCTTTCCACATGCAGAACCAGCGCCGTGAGCTGGATAAACGGTAACGTCATCTTCTAAAGGAAGAATTTTATTGTACAATGAATCATATAGCAATCCCGCTAATTCTTCTTGCGTAAGATTTGCCGCTTTTTGAGCTAAATCTGGTCTTCCTACATCTCCTAAAAATAAAGTGTCACCAGAGAAAATTGCATGATTTTTACCATTTTCGTCTATCAATAAATAGGTAGAACTTTCCATGGTGTGACCTGGAGTGTGAAGAACTTTGATTTTTATTTTTCCAATTTCGAAAACTTGATTGTCTTCTGCTACGATGGCTTCAAATTCTGGTGCAGCAGTTGGTCCATAAATAATAGGAGCGCCTGTTTTTTTAGATAAATCTACATGACCAGATACAAAATCTGCATGAAAATGGGTCTCAAAAATGTATTTGAGTTTTACGTTATCTTTTGCCAATCGATCAAGATAAGGTTGTACCTCTCTTAATGGATCAATGATGGCTGCTTCTCCTTCAGAAACAATGTAATAAGCTCCTTGAGCTAAACAACCAGTATAAATTTGTTCTATTTTCATTTTAATATTTTTATATGTTACTACACTACGAAGTTACAACAAAAAATCTATGACTTTTTTTTCTTCGTAATTTGTAGTACAAAAATGGGGTAAATTTTAATAGATTTCTGTAACAAAAATCACATAGTTCGATAGAGAATCACTATTAAAGAGATTTAGTGAAAAAAAATTTCTTTGATGATGATATAAATTCCCATCATCAAAACAAACCAACCGAAAATAGGTTTCAGTTTTTTGCTATTTATTTTTTTTGCCAACTGAATTCCAATCAGCATTCCAATGACAGCAATTGAAGTGAAAATCAAAAGAAATTGCCAATTGATTTCTGTTTTTTGAGAGCTTAAAAAACCTAAAAGAGAATTCATAGAAATAATCATCATAGAAGTTCCGATGGCTTTTTTCATTTCTAAATTAAGCAGCATGACTAATGCGGGAACAATGAGAAAACCACCGCCAGCTCCAATCATTCCTGTAATCATACCTACAGCAATTCCTTGGGTGACCAACATAGGATATTGCGGACTTTGATTAGTAGTTTCTATTTTTTGATTTCCTACAATCATTTTAATGGAAGAAATGAGCATTAAAGAAGCAAAAAGAACTAAAATGAATAGATTTTTTTCAATAGGAAATGTTCCTATGCTGAAAAGAGGATCAGGAAGATGAGGTAAAATAATTTTGCGAACAAAAATCACAGAAAATACAGAAGGAATCCCAAATAATAAAGCGGTTTTAAAATCTACATTTCCTTGTTTTGCATTTCCTGTAGCGCCAACTGCACTCGCAACTCCCACTACAAAAAGGGAAAGAGTAGTTGCGGTTAAAGCGTTCATTTCAAACAAATATACAAAAATAGGAACACCTAAAATACTTCCACCACCGCCAATTATTCCCATAATTAACCCGATGATAAGTGCGAAAAAGTATCCTAAGAATTCCATTAATCAAATTTTTGCAAAGTTCTGTTTTGTAAAAATAAAAAAATGCAACTTAAGTTGCATTTTTATGATAAAAGTTCAATTTTATTTCTTCCTAATTTTAGTTTGCCATCTTCTTCCAGCGATTTTAGTAGTCTGGAAACCACTACTCTGGCAGTTCCTAATTCATTGGCCAATTGTTCGTGTGTGCTATGAATAATTTTAGAATCGGTAAGTTCTGATTTTTTTTGAAGCAAAGAGAGCAATCTATCATCTACTTTTTTGAAAGTTACTTCATTTACCATTTCTAGCAATTCTTCAAAGCGTTTATGGTATAATTTGAAAATATAATCCAACCATTCTGGATGCGTTTTGATGAGTTGCGCTACTTTTTCCGTAGGCAAAAATAATATTTCTGCATCTTCTTCTACTTCGGCTTTTACTTTAGAGGTTTCTCCGTGTAAACCACCAAGGAAAGACATTACGCAACTTTCGCCAGCTTTTATATAATAAAGTAAAATTTCTCTACCATCTTCTTCGGTACGCATTACTTTTATGCTTCCTTTGGTAACGATAGGAATAGAACGAATTCTTGCGTTTTCGTCTAAAATAACATCGCCAGCTTCGTAATTTTTTATAATGCTGTATTCGTATAACTGTTTAAGAAGTTCTGGTGTTGCGCTAAATTCTGTAGTTTTTGACATTTAAAAAATATTTTTAATTTCAAAGTTATTACTTCCCATTTCCATGGTTTCGCCTGGTGTTTTGCCTTTTACGTTTTGGTAAATAGGAGCATCTTCTGAGAACGAAATCACATCCTTGTCTCCCAATTTAAATGCTGGAACAGAAACTCCGATAAACAGATAATTCTTATCGGTCTCTAATAAAGCACCAGCTTCTGCAATTTCCTTAGTTTCTGATTTAGAATCTTCTAAAAATTTCAGATTTTGTTTGGCTTCGTTCAGCATTTTTTCAAAGCGAAGCTGCATATCTTTGGCTTCAGTTTGTCTGGCATAATCTTCTGGGTCTAACGTGTTATCTTCGTCAATATCAGATTCATGCTTGTAACGTTCCACCGAAGCTTTTAGGTTGTCAATAACTTTTTGATACTCATCTATAATGCTAGATAAAATATATGCTTTATCCATGATTTTTTTATTTTTGATGATTAACAAATTTAAGCAAAAATATTGACATTCCTATGTGTAATAAGAGATGAGGTTTGTCAATCTTCTAAAAGTAAAGCCTAGGAAAATTCGCTAGGCTCTCTTAGACTAAAAAATAAAACTTTTGTGCCTAAAATGTTTTAGACACAAAAGAAAAAAATGTATTAAAAATTATAGCTAAAACCAACGTTAAAGCTTCTACCAACGGCTAAAATTCTTTGTTTTTTATTGGTAGAAAGTGTTCTGTTTAAATGTTCTGCATAAGCACGGTCAAAAATGTTTAAAACTTCAAAACTTAAAGTAGCATTTTTGAAAACATTGTATTTTGAGGTGAAATCAAACACAGAAAATTCTGGAGTAGTAAATTCACCAAAAGTTGGATTGATTCTGCTTTGTTTTGCTGAATATCTGTAATGAAGTCCCAAACTTACTGGCGAAAAATCTGCTAACACATTCCAACGGAAATCTAGCGGAGCGATTTCTGGTAAAGGATTATTGGTGTTCATGTCTTCTGCATAGGTATAAGCTGCTGCCAATTCTGTGCGGAATTTTGGTGAAAATTGCCAATTAAATCTGGTTTCGACTCCTGTTTTGAAGGCTTTTTCTATATTTTGAATTTGTCTGGTTCCTGGTGCCGTCATAGAATAAGGTTTGATGGGAACAATCACTCCAGAAATATAATTTTCTAAATAAGAATAGAAAACATCTGCTTGGAAGAAAATATTATCTTTTTTATGGGTAAAAATAAGGTCGATTTGGTTGTTAGTTTCTGGTTTTAAATCAGGATTTCCTACTAATTCGTAAGCGTCTATTCCTACAGCAAATCTATTGATATATCTTTCGGTTAAACTTCCACTGCGTTGTGCTCTTCCTAGCCAAATTCCTAACTGATTATGGTTGCACAGATTTTTATTATATCCTAAACTTAAGCTGTGATTAAAATTTTCTGCTTTTCCGTCTCCGTAAAGTGTTTTGAATAGATTAGAAAGTGCTTTCGCATCACCTTTATTGTAATCTAAACGAAGAGAAGCTACTAATTTTGAATTTTTAAAATTGATTTGATATTCATTAAACCAGCCGATTTGGTCAATAGAAGAATCTTGCCAAGAAGTTCCGTCTCTCATTGGCATCATTGCAGGCATAATCATTCTGATGTTTTCTGCGCCTTCATGTTTGTAATCTAAGCCAGTGTAGAAAATATTTTTTCCAAAAGCGAATTTAGATTCTAATCGTGCTCCATAAGTGGTAGATTGTACATCAGAAACCATTTTTCTATCAGGAGTTCCCATAGAATGGTCTACGAAAGAGTAGTAAGAATTAAAATCTATGTGTTTTAAATATTTTTGGTTGAATTCTGCCAAATGTTTTAACTGGAACATCCATGTTTTATCATAAATTAAATCCATGTTAAGTGCAGCAAATTCTACATCTCTTCCTTGATTGGTGTTGATTTGTAATGTGGTTACATTTTGGTCATTCCATTTGAAATTTCCTTTAGTTCCCATGTTGTATCTTAGAAAAGCAGAACGCACTTCGTCACCGTTTCCATCTTTGTAGCGGTCTCCTTTTTGATAAGAACCGAATAAATCCCAAACAATTTTTTGGTGTGAAAGTTGAGAAAACAATTCATTTCTAAAAACGTTTCCGTTGCTTTCGTAGCCAGAAGAAATTCTACCACCTAATTTTAAATTTTCTGTAAATTCAGGAGCAAGTGTTACGAAATTAATAGTTCCTCCGAAAGAATTTCCATAACGGAAATGATAAGGTCCTTTGTAAATTTCAGCTTCTTGAACCATGTTCATATTGACTTGAGAAACTGCAGGGTCCATTCTACTTGGACACGCATTTACGGCATGAGCTGCTCCGTCAATAACAATATTCAACTGCTCATATTTGAAACCTCTCAAAACTGGATCAGTAGCATAATTTCCAGCTTTTTTAATTCCGTTAATTTCTGGAATAGAATTCAGGAATTTTCCTGCATCGTGATTCAGTAAATCAGATTGTTTGGTTTCTAAGTTTTGTTTGTTTTGAGATTTAGGTAAAACTTTGGTAATTTTTACGACTTCTATATTTCGGTACGTGCTGTCTTGTACTTGTTGAGCGAATAAAGAATGTGTTGTTGCAAAAAATATTGCAGCAATGCTATAAAGTTTAATATTCATTGTTTTTAAAATTTAGATTAAATAATCATGTGTCACTGCACTTCATCAAATGATGATAAAGAGAAATGTTCTGAGCGAAAAAAGTGATTAGGTTTAAGCTAAATTTTTCGGAGGATCTGGTAGAATGTGAGTATAACCATCTAAAGTGAAAATATGGTTATATGAAAACTTTTTAGATTTGAGTTCCAAAGAAAAAGGATTTTTGATTTCAGTTTCTATGGGTTTACAAGGGAGGATGTTCAGTTCAAAAGCATATTTAATTTGCGAAGCTGGATTTTGAGATTGCTCCGTTGCTTTCTTTACCTGACATTTACCGTTACAGTCTAATTCTGGTTTTTGTTTGTTAATACAATATGTTTCGTAGAATTCTGTATTGATTTGATAGTCTACATAGAAAAGTGAGTTCTGGAAACTTGCCAGAAATATAATTGAAGATAATATGAAAGAAATAGCACTTTTCATTGCATTACAAAAATAGGACAAATTTATCTTATTAAGCAAATGATTTTAATCAGGGCAAAAATACATTTAAAAAATAAATCGCAGAAGTATTTCTAAATTTTTTAAATTTAAAAATTAAAAAAAAGTAAAAATGGCTAACAAATCAAAATTTATAGAAGAACTTAACGCAAGATATCAACCAAAAGGAGAATATATCGTTCTAGGAAAGGGAATGTTAGACGGAGAAGTAATTACTGAAGTAGATGTTACCGTTCCTCTAAAAACAGTCAATAGACATGGTCTGATTGCGGGAGCAACAGGTACAGGAAAGACCAAAACGCTACAAGTTTTTGTAGAACAGCTTTCGCATAAAGGCATTCCAACTTTAGTGATGGATATTAAGGGTGACCTTTCTGGAATTGCTGTAGAAGGCGAACAAAATGATAAAATCAACGAAAGATATGCAAAAACGCAATTGCCATATCAGCCGCAATCTTTTCCAGTAGAACTCATGACTATTTCTGCGGAAAAAGGCTTGAAACTGAGAGCTACCGTTACAGAATTTGGTCCGGTTTTACTTTCTAAAATTTTAGGCTTAAATGAAACGCAGTCAAGTATTATGTCTATCGTTTTCAAATATGCAGATGACAAAGCGTTGCCGCTCATTGATTTAGATGATTTGAAAAAAGTTTTGCAATATGTAACTGATAACGCAGAAGGTAAAAAAGAATTAGCAGACAATTATGGTTCTATATCACCAGCTTCTTTAGGTGCAATTCTTCGTTCGATTGTAGCGATGGAACAACAAGGGGCAACGAATTTTTTCGGTGAACCAAGTTTTGATGTAGAAGATTTATTGCAAACCAGAGGCGGAAAAGGCGTGGTAAACGTTTTGAGAGTTGCAGATATTCAGAATCAGCCGCAATTGTTTTCTACGTTTATGCTTTCTCTTTTTGCAGAAATTTACATGACTTTTCCAGAAGAAGGAGACAGCGGAAAACCAAAATTAGTTCTTTTTATAGACGAAGCGCATTTGATTTTCAATGAAGCGAGTAAAGCTTTGCTTTCGCAGATAGAAACAATGGTGAAACTCATTCGTTCCAAAGGAGTGGGAATTTATTTTATCACTCAAATTCCAGGAGATGTTCCAGAAAATGTACTTTCTCAGTTAGGGCTTAAAATTCAGCACGCTTTGCGTGGTTTCACAGCAAAAGACAGAAAAGAAATTGATAAAGCGGTAGAAAATTATCCTATTACCGAATATTATGACGCGGCCAATTTGATTCAGAATTTAGGAATTGGTGAAGCTTTCGTAACAGCGCTTGATGAAAAAGGAATTCCAACACCGTTGGTTCATACTTATTTGATTTCTCCAGAATCTAGAATGGATGTTTTGACTTCTGAAGAGATAGACGATTTGGTTAATTCTTCTGATTTGGTTAAAAAATATAAAAATGAGGTAGACAAAGAATCTGCCTACGAAATTTTAGCCAAACGCATGGAACAAGCTGCGGAAGTAGAAAAAGAAGTAGCACAAGAAAAATCTACGGCAAGACAACCCAAAGAAGAACCAGGAATGTTCGAGCAAGTCATGAAATCTAGAGCTGGAAGAACATTCACCACAACTTTAGCCAGAGAAGGCGCCAAATTTGTCCTCGGAATGTTTGGATTGAAGATGAGAAGGTAAAAAAAATCTTATAATTTTATAAATCCCACCAATTTATAAACCGTAAATTTGTGGGATATTTATTTTTCGTTTTGTATACCATAATAGACATAGAAGGAAACGGAGCGCCTTATAGAAAAGAAAGCATTATAGAAATTGCGATTTTCAGATATGATGGCCACGTTATCACAGACCAATTTATTTCACTTGTTAATCCAGAAAGTGAAATATCTCCCTTTGTACAAAAACTGACAGGAATTACCCAAAAAATGGTAAAAACCGCCCCAAAATTTCATGAAATCGCCAAAAGAATCGTAGAAATTACAGAAGGAACCATTTTAGTAGGACACAATATAGATTTTGATTACAGAATGCTTCGTCAAAGTTTTAAAAGACTAGGTTTTGATTTTAAAATCAATACTTTAGACACGATTCCTTTGGCAAAAAAACTGATTCCTCATGAAAAAAGTTATTCTCTGGGGAAATTATGTAAATCTATCGGAATTCCTTTGGTAGATGAACACAGAGCTTCTGGTGATGCAAGAGCAACTTTGGAACTTTTTAAATTGTTAAAAACCAAAGACAACAGCCATGAAATTATTCAGCAGCATCACGAAGAAAGCAATGCAAAATCTTATATCAATAAAATAAAGGAACTTACTCAGGATTTACCTTCGGAGAAAGGGTTTGTGTATTTTCAAAATGCTTCTGGAGCCATTCTTTTTGAAGATTATGTAGATGATATTTTTAGAGTTTCTAAAAAATTATTCAATTCTAAATCTGTTAAATGGCAAGGCATTCAGGAAGAAGTTGCCCAAATTAATTATGAACTTACGGGAACAGATACGATTGCGAGATTGATTTTGTTGAATCAAAATAAATCGAAGAAGCAGTTTTTACCTTATGGTTTGTTCTACATTGATGGAAAATTTAAGGTTGAAAAAAATTCTCTTCACACTGAAAAACCTTTGTTGAAATTCAAAAATTTTTCTCAAGGCAGCAAAGTGAAGCATTATATCACCGAAAATGAAACGCTTAGCGATTATAAAACACTGAAAGAGCTCATTACGCTGAAAGGTAGAAATGAACTATGGATTGGAAAAGGAAGAAATCTCGGCGAGAAATCATTTCTCATCATAGAAGAAGGAAAATTGATTTCATTTGGGTATTATGAATTGTTCCATCAGATTCAATCTAGGAAGAAATTAAATAAATTGCAGATAGAAGTGAAGAAAGTTTCGCCAGAAATCATCAATGATTTAAAACTATCTTTACTGAAAAACGAGTATAAAATAGAAAAATTACCTAAATAAATCTAAAAATAACACTCAAAATAGATAATTTTTACTAAATAAAATTATTGTTTGGTTTTAAAATCTAAAATTTATATTTTTGCAGTAAAATTTTTATTATGACAAATCAAGATTTGCTTCAGATTGCAGAAGAATTCGGAACGCCGGTTTATGTTTATGACGCCGATTCTATAAAATCTCAGTATGAGAAACTCACCACTTCTTTTGTAGAGAGCACTAAGTTTTTCTACGCTTGTAAATCACTCACCAATATCAACATCCTAAAATATGTAGAAAAATTAGGAGCTAATCTTGATTGTGTTTCTATAAACGAAGTAAAATTAGGTTTAAAAGCTGGTTTTTCGGCTGAGAGAATTTTATTTACGCCCAATTGTGTAGACCTTGCCGAAATAGAAGAAGCAATGGCTCTAAACGTTCATATTAATATTGATAACATCTCTATTTTAGAGCAATTCGGGACTAAATATGGCGATTCTTACCCAGTTTTTCTAAGAATTAATCCACATATTTTTGCAGGAGGAAATTACAAAATTTCTACAGGACACATTGATTCTAAATTTGGAATTTCTATTCACCAAATGCGTCACATAGAACGCGTGATGAAATCTACTAATCTCAATATTGAAGGTTTGCACATGCATACTGGTAGCGAGATTAAAGACCCAGAAGTTTTCTTGCAAGGTTTAGAAATTATGTTTGAACTTTCAGAAAGTTTTCCAAATCTTAAATATATTGATATGGGAAGCGGTTTCAAAGTTCCTTACCAAAAAGGCGAGTTAGAAACTGATGTGAAAGCTTTGGGTAAAAAAGTAGAAAAAGCAGTCGCTCAGTTCAAAAAAGAAACAGGAAAAGATTTTGAATTGTGGTTTGAGCCAGGGAAATATTTGGTTTCTAAATCTGGACATTTTTTGGTAAAATCTAACGTGATTAAACAAACTACTGCTACCGTTTTTGTAGGCGTAAATTCTGGATTTAACCATTTAATCAGACCGATGTTCTATGATTCATATCACGTCATCGAAAATCTAACCAATCCGAAAGGAACTGAAAGAATTTATACCGTAGTTGGAAATATCTGTGAAACCGATACTTTTGCTTGGGACAGAAAATTACATGAAGTAAGAGAAGGAGATATTTTAGTGTTCAGAAATGCAGGAGCTTATGGTTTTGAGATGAGTTCAAATTTCAATTCTAGATTGAAACCAGCTGAAGTTTTATTCTTAGATGGAAAAGCACATCTCATCAGAAAAAGAGAAGAATTCGATGATTTATTGAAAAATCAAATTGAAGTTTTATAAATTTTAAATCAGAGGTTGTAATTCGTTTACAACCTTTTTTTGTAAATTTACTAACAAATTTTAAGACATGAAAAAATTTTTATTATTAGTGATGATGACGTTTTCTTTCGGTTTTGTAAGTGCACAATATTTGGTAGAAGACAATGATATTACAGAAAATTCTAAAGAATTTGGTAGAGCAGATATTTCATTAGATATGAATAATCCGCTAGAATTTTACAGACTGAAATGTGCGAATGCTACTTATGCGCAATATATTGGCGGGGAAAATGGTTTCAAAGACAAATTATTTAAAAATCTAAAAGCCAGTCTTTCTAACAATTTATACTCTGTAAATGGAACTTTTGATTTCATTTTCTACATTGATAAAGAAGGAAATTTAAAGGATTTTGCACTAAAACCAGAAGTTCCGAATAGTAATCTTTTGCAAACAGACATTAAGAATGCGGTAAAAGCCATGAATCAAAAATGGATGCCTGCAACTTGCGATGGTGCAAAAGTAGATTCTAAAATAAGACTGAAAGTCAATTTCAGGACAGATTTATTCGATATGTAAAAAATAAAAGTCGCTTGAGAAAAGCGATTTTTTTATTTTCTTAATAGGTGTTTCTCCTGCCATTTTGTCAGAAAATTCCTTATCTTTGCACTCAAAATATTTGAAAAGTGCAAGAAAAATATATAGACGAAACTAAACAAGGCGAAGCTTTTGCTATTGCAGAAAAACCAGAAAATTCTAAAAAATTGTTTTTAGAAAGTTACGGTTGTCAAATGAACTTCTCAGACTCCGAAATCGTAGCCTCTATTCTTAACGAACAAGGTTATAATACCACCATGAAAGTAGAAGAAGCAGATTTAATTTTGCTGAATACTTGCTCTATCAGAGAAAGAGCAGAACAAACGGTGAGAATGCGACTTTCACAATTCAAAAATTTGAAAAAAGAAAGGCCTAACCTTACTGTTGGTGTTCTTGGTTGTATGGCTGAACGTCTTAAAACTAAATTTTTAGAAGAAGAACAATTGGTAGACTTAGTAGTTGGTCCAGATGCGTATAGAGATTTGCCAAATCTTTTGAAGGAAACAGAAGACGGAAGAGACGCCATCAATGTTATTTTGTCTAAAGAAGAAACGTACGCAGATATTAATCCTGTTCGTTTAGGTGGAAACGGTGTTACAGCATTCGTAACCATTACCAGAGGTTGTGATAATATGTGTACTTTTTGCGTAGTTCCTTTTACCAGAGGTAGAGAAAGAAGCCGTGATCCGCATTCTATCATTAAAGAATGCAAGGCATTAGCGGAAAATGGCTACAAAGAAATTACGCTTCTTGGGCAAAACGTAGATTCATATCTTTGGTATGGAGGTGGTCCTAAAAAAGATTTTGATAAAGCTTCGGAAATGCAAAAAGCTACGGCTGTAAATTTTGCTCAATTGTTAGAAATGGTAGCAAAAGCAGTTCCTGCGATGAGAATCAGATTTTCTACTTCTAATCCGCACGAAATGACAGAAGAAGTTTTCCGAGTGATTGCTAAATACGATAACGTTTGTAAATATATTCACCTTCCTGTACAAAGTGGAAGTGATAGAATTTTGCAGAAAATGAATCGTCAACATACACGTCAGGAATATTTAGATTTGATTAAAAAAGCAAAGGAAATAGTTCCAGACATTGCTTTTTCTCAAGATATGATTGCTGGTTTCTGTGGCGAAACCGAAGAAGATCACCAATTAACTCTTGATTTAATGAGACAAGTAGAATACGATTACGGTTATATGTTTGCGTATTCTGAAAGACCAGGAACTCCAGCTCACAAAAAAATGGAAGATGATGTTCCTGCTGATGTTAAACAAAGAAGATTAGCAGAAATCATTGCATTACAAGGAGAATTATCCAGAAAAAGAATGAAATCTTACGTTGGCAAAACCTACGAAGTTCTAATAGAAGGAGAGTCTAAAAAAGATAAAAATCAATGGAAAGGAAGAACTTCTCAGAATGCAGTAGTGGTTTTTGACAAAGTAGAAGGACAGAATATTGGTGACTTTGTGACTGTTTTTGTTCATGACAGCACTCAAGGCACACTTTTGGGGAAAACTGTTTAACATTACTTTGTCAAAGTTTTTGCGAAGCAAAAGAATCTTTGACAAAGTTTTAAATTTTTTAAATCAAATTTTATGAAACGAATAACCATTTTCATCTTTTTATTTTTTTCAATTTCATTTGTTTTTGGGCAAATGAATCCTGAAAAATGGAAAGAAGATATCAATTTTTTGAGAGAAAATTTGTCAAAAAAACATTGCAACTTATTTTTTAAAAGAGATAAAGTGTTGTTTGACAGAGATTTAGACAACCTTGTTTCACAGACAAGTAATCTTTCTGATTTAGAAATTGCATTAAAATTACAACAAATCATTGCAAAACAAGGAGATACTCATACAAACATTTCTTGGGGTAAATATTTAAATAATGATAAAACATTACCATTAAGATATTTTTATTTTGAAGATGGAATCCATGTTACCTTAACAAACCAAGAAAATAAAGAATTACTTGGGAAAAAGATTTTAAAAATTAATGGATTTGATGTGAAGCAAGTTACAGACAGTATTTCCAGTCTCTTTGTCAATGAAAACAAGGCTATATATAAATCAAAGTCTTTAACGGGATTGCACTCTACACAATTGTTAAGGTTTTTCGGCTTTGCAAAAAATGATTCTATTAAAATTACTTTTCAAAATAGTAATTTGTTAACAGAAAAGACTTTACTTCCAGAAGAGATTAAAGATGATGATAAGATTAAAATAAACCCTCAAAATATTACTTTTATACGTGAAAATAAAAAGAAAATTTTTGAAAAAAAATATTTTGAAAAAGAAAAAATCCTTTATGTTCTTTATAATTCTTGTGTAAGCAAAGAGGAACCTAGTATTTATAAAGGAAAGCCTGAAGAAACAACACTTCCTTCTTTTCTAGAATTTCAAAATGAGGTAAAAAAAATGCTTAATGATAATCCTGTTGAAAAACTAATATTTGATATGCGTTTAAATTCAGGAGGAAGCTATAAGCAGGGAGATAATTTCATTAGAGAAGTTGTTATAAATTCTAAAATCGATAAAAAAGGAAAACTTTTTGTCTTAATTGGTAGAGATACATTTTCTGCTGCGATACTAAATTCAAGGTTTTTTCAAGAAAACACAAAAGCAATTTTTGTTGGCGAGGAAACTATGGGCAAACCTAATCATTACGGATTTTTAAACTATTTTAGCTTGAATAATTCTAAAATTGAAGTTTCGTATTCTACAGAAATTGTTTTAACTACTAAAAAAAAGAATCAAGAAACAATGAAACCGGATTATAACGTTGAAGAAACTTTTGAAGATTATAAGAATGGTATTGATCCTGTTTTTGAGTTTGTGAAAAACTACAAATAAATGCAAGCCTACATTTCCATTAGTTTTTCTAAAAAAAATGAACTTGAAAAAGAAGTTCAGGCGATAAAAAATGCTTTGGGAAAATTTGGAATTTCTGGATTTGTTTTTGTAGATGAATATCAATTTTCTGCAAAGGAAGAAAAGGAAATGATGCAAAAAGCAATGGAAGATGTAGAAAAGTCAGCCATTTTAATTGCTGAAGTTTCAGAAAAAGGAATCGGTATAGGAATTGAAGTTCGTTATGCAAAAGCTAAAAACATACCTGTAATATATGTAAGGAATTCAAGTTCAGAACATTCTACCACGGTTTCAGGAATTGCAGATTTTAAAATAATTTATGAAAATGAAATTGATTTAGAAGAGAAATTGGAGAAAATTATAAGTAAAAACATCACTCAAAACAAATGAAAAACAAAATTCTAATGAAATTTTTACTTCTAATGTTTTTCCCTATTCTATTCAGTTGTCAAACTGAGAAAGTATCAAAACTAACTTCTAATGTTGGCGATATTGAATTTGATGAAAAATTAGATGATAAAAATTTTAAATTGTGCAATACTAGTCAATTACAATATTTTAATCTAAATAAAGAACTGCAATACGAAGGAGAAAAACTAGCAATTATTGAAAACTTTGAGCAACTAAATTTAGAAACTGATGCAAAAAGTAACGGATATATCACCATACGATTTATTGTAAATTGTGAAGGAAAAACCAATCGCTTTCGAATTCAACAATTCAATGCAGATTATAAAGAATTTAGTTTTGACAAAAGTTTCGTTAATGAGATTTTAGAATTTACTAAAAATTTAAACGGCTGGCAAAACCTAGAAAAGAGAGATTATTATCAATATTTAACCTTTAAAATAGAAAATGGAAAAGTCACTGAAATCTTACCTTAATTTTTTTGGGTTATTTATTTTTGGATTGTCTCTTTCACAAGTAAATTGTGAGGCATTACAAGACGAAAATTGCAAAAAATCCTGTGAAATTTCTAACAAAGCAGAGAAATTTCAATGGAACGAGTATGCACAATCTTTGTTTGATGAAGCCATAAAACTTTGTCCTAATAATGATTATGCTTACAGAGAAAAAGCAGTTCCTTTTTTAAAATCTGGCGATTTCATCACTTGGAAAAAACTGATAGACAAAGCGGTAGAAATTAATCCTAATCAAAATTTGGGTTACAGAGCTTGGTGCAGATTTCAGTTTCTGAGAGATTATCAAGGTGCAATTATTGATTTAGAAAAACTAAAAGAATACCGCCCTACAGATTTAGGCAGCTCTCAAAATGGCGACTATCATTTAGAAATTGTAAAAGCAATTTGCTACAGTGCTATTCATCAAAAAGAAAAAGCCATTGAACTGTTTGAAAATCAATTGTCAAATAAAAATCACAGCACTGGTTTTTATGATTATTACCAATTAGGTGTTGCCTATTTTGAATTAAAAAATTACGATAAAGCTTTAGAAAACTTCGAAAAACAAAGCAAAATTTACGACTTTGCTGAAAATATTTTTTATAAAGCAAAAGTTTCAAAAATTAGGAATAAAGATTATTTAGATTTGAAAAATTTAGCCTTAAAAACGTATGATGAAGGCAAATTGATGAAAGATGTTTACACGCATCACTTTAACAAAGTTTATAAAAAACAAATGCAAGATTTATAGAAAATCTAAAATTTTAAACCTCAAATTTCAAATCAAATTAAAAATGAGCGACTTACAATCCATAAAAAATCGTTTCGGAATTATAGGGAATTTTCCCGCACTTAACCGTGCCATAGAAAAAGCAATTCAGGTGGCGCCTACAGATATTTCCGTTTTGGTTATCGGAGAATCTGGAGTTGGTAAAGAACATATCCCGAAAATTATTCATAGCGAATCTCGCAGAAAACATCAACCATATATTGTGGTAAACTGTGGTGCAATTCCAGAAGGAACGATAGATTCAGAGCTTTTTGGGCACGAAAAAGGAGCTTTTACAGGCGCAACTTCTACCAGAAAAGGTTATTTCGAAGTAGCAGATGGTGGTACTATTTTCTTAGATGAAGTTGGGGAATTGCCTTTGCAAACGCAGGTAAGACTTCTCAGAGTTTTAGAAAGTGGAGAATTTATGAAAGTGGGTTCTTCTCAAGTTCAAAAAACCAATGTGAGAATCGTAGCTGCGACTAATGTGAATATGATGAAAGCGATTGAAGACGGCAGATTTAGAGAAGATTTGTACTATCGTCTCAATACGGTTCAGATTGATATGCCGCCTTTGAGAGAAAGAAAAGGAGATATCCATTTGCTTTTCAGAAAATTCGCCATTGATTTTGCCGAAAAATACAGAATGCCAGAGTTGCAATTGACAGATGACGGCGTTAAATATTTAGAAAATTATACTTTCCCAGGAAATATTCGTCAGTTGAGAAATTTAGTAGAGCAAATGACAGTGGTAGAACAAAACAGAAGTGTGAATTCTACTAAATTATCAGAATATATTCCGATGAATGCTCAGCTTCCTGCTGTGGTTTCCAGAGGTGGGAATTCAGGGAATTCAGGAGCAGATTTCGGTTCAGAAAGAGAAATCATGTACAAAATTCTTTTTGATATGAGGAGCGATATAAATGATTTAAAATCCTTAACTTCGGAACTGATTAAGAATAGAGGAAATCAAAGTTTTTCGCATCATGAACAAGATTTAATTGGTAGAGTTTTTAAAACTGAAACCCAACCGGTTAATACAAGCTCTATTTTGTATTACGAAGATCAACCAGCTGCGCCAACTCCTAATTTCTACAATGATACTGAGGAGTACGAAAATGGAGTAGAAGATATAGATTTAGAAGAAGAACCAAAAGAAGAGTCTCTATCTTTAATCAATAATGAGAGAGATTTAATTGTAAAAGCGCTCGAAAAACACAACGGCAGAAGAAATAAGGCTGCCGATGAATTGGGAATTTCTCAGAGAACGCTTTACAGAAAAATAAAACAATATAATTTAGAAGATTAATGAAAAGATTTCAGATTTTAAATTTCAGATTTCAGACCAAAAATTTTAAAATTTTTGGAGTTTTATTCTTGGGTTTCTTTTCCTTGGCTTTTTTGTCTTCTTGCTATAGTTTTACAGGAAATTCTTTGAATCACGACGAAAAAACGATTCAGATTAAAAATTTTCCTAATAATGCAGCTTTGGTGAATGCTAATTTAAGTCAAGAATTTTCTATTGCTCTTCAAAATAGATTTTTGCAAAGATCTGGTCTAAAGGGAACTACGGAAAATCCTGATGTTCTTATTGAAGGAGAAATTACAGATTACAGCATTTCGCCTACCACTATTTCTACACCAGTTACTACAGACGGTGGAAATATTCAAGCGGCACAGAATAAACTCACCATTACGGTAAAAGTTCATTACGAAAACAGTAAGTTTCCAGAAGCAAGTTTTGATAGAACGTATTCAGATGAAGCGGTTTTTAGTAGTGATTTAGATATTAATGCCATAGAAACTTCTCAAGTGAAATTGGTAAACGAAAGGATTATCAATAAAATTTTTAACGATATTGTAGCCAATTGGTAAAAGATGAATGCACGAGTTTTAGAATTGCTTCAGCGCCCAGAAAATATTTCTAAAGAAGACATTTCACTTCTTCAGAATGAAATTTCTAAATTCCCTTATATGCAGAGTATCAGAACTTTGCATCTTTCGGCGATTTTTAATTTCGATGCTGAAAATTACCAAAAAGAACTAACCAAAACCGCAGCGTATACTACGGATAAAAAAATTCTCTACACTTTCATCAATAAAAAGAAGGAAGAAGAGAAAAAAGAACTGACGAAATTCAAGAAAATTGTACTCGCTAAAACAGAAAATGAAGTTGAAAAAACCATTGAAGAACTTGTAAAAATCGTTGAGGTTCCAGAGCAAAACATCACTGAAAATTCTTTTGAAAATTTAACAGAAACGGTAGAAAAAATAGAGGCAGAAAAACCTGTAGTTACGCATCCGAAAAGTGTAGTAGGAGATACAGAATTAGAAGCACCAATTCTTGATAAAAAAGAAAATGAGTTCGAAGTACTGAAAGAATTGGAGATTTTAGAGATTGAAAATCAATTGCTTGAGCAAGAAAAATCGGAACAAGAACAAGAAAAAATTGCGTTCAAAACTAGAGAAGAAGACCTTAATTTTAGTAAAGAAACCGTTTTAGAGCATATTGATCAATCAGATGACAAGGAAATTACGTCTGTAAAACCTTCGGATATCAGTTTTAATGGTTTCGAAAGTTTCTTGCCAAACGTAAAATTCACCGTTCCTTCTACTCCAAAAGAAGAATCGAAATCTGAACCAAAAGCAGAAATTTCTGCAACAATTATTGAAGAAAAACCAACCGAAGAAGAAACAAAACCTGCAGAAATTCCATCTGAAAAAACTCCAGAATTGAACATTTCAGCACCAGAAAAAACAGAGATTATAGAGGAAAATACAGAAATGACGATTGAAAAAGAAGAGCCTCAAGTAATTAATACTCCTATTTTGACGGAAGAAAAAGAAGAAATTGTAGAAGAAATTCATACCGATTGGAAACCGATGAATTTTGTGATGAATCCACTGGATTCTATGATTAAAAAACCAGCAGTTTCTCAACCGAAAGCTACTGAAAAACCAGTTGAAGTAAAACCAGAAATTGCAATTACAGAAGAGAAGAAAATTGTAGAAGAAGTTGCACCAATCGAATTGAAAAAAGAGGTTTTAGAAGAAGTTAAAATTGAAGAAAAACCTATTGAAAAATCTATTCTAAATACTTCTTTCTTAAAAACTAACGTTCAAGAAAATCCTGTTCAAGCTATTGAAAGTCAAGTAGAAAAATTTTTGGCGGAAGAAAATAATAGCAATGTTCCAGGTTTTGTAAATACTTGGCAAAGTTGGCTTAAAATTGATCGTTCCGGAATTAAAACTCCTGAAAATATCCCAGTAAAAGTCATTGAGAAAAAAGCAGAAATCATCGATAAATTCATTGAAGAAAATCCTAAAATTTCTCAGTTAAAAGAAGAAGTGAATTTTGTGGTGAAAGAAAAAAATGACGACATCTCACACTTGATGACCGAAACTTTGGCAAAACTTTATACCGAACAAAGATTGTACACGAAGGCAATTAAAGCTTACGAAATTCTACAAAATAAACACCCAGAAAAAGCCGAAGATTTCAAGGCTAAAATTCAAGAAATCAAAGATTTAAAACAAGGTAAATAAAACAAAAAACTCCAAGAATTTCTTGGAGTTTTTTTATTGAATTAGACTAATGATTAGATCATAAAGTTTCTTCAGATTTAAGATTTCCTCTTAATTTATTCCAGATTTTTCTTCCAAAAATAAAGACTACAATAACAAGGGCAATCGCTACCAAAAACGCAATTACGGGAGCTGCTAAAGCTAAAAAAGTCATCATTCCTGCTCCTGCTGTTTCGGTGGTGGCAACTACAGAATTTCCGAGTCCGCCAGTTGTCGCAGTAGATGCGGCTCGTGTTCCTGCAAATCCAGAACTAATTGCAGCGGCAGTTCCACCTCCTGCAATTAATGCAAGTGCCCAAGTTGGAAACGTTCCTAAATCTGTAAATTGAGCAGCAAACATGATAGAACCTGCAATTGTAGCCAATGGAACAGAAGCGGTGTCTAATAAATGGTCAACGTACGGAATGTAATACGCTAAAATTTCTACCACAGTGGCAATTCCTGTAGTGATGAGCGTAGGTAAACCAGCCAACCATTGAAAGTTTTCGTTCATGGGAATCCAACCCATGTAAGAAGCGAGACTTACAGCAAACATAGGCAAGAAAACTCTAAAGCCAGAAGCTGCAGCTAAACCAATGCCGATAAATGCACTGATGAAGTAAGGAAGATAAGGAATGTTGTCTAACATTTTGTGTAATAGTTTATTATTTGTGCAAACTAAATTACAAAAAACGTGCTAATGATTTTTATTTTTTGAGAAGTTTTAAAAATTCTTCTTCTATCTCTTGATAATTTTTCGGAAGAGTAGGCGAAACGTAGAACAACATGGTTAAGGAATTTTCGCCAAATTTTTCTAAAAACTGAGCTTTATTAAGTCTGTAAACTTCGCGCAAAAGTCTTTTGATTCTATTTCTGTGAACTGCTTTTTTAAAATATCTCTTAGAAACAGAAACGCCAACTTTATGTTGAGCTGTCATGCTGAGCGAAGTCGAAGCATCTATTTGGTAAGAAATTACTCTCAAATTTCCACAAGTTTTCCATTTTCCTTTCTCAAAAAGTAAGGAAATGTCATTTTTTTGTTTGAGTTTTTCTTCTCTGGGATATTTGTAGTTCAAAATATTGAGTATAAAATTAATTTTGCTCTTGATTCTTTTTACTTGGCTCTTTCAACAAATAATTAATCACTTCTGCAGCAGCATTTAAACCAAAAAGTGCAGGCATGAAACTGATGGTTCCGTAAAAAGATTTTTTAAAATTGCTTCCATCGGTGAGTTTTAGACTTTCTTCTTTTTGAATTTCTGTAGAAAAAACACATCTGAAACCTTTGGTAATTCCCTCTTTTTTCAATCTTTTTCTGATTTGTTTGGCAAGGTAACAATTATTGGTTTTGCTTAAATCTCTTACCAAAACTTTACTTGGGTCGGTTTTTCCACCTGCTCCCATCGATGAAACCAGTTTTATTTTTCTTCTTCTACAAGCTTTAATCAAGGCTAATTTCGGCGAAACACTGTCTATGCAATCTAATACGTAATCAAATTGATGTTCTTCTAGAATTTCGTCCATTCTTTCTGGTGAAAGAAATTCATTGATTTTAACCAAATTAATTTCAGGATTGATGTCTAAAATTCTCTCGGCAACGATTTCTACTTTATCCTTTCCTACAGTAGAATGTAAAGCGGGTAACTGTCTGTTTATGTTGGTAATATCTACAATGTCTCCATCTACAATCGTCATGTTTCCTACTCCAGCTCTTGCCAAAAATTCTGCTGCAAAAGAACCCACTCCACCTAAACCTACCACTAAAACTTTAGCATTTTTCAAGGTCTCTAAGCCTTCTTTTTTTACGAGCAGTTCCGAACGTTGTAACCAATCTGTCATTTTCTAATTTTATTTTTTCACGCAAAAAGCGCAAAGATTTTCTTAATCACTTAATTAAAACTGAATGTTTAAAATTTCTAAATTTTTAGAAATCTGTTCTTGTAATTTTTCTACAGAAATTTCCTTGATTTCAGCTACTTTTTGATACAATTCTGCAATGTCAAAATCTGCATCATCTGTTTCTAAAAAGATTTTTTCTAAAGGAATTTCTTTCAAAGAAGTTTGCAAAGATAAGTTGTGAAGTACAGATTTTCCAAAACTTAGATAAAAACCATGTTTCAACATTTCATCAGCTATCGCTTTTTTCTTATTAAAACCATGAATAATTAATGGAACTTTTGCAATTTTTTGAAAAGGAATTAATTCTTGAAACCTCTTTACACAATGAATGATAACCGGTTTTTGAATTTCGTTTGCCCAAAGAATTTGTGCTTCGAAAATTTTTTTCTGAAGATTTTCATCAATGTTTACCAAAGCATCCAAACCACATTCGCCAATAGCTAAACATTTTGGATTTTGAGAAATGATTTTTAGGTTTTCTAAGTCATTTTCCCAGTGTTCATCAATGCTTTGCGGATGGATTCCCACCGAAAAATAATGCTCTGGAATCCTTTCTTCTGGCGTAGAATTATAAATTCCGTAAGAGATTTGTGGGTTATGATGATGGAAGTTGAAAAAATTCATATTCAAAGATATGAAATCGGTTAAAAAATTAAACAAAGTATTAAACATTTGTTTGTTTGAGAAAAAGTTTTTTATATCTTTACTTTTCAACAAATTAGAGAATGAAGAAAAAATTTACCGAAAAGCAAATTCATATTCTAGACATCGCGGAAGAGCTTATTGCGCAGAATGGTTTTGAAGGGACTTCCGTTCGTGATATCTCTGCTAAAGCGAATATCAACGTGGCGATGATTTCTTATTACTTCGGCTCTAAAGAGAAAATGATGGTAAATCTTTACCAATATAGAGTACAGAAAACCAGAGAAACATTTGCTGAATTTACCCAAACCATAAAAGACGGAAAACCAGAGATGCAACTCAAAGAAATTATTAATTTCGTAACTAAACAGTTATTTAAATTCAATTATTTTCATGGTTTTGTGACTCAAGAACTCAGACATCAAGATAGAGTGAAGGATACGTTGCTAGAATTCTACCAAACGTTTACCAAAGTTCTGGAAGATGTAGTGCAAAAAGGTATTGTAAGCGGCGTTTTTAAAAGAGCTGCAAAATCAGAAGATATAGTTTCTACCATCATTGGAACCATCGTATTTACCATTAGAAATAAAAATTATTACGAAATTTATTTAAAAGGTAACGACGAAGATTACCTAGCTAATGCCGAAAAAAAACTGAAAAACCATCTCAATCTTTGTGTTTTCTCGCTTTTAGGATATCAAATTTAACCTTATTTGCGTTAAAGTATCTTAAAATAAATCTTTTGACAAAAAAAGTTTTATTTTTGCAAACTGATAAAGGGAACATTATAGAAAGATTTCCTTACTTTTATTTATGAAAAAAATATTCTCATTATTCGCAATCGCTTTTTTGCTTTTGTCTTGTAACAAACAATATGATTTGGCAATGAAATCTGCTGATAAAGATTTTATCATGAAAGTTGCCAATGAAAAATACGAAAAAAAGAAATGGACAGACGCTCTTGCGCTTTACGAAAGATTAACCAATCTCGTTGCAGGAACAGATGACGCTCCAGAAGTAGTTTATAAATCTGCGTATGCTAATTACTACGACAAAAACTATAAACTTGCGGCGCATCAATTCAAGAATTTCTCCGTTACATTTACCAATGATCCTAGAAAAGAAGAAGCAGCTTATATGTCTGCATTGTGTTACTACGAAGGTTCTATGGATTATAACTTAGACCAGAGCAATACAACTTCGGCGATTAATGAATTACAAGAATTTTTAAATAATTATCCAAATTCAGAAAAAGCAAAAAACATCAATGATTTAATTGATGAACTGAACTATAAATTAGAGTTCAAAGCTTATGAAAATGCAAGACAATATTTTAAAATGGCAGATTACAAAGCAGCTACCATTGCTTTTGAAAACGTTTTAAATGATTTTCCTGCAACTAAACTTAAATCTAAAATCTACGCTTATATTTTAAAATCTAAATCAGAATTGGGTATCAACTCTATTTATGACCTTAAAAAAGAAAGATTAGAAAGTGCAATTGCATTTACCAGACAGGTAGAAAGAGAATATCCAAACTCAGATTTAAGCAAAGAAGCCCTAGATATTAGAGCAAAACTAGAAAAAGAAGTTGTAGAATTTGCGAAACTTCAAAAAGAAGTAGAAGCTAGAAAAGCTGAATTTACAGAAAAACAAAAAGCAGCTGAAGCCAAGGAAGACGCTAAAAAACAAGTTAAAGATCAGCAAGAAGCGAATAAAATTAAAATCGATAGTGCAAAAATTAGCACTCCAGAACCAGGTGCTACTTTCAAGATTAGAAGAAATTAATTATCTTTGCAAACTAAAATAAAAATAAATCACTCAAAATGAGCGTAAAATATACAAAAGCAGAAGTAAACACCATTACTTACGATAGAGATAAAATCGAAGAAAAAGTAGGTTCTATCTACGAAGCTATCGTAATTATGGGAAAAAGAGCAGAACAAATTAATGCTGAAATTAGAACTGAACTTCACCAAAAATTAGATGAATTTGCGGTGCACAATTCTACTCTGGAAGAAGTTTTCGAAAACAGAGAGCAAATTGAGATTTCTAAAAACTACGAAAGATTACCAAAGCCTACATCTATTGCCATTAGAGAATGGTTAGATGACGAAATTTACTTCCGTAGAACCGAAGAAAAATAAACGATATTCGTTAGGATAAAAAAAACAAAGTCACAGAATTTCTGTGGCTTTTTTGTTGAGTTTATGTTAGAAAATCTTTAGATTTTCAACTTTGCAAGCTTTGTTAAATGAAATGCCTTTAATAACGGTAAATGATGCAGATTCTTTGCGTTTAAAATAACCAATAAAAATTCAAAAAAAAACCATAAATTCGTTCAGTTAAAATTCTAATCATATGGCTCTAAAAGGTAAAAAAATTCTATTGGCAATTTCTAGCGGAATTGCAGCCTACAAAATGAATTACCTTGTAAGAGATTTTGTAAAAAAAGGTGCAGAAGTAAAGGTTATTTTAACACCTTCTGCTGAAAATTTTGTTACAAAAGTCACACTTTCTACACTTTCTAAAAATGCAGTTTATTCTGATTTTTATGACCAAAACGGAACATGGAATTCTCATGTAGAACTTGCACTTTGGGCCGATGTATTATTGGTAGCACCTTGTACTGCGAATACTTTGGCTAAAATGGTTCATGGGATTTGTGATAATTTGGTCATTGCTACTTATATGTCAGCTAAATGTCCCGTTTTCATAGCTCCAGCAATGGATTTGGATATGTATGCACATCCTTCCACCAAAGAAAATTTAGAAAAAGCAGAAAGATTTGGTCATCACATTATTCCCGCAGAATTTGGGGAATTGGCTTCTGGATTAGAAGGTCAAGGAAGATTAGCAGAGCCAGAAACTATTTTACAAAAAATAGAAGATTTTTTTACTCAAAATCAATCTAAAAACTTAGAAGGAAAAACGGTTCTCATCACAGCAGGACCTACCTATGAAGCAATAGACCCAGTTCGTTTTATTGGCAATCATTCTTCGGGAAAAATGGGGTTTTCGCTTGCTGAAGAAGCGGTAAAACGTGGCGCAAAAGTGATTTTAATTTCTGGACCTACTTCACAAAAAACAAGCAATAAAAATATAGAAATTCATAGAATAACCTCGGCGAAAGAAATGTACGATGAAGTTTTTAAATACTATGAAAAGGTAGATATTGCTATTGCAAGTGCTGCTGTTGCAGATTATGCCCCAAAAATCGTTGCCAAAGAAAAAATTAAAAAATCTGAAGAAGAATTTACCATAGAATTGGTTAAAAATCCAGATATTTTGAAAACGATGGGCGAGAAAAAAACGCATCAGTTTTTGGTTGGTTTTGCCCTTGAAACTCAAAATGAAGAAGAAAATGCCAAAAGCAAATTGCAGAAAAAAAATCTGGATATGATTGTGCTTAATTCACTTCGTGATGAAGGTGCTGGTTTCCAAAAAGACACCAATAAGGTTAAAATTTTAACGCATTCAGAACAAAAAGAATTTTCTCTAAAATCTAAAGACGAAGTGGCAAAAGACATTTTAGATTTTGTAGAAACTCAACTTAAGAAATAAATTTTTTAAAAATTCGTTTAGAATTCAATGAAAAAACTACTTTACATATTTGCACTTTTACTGCTTTCTCAATTTAGTTTTGCGCAAGAGCTGAATGCTCAAGTTCAGATTAATTACCAACAAATTGGCGGAAGTAACGTGCAATTATTCAGAACAATGGAGAAAAGTCTGAAAGACTTCATCAATAAAACCAGTTGGACTGGCAAAAAATTTCAGAACTACGAAAAAATAAAATGTAATTTTTCAATCATTCTTGCCGAAAAAAGCGGGAATAATTATAAAGGAACTTTGGTGGTTCAGTCGGTGCGTCCTGTTTATGGAACGCAATATGAAACGCCGATTCTTAATGTTAATGACACCAATTTTTCTTTTGAATATCTAGAAAATCAGAATATGGTTTTTAACGAAAGACAATTTTCGGGGAAAAATTTGATTGATGTGATGAGTTTTTATGTCTACCTTATTTTAGGTTACGATGCAGATACGTATCAAATGAAAGGCGGAACGCCATGGTTTGATAAAGCGATGCAGATTACTCAAAATTCTCAAAATCAGAACTATATGGGTTGGTCTCAATTAGAAAGTCCAAGAAATAGAGGAGCGCTCATTGCTACGATTTTGTCTGAACAAAATTCCACGCTTAGAAATTTCTACTATAATTATCACAGAATGGGCTTAGATAATTTAGGAAAACAAGACCAATTTTCTACCAAACAAACCATTGCAAACGAGATTTTGAAACTTAAATTCTACGAAAGCAATTTCCAGATGAATTATCCTTTTAATCTCTTTGTAGAAAGCAAAAAAGACGAAATTTATAACATTTTCGATTCCAATAATAATGGAGGTGTAGACATGAATCAGCTCAAAAATTTGATGAGTTTGTTCTCTCCAAAAGATATGGACACGAAATGGAATAAATGGAAGTAAAATGAATCTTAGAGCTACGCTTTTGTGGTTTGAATTTTCTGAAATTTACACTATTTTTACAGGCTCGAAAACGCAACTCAAAATAAGTATTCTTTAAATAATGTTATCAAGAATTTATATCCAAAATTTTGCATTGATAGACCAACTTGAAATTCATTTCAAGAAAGGTTTACAAGTGATTACTGGCGAAACTGGCGCTGGTAAATCTATTATTTTGGGTGCTTTGAGACTTATTTTAGGAGAAAGAGCAGATTCTAAAAGCATTTCTGACTTCTCAACGAAAAGTGTAGTTGAAGCGGAATTTAAAATTTCTGAATCTTTGAAAATTTTCTTTGAGGAAAATGATTTGGATTTTGAAGCAGATACCATTATTAGAAGAGAAATTTTACCTTCTGGGAAATCTAGAGCTTTTGTAAATGATGTTCCTGTTACTTTAGACGTTTTGAAAGAACTTTCTGAAAGATTGATTGATATTCATTCTCAGTTTGAAACTTCTCAATTGTTCAGCGAAGAATATCAGTTTAAAATCATCGATGGGCTTTCTGAAAACAAAAATTTGATAGAAACCTATCAATGTGATTATTTTGAATTTCAAAGAAAGCAAAGAGAACTAGAAAAACTGAAAAATACACTTTCCGAAGGAAATAAAGAGAGCGATTACAAGTTGTTTTTGTTGGAAGAATTAAAAGCAGCGCAATTAGAATCTGTGAATTATGAATTGCTACAGAGCCAAATTTCTTTAGCTGAAAATAAAGGTGCGATTTCTGAATTGCTCGCGCAGATTTTTGCCAGAACAGACCAAGAAGAAGTTGGTTTGTTCGATGGTTTCTATGATGTTAAAAACAAATTGAGCAGAGTCGCAGACTTGTCTTTGCAGTTTTCTGAGCTCAATGCAAGATTAGAAGAAAATTATGTAGAATTCAAAGATATTCTCTTTCAGTTGCAAAATGAAGCCGAAAAACTAGATGCAAATCCTGAAGATTTATTGGTTTTACAAGAGCAAAATGATAAAATCAACGCACTTTTTCTAAAGCACAAGGTTTCAGATATAGAAGATTTGTTGAAAATCAAAGAAGAACTTTCTTTAGAAAAGAATTCTTTTGAAGACATAGAACATAAAATTGCTCAGTTGGAAAAAGAAATTGCTGAGGCTTCTCAGTCTTTGCTGAAAAAAGCTGAAATTTTATCTAAAAACAGAAAACAAACGGCTCCAGTTTTTGTAGAAAAAGTAGAATCGCTTTTACATCAATTAGGATTAGAAAAAGCAAAAGTAGAAGTGGAACTCTCTTCAACGAAAGAATTCGGTAAATTTGGAACGGAGAAAATCCAATTGCTATTCCAAGCGAATGCTGGATTTGCCTTAAAACCGATTCAAAATGCTATTTCTGGTGGTGAAAGAAGTAGAGTGATGCTTTCGATTAAAAAACTCATGGCAGAAAATGCAGAACTTCCTACGCTTATTTTAGACGAAATAGACACGGGTGTTTCTGGTAGAATTGCCGATGAAATGGGCAATGTAATGCAAGAAATGGCAGAAAATATGCAGTTGATAGTCATTACTCACCTTGCACAAGTTGCAGCAAAAGGAAATGATAATTATAAAGTGCAAAAATCTGATATTGAAGGAAAAACCCAAACCAGAATTTTCCCACTTAATCAAGAAGAAAAACTTACAGAAATTGCGCAATTGCTTTCTGGAAGCAAGATTACAGATGCCGCAATTCTTCAGGCAAAAGAACTCATGCAATAAATTTTGTAACGAAAATATAGTTTTAGAAACTAATGATTGAAAAACGATTATGTTTCTAAAATTTCTACAACTTGAACTCAAAAGTTTTGTGAGAAGTCCGCAATTTGCTGCGGGAATCTTAATGAAAATAGGAATGCTGTTTATGTACGCATATTTGGCGCTTATTTTTGTAGGTGGAGCTATTGGAGTGTATTTCGGAGCGAAAAAAGTAGCTTATGAACCTATTCAACTTTTCAGCCGAATTTTCTTAGTCTACATTGCCATCGATTTGCTGTTGAAATATTTTATGCAGCAACTTCCTGCGGAAAACATCAAGCCATTTCTCACCATGAAAATTTCTAAAAATCAAGTGGCAGGTTACACTTTGGTGAAAATTTTAGTTTCGTTTTTCAGTTGGGCGTTTTTACTTTTTGCGATTCCATTTGCAGCGCTTTTAATTTTTAAAGGAAATCTAAATGCAGTAACCGTTTTGCTTTATTTCGCAGCGTGTATTTCCATGGTTTTTATCAATACGTTTGTCAACACCATTATCAATAAAAGTGATAAATTGATGTATAGTCTTTTTGGATTGATGGCGATTATTGGTGGATTGCATTACTTTGAAATCATAGATGTTTTGGCGATTTCTGAGCGGATTTTCTACGGATTGTATCAAAATATTGGCTTCTTTATTATTCCGATTGTTGTATTGCTGGTTTTGGCGGTTTATACTTTCTCTTTCATCAAAAAGAATTTGTATTTGGACAGAGGTTTAGAAATGAAAAAAGCGGCAGGAAAAACCGAAAACATTGCTTTCCTCAATAAATACGGAACATTAGGAACTTTTATCAACAATGATATTCGATTGATTAAAAGAAGTAAAGCGGCGAGAAGTGCTTTAATTGGTGGCGTTTTATTCCTTTTTTACGGGTTACTTTTCTTTAGCAAAGGTTACAACACCAGTTTCATGCAAGTTTTTCTAGGAATTTTTGTAACAGGCGGTTTTAATTTTATGTTCGGGCAAAGGGTTCCAGCTTGGGACAGTTCTTATTATCCACTGATGATGACGCAAAATGTTCCTTACAAAGATTTTCTCAAAGCAAAATGGGCGCTTTTTGTGATTGCCATTTCGGTTTCTATGATTTTAGCAGTCGGTTATGCATTCATCAGTTGGGAATTTTATTTTACCATTTTTGCGGCAGGTTTATATAATTTGGGAGTAAACTCTTATCTCACTTTATTGGCGGGAGCTTACAATAAAAAACCGATTGATTTGAACTCTGCTTCAAAAGGTTTTACAAGCGGACAAAACAATTTCAATATTAAAATTCCTGTTCTTTTATTGCCACAAATGGTTTTACCAATGGCTGTTTTCGGAGCGATGAAATATTTCTTCGGAATGACTCCGGCTGTAATGAGTTTAGGGATTTTAGGATTGATAGGGTTTCTGCTTCGAGATAAAATTTTCAACCTCATTGTAAAAATCTACAGAACTGAAAAATATTCTACCATTGCTGCTTTTAAAAAATAATGATTAAAATTTGGGCGTGCCTTTTTTCCAAGCTTTCTTACAGAGCCAAAGCAAAAAAGTCGGTCTACACTTCCAATCTTTTTTTGCAAAAAAGGATTTCCAGTTTCGCCCTCACGCAAAATCACAACCAAAATAAATATACCAATTACCAAATACCAATTACCAACTACCAATTACTAAATACCAATTACTATCATGATAAACATTCAAAATATTTCTAAAATTTACGGAACCGCAAAAGTGCTTAACATACAAGAACTTACTATTCCCAAAGGCGAAACTTTCGGTTTGGTAGGAAATAACGGAGCAGGAAAAACCACGCTCTTTAGCTTGCTTTTAGATTTAATTGAACCCAGTTCAGGAAGTATTCAAATTGATGGAATTCAAGTGAATAAGTCAGAAAATTGGAAAAATAAAGTTTCGGCATTTATTGATGACAGTTTCTTGATAGGCTATCTTACTCCAGAAGAATATTTTTACTTTTTAGGCGAGTTGCGCGGACAAAACAAAGCTTCTGTAGACGAATTTCTAAAACAATTCGAAGATTTATTCAATGGCGAAATTCTCAATGCTAGAAAATACATCAGAGATTTATCGAAAGGAAATCAGAAAAAAGTAGGAATTGTAGGCGCTTTAATTGGCAATCCAGAAATTATTGTTTTAGATGAACCTTTCGCGAATTTGGATCCTTCTACACAGATTAAACTAAAGAATCTTATTAAAGTGCTTTCTCAAAATGCAGAAGTCACCTTCTTGATTTCTAGCCATGATTTGGCGCACACTACAGAGGTTTGCAACCGAATTGTAGCCATCAATAAAGGAGTCGTGGTAAAAGATATTTCTACCAATTCTGAGACCTTGAAAGAATTAGAAGAATATTTTGCCAGTCAAGTAAGTTTATAGACTAGCTTTTTTTTAAGAACCAACCCTTTCTGCGTTTTTTGCTTTTGCATAGAACGCAGAAAGGGTTTTTTGTTTTAATACTCGCAATATTATCTTTCCTCTATTTGATTTATTTCGTAAATTTACACTTCAATTTTGAAGATGAAAGAGAAGGTTTTTAGCTTCAAAAATCGTAAATCAAAAATCGTAAATCAAATATAAAATGGACTTTATTTACCAAGATCCGTATCCAATTCTAAAGGATGACACTGTTTATAAAAAACTCACTTCAGATTACGTAAAAGTAGAACAATTAGGTGATAGAGAAATCTTAACCATTGATCCAAAAGGTTTAGAACTTTTGGCGGAAAAAGCAATGGAAGATGTTTCTTTTATGCTTCGTTCTGAGCATTTGGCAAGTTTACGCAGAATTATAGATGATCCAGAAGCTACTGATAATGATAGATTTGTAGCGTATAATTTATTGCAGAATGCTGCAGTTGCGGTAGAAGGTGCATTACCTTCTTGCCAAGACACAGGAACTGCAATTGTGGTAGCAAAAAAAGGAGAAAATGTTTACACAGGTGTAGATGACGGTGAATTTTTAAGTCGAGGAATTTTCAATACCTATAAAAATAGAAACTTAAGATATTCTCAGATTGTTCCTTTGAGCATGTTCGAAGAGAAAAATTCTGGTTCTAACCTTCCTGCACAAATTGATATTTATGCAAAAAAAGGAAATTACTATGAATTTTTATTCTTGACAAAAGGAGGAGGTTCTGCGAATAAAACTTTCTTGTATCAAAAAACAAAATCTCTTTTGAACGATAAATCTTTAGAAGAATTTATCCGCGAAAAAATTATGGATTTAGGAACTGCAGCTTGTCCGCCTTATCATTTAGCATTAGTTATTGGTGGAACTTCTGCTGAAGCCAATTTAGCAGCGGTGAAAAAAGCATCTGCTAAATATTATGACAACCTTCCTACAGAAGGAAATATGGCTGGTCAAGCGTTCAGAGATTTAGAATGGGAGAAAAGAGTGCAAGAAATCTGTCAGGAATCTGCAATCGGAGCGCAATTTGGTGGAAAATACTTAACACACGATGTTAGAGTAATCAGATTACCTAGACACGCTGCTTCTTGTCCTGTTGGAATGGGTGTTTCTTGTTCTGCAGACAGAAATATCAAAGGAAAAATCACCAAAGAAGGAATTTTCTTAGAACAATTAGAAACCAATCCAGCGCAATATTTACCAGAAACAGCTCCTCATTTAGAACCAGCTGTGGAAATAGATTTGAACAAACCAATGCCAGAAATTTTGGCGGAATTGTCTAAATATCCAATCAAAACTCGTTTGAAACTGAACGGAACACTGATTGTTGCAAGAGATATTGCTCATGCAAAAATCAAAGAATTATTAGACGCTGGAAAACCAATGCCAGAATATTTTAAAAATCACCCAATTTATTACGCAGGTCCTGCTAAAACTCCAGAAGGAATGCCAAGTGGAAGTTTCGGGCCTACGACTGCGGGAAGAATGGACGTTTATGTAGACGAATTCCAGAAAAATGGTGGAAGCATGATTATGCTCGCTAAAGGTAACAGAAGCAAAGATGTAACCAATGCTTGTGCTAAATACGGCGGTTTCTATTTAGGTTCTATTGGTGGTCCTGCTGCAATTTTGGCTAAAGAAAATATTCTTTCTGTGGAAGTAGTAGATTTCCCAGAATTAGGAATGGAAGCGGTAAGAAAAATTGAAGTGAAAGATTTCCCTGCGTTTATCATTACAGATGATAAGGGCAATGATTTCTTTGCAGCTTTGGCGCATTAAAATATTACAAATATAAGAAAAGAGAGCGAAATTTTCGCTCTCTTTTTATATTCACAATTTTTTTGAAATTATAAGAATAAATTAAGATTAGATTCGTCTGATTTTTCTAAGAATGTTGCCACACCACCAGTTTGTACTACATCTAACAATTCTTCTTTTTTCACACCCATTACATCCATAGACATTTGACAAGCCACAAATTCTACTCCGTTTTCTTGCGCATCTTTCATCATTTGTTCTAGTGAAGCTACGCCTTTGTTTTTCATTTGATTCCTCATCATTTTAGCGCCAATTCCGAACATATTCATTTTAGAAAGTGCTAAATTTTTAGAATTTGAAGGCATCATCATCTCAAACATTCTACTTACAATATCTTTTTTAACGCTAGGTTTTTCTGCTTTTTTGATGATATTCAATCCCCAAAAAGTAAAGAAAAGGGTCACTTTTTTGCCCGAACTTGCAGCACCATTCGCCAAAACGAACGTAGCCAATGCTTTGTCTAAATCATCACTGAAAACCACAAAAGAAGCTCCGTTTTGAGTATTTCTTTGTACAGAAGTTTTCTTTTGTTCTGCTTTTTCTATAATTGCAGAAATTTTCCCAGCGTTAGAAGCTACGTCTATCAGTTTATTCCCTGTCATATTACACCAAGAAACTACGTCTTTTGCAAAACCTGGGTCTGTTGCCAAAACTTCATACACATTTCCAGAATCTGCAGTATCAAAAACTTTTTTGAGTTTCATAATCGGGCCTGGACATTGCAATCCACAAGCATCAACTTTTATGACGTTTCCACTAGAAACGGTAACAGATTTATTTTGAGCTTGATAAATATGGTCATCTTTTTTAACCACCAAATTTTTATAAATATCTTCGTTGCTCTGTTTTTTTACCGCGTATTCCCAAGTTTTATAACCTCCATTTAGATTAAATACATTTTCGAAACCATTTTGCATTAAAATTCTTGCCGCCAAATAACCTCTTAAGCCAACCGCACAAAATGCCACAATGGTATTTGATTTATTAAGTAAATGAAGATTGTCTCGCAAATCATCAATCGGAATGTTAATAGCTCCAGGAATTGAACCTAATTCAAATTCATCTTTAGTTCTAACATCTAAATAAACTGTTCCGTTTAAAGTTTCTTGAGCATTTACGTGTCTCCAATGTTTAATCTTAACCTTCCCGTTCAGAATATTTTCTGCAACATAACCTGCCATATTTACAGGATCTTTTGCAGAAGAATAAGGTGGAGCATAAGCGTGTTCTATATCTATTAAATCATAAATTGTTCCGCCTTTTTTTACCACGCTTGCAATTAAATCTAATCTCTTATCAACGCTATCATAACCCACAACTTGCGCTCCGAAAAGTTTACCAGTTTCAGGTTGGTAAATAATCTTGATGGTCATAGGAATTGCACCAGGATAATAACCAGCATGAGAGGCAGAATGCGTGATAGAATCTAAATATTTAATTCCAGATTTTTTCAAAATTTTGCTTGCAATACCAGTTGAAGCTACCGTAATATCAAAAACTTTGGCAATTGCCGTGCTTATAGAACCTTTGTATTCAGTTGCATTTCCTAAAATAATATTGTCTGCACAAATTCTACCTTGTCGGTTTGCAGGTCCCGCCAAATAATTCATAAATGGTTTTCCTGTAATTGGACTAGGAAACTCTATTGCGTCACCTACTGCATAAACATCTGGATTTGAAGTTTGTAAATAAGGATTTACTTTAATTCCGCCAGCTTCACCAATTTCTAAACCACTTTGTTTAGCGAGTTTAATGGTAGGTTTTACACCGATGGAAAGAATCACCATATCTACAGTAATTTTTCTTCCCGACATTAATTCAACAATAATACTTCCGTCTTCTAATTTTTCAAAACTTTTTACACCATCAAGAAGATAAAATTCTACATTTTTAGTTTTTAAATGTTGATGCACAATAGAAGCCATAGAATAATCTAAAGGTCCCATTACTTGGTCAGACATTTCCACAATAGAAACCTGAATACCAAGTTCGTGGAGGTTTTCTGCCATTTCCAAACCAATAAAACCAGCACCTACTACTATAGCTTTTTGTACATTTTTGGTAGAAATATATTCTTTGATGTAATCGGTATCTGTAACATTGCGAATGGTAAAAATTCCTTCACTCTTAATTCCTGGAAGTGGCGGAACAATAGGATCAGCACCTGGAGAAAGGATTAATTTATCATATGTTTCTTCGTAAGTTTCGCCAGTAATCAGATTTTTTGCTTTTATTAATTTTTCTTCTGGATGAATGCTTAAAACTTCTGTATTTACTCTTACGTCAATACCATATCTCGTCCCGAATTCTTCGGCAGATTGCACAAAAAGTTTTTCTCTTTCTTCTATCACTCCCCCAATATAATAAGGAAGGCCGCAGTTTGCATAAGAAATGTACGCTCCTTTTTCAAATAAAATTATAGAATTTTTTTCATCTAATCTTCTCAATCTTGCGGCACTAGTGGCTCCACCAGCTACACCGCCTATAATTAATATCTTCATCTTTTGTCATTTAATTTCTCTGCAAAATTACCCCAATAAAATAGGGTGATGCATAATTTCTTAATGAGAAATATCAATAAATGACTTCAAAAAAAAGAAAGTTCTTAACAAAGATATTTTTCTATTAAAAAAGATAATTTTTATCGATTTTGAGAAATTTCTTCTTGTTGATTTTGAGTAAAATAGAGGTTTTGGAATGATGAACATTAATCTTTATAAAAAAAGCTTAATTATTTTTGCATAAATAGAAGTAAAGTTTTATTTTTGCCTAAAATAATAGAAATTATGTTTTTAGCAGGATTTTGGCCAGTTTATCAGTTCCTTTGGACCGTTTATTTTATCGTAATGTTCCTCATAGGATTTTGGTGTATTTTCATGTTCTTTGGAGTAGTGATTCCAATGTGGTTAACTGAAGGTTTAGCTGAATATTTCGGAAAAACTAAGAAATTTAACCCAGAAGATATCAGAAGAAAAACGCTTCTAGAGCAAGAAGGTGTAGAAGTAATCTACAACCAACCAAAAGGAGAAGGGCCTTATTTACACGCTGGTCATCATTAATTGAGGTGACATTGCTTTTCTCCCTGAATTTGAGAAAAGTAATATCAAAGCAAAACAAAATATATTTAAAATCTGTTCAGTTTTCTGAGCAGATTTTTTTTATTCCCCTCTTTTAGAGGGGTGTCAAATCTTTGATTTGACGGGGTGTTTCTTTAAGAAGCAGGAAAATTTGAAATTTTTAGAAAATTCAGTCCCGCTTTTCTTTGCAATCTTTTTTGTTCACATTTCGACTCCGCTCAATGTGACAAAAAAGGATTTCCACTTCAATCGGGGCTATAAAACACTTTCAGTTATTCTTTTGTCTTTCAACTTCCGACTTCCATCTTCCAACTCCCGACTTTTTTGTATCTTTGCACCCAAATAATTTTAGACTATGTCAAAAAGTTTAATCCCAAAACTTCAAGCAATTAAGCAACGTTATAACGAGGTTGCTGATTTAATTATACAACCAGATGTAATTACTGACCAAAAAAGATATGGTCAGCTCAACAAAGAATACAGCGATTTGGGAAAAATCGTGAAAGTTTTTGATGAGTATATGCAAGCATTAAATACGATTGAAGAATCAGACGAAATCATTGCAGATGGTTCTGATAAGGATTTTGTAGAATTAGCAAAAATCGAAAAAAACGAAGCTTTAGAAAAAATTCCAGGTTTGGAAGAAGAATTAAAAGTTCTTTTAATCCCAAAAGATCCTGCAGATGATAAAAACATTATCCTAGAAATGCGCGCCGGAACTGGTGGCGACGAAGCTGCGATTTTCGTGGAAGATATGTACAGAATGTACACCATGTATTTCAAAACCAAAGGTTGGAGACACGAAGTTACCGATTCTTCTGAAGCGTCTAAAGGTTACAAAGAACTGGTGATGAAAGTAGAAGGAGAAGGTGTTTACGGAATTATGAAATTTGAATCTGGAGTTCACCGTGTTCAAAGAGTTCCAGAGACAGAATCTCAAGGTAGAGTGCATACTTCGGCGATTACGATTGCAGTTTTACCAGAAGCGGAAGAAGTAGATGTGGAAATAAATCCTGCAGATATCGAGATGCAAACTTCTCGTTCTGGTGGAGCTGGTGGACAAAACGTAAACAAAGTAGAAACAAAAGTACAGTTAACGCACAAACCTTCAGGAATTGTGGTGGTTTGTCAACAAGCGCGTTCTCAGTTGGCAAACAGAGAGTTAGCGATGGAAATGCTTCGAGCGAAATTGTATGATATTAAATTACAGGAAGTTGTTGGTGACATTGCAGCTCAACGTAAAACAATGGTTTCTACAGGAGATCGTTCTGCAAAAATTAAAACCTACAATTATCCTCAAGGTAGAGTTACCGATCACAGAATTAACAAATCTATCTACAATCTAGATGCTTATATGAATGGCGACATCCAAGAAATGATGGATGCCGTGATTATGGCAGAAAATGCAGAAAAAATGAAAGGACAAGAGGAAATTTAACCTTTATAAACCTAATTTATAGAATAAATAACAAAAAAGTCGAGATCATTTCTCGACTTTTATTTTTGATTATCTGGTAAAGGCAAATTGTATTTCTTAAAAATTTCCACTGCTTTTTTTACATCTTCCATATCGGCTGGTCGGCAATTTTCTAGAGGATAAGCTCTGCCAATTTCTTTCCATTTGTGGGCGCCCATTTGGTGAAATGGTAAAATATCTACGCGTTCTACATTTTTGAACTGAGAAACATATTTCGCCCAATTTTCTAAATCTTCCGCATCATCGGTATAATCAGGAACCAGAACGTATCTGAGCCAAGTTGGTTTGTTGATTTCAGATAAATATTGCATAAACTGAAGCGTAGGTTCTAGCTCTACTTCCGTTAATTTTAGATATTTTTCTGGGTCGATGTGTTTAATGTCTAGAAGCACCAAATCTGTAATTTCTAAAACTTCTTTGATTTCTTCACTGAACAAATAACCATTGGTATCTACACAAGTATGAATTCCGTTTTCTTTACATTTTTTGAATAATTCCAGGACAAAGTTGGCTTGCATCAAAGGTTCGCCACCAGAAACGGTAACGCCCCCAGATTTTATAAAACCTTTTACTTTTTCTATCTCGTGGAAGGCTTCGTCTACAGACATTTTGGTTTTTTCGCCTTTGTTCCAAGTATCAGCGTTATGACAATAGAGGCAACGCAAATGACAACCTTGCAGAAAATAAACAAATCTAATTCCTGGGCCGTCTTTGGTGCCGAAAGTTTCGTATGAATGGATAAATCCGTGATTTGACATGTTCAAAGATAAATATTCTTAAAGGGTGTTTAAAGCTTTTTAATAATAAATTTTTAGAATTTTTCTTTTCCCCAACCCTAAAAGGGAGTTAAAATTCTAAAAATTTTCATCAAAATTACACCTTTTAGGGACGGGGAAATTAATTTTGATGAAATTCATATTCTTAAAAAAAGAGTTAAGAAATTTCTTAACTCTTCTTCAAGATAATTGATGTTATATATAAATTAGAAACATTCTGTGATGGTTCTGTTGATGACATCTAATTGTTGTTCTTTAGTTAACTTGATGAAATTCACTGCGTAACCAGAAACTCTAATGGTTAATTGAGGGTATTTTTCTGGATGTTGCATTGCATCTTCTAACAATGAACGATTGAAAACATTTACATTCAAGTGGTGACCTTTTTGGTTGAAATATCCGTCTAAAAGTCCAACTAAATTTCCTTGTTTTTCGTCTAATGTTTTTCCTAAAGTTTCAGGCGTAATTGCAAAAGTGTAAGAAATACCATCTTGAGCGTGTTCGAAAGGTAATTTAGCAACAGAAGCGAGTGAAGCTACTGCACCTTTTGTGTCTCTTCCGTGCATAGGATTTGCTCCCGGTCCGTAAGGCTCACCTTCTCTTCTTCCGTCTGGTGTATTTCCTGTTTTTTTACCGTAAACTACGTTTGAAGTAATGGTAAGAACAGATTGTGTAGGAATTGCATTTCTGTAAGTTTTTTGTTTTCTTACTTTGTTCATGAAAATTTCTACAATTTCTGCTGCGATTTTATCAGTATTATCATCGTTATTTCCGTAAGGAACGTAAGGTTTTTCTACTACATAGTCTACTGCGATTCCGTTTTCGTCTCTTATTACTCTTACTTTTCCGTATTTCATCGCTGCAAATGAATCGGCAACGATAGAGATTCCTGCAATTCCACAAGCTTGAGTTCTGATAACATTTACGTCGTGAAGTGCCATTTCATAAGCTTCGTAAGAATATTTATCGTGCATGTAGTGAATAATGTTCAATGCTTGGATGTAAGTTTCTGCTAACCAATCCATCATTTTATCAAACTTATTCCAAACATCATCGAAATCTAGATATTCGCCTTCTACTTTTGGCATTTCTGGAGTGACTTGAACTTTGGTTAATTCATCAATGCCACCATTTATTGCATATAATAAAGCTTTAGGTAAATTAGCTCTTGCTCCGAAATATTGCATTTGTTTTCCTAAAGTCATCGGAGAAACACAACAAGCAATTCCGTAATCGTCATTAAAGCAATCTCTCATTAAATCATCATTTTCGTATTGAAGAGATGAAGTATCGATAGAAACTTTAGCGCAATATTTTTTCCAGTTTTCTGGTAATTTTTCGCTCCAAAGAACAGTTAAGTTTGGTTCTGGAGATGCACCTAAATTGTATAAAGTGTGTAATAATCTGAAAGAGTTTTTGGTTACATAAGAACCGCCGTCTTTATTCAAACCACCAATTGATTCTGTTACCCAAACTGGATCACCAGAGAAAAGTGAATCATATTCTGGAGTTCTCAAGAATCTGATGATTCTTAGTTTCATTACGAAATGGTCAATCAATTCTTGAGCTTCAATTTCTGTAAGAACACCTCTTTTAATATCTCTTTCAATGTAAATATCTAGGAAAGTAGAAACTCTACCAATAGACATTGCAGCACCGTTTTGGTCTTTAGTAGCTGCTAAATAAGCGAAATATAACCATTGAATAGCTTCTTTAGCATTGGTTGCAGGTTTAGAAATGTCAAAACCGTAAGATTCTGCCATTTTTTTAAGCGCTTTCAATGCATTGATTTGCATAGTGATTTCTTCACGAAGTCTTACGATTTCTTCGTTCATACCATCACAATCCATGTTTTCGAAATAGTCTTGACGATCTTTAATTAAGAAGTCCACACCATATAAAGGAACTCTTCTGTAGTCACCAATAATTCTACCTCTTCCGTATGCATCTGGTAAACCAGTTACGATTCCAGAATTTCTAGCTTTTCTAATCGGTGAATTGTAAGCAGAGAAAACACCTTCGTTATGAGTAACTCTATATTTTGTATAAATTTCTTTAGTTGCTTCGTCTAATTCATAACCGTAAGCTTTTAAGCCATCTTCCACCATTCTAATTCCGCCATTTGGGAAAATAGCTCTTTTTAGAGGCTTATCAGTTTGAACTCCTACGATTTTTTCTAAATTTTTATTGATATAACCAGCTCCATAAGCATCAATCTGAGATGGTTTCTTGGTTTCAGCATCATAAATTCCTTTTTCTCTCTCTGCTTTGAACATTTCAGATAGTTCTGCCCAAAGTTGATTGGTTGCTTCAGTAGCAGGAGTTAAGAAGCTTTCGTCTCCGGTATATTCTGTGTAATTGTTTCTAATAAAATCACTTACGTTAATTTCCTTTTGCCAAACTCCGGGTTTAAAACCAATAGTTGCTTCCATAATGTTAATTTTTTGTTTGTTTCTAATTGTATTTTGGGCTTATTTTCCTTGAAATTTTAGTCATCAATAGGTTAAAAAAGCGAAGCAAAGTTAGGAAGATATTTTGCCCTAGAACAACGATTAATCATGATATAAATTAGGGTTTCGTTTGATTTTTTGAATAGAAAAATAGCACTTTGATAGACCGAATAAGTAATGTTGGCGAATTATTTTGATTAGAAGTTAATAAATTTAATTAAAATGAAAATAATTGTCAGTTTTAAATAAAATTAATAAAAATTCGATAAAAATATCTATATATGTTTGTGAAAAATCAAATTTTACATTTTTTGCTGTCAAGGAGCCCAAATCGCCTAAAATTTCACTTTTTTTTAAAATTAAAAATATCGTAAATTTACTCATCGAAATTTCATGAAATGAGAACGAAAATTCAAAACGTAAATCCCGATTTTAAAAATTTTGGATTTACTTCTAATACAGAAAATTATTCTTTTGAAAAAGATGGACTTCAACTAAAATCTTCTTACACTTCTGAAGATTCAGAAGTTTTAAAATCAAAAGGTTACAGCGCAGGAATTGCTCCTTATTTGAGAGGACCATATTCTACGATGTACGTTCAAAAAACTTGGACGATCCGTCAGTATGCAGGTTTTTCTACCGCAGAAGAATCCAATGCTTTTTACAGAAGAAACCTTGCGGCCGGACAAAAAGGACTTTCTGTGGCTTTCGATTTGGCAACGCACAGAGGTTATGATTCAGACCATCCTAGAGTAGTAGGAGATGTTGGAAAAGCAGGAGTTGCCATAGATTCTGTGGAAGATATGAAAATTTTGTTCAATGAAATTCCATTGGATCAAATTTCGGTTTCCATGACCATGAATGGAGCAGTTTTACCGATTTTGGCATTTTATATTGTTGCCGCAGAAGAACAAGGTGTTTCTCAGGAACAACTTTCGGGAACTATCCAGAATGATATTTTGAAGGAATTTATGGTGAGAAATACTTACATCTATCCACCAGAACCTTCTATGAAAATTATTGCTGATATTTTCGAATATACTTCTCAAAATATCCCGAAATTTAATTCGATTTCTATCTCAGGTTATCACATGCAAGAAGCAGGAGCAACTCCAGTTTTGGAAATGGCTTATACACTTGCCGATGGTTTAGAATATGTAAGAACGGGGATAAAAGCAGGGATGAATGTTGATGATTTCGCGCCGAGATTGTCATTTTTCTGGGCAATTGGAATGAATCATTTCATGGAAATTGCCAAAATGAGAGCCGCTCGTTATATTTGGGCGAATCTTTTGACGCAATTTAATCCTCAAAATCAAAAATCTTTAGCACTAAGAACACACTCGCAAACATCTGGATGGAGTTTAACCGAGCAAGAACCGTTCAATAACATTACCAGAACAGCAATTGAAGCGCTTTCTTCCGCTTTAGGAGGAACACAGTCTCTTCATACGAATGCTTTAGACGAAGCGATAGCTTTGCCAACAGATTATTCTGCAAAAATTGCGAGAAATACTCAGATTATTCTTCAGCAAGAGTCTGGGATTTGTGATGTTGTCGATCCGATGGGTGGAAGTCATTTGGTAGAAGCTTTGACTCAAAAAATGATTGAGGAAGCTCAGAAATATATCGACGAAGTAGAACAAGAAGGCGGAATGACGAAAGCAATTGAAGCAGGAATTCCGAAGATGAGAATAGAAGAAGCCGCAGCTAGAAAACAGGCGAAAATTGATAGCGGTGAAGAATTTATCATTGGTGTAAATTCTTTTAAAACCAATCAAAAGCAGCCAGAATTTGAAATTCTAGACATTGACAATACGGAAGTTCGAAGAAAACAAATCGAAAGATTAGAAAAAATAAAAGCAGAACGAAACGCAGAAAAAGTAGAAGAAATTTTAACAGAAATTCGTGAAGCGGCTAAAAATAGAGACAAAAATCTTTTGGCACTAAGTATAGAAGCTGCGAGAAGAAGAGTAACTCTTGGTGAAATTTCAGATGCTTTAGAAAGTAATTTCGGAAGATATAAAGCCAATATCAAAACCATTTCAGGTGTATATGCTATGAATGCTAATAAAAATGAATATTTTGAAAAAGCGGTGAGGCTTACTCAAAAATTTGAGGACCAAGAAGGTCGTAGACCAAGAATTATGGTTGCCAAAATGGGACAAGATGGTCATGACAGAGGTGCAAAAGTAGTAGCAACAGCCTTTGCAGATATGGGATTTGATGTAGATGTGGCTCCGCTTTTCCAAACGCCAGAAGAAGTGGCGAAACAAGCCGTAGAAAATGATATTCATATTTTGGGCGTTTCTTCTTTAGCAGCAGGTCATAAAACGCTGGTTCCACAAGTGGTAGACGAACTCAAAAAACTAGGTGCAGATGATATTACGATTGTAGTAGGTGGTGTAATTCCACAGCAAGATTATGATTTCTTGTATGCAAATGGGGCTGATTTTATCTTCGGACCTGGAACGAACTTGCCGAAATCTGCGGTGGAGATTTTGGAGAAGTTTTTGGGATAAAAATTTTGTTGGATGCGTGATGTAGGAAGCAGGAATTTTTTCTGAAATCTAAAAATTTAAAATAATTTATATAAGGAAATCATTTTTTGGTTTCCTTTTTTTATTTAAAAACCTAACAAAAATCACTGAAATCATTCATATCACTTTATGAGGTGTGTTAAGCGGATTGGCGTACCTTTATACCACCAAAAAAAGCCTAAAAACCCAATTGAAATGGAATTAACCACATTACAAAAAATTAATAATCTGATAAAAGATTTGCCAGATTATTTAGCAGAGGAATTATTGGAGTATATAGAATACTTGGTATATAAATTTCACAAAGACGAAGATTTAAGTGACGAACAAAAAAGAGTAATACTGAGAGGTCTAGAAGACATAAAGTATGGCAGAAGTCATTTAGATATTCCGGCAGAGACAGAGTAAAAGTTCTTCATATCAAATCAAATTTTTTCATAAAAGCTTCAGGTTTCTGAAGCCTTTTTCGTTATGGCATTTTTCTAAAATTCTAACAGAAAAAAAGTGTAGAAATTCTATTTTGATTTTCTTTTAAAGCAATTTTAAATTTTTGGAAAATAGTTTGAAATACTTTCTTAATTTTGTTAAGATGAAATTTTCTACAGAAGAACTTTTACAAGGAATATTAGCCCAAGACAAAAGAATTCTTGGGAAAGCCATTACTTTAATCGAAAGTAAAAAGCCAGAGCATAGAGTTTTGGCTGAAGAACTGCTGAAAAAAATCCTGCCTTATACCGGAAAATCTGTAAGAATAGGAATTACTGGAGTTCCTGGTGCTGGGAAATCTACATTTATTGAAAGTTTTGGAAAATTTGCAATTTCTCAAGGCAAAAAAGTTGCTGTTTTAGCCATTGACCCAAGTTCTTCGGTGAATAAAGGTTCCATTCTAGGAGATAAAACCAGAATGGAAGAATTGGCAAAAGACGAAAACGCATTTATTCGCCCTAGTCCAAGTTCTGGATTTCTAGGCGGAGTTGCCAATACTACTTTTGAAACTATGCTTATTTGCGAAGCTGCTGGTTATGATTACATTTTGATAGAAACGGTAGGAGTTGGTCAATCAGAAGTTTTGGTTGCGGATATTTCGGATGTAATTCTGATGCTAAAAGTAGTAGGAACTGGAGATGAATTGCAAGGCATCAAAAGAGGTTTGATGGAAATGATAGATGTTATTTTCATCAATAAAGTACATGAAGAAAATCTAAAAGAGGCCAGAATGCACCGTTCAGAATTGATTCACGCATTGCAGTTTCAGCATCCAAAAGAAAAAGATTGGAAAGTGCCTGTTTTGTTAGGTTCCGCTCTTCATAACGAAGGTTTAGATGAGGTTTACGAGAAAATAAGTGATTTCATTTCTTTAAAAATAAAAACAGGAAGGCTAGAAGAAGTAAGAAAAATTCAAGCCGAAAAACGTTTTGAATATTGGGTTCATCAATATATTTTAAGTGCAACTAAATCTACCAATGAACTTGAAAATCAGTTCGAAAGTCATAAAAAAAATGCTTCAGAATTGAAATCTAATCCAAGTTCTGAAGCCAAAATTTTTGTAGAAAGTTTATTGAATAAAAAACTTTAAATTATTTCTTAGAAATTTCATTTTTCATCAAGTAGCCATTATAAGAAATGGGTTGTCTGTCGTTAGAATCTATAGAAACGTAGGCACTACCGTTTTTATAAACTTCTATGTAAATTACTCTTACATGATCTACATCTTTAGGCGAAATGGTATACACTAAATTCCCTTTTTTGTTAAGAATTTTACTCAGTGTAAAATCTTTAGAAGTAAAACGGTAACTGTTTTTAGAAGTGTCATAACTTGGATTAAACATTCTGCCAAAGTATGGCAAAGTCACATCTAGCTCTTTTTCTTTCAAAACCACAGTATAACCATAATCTAAATCTAGCATTCTAGCCGAATTACCATTTGGCATAGAATTCATCACATTGATTACATCATAGTTGGTAGGATTGGCTCTTTCTGCCATAAAAATAAACTGATTAGAAGTTGTAATTTCTTCTAAAGTTTTGGGGTCTATATTGATTTGTGACGTACACGAATATAAAAAAGAGAGTAATCCAAAGAAACTCAAATAAATTAATTTTTTCATAATATAGTGGGTGTTGAGTTAAACTATTAATTATCAATACAAATTTAATGCAAAACTATCACGATTTAATTTCTTTTTTATATAATTTCTACATAATTGTGAATGGAATAAAATTTGTTTTAAATTTGCTTCAAGTATTAAATCACATAAAAATGAAAATAAAAACTATTATCGCTACCGGAGCTGTTTCTTTAGCATTAGTTGCTTGTGTAACGAATCCAATTACAGGTAGAAAATCTGTACAAATTGTAGGAAATGACCAACTTTCTGCAATGGGAGTGCAAGAATATCAAACTGCGCTTTCTAAAGCTAAAGTTATCACTAATACTACTGATGCAACTCGAGTAAAAAATGTAGGAATTAGAATAAAAAATGCTGCAACTAATTATTATAAAAGCATTGGTAGAGAAGCAGATTTGCAAGGGTATAACTGGGAGTTTAATTTATTAGAAGACAAACAGTTAAACGCTTGGTGTATGCCTGGTGGAAAAGTAGCTTTCTACACAGGAATTATGCCCGTTTGTAAAGACGAAACAGGTATTGCTGTAGTAATGGGACACGAAGTTTCTCACGCTCTTGCAGGTCACGGAAATGAAAGAATTTCTCAAGCAATGATTGCACAATATGGTGGTGCAATTGCTGGTGGTGTGATTTCGAATGATAAATTACAACAAATTTTTCAAGTTGCATATCCAATTGGAGCGCAAGTTGCACTTCTTAAATATGGAAGAAGTCAAGAATTAGAAGCAGATCAAATGGGATTATATATCATGGCAATGGCTGGATATGACCCAAGACAATCACTACCTTTCTGGGAAAGAATGGAAGCTCAAGCTGCCAATTCACAAAGACCACCAGAATTTTTATCAACTCACCCAAGTCCAGATACTAGAAGATCAGACTTAAATAAACATATGACCAAAGCGCTTGAATATTACAAGCAAGCTGGTGGAAAAATGTAAATAATTTAAAATAATAACAAAAACCTTCTTAAATTTTTTTAAATTTGAGAAGGTTTTATTTTAAAAATACGTTAAAAATGAAAAATTTAACAATTATAGGAATTATCCTTTTAAGTATTTCTGGATTGCTGTTTTATATGACCACCAATTTAGAAGTAGAAGAATTTACACTTTCTCACTTTATGGGAATAATGGGAGGCGTAGGAATTGGTTTAATTATAGGAGGAATTGTAGGATATGCAAGTAAAGGCTCTTCTATAAAAGCGGAACAAAAAAGAAAAGAATTACAAAGATTGCAGCAAGAAAAGATAGAAATAGAAAAGCAAGCTGCTGAGTTAGCGCAACAAAATGTAAATCCAACTCCTAATAATTCTGATAATAGTAATCTATAAAATGAAAAATCTCGGCTGCGAAGCAGCCGAGATTTTTTATGTTTTTAATAAATTTCCTTAATTTTTTAGAAATTTAAACCAACTCCGAACATTAATAAACTCGGTCTGTTGTCATATCTAATTTCATCAATAGAAGAAGATGTATTTGTATTAATGAATTTTCTTTGGTCATTGCTAAATGCACCTTCGTATCTTGCAGAAACTACCAATTTAGAAATAGTAACCTGTGCCCCGAATTGATAGCCTAAAGTAAATTCTTTCGTAGCATTTTCTTTAAAATCATTATATTGATTATCTGTAGAAAGGTTGTAAGATGCTACAGGTCCTGCATAAATACCTAGTGTTTTTCCTAATACATTATATCCTACTAAAACAGGCAAATCTGCTCTGTTGTTTTTAACTGTAATGGTAGTGTTAGTTCCTTCTACTGTAAAATCTTTACTAAAAGTAGTGTAATACAATTCTGGTTGAATAAAAATTCCAAGAGGGGTATCAATTTTTAGTGAAATACCTGCGTTATAGCCTACGTTATTCTTTCCTTTGTCTTCGTATGCATCTACAGTTCCATTTTTTATGTTTTCCCAAGTAGGATCACCAGTTTGGTAAATAACATTGGCTTTCGCTCCGAAAGTTACCTGCGAGAATGACAGCAATGATGCCGTTACAAATAATGTGCTAAATATTTTCTTGATCTGTTTCATTTTCTATTGTTGTTATAATGTTATCTATACTTGTTTTATTGATTTTGATAAGATATTCTCTTAATTCTTTAAATAATTCTGAAGAATAAACGAAATCTATCAGGTAATTATTGTCTGAGGTGATTAAAATATCTTTTGTTCCTTCCCATTCTTTAATTCCTTTTCTCAAGTATACAATTTTCTCGCCAATTGTCATTACAGAATTCATATCGTGAGAATTGATAATCGTAGTGGTATTATATTCTTCGGTGATTTCTGCAATTAAATCATCAATTATGTTTGCGGTAAAAGGGTCTAGCCCAGAGTTGGGCTCGTCACAAAACAAATATCTTGGGTTATTAACAATTGCTCTCGCAATCGCTACTCTTTTTTGCATTCCTCCTGAAATCTCAGATGGAAATTTTTTTTCTGCATTTTCTAAGTGAACTCTACCAATTACTTCTTTCACTCGTTTTTTCTTTTCAGTAAAAGTAAGGTTGGTAAACATATCTAGAGGAAACATAATATTGTCTTGAACCGTCATGGAATCAAACAATGCGCTTCCTTGAAATACGGTTCCTATTTCTGCTCTCACTGCCTCTTTTTCTTGACGAGACATGCCTACAATATCTCTTCCGTCAAATAAAATATGTCCGCTGGTTGGTTCAAAAACATTCAGTAAACTTTTTAGAAAGACCGTTTTTCCTGAACCAGACTGTCCTATCACTAAGTTTACCTTTCCAGTTTCGAAAGTGGTGGTAATTCCTTTCAGAACTTCTACACCATCAAAACTTTTTCTTAAATCTTTTACTTCTATCATTAGCTTAAGAACATTTGTGTTAATACTAAGTTAGCAATGATGATGGCTACTATAGTCCAAACTACAGCTTGTGTACTTGCCCTACCTACTTCTAAAGATCCTCCACTTACTTTATAGCCAAAAAAAGCAGGGATGGTAGCAATAAGGAATGCAAATACAGCTGTTTTTAAAAATGCATACCAAATATAAAATGGTGGCATATACATTTGAATTCCTGAAATATAGTCTGCTTTAGACCAGTTTCCTGTCGCAATACCTGCAAGATGACCTCCCCATATTCCAAAAACCATACTTATAGCAATTAGCAATGGATTGAAAATTACACTTGCTAAAATTTTTGGTAAAATCAAGAAATTTGCAGAATTTACTCCCATAATATCTAAAGCGTCTATTTGCTCTGTAACTCTCATTGTTCCAATACTCGAAGTAATATAAGAACCTACTTTACCGGCTAGAATTACAGAAATAATTGTAGGGGCAAATTCTAGAATTAAGACAACTTTGGTAGCATAACCAATAAAAGGAGCGGGAATGGGTATAGAAGAATTTCTAAAATTATTATACATCTGTATTGCGATTACAGCTCCTACAAATATTGAGGTAAATAAAGTGAGTCCAAAAGAATTTACTCCCAAGTCATTGATTTCTCTCATGAGAAGTTTAAAAAAAACTTGCCTTTTTTGAGGTTTTTGAATTACTTTTCCTAATAGTAAAAAGTATTGTCCTATTGCGCTTAAAAGTTTTAACATAACCGTGCGAAGTTACATTTTTTAGGATTAATAATTTTATAGAATTTCAATTTATTGTTCTAAATGGCTTTCTGGTCTCCTTTTATTACTAATAAAATGGTTTTAAGAATTATAACTGCATCTAAAATGATACTCCAATTTTTCACGTAGAATGAATCCGCAATAATTCTTTTTTTCATTTCTACTTCCATTTCGCCAGTGTCACCACGCAAACCGCTTACTTGTGCAAGTCCCGTAATGCCAGGTTTTACTAAACTTCTCACCGAATATCTTCCAATTTTTGCCTTGTAAAATTCATCAATTAATAACATGTGAGGTCTAGGTCCTACTACAGACATATCTCCTCTTAAAACATTAATGAATTGAGGCATTTCGTCTAAACTGGTTTTTCTAAGAAATTTGCCAATTTTAGTAATTCTACTATCATTTTGTGAGGTAGTCTTGGTGGTAGATTCTTCATTTTCAATCATGGTTCTGAATTTGAGACATTCAAAAATTTCATCATGAAATCCATATCTTTTTTGTTTGAAGAATACACTTCCTTTACTGTCTAATTTGATCAATAAAGCAAGGATGGGGAAAAGCCAAGTCGCAATAAAAATTAAAACCAAAAGCGAGAATAAAATATCAAAACTTCTCTTGATAATCGCATTACTATAATAGTGCAAAGGAAATTTCGAAGGCGTTAAAATCGGTTGAGTTTCTATGTATCCCAAATCATATTGGAAAAAATCGTTTTGAATAGCACTTGGAATTAATGAAATTTTTATCTTATCATTTTCTGCTTCTCTATTGATCTCTTCAAGTAGTTTTTTGCTTAAATGATTTTGAGTAGGAATAAAAACGGTGTGAATTTCTTTTTCCCTCCAAAAATTTTGAAGCTCTGTAATATTAATTTCTTCATTGGGAAATTCATAAACTCTATAACCATAATCTTTACGTTGCGTAACAATATCTTTTAAAATTTCAGAAGATGAATTTTCTGCGATAAACATTACATTTCTGTAGTTTCCACCTTGTGCTCTAATGTACTTTAAGGTAAAGAAAATGAATGACTTAACCAAAAATAAAATAATGAAAAGCGTAAACGTAATCCAGAATCTTTCATACTTCAAAAATTCATTATTGCTGACTCTGGCTAAAAGTACAATTCCCAATAGAAAGATGAAAATATGAGTGACAATACGCTCTACATAAAGTGTATACGTAAGGTTTCTAGGAATGGAATACAATTTTGTCCTTCCACTTAAAAGAATCCAAAAAAGACTTAATAGCAGAAGTGACAAAACGTTTTCTTCTGTTCTTGCTTTTTCTAAAACATATTCATGTCTCATCAGAAAAAAGAACACAAAAACAGCAGCCACGATTAAAATATCGAGGATTATGATAGCGCTTTTAAAATATCTAGAGTATCTTAATTTCTGCATGTTTTAGAAAAAAAAGTCCTTACAAAGTTGCTAAATTTTATGGAATATTAAGATATTTATGTGTTTGTACAGAAGCTTGCCATTTAGGATTTGCCAAAATAAAATCGGTAATCTTAGGATACATTTCGTTTCTTTTGCTCCATTCACTTTGTAGATACAGTTTACAATCTTCTGAAACTTTTGCAGCTTGTTCTTCAGCGAAGGTAAAATCATGGTTGTTAAATACTATGATTTTCAACTCATTAGCTACTTTGTAAATTTCTTCTTTTGGTAAGCCTGTTTTCTTTGGAGAAAGCGTAATCCAGTCCAGTGTTCCGCTCATATCATAAGCTCCAGAAGTTTCGATGTGAATTTGGCAGCCTAATTCTTTTAATCTTTTGGTCAAAATTTCTAAATTCCACATCAGTGGTTCTCCTCCTGTTAGAACAATGGTTTTGCAATAACTTGCTGCAATTTCTGCAATTTCTACGGTATCCATCAAAGGATGTAATTCTGGGTCCCAACTTTCCTTCACATCACACCAATGACAACCAACGTCGCAACCGCCTAGTCTGATGAAATATGCAGCTTTTCCTGTGTGAGCTCCTTCTCCTTGTAAAGTATAAAAATGCTCCATCACTGGGAGCATTTTTCCTTCTTTCAATAATATTTCTTTTGTTAAATCCAATTCTTAATCTTTATAAATCGTGTGTTTGTATGCTAAAATAGTATTTTTTAATAACATCGCTCTTGTCATTGGTCCCACTCCTCCTGGAACTGGAGTAATCCAACTTGCTTTTTTCTCACAACTAGCAAAATCTACGTCTCCTACAATTCTATAACCTTTTGGTGCATTAGCATCTTCTACTCGGGTAATTCCTACGTCTACAATCACTACACCATCTTTAATCATATCTTCTTTTAAAAATTCTGGATCTCCTAATGCAGTAATCACAATGTCTGCATTTTTGGTAAATTCTTCAATGTGTGGAGTGTAAGAGTGCGTTACCGTAACCGTAGCATTTCCTGGAAAATCTTTTCTTCCCATTAAGATAGACATCGGTCTTCCTACGATTTTACTTCTACCGATAATGACACAGTTTTTACCTTTGGTTTCGATGTTATAACGTTCTAATAATGTAAGGATTCCAAAAGGTGTAGCTGGTAAAAATGTACTCATTTCGAGTGCCATTCTTCCAAAATTTTCAGGGTGAAAACCATCTACATCTTTATGAGAATTAATCGCCATGATTACTTTTTCTTGGTCCATCTGTTTTGGTAAAGGCAACTGAACGATGAATCCGTCAACTTCTGGATCTACATTGAGTTCTGCAATTTTTTCTAAAACTTCTGCTTCAGAAGCGGTGCTCGAAAATCTGTAAAGTGATGAGGTAAATCCTACTTCTTTACAATCTTTTATTTTGCTGGCAACGTAAGTTTCGCTCGCGCCGTTGTTTCCTACTAAAATTGCTGCGAGATGAGGTGCTCTTTTGCCGCTTGCAATAATTTTTTCTACGTCTGCTTTAATTTCAGCCTTTATTTCTTTAGAAACTTTTAGACCGTCGAGAATTTGTGCCATGTTTTTTCTTTTTATTTACTTTTTAGATTTATTCCAAATTTACTTATTTTCTTTGAAATAGTTTATTAAACCATTTGTAGAAGAATCATGTGAGTTTACTTTATCATTATCAGTAAGTTCTGGTAGAATTTTTCCTGCTAACACTTTTCCTAATTCTACACCAAATTGGTCAAAACTAAACACGTTCCAAATCACACCCTGTACGAAGATTTTGTGTTCGTAAAGTGCGATGAGTTGTCCTAGTGAAAAAGGAGTTAGTTCATTGATAAAGAATGAATTAGTAGGGGTGTTTCCCATGAAGGTTTTGAATTTTACTAATTTTTCAATTTCTTCTTCAGATTTTCCTTCTTTTACCAATTCTGCTCTTGCTTCGTCTTCGCTTTTTCCGAATGCAAGTGCCTCAGTTTGAGCGAAAAAGTTCGCTAATAATTTTTCTTGATGGTCTGAAACTTCGTTGCAAGATTTTACATAAGCGATAAAATCTGCAGGAATGAGTTCTGTTCCTTGGTGAATCAATTGATAGAAAGCATGTTGACCATTTGTTCCAGGTTCTCCCCAAATAATTGGGCCCGTTTGATAAGTTACATATTCACCATTTCTGTCTACTGATTTTCCGTTAGATTCCATATCTCCTTGTTGAAGATACGCTGCAAATCTATCTAGATATTGAGAGTAAGGTAAAATAGCATAAGAGCTTGCATCAAAGAAATTTCTGTACCAAATTCCCAAAAGCCCCATTAAAACAGGAACGTTTTCTTTGAAATCTGCCGTTTGGAAATGCACATCGGTTTCATAAGCTCCTTTCAATAAATTTTCAAAATTTTCATAACCCACTGCTAGAACGATGCTTAAACCAATAGCGCTCCAAAGTGAATATCTTCCGCCAACCCAATCCCAGAACTCGAAAATATTTTCTTCTGCAATTCCGAACGCTTTAACTGCTTGAATATTAGTAGATAAAGCTACGAAGTGTTTCGCTACATCTTCTTCTTTTCCAGCTTTTAAGAACCAAGATTTTGCAGAATTTGCATTGGTCATGGTTTCTTGAGTGGTAAACGTTTTAGAAGCTACGATGAAAAGTGTAGTCTCAGGATTTAAGTTTTTCACTACTTCTGCCATGTGATTTCCGTCTACATTCGAAACGAAATGTACATTTAATCTTGTTTTAAAATGCTTAAGCGCCGAAACTACCATTACAGGTCCTAAATCTGAACCTCCAATTCCGATGTTTACCACATCAGTAATTTCTTTTCCGCTGAAACCTTTGTGCGCTCCTGAAATTACTTTTTCGGAGAAAGCTTTCATGTGATCAAGAACTTTTTTGATTCCTGGTTTTATGTTTTCGCCGTCTACAAGAATTTCTTTGTCAGAAAAATCTCTTAAAGCAGTGTGAAGTACCGCTCTTTTTTCGGTTTCATTTATTTTTTCACCAGAAAACATAGCGTTAATGGCAGCTTTCAATTGTGTTTCTTCTGCCAATTGAAGCAATAAATCAAATGCTTTTTGGTCAATTAAATTTTTAGAAAAATCAAAAAGATAATTTTCTTTTTTTACTGAAAACTGTTGGAAACGATCAGTGTTTTCTTGAAAAAGTGTTCTTAGGTCAAAATCATTTTGTGCAAAATGTTCGTTGAGTGATTTCCAAGCTTGTGTGTTTTCTGGATTTATTTTTGGTAACATAATTCTTTTGGTTTAAGGTTTAACAACTAAAATTTACAGTTTTATTCATCTTCATAAAACGGACAAAGTCCGTGCAAATTTACGCAAAAATAAAAGCCCCGAAAAATTTCAGGGCTTTAAGATTTTATGAATTTTGTTATCTTTGAGAAAAATAATAACGTGATTTTTCAAATACTTTTATCTTTTACGGTAATCTCTTTAGGTTTTGTTTCTTTTTTCTATTTTACAAGATTGGTTGACTTCAATAAAAATTATTTATATCTTTCTCTAGGCTTACTTTTTTTGACTGTTTTGTGTTTTTTATTTTTTGAAAAATTTCAGCAAGAATTTCCAGCTTTCAAATTTGCATTGATTTTAATGTTTTCTTTTGCGGTTCCCATTTTATTTTTCATGAGAAAAATTATGGATTTCAGAATGAAAAATTTCACAGAAAGTAATAATCAAAATAAAGGATTACAAAACTTATATACTCATTTTAAAAAACTAGAAGAATATGCTTTTGCCTTCTTTTTAGTGATGATTGTCTTTTATCAAATCTTAATAATTTGGGTTCCTAAAATTACAGAAAACATTCATTAGTATCACTTTTTGACATTCTCAGATTTTGAAATTTTTTTCGGGAAGATAATAGTCGTAAGGTTATACTTTACAAAATAAATTACAATTAGAATTCCTAAAAATAAAGGCCAAAAATTCAGTAAGAAAACGAAAAATTTTTGCACGAAATAAAATCCGTTAAGTAGAGAAGATTTCGCTTCGTAGAAGAAATTGACTTGGTATTTATTGTCGTAAAATTGGGTGTTGGTAATGGCAATTTCGGCGATTCTTACTTTTGGTTCTTTAATGTAAATATCTACAGTACTGTACTTTATATTATCTGCAAGATTTAGATTTTCAATTTGTTGTGTATTATTTTTCTCTTCGTTTTCTTCGGTGAGGTTTGCTTTCTTTTCATTGTTTTTAATTTGAGAAATAACTTCGCCCGTTTTATTGATTTTTTTCAATTCAAGTTCTGCAATTTTAGCATTATTGGTAACATCTTCAGCCAAAATAATTCTGGTATTCAAGAAAAGTTTTCGGTCATTTACAGAAGTGAGAAACGCACCTAATTTTTCCGAAGGAACTCTTACTTGCATTTTGTTATAAGAATTGAATTTTCTGAGTAAAACCGCATTTTGGTCAGAAGTGTTATAGGTTTCTTCTTCGATAACTTGACTTTGTAATTCACTTTTGGTAACAAATCCGCCCAAATTTTTTAGTGCATTTTCTATGTGAACTGTGGCTTCGTAAACGTCTTTTACTTCCATGCTGACTTCTGCAGTTTTTACAAATTTTTTGTCTGGAATTTGTTGAGAAGCAGCGTAAGAAACTTCATCTTTTTGAATAGAAGTAGAATCTGCAGTCATGGCAGCGCTTTCGTATTCGGCATCTACGCTTTCAGATTTTTGACAAGAAAATAATCCCGCTAAAATAAAAGTTGCGAAAACCAGTTTTTGAAATTTTGTGTTCATTGTTTAAGGTTTTTGTGGTTAGACTTCCTCAAAGTTGAGCACAAGATTCTTGTAAAGTTTGTAAAAGTGGTTTTTTGTTTTTGTAAACTTGGTTTGCAATAGAAGTTGCAGAATTTCAGTTGTTTGTAAAAAAAACAACAACCCGCAAATTTGCGGGTCTTATCATTTAAGTTTTTTTTAAAATCTATCTGATTTTATTTCAAAGCTAAAGTTTTAGGATTCTTTTTTCCGTGTCTTATTGTCAAAACATGAAGATTTCCTTTTTCTATTTCATAATAAAGTAGATAATCTCTGATAATTTTAACATAAACGTTTTTGATATCCGTTTTTCTACCAATTTTTGGGAATTCTAAAATAAAAATGAGTTGTTCTTGGATTAATTGATTGAGTTTTAAACTGTAAATGTTTGATTTATTTCTGTTTACCCAATATTCAAGAATTTCTATAAGTTCAGATTTTGCTTTAGGTGACCAAATTATTTCTCCAGCCATGATGTAATTTCTTTTTGAACATCTTCATTAGAAATTCCATCTCCGTTTTTAATCTGATTTTGTGCTTCTTTTACAGCCTCTTTTTCTTCTTTATTAGTAATGTAAAGAGACTCATCTGCTTGAAATTTAAGTAATTGCATAATTTCTTTAAGTCTTACTTTATCAGTAATACCTGCAATTTGATTGATTAAATTTAATTTTAATTCAGCAGTGCTCATTTTTAGAAATTTATAATATCAAAATTAAAAAAATATTGCCACGAATCCACAATTTTTTATAAAATTAAAAATGATTTGTGAATTGGTGGCAAAACATTCTATTTTTCAATCGCTAATTCCACTACTTCTTTCATGGTTTTCACGTAATGAACTTTCAGATTTTTAAGATAATTTTGGTTGATTTCTAAAACATCTTTTCTGTTTTCTTCACATAAAATTACTTCTTTAATTTCGGCTCTTACTGCGGCCAACAATTTTTCTTTAATTCCGCCAACTGGAAGCACTTTTCCTCTTAAAGTAATTTCGCCAGTCATTGCTAAATGTGGTTTTACTTTTTTATTCAAATAACTAGAAACCATACTCGTTAGCATTGCAATTCCTGCACTTGGTCCATCTTTCGGAGTCGCACCTTCTGGAACGTGAACGTGGATATTTTTATTTTCAATATCTTCTAAGGAAATGCCTAAACTTTCATGTTTTGCTTTGATGTATTCTAGCGAAATGGTTGCCGATTCTTTCATCACATTTCCTAGATTTCCTGTCATGGTAAGATTGCCTTTTCCTTTACTTAAAATGCTCTCTATGAACAAGATATCGCCACCAACTGAAGTCCAAGCTAAGCCTGTAACTACACCTGGAACATCCATCATTTCTGAGAAGTTTTTAGACATCGGAACACCTAAGATTTCATCAATTTTCTGAATGGAAATTTTCGGGTCGTATTCTTTATTCATGGTAATTTGTAGCGCAACCCAACGAGAAATTTTGGCGATTTGTTTTTCTAAATTTCTTACACCGCTTTCTCTGGTGAATGCTTCTACTACGTGTGCAATTTCTTTATTTCCTAGTTTATAAGCGTCTTTTTGTAGGCCAGTTTCTTCCATTTGTTTTTTAATCAAATGGCGTTTTGCGATTTCTACCTTTTCTTCAATCGTATAACCCGAAAGTTGAATAATTTCCATTCTGTCTAACAATGGCGTTTGAATGCTAGAAAGCGAATTGGCTGTAGCAATGAACATTACTTTTGACAAGTCGTAACCAATTTCTAAGAAATTATCATAAAAACTGTGGTTTTGTTCTGGATCTAGAACTTCCAAAAGTGCAGAACTAGGGTCGCCATGCATTCCTTGTCCAAGTTTGTCTATTTCATCTAAAACGATAACTGGATTAGATGTTCCCGCTTTTTTGATGGCTTGCAATAATCTTCCCGCCATTGCGCCGATGTAAGTTTTTCTGTGTCCACGGATTTCTGATTCGTCATGCAAACCGCCCAAACTCATTCTTACATATTTTCTGCCAAGAGCATCTGCAATAGACTTTCCGAGGGAAGTTTTACCAACTCCAGGAGGACCCACTAAACACAAAATCGGAGATTTCATGTCGTTTTTTAATTTCAGAACTGCCATGTGTTCTAAAATTCTTTTTTTGATGTCTTCTAAACCGAAATGGTCTTTATTCAAGATTTTTTCCGCTTTTGGAATATCAAAAATGTCTTTAGAATAAGAATTCCAAGGTAAATCTGTGAAGAAATCTAAATAATTTCTCTGTACATTATAATCTGGCGAATTAGGATTATGGCGTTGAAGTCTTTTCAGTTCTTTCTCGAAATGTTCCTGAATTTCTGGTTTCCAAGAAATTTTTTCTGCTTTTTTCTTCAGTTCATCTACATCGGTTTCCGTTCCACCGCCTAATTCTTCCTGAATGGTTTTAATTTGTTGGCTCAGGAAATATTCTCTCTGTTGTTTGTCTAAATCGCGAGAAGTTTTTTGATGAATTTGATTTTTCAATTCTAATCTTCTGAAATCATCATGCATCAGTTCATAGCATAATTCTGCGCGCTTCATCAGTGATTTTTCTTCCAGAAGTTTTTGTTTGTTTTCCGAAGAGAAATTTGCATTTACACAGATAAAATTTAGTAAATCTTCTTGTCCTTCAATATTTCTGATGGCAAAATTAGCTGCGCCAGGAATATTAGGGTCTATTTCTATGATTTTAATTGCTAAATCCTTGATGTTATCAATCAAAGCTTCATATTCTTCTTTCTTTTTGGTAGAAGAATCTTTTAATTTTTCTATTTCTGCGGTGAAATAAGGTTCGGTTTCAATGAAATTTTTCACTTTGAAACGCTGAACTCCTCTCGTGATTGCAGAAATATTACCATCAGGAAGTTTGATGATTTTTATGATTTTAGCAATAGTTCCTATTTGGTAAAGGTCTTTTTCGGTGGGATTTTCTTGTTGAGAGAGTTTTTGACTCAAAATTCCTATCAGTTGACCATTTTTTTGTGCTTCTTCTAATAATTTAATAGACTTTTCTCTTCCTGCAGTGATTGGGATAACCACTTTCGGAAACATCACCATATTTCTAACAGGTAGAATCGGGAAAATCTCTTGCGCTTTTTCTTCTTTGGTTTGTTTTTCTTCGTTTGCCACGATGCTAAAATTTTCGTCTAAAAAATTTTCAAAAGCGATATCTTCTATTTCAATCATAATCTAAAAATTAGAATGACAAATTGTCATTTTTAAAGTATATAAATCAATTACCAAGACAAGATTCGAAATTTTCTTGCCTAAAATAAAGAGTACTGTAATATTCGCAATAGCTATGCCAAGAGTTTTTATGGACAAATTTTCCTTTTTTTATTCTAGAAAACTGAACTGATTTTCAAAGTGGTGGTCGATTGTGAAATATTTGCCAGATAGACTTCTGTAAAGTCCTTTAAAAAAATAAATATAAACGAATGAAAATGAGTGATAAAATTTCTCTATTATCTTAAAATTATGTATTTTCGCACACTGATTTTAAATACTTATATATAAAATGTCAATTACAGCTTCAATAAGAAAGAGACCTTGGCTATTATTAGGAATGATTATTATTGCACTTTTAGCATTTTTAATTAATCCTGAAAGCATGGACAAAATGTTTGGTCAAAATCCAAATATTTTGGGAAAGGTAAATGGTGAAGAAATCACTCGTGATGAATTTAATGACCAATTAAGTTTGTTACAACAACAATCTCAAGGGCAACCACAGCAAGGCTTAGAAGAACAGGCTTGGCAAATCTTGGTGCAGTCTAAATTAATCAAACAACAGTTTGATAAAATGGGGTTAAAAATTACAGATGAAATTTTCTGGAATCAATTACAATTTGACCCAATGTTTTCTAAAGAACAGAATCCACAAAATTTTGACGAAAAAGGAAACTTTAAAGTTGCTGAAATTAAAAAGCAAATTGAAGAACTTAAAAATAATGGCGACGTAAACCAATATAATGAATGGCTAAAAGCTAAAAAGGCTATCGAATACAGAATGATGGCAAGACAGCTTTTTGCAAACGTTACTGCAGGAATTACAGCCAACAAAAAAGAAGCTGCTGAACTAATGAAGCAAAGAGACGAAGTTGCTGATATAGACTTCGTGAAAGTAGATTATGCTGCTTTTGCTGCTAAAAATCCAGTGAAAGTAACTACTGAAGATTTAGCAAACTATATCAAAAAACATCCTGTGATGTTTAAATCTGAAGCTGCTAGAAACTTAGGAATTGTATATTTTCCTGCAAAACCAAGTGCAGCAGATGATGCTTTAGCTCTTAAAGAAATCAACAAACTTTACAACGAAGGTGTAGATAATGGAAATGGCTTAGAAAGTTTCAAAAATACTCCGAACGATTCTATGTTCGTAGAATTAAACTCTGAAGCACAAATTAAATATTCATTTGTTTCTGACCAAGAAATTCCTCAAGAAGCGCAAGCTTTTGTAAAAGGAGCTTCTGTAGGTCAATTCTTCGGACCTTATAAATCAGGTGACAAATATTATGTAACCAAATTAGTAGGAAAGAGCAGCGCTACCATGCCTAAACACATTTTGTTTGCGTACAAAGGCGCAATGAGAGCAGATGAAAAGCAAACTAGAACCAAAGAAGAAGCTAAAAAATTAGCAGACAGCATTGGTGCATTAGTAAAAGCTGATCCATTGAAATTCAACGAATATGTGCAAATGTCTGATGAGCCAGGTGCTGCGCAAAGAGGAGGCATGTTAAGTTGGATTTTAGATAATGATAATAATTACGCTAAACCTTTTGGAGATTGGGTTAAAGGAAACGCAAAAGGAGCTGTAGGTGTGGTAGAAACTGATTTTGGTTATCATATTATTGTTAACGAAAATAAAATGCCAGTTTACAAAATTGCAAACTTAGCAAAAGACATCAGAGCTTCTAAAGAAACCGAAAACAAAGTATATACAGAAGCAAATACTTTCATTCAGTCTGTTCAAGGAAAATCTTTCAATGATTTTGCAAACGGAGCGAAAAAGAAAAATTTCAATTTCCAAAATCCTAAATCTGTAAAAAGATTCCAAGGTCAAATCCAAGGTTTAGGAACAGATAAAGATGAAGAAATTTTAGCTTGGGCTTTCAATAAAGAAAGAGAAAAAGGAGAAACCAATATCTTTACTACTGGTAATGGTGACTACATCGTAGTATACTTAAACGGTAAACAAGAAGCGGGAATTGCAGATCCAGAATCTGTAAGAGAACAAGTAGAACCAATTGTAAGAAATCAATTATTAGCGAAAAAAATCACTGAAAAAATTACTGCAAGCAAAGCAACAACTTTAGATGCAATTGCTAAATTGTTTGGTACGACTAAACAATCTTCGCAAGTAAGTTTATTCTCTCCATTTGTAGGAGGTGCTATGGAAGCTAAAGTTGCTGGAGCTGCATTTGGTGTTAAAAAAGGTAAAATCTCTAAACCAGTAGAAGGTGCAACTGGAGTTTTTGTAGTAACTCAAAAAGCGGTTAAGCTAAACAAACAACCAGGAGACGTTAAACAAATCATGCAAGCAATTCAACAACAAGGTGCTCAAATGTTTAGCCAATCATTAATGAAGAGTTTACAAGACAATGCTAAGATAGAAGATTACAGAATTGAAGTATGGGATAAAACTTCTCAAGCTCAATAATTCTTCTCAAAAATATTTAAAAGCGACTTTTTCTAGAAAAAGTCGCTTTTTTTATAACAATCTGCAGAAATATTGAAACTACCATTACTTCAAAAAGTAGTATATTTGCGCATAAAAATTCATAAAATTGTGAAATACACTAAAGAAATAAAAGCAGGTTTAATAGCACTTTTAGCTATTGTAGGATTCGTTATTCTTTTCCAGTTTATGAAGGGGAAAAGTTTCTTTACATCAGATAATATTTACTACGCAAAATTTGACAATGTAGACGGTTTAGAGCAGTCTAATCCAGTTTCTATCAACGGTTTGAAAGTAGGACAGGTAGATAAAATTCTTCCTCAAACAGCTAAAGACGGAACCATTTATTTTGTGGTTAAAGTTTTAGTGGATAAAGGTTTTAATTTTTCTAAAAATTCTACTGTAGAAATCTTTGAACCGGGAATTATGTCTGGTAAACAAGCAAGAATTCATTTGGTTTATGATAAAGCACCTTTTGCTAAAGATGGAGATACTTTAAGAGGAACTTTTCAATCTTCTTTGATGGCAAGTTTATCTTCGCAAGTAGGCCCTGTAAAAGACCAAGTACAAAGTGTTTTAACTAAACTAGATTCTACAATGGCAGCGACCAATAAAATTGTAGACGAACAAAACAGAAGAGAAATTAAAATACTTTTGGCAAGTCTCAACCAAACAGTTGCTTCTTTCAAAAATACTTCTGACCAAACCAATAGATTATTGGCTTCAAGTCAAGGTAGAGTAGAGAATGTACTTGATAATGCTAATAAAACTATGATTTCTGCCAATGCTGCTGTAGAGAAATATGGAAAAGTTGCAGAAAGTATTGATACGAAACAGCTCAATCAAACAGTAGAAAGGCTTTCAGAAGTATCTAATAAACTCAATCAAGTGATTTCTGGGATTAATAATGGAGAAGGAAGCCTTGGTAAACTGGCTAAAGATGAGGAATTATACAATAATCTCAATAAAACCTCAGAGAACCTTAATAGTCTAATTTTAGACCTTAAAGAAAATCCTAAGCGATACATAAATATTTCTGTTTTTGGTAAGAAATAATTAACGTATTTTTGAAAAAGAGAAAAAAATAACTATGCAATATCTAGACAATATTTTATTCCTTGTTTTACTCATTGCTGGTTTCGGTCTGTTTTTTAAAAGTTTAAAAGAAATTTACCGAAATATAAAACTAGGAAGAGAAATCAATCGTTCTGATAACCCTTCAGAAAGATTGAAAACAATGGCAACTGTTGCTCTCGGGCAAAGCAAAATGAAAAAACGCCCAGTTGCAGCATTCTTGCACATGATTGTTTACGTAGGTTTCGTGATTATCAATATTGAATTGATTGAAATCATTGTAGATGGAATTTTCGGAACGCACCGTTTCTTAGCTTCAATTTTTGGAGATACACTTTATGGAATTTTTACTGCTACATTAGAAATTTTAGCTGCGCTAGTAGTTATTGCTGTAGTGGCATTCTTCATCAGAAGAAATGGTCTTAAAATTCCTAGATTATCTTCTATCGACCTAAAAGGTTGGCCAAAAAATGATGCCAATTGGATTTTGGTGATAGAATTTTGCTTAATGATGGCTTTTTTCAAAATGAATGCAGCAGATTGGTTGCTTCAGCAAAATGGCGTTTTAGCAGCACACGGAAGTTTCCCTGTTTCATCTAACCTTATTGCACCGATTTTTCAATCTTTCGGTTTCAGTGATGGGTTTTTACATTTCATAGAAAGAGGAGCTTGGTGGTTCCACTTTGTAGGAATTTTGTTCTTCATGAACTATTTATATTATTCTAAACACCTTCACATCATTTTTGCATTCCCGAATACTTGGTATGCTAATTTGGAGAAAAAAGGTAAATTCAATAATTTAGAATCTGTAACTCAAGAAATCAAATTAATGATGGATCCTAATGCAGATCCTTATGCAGCGCAACCAGAAGGAGCAGAACCTCCTGCAAAATTTGGCGCTGAAGATATTTTTGATTTGAATCAAGTTCAGTTACTGAATGCCTATTCTTGTACAGAATGTGGAAGATGTACTGCGGTTTGTCCAGCAAATATTACCGGTAAAAAACTTTCGCCACGTAAAATTATGATGTCTACCAGAGACAGAGTAGAAGAAGTAGGCAAAAACATCAACAAAAACGGAAAATTTGTAGATGATGGTAAAAAACTCTTAAACGATTATATTACCAAAGAAGAATTATGGGCTTGTACAAGTTGTAATGCTTGTGTAGAAGCTTGTCCAGTTCTTATAGATCCACTTTCTATCATTTTTGAAATGCGTAGATTTATGGTGATGGAACAATCTGCAGCTCCACAAGAACTCAATATGATGATGACGAATGTAGAAAATAATGCTGCACCTTGGCAATATAATCAAGCAGACAGATTAAATTGGGCAAACGAAAATTAATGTGACAATGAGATGATGTGTTGATGCGAAAATTAGCACGTCAGCAAATTAACAAATTAGCATATTTACAATATGGATTTCACTATAAAAACAATGGCAGAATATGCTGCCGAAGGAAAATCTCCAGAAGTTCTTTTTTGGGTAGGTTGTGCAGGAAGTTTTGACGATAGAGCCAAAAAAATTACCAAAGCATTTGCTAAAATTTTAAATAAAGTAGGAGTAGAATTTGCAGTTCTTGGGCAAGAAGAATCTTGTACTGGAGACCCTGCAAAACGTGCCGGAAATGAATTCATTTTCCAGATGATGGCATTAACGAACATAGAAGTTTTAAACGCTTACGAAGTAAAGAAAATCGTAACGGCTTGTCCGCATTGTTTCAATACTCTTAAAAACGAATACCCAAGTTTAGGGGGTAATTACGAAGTAATGCACCATACTCAGTTGCTTCAACAATTGATGGAACAAGGAAGACTTAAAATAGAAGGTGGCGCTTTCAAAGGTAAAAAAATTACGTTCCACGATCCTTGTTATCTAGGAAGAGCAAATGATGAATACGAAGCTCCAAGAGTTCTTTTAGAAAAATTAGATGCAGAATTGGTAGAAATGAAGCGTTGTAAAACCAACGGTTTATGTTGTGGAGCTGGAGGTGCACAAATGTTTAAAGAACCGGAAAAAGGCAATAAAGATATTAATATCGAAAGAACAGAAGAAGCTCTTGCGCTTAATCCAAAAATTGTAGCAACAGGTTGCCCATTCTGTAACACGATGATGACCGATGGTGTAAAACACTTCAACAAAAATGAAGAAGTAGAAGTAAAAGACATAGTAGAATTAATTGCTGAAGCAGATGATCTTTAAAACTAAAAAGTGGTTTTTAATAGACATTTTATATATATTAATTGCTTTAAGCTTTAGTATATATAGTTTTCAAAATAGAGAGTATGATTGGGATTTACCAGGCTATTTGGGCTGCTTATTCGAGAGCGAGTACCCTGGAAATATTGAAAAAATAAAAAACGAAACTTATTTAAGTATAAGAAAAGAGGCTTCTCTAAAACAATTTGATAATTTAGTAGGAGCAAGTTCATATAGGAAAGTTTTATTTGAAAATGCAGACGCATTTAATGAACAATTACCTTATTATCAAATAAAAATTGGGTATAATTTGTTAGTAAGAGCTTTTTATTTGATGGGATTTTCTGCTCCTTATTCTGTTTTGTATCTTAATTCACTCCTATTTTTTATTTCTATATTATTTTTTTATTTTTCACTAAAAGCTATCTATTTAGAATATCCGTTTTTCGTTTTTTTTGCTTCTGTTTTGTTTTCATCATTGCCAGTTCTTCATTATTTATCTAGAAATGCCACACCAGATATATTATTAGTTTTGCTATTATTAGTTTTTGCTAATTTTATTATAAATAATATAAATTCTTATTTTATTTTTTTTATTATTTTTTTAATAATGCTTTCAAGACCTGATTACATTATATTTGGGTTAAGCTTTTATTTTTTTAAAATATTATATGAATATTTTTTATTAAAAAAAATTAATGTTAATAATTTAATATTTATAATTTTAATTGGAACAGCCTATTTTTTAATAATTAAGTATTATAATTATCCTGGTTGGAAACATGTTTTTTATGACTCTTTTATTTATAGAAGGAATTATATAAGTGACCAAAATCCAGAATTTAGTTTAAAAACTTATATTGATATAATATTAAAAGGAATTGTTAACATGAAGAAAGTAATCCTTAGCTCATTATTTTTAACTTTAAGTATTCTATATTTAAGTAAAAATATTTGGATTAAATTTGTAGCTGTAAATTTATTTTTAAATATTTATTTAAAGTTTTTATTTTTTCCTGCTGCAGGTGAGTATAGATTTTATGTTCCCTTTATTTTTGCTTTATTTTTAATATTTTTATTTGAGTTGAGAAAAATTGATTTTATTAAACTTAAAAAATATAATTTATTTAAATTATGAAAATAGAAGAATCAACCATAGTAGAGACTAATGACTTTAAAGTCATTATTTATCCTGCTTCTAGAGCGTTAACTGCTAAAGAAGTAAAGGAAATTACGGAGAAATTGTATGATTTTCTTCCTACTTGGAATGCACATGGAAAAGGACTAACGTCTTCTTTTAAAATAGACCACAAGCAATTTATTATTATCACAGTAGACGAAGAAAAAGTACAGGCTTCTGGCTGTTCTATGGATTCTCTAAATGGTGTAATGAGAGAAATCGAGGCAGAATATCAATTAGGAATTTTTGACAGAATGAAAGCTTGCTACAAGGAAAATGGTGAAGTAAAAACCATGAAATTGACCGATTTTAGAACTGCTGTTAGAAATGGTGAAATTTCAGAAGAAGTAGAAGTTTTTGATTTTTCTAAAGACACTTACGTAAATTATTTATCAGACTTTTTACTTCCTTTCAAGCGAAGTTGGGCTGGTTTTATCAAATAAAATTCAATAGAGTCGGACTTTAGTCCGACTTTTTTATTTCAAACTTCAATTTGACTTTAGTCAAAATCTATTTCCTAGAAAGTTTTCTTTAAATTTGTATAAAACTATCTGTTTGAACATTCATACACGACATAAAATTCTCTTCATTTCGTCTTGGTTTCCTAATAAACTTGAACCTACGAATGGAAACTTTGTGCAGCGTCATGCAGAAGCCATTTCTTTGCTTCATGACGTGGAAGTTCTTCATGCGATTGGCGATTTTAACCAAAAAGAGAAATTCGTTTTTGATGATCAAATTATCAATGGAATCAGAACGTTGATTGTGTACTACAAAAATTCAAAAAATCCACTCCAGAATTTTTTGAGAAGAATGAAAGCCTATCAATTGGGTTTCAAAAAAATGCAAAAGCCAGATTTGGTTCACGGAAATGTTCTTCATAACAATATGCTTTTTGCAGTTTCCTTGAAAAGAAAATACGGAATTCCGTTTGTGATTTCAGAACATTGGTCAGGATTTTTGTCAAAACAAAATAGAAAAACCATTGCCCTCGCAAAAATTATTGCCAAAAATGCTGAATTGGTGATTCCTGTTTCCAAAGAATTAAAAAAAGGTTTACAACTCAATGGAATTGTAAAAGAAGCTAACGTAATTGGTAATGTTATAGATACGGATTTGTTTTGCATAAGTCAAGAAGCAAAAGACCAATTTATTTTCTTACACATCTCTAATCTAATTCCCTTAAAAAATTCAGAAAAAATTATAAAAGTTGCTTCAAAGTTGTACGAAAAGTATCCTCATTTTCAGTTGCAAATTGGTGGTGATGGAGATGAAGAAAAGTTAAAAAATTGGGTTAAAAAATATAAAGCAGAGGTTTTTACAAAGACTTTCGGATTACTTTCTCATAAAGAAGTAGCTAAAAAAATGCAACAATCCAGTTGTTTTGTGCTTTTCAGTGATATGGAAACTCAAGGAATAGTATTGCTAGAATCTTTATCTATAGGCGTTCCTGTTATTGCGACAAATGTGGGTGGAATTCCAGAAATTGTAGATAAAAAACGAGGGATTTTAGTTGAAAATAACAATGAAGACGTACTTTTGGAGGCTATGAAAAGCATGTTAGAAAAAAATGTAGAATTAGATTCGTCTGAGGATTTAAGAAAATATGTTGTAGAAAATTTCTCTAAGTCCGTAATCGCCGAAAAATTTTCTGAAATTTATAATCAAGTTTTATCATGAGAAAGGGATTTTCGGTTAGAATTTTCAATGGAGAAATAGAATCTTTTTGTAGATTCCAAGAGGGTTTGTTTGATAATGTGATTGTAGAGAATGAAAGTTTTCTCATTGCAATAGAAGGGGTGATTCTCAATAAAAAATCACTTTGCCAAGAATTTGCTTCAACAAATTTTAAAAACTTGGTTCTTGATTTATTCAAGCAAAAAAAACAACATTTTTTTGCGCTTTTGGAAGGTGAATTTTCAGGGTTCATTATTGATAAAAGTGAAAAAACAGTGTTTGCTTTTACCAATGTTACTTCTACACAAAAGGTTTTTTATTATCGTTCAAAGGATTTAATCATCATTGATACTTCTATTAAAAATATTGTGGAGGATTTAAAATCCAATAAAATTCCTTTTTCTATAGATTTAGATAGTATTTACCAAATGTTGGCTTTTACCAATATCATTGAAAATAAAACACCGATAAAGGATATTTTTAAAATTTATGACGCATCTTATATAAAAGTAGATGCGAAAGATTTATCTATAAAAGAAGAGCAATATTTTAATGTAGAAGCAGAGAGGTTTTCAGGAAGTAAAGAAGAAGCAATTGATACCATTGATGAGATTTTCTCAAAATCTGTCGCTCTAGAATATGAAAAAGATCATGAACTTGGCAAAGAACATTTTTCTCTTTTAAGCGGAGGTTTAGACAGTAGAGTCGCCGTTTTATATGCGGAAAAACTACAGCTAAATCCTAATAAAATGTTTTGTTTTTCGCAGAGCAATTATTTAGACGAAACCATTTCTAGAAAAATTGCAGAGAAATTTAATTTTGATTACCATTTTGCTCCATTAGATGGAGGGATTTTCTTGAAAAATATAGATAAAATGGTTTCTATTTCTGAAGGAATGGTTTTATATACGGGTTCTATTCATGTAGACTTTGCAATGCAGCAGTTTTATCAGGAACAATTTGGGCTTATTCATTCTGGGCAAATTGGTGATGGCGTTTTAGGTGGATTTAACATGATTCCCGATGTACAAAAACCTACCAACAAGAAAATAGTAGTCAATAGTCTTTTTTTGCCAAAAGTTTATGAAAATTTAGAAAAAATAACATCTCAATATGAGAGAGAAGAGCTTTTTTATCTCAGGAATATCGCTTTTAACAGAGCGGTTTTTGGAGGTCAAGTGTTCCAACAGTTCTCGTATCAGACTTCTCCTTTTATGACCAAAGATTTTATGAGTTTCGCTGTAAGTTTACCAGAAAAATGGAAATTTAATCATCGATTTTACTTAGAATGGATTAAAGAACATTGCAAAGAGGCGACTCTGTTTAAATGGGAACGAACCATGATGAAACCCAATGCTCATTGGAAAACGACTCTTGGAGATCATTTTAACAAAAGATTGGTGAATGTTTTTTACAATAAAATTTTCGGAAAGGAATATAAAATAAGCATGTATCCGTATCAATATTATTTTGATTCAAGTCCAGAAATTCAGTCTTTTTATAACGATTATTTTCAATCAAATATTGAGCTTTTAGACGATTATAAAGAACTTCAAAAAGATATTTTAGAGTTATATCATCATAAAGATTTTTTCTCTAAATCTTCTGCAGTCAATATTTTAGCTATTTTTAAATATTATTTGTCGTAAATGAAGAGTCTTCAAGAATTTTTGCAGAATTTTTTTAAAAATAAAGGTCAATATGTATTTTTTTCACTTTTGATTGCAAAAATCTGTGGACTTATTTCGTCTATTGCGGTGGTAAGAATGCTTCCGCAAAGTGATTTTGGAATGATGACGATCGTGGCTTCTGTTTTTGCAGTTTTTGCGACTTTTAGTGGATTTGGTTCTGCGCAAGGATTTTTAAGATTCGGGGCCATTGCAGAACAAACAGAAGAAAAAGAAAAACTTCATCAGCATTTTTTTCTTCAAGGATTTTTATATCAGTTAATTCTTTCTGTTCTATTTATTTTTTCGAGCATTTTTTTCGTTCAGAAATACGGAGATGTTTTGCTGATTTTTATATTTTTTACCATTCGGCTAATTGGTTTTTATTTTTTCAATCATATACAATCTTATTTTAGAGTGTATCATGATAACAAGAACTTTGCTCGAGTGAATAATGTGGTTAATGTTTTGGGACTGATTTTAATTATTATTTTAACTTACTTATTCGGGTTAAAGGGTTATTTATTGGCTATTTCAGTTGCTCCTTTTTTATCTTTATTCTGGTTTTTTAAATATAAAATTCTAAACTTTCAGAGGATAAAACTTCAGAAAAAAGAACTTTGGAGTTATTCGTTTCATGCAGTTTTTACTGCTTTTTTATCAGATTTATTATTTTCTTTAGATATTTTACTTCTAGGATTTTTATTAAACGAAAATGCGGTAGCTGATTATAAAGTAGCGATTATTTTGCCTTCCAATCTTACCTTTTTAGCCGTATCTATGTTGCAAGCAGATTTTCCAAAAATTGCTAAAAACGCTCATAATCAATTATTTGTAAAAGATTATATTTCGAATTACTATAAAATTTTCATTCCGATTTGTTTAGTCATTTTTGGAGTTTCATTTTTCTTTGCCAAAGAAATTTTAACGCTATTTTTCTCATCTCAATATGCTCATGAAACCCAAGTGTTTTTAATTTTGGTCATAACATTTTTAATGAATATGTTATTTAGAAATTTATTTGGGAATTTACTTTCTGCAGTGGGAGAAATGAAGAAAAATACCATTGTTTCTGTGTTTTCGTTGAATGTTTTGGGTATTTCTGCTTTTATTTTAGTCCCAAAATTTCAAATTTTAGGGATGGGAGTCAGTGTTTTTTTAGCGATGACTTTTTCGGGATTTCTAGGGATGTTTTTTTTCTGGAAGTATTTTAAAAAATTAGATTAGAAAAATTATCTTTGCAATATGAAGTTCAGCAGATTAATCATTTTAGGGATTTTAATTTTTCTTAGCTCTTGTAGAGGAGAAGATGAAAGTGACTTGCAGAAAATAGACCAAGTTCTTAATATTTACATCAAAAACGCTGCTGGGAAAGATTTGCTCAACACCAATATTCCTGGAGGTTTTACCGCTGTGAGAGCCCAGGATTTAAATGCAGATAGAGCTTTGCAAGATATTACAGGAATTTCCGTCAAAAAAGACCAAGACACGATTGCTTATGTTGATTATGCAACTGGTGCGGTTAGAATTTTAAAGGATTCTATTTCGCCAAGTCAAAAAACGTATCAGTCTGATTTTTACATCAATCTTTCTAAAATAGTAAATAAAGAAACGGTAACAGATGTAGACACAGTAAAAGTAGTGTACAATTGGTCTCCTAACTTGTTTCAAGTTTCCAAAGTTTGGTATAACAATAAACTTTCATTTTCTAAAGTGGAAGGACAGCCAAACATCATTCATATCGTAAAATAATTCCGTAAATTTGCATAAATCATTAAAATTTGAGTTTTATTTAGACTCAAATCTTAACTCTCAAACCAAATAAGATGTTACAAGTAAGTTTTTTGCGCGAAGAAAAAGAACGCGTTTTAGAAGGTCTTAAAAAAAGAAATTTTAAGCAATTAGAATTGGTAGATGAAGCTATCCAATTAGATGACGAACGTAAAAAAACACAACAAGAATTAGACTCGCAATTGGCTGAAATCAATAAAATTTCTAAAGAAATAGGAATTTTAATGAAAGAAGGTAAAAAAGAAGAAGCCGAAGCTGCTAAATCTAAAACCGCTCAATACAAAGAGTCTTCCAAAGAACTTACTACAAAACTTTCGGAAATAGAAACTTCGTTGCTTAATATTTTATACCAAATTCCAAATATTCCTTATCATTTGGTGAAAGCTGGTGTTTCTGCTGATGATAACGAAATCGTTTATCAGTCTCACGAAGTTCATGGATTGGGAGAAGGTGCTATTCCGCATTGGGAATTGGCAAAGAAATATAATTTGATTGATTTTGAATTAGGTGTAAAAATCGCAGGTGCAGGTTTCCCAGTTTACTTAGGAAAAGGAGCGAGATTACAAAGAGCTTTAGTTCAATATTTCTTAGATAAAAATACAGATGCTGGTTATTTAGAAGTAAATCCGCCTCATGTTGTAAATGAAGCTTCTGGTTATGGAACTGGACAATTGCCTGATAAAGAGGGACAAATGTATCACGTAGGAATTGATGATTTATATTTAATTCCAACTGCAGAAGTTCCCGTAACGAATATTTATAGAGATGTTATTTTAGAAGAAAAGGATTTACCAATTAAGAATACTGCTTTCTCACAATGTTATAGAAGAGAAGCGGGAAGTTATGGTGCTCATGTTCGTGGTTTGAACAGATTACACCAATTCGAAAAAGTAGAAATTGTAAGAATAGAAAAGCCTGAAAATTCTTATGCTGCTTTAGAAGAAATGGTAGCTCATGTAAAATCTATTTTAGAAGATTTGGAATTGCCTTTCAGAATTTTAAGATTGTGTGGAGGAGATCAAGGTTTCACTTCTGCGATGACTTATGATTTTGAAGTTTGGAGTGCAGCTCAAGAAAAATGGTTAGAAGTTTCTTCGGTTTCTAATTTTGAAACTTTCCAGGCGAATCGTTTAAAATGCAGATTCAAAGGTGACGGAAAAACGCAATTAGCCCATACATTAAACGGTTCTGCAATGGCTTTACCGAGAATTATGGCAGCTTTGTTAGAAAACAATCAAGTAGAAGGCGGAATTAAGTTACCGAAAAAAGTAGCGGAATACGCTAGATTTGAAATGATAGATTAATATGCTTTTTGCATTCAGCAATTAGCTTTCAGTATAAAAAAACCACCGAAGTTTCGGTGGTTTTTGTTTTATTCTGTAATGATGATTACTTTTTTGTCCTTTTCGTTGAGTTTTAAACTTTCGTCAAGAAGTTGTTCAAAAGAGAAAGACATATCAATGGTATAATCGTCTATTTTCTTTACCCAATCGTATTTTCCTTGAATGGATTTTATTTTGGTTTCAAACTTAATTTTGTTGTTGAATTTAGTATTAAACATCTTCATCATAGCAAGTGCAGATTCTGCTTCTGCTTTAGCTGAATCCGTTTTAGCTTCTAAAGTCATTTCTTTTTTTAAGGTTTCAGAAAAAGTTTGAGGATTAAAATATTCTGTATCTAATGTTAATGTTTTCCCGTCCCAAATGGTGTTGTCAGAACTTGTGGCGCTTATAAAATTGCTTTTTTTAGATGTTCTAGAGAAATTTTTGATTTCTTCTGGAGTTAATCTATCCATTTTAAAAGCAATTCCCGTCATTTCATTATTTTCAAAATTAGATTTTACAAACATTTTTTTGATTAATTGAATGCTGTCTTTGTCTTTAGTCATCGCGATTCCCTTTTTTTCTGAATCTTCTTTCATGATTTCGTACATGTTTTTCCAATCTCTAGGGTACATTTCGAAATCTTTAAATTTATTATCAGAATTTGCAGAATCACCACCCATGTTTTTTGCCATCGCAAGTAAGTCTTTCATGTCAATGTTCATGAGAACACTAGTGGTTTTATCTTGATGATAAGTGGTAACAGAATCTACAGCACAAGCTTGGAGAATAATGGCCAATAGTGGAATTAGCCAAAAAGTAAATTTTTTAAGCATAGATTTGATTTTAAAATTCTGAGCTAAAAGTAAGAAAATTTAGTGACAGTTTTCGTCTGAAGTTTTCTCTGAGTTCATTTTCTTTTCTACCTTTAAAGCTTCCTTTTTAGGTGAGATGTAAGGAATACCTAATTCTAGACCTCTTAGAATGAATAAACCGCCTAAAATGAGCATGATAATTGGTACAACCTTAAGAATTTTGTTTCTAAGGGCAGTGTTAATTAGATTTCCGAAAAGAACAGTGGTAAACATGAACGGAAATGTTCCCAAACCGAAAATGGCCATAAAACTTGCACTTTGCCAAATTCCGCCTGCTGCTAAACTCGCGGTAAGAGCCATGTAAACCATTCCGCAAGGAAGAAGTCCGTTTAATAATCCTGTTAAAAATCGAGAGGAATAATCAGATTTTTGTAAAAATTTTCCGAGATTGATTTTAACTTTGAGTAAAGCATTATTGATGGCTGGAATTTTTGAGGCAAAATCTCCTCCGAAAGAGAAAAGTGCCATAACCATTAATAAAACTCCTGCAAAAATGCTGATGTATTGCTGAATTCCTGCGAGCTGAAAACCTTCGCCTACAATACCTACAATGGCTCCTAAAATAGAATAAGTGAGAATTCTCCCGAATTGATAAGTAAGATTTTGAAGATGAAAATTAACTTGTTGTTTTTTAGACAATCCTAGTGAAAGCGCAATGGGACCGCACATTCCTATACAGTGGAATCCGCTTGCAAAACCTAAACCTAGTGCCGCTAAAATAAGGGTTATTTCCATTCTACGTCATAATCTACTTGGTAATCTTTTCCGTCTTTGGTCCATAAAACTTTTAGTGTATAAGAACCATGAATCATAAAATTCTTTGGGATTAAAAAGCTATTATCTGCATCTAGTTGCACAGAACCTGTTTTGTCTTGTGTTTTGTCATTGGTTCTGTATAAATAGTATTCTATTTTAGCATTTTGATTGTTGATATCTTTAGGGAAAGCAACTCTAATTCCGTAAGGCAACTGTGCATATTGAGGCTTTGTAGCTAAAGTTTCAGCATTATTTTTAGCATCGATCACTTTTTGATAAGATAATTCGTCTTCATAATAATTTTCGGTAACCAACTCAGAATTCTGTTTACCAATTGGAAAAATGAAAATTAAATACAAAATAAAGGATATAAAAAGTCCTAAAGCGACTACTATACCATGTCCCCAAGTGAATTTCATTAAAAATATTTTTTAAAAAATTAGAATTGTAACTTAAATGGACCTTCAAAATTAGTTTCGAAAGTGTCTAAAAGTTTTCCTTTAGAATCATAAACGCCAAAAGTAACAATTAATTTTGGTTGGTTCACTTCTTTTTCAGGGAAACTTACATTTACAGTTCCTTTGGTGATTTTGTCACGTTTTAGAGCGATAGTACTGTTTCCACTGAAAATAACTTCACCATGTGTAGGCTTAATTACTTTAATGGTAACCATTTTATCGTCATTGGTTTTGTTTAGAAGGGTGTAATTGTAGGTATTATTAATTTTTCCGTCTTTCACATAGAAAGAACTTCCCGCTGGTTTTATGAATTTTGCTTCTAAACCACCTCTATTGTTTAATAAATAACCTAAAACACCTACTAATGCTAATAGAACAAGCGAGTACGCTTTCATTCTATTCGTAAATTTGAATTTTTCTTCTTTTTCGATTTCGTCTTCTGTAGCGTAACGAATAAGACCTGTAGGTAAACCTGTTTTGATCATTACTTCATCACAAGCATCAATACACATGGTACAGTTGATACATTCTAACTGTTGACCATTTCTGATGTCAATACCAGTAGGACAAACGACTACGCACTGATTACAATCGATACAATCTCCTTTTCCTGCAGCTTTTCTGTCTTCACCTTTTCTCCATTTTGCTCTGTTTTCCCCTCTTTTATAATCGTAGAAAACGTTTACAGTTTCTTTGTCAATCAATACACCTTGTAATCTACCATAAGGACATACGAGTGTACACACTTGCTCTCTGAACCAAGCAAAAACGAAGTAAAATAATCCAGTGAAAATTACCATTACAATGAAATTGGTAGGGTATTCTACAGGACCGCCTTTCATAATTTTTAGCGTATCTTCTACACCTACGATGTACATGAACATCCAATGCGTAATGATAAGAGAGATTACTACATATACAAACCATTTCAATCCTTTTTTCCAGATTTTTTCTGCATTCCAAGGTTGACTGGCTAATCTAATTTGTTTGTTTCTATCTCCTTCAATCCAAAATTCTATTTTACGGAAAACCCCTTCCATAAAAATAGTTTGTGGACAAATCCATCCACAGAAAATTCTTCCGAAGATTGCGGTAAAAAGAATGATGAATACAAGAGATGTAATTGCTCCTAATGCAAGAATAAAGAAGTCTTGCGGATAGAATGGTTGCCCGAAAATAAAAAATTCTCTATCGATAATATTTATTTTGAGCATTGCATTTCCATTTATTTTAAGAAATGGAGTAATAAAGAAAATGGCTAATAAAATGAACGTGACAATATCTCTGTAATTGGTAAATTTCCCTTTTGGTTTTTTAGGATATACCCATTTTCTAGAACCCGTTTGTTCTATAGTTGCTACAGAATCTCTGAAGGTTTCTGCATGAATTACTTGACCAGCGCCAATTTGTTCTTCTTTATTAGCCATTTTTGTATGTTATTTATTATAAAAACTAACTTTTCATATTTTCTTTTATAACAAATATAATTTTTTTAATTTATTTTTCCCAATTTGCCTTGGTTCCTTGTGGAGCAGCTCCACCAGCAGCATCTGGCATTTCTTGGTTAATGTGGTAGATGTATGCAGCTACTTTTTCGATGTCGTTACCATTAAGAACTCCATTTTTACCGAAAGCTTGCATTGTAGGATTGTTTGGACTACCATTTTCTACCATGTTAAATACATTTTTGAATAATGTTTTTTCTGGTTGATTGATCCAGAAATCATCAGTTAAGTTTGGTCCAATTCCTCCTTTTCCACCTTCACTGTGACAAGATACGCAGTTTGTTTTGAAGATTTGCTCTCCTTCTGCAATATTATCTGCATTGTATTTTGCAGTTTCGATAGTCGCTTTAGGAGTAACAGCGTCATAAGCTGCGATATCTGCTAATTGCTGTTTGTGCTCTGCTTCATATTCTTTGTCTGGGTGAGCAAAATCTGAAACTGAGTATGCAATTAAATAAACTACTGCATAAATTACGCCAAAGTAAAATAGACCTAACCACCATTTTGGTAATTGATTATCTAATTCTTTGATGCCATCAAAACCGTGGTCAATAAGGATGTCTTTTTCTTCAACATCCGATTGTTTTTTGAAAGCACTATCATATAATCTTTTGAAATATGGTATTTCTTTTTCTTTTAAGAAAGTTGCTTTTTCTGCATCTGTCATTTGCTTGAATCTTTCGTTTTCAGCTAATGCACCGATTGCATTGAAAATGTATGCTAAAACAATACCTATTACGATAGTTCCCCAGAAATAAGGAGAAGATAAGAAAGAGGTATTTTGTATAAACATGTAAAATAAAAATACTAAGATAAATAATATTGCTACTATGTTTACAAGTACGGGTGTTCTATGTTTCATGACTCTTGTTTTTTAGAACTTTTAATTGTTATGATCATCTTCTAAAGGAGCTCTTTCAACTTCGCTGTAGTGTTTTTTAGGTCTTGAAAGAACGTATAACACAGTGCTGATGAAAAATATGATAAAGATAATCATAGATAATGTTTGGTAGATTCCTGCATTATCTATATTTGCTAAGATATCTTTTATATTACTTGGTATCATATTGAAAAAACTCCTTTATTAGATTATTAATTATTGCTTGCTGTTTTTACTTCGGTAGTTTTAATATCTGTACCTAATCTTTGTAAATAAGCAATTAAAGCAACGATTTCTCTTTTTTCTACAGGAACAAATGCTGCACCTTGTTGTGCTTTTTGAGCATCAAATGCTTTTTTGATTTCAGCATCACCAGAATAGATTCCTTCTACAATTTTAGCAGCTTGTTCGTCTACTAATTTGTCTACATTATTGATTTCTTCATCTGTATAAGGGTGACCAAATACATTTTTCAATAATACTAATTTATCCTTAGTTTTAGTTCTGTCTAGTTCGTTATAGATTAACCATGGATATCTTGGCATGATAGAACCTGGAGATGTAACTCTTGGGTTTAACATGTGTTTGAAATGCCAAGTATCTGGGTTTTTACCACCTTCTCTGTGTAAGTCTGGCCCAGTTCTTCTAGAACCCCATAAGAAAGGTCTATCAAAAACAAATTCACCAGCTTTAGAGTATTGACCGTTTTTACCATTGTAACGTACAACCTCATCTCTAAATGGTCTAATCATTTGAGTGTGGCACGCATTACAGCCTTCTCTAATGTATAAGTCTCTACCTTCTAATTCTAGTGGAGAATAAGGTTTTACAGATGCGATGGTAGGAACATTATCTTTTACAGTTAATGTAGGAATAATTTCTACCATACCACCAATTGCTAAAGCAATTGCTGATAAAACAGAAAAGTATAACGGCATTCTTTCTAACCAAAGGTGTTTTCCTTCTCCTTCTTTTCTAGCGTCAGAAATTTTAGCTAATGCAGGAGCTTCTACTGGAACTTCTTTTTCGAATGAACCTTGTCTTACAGTAGCAATAACATTAATAACCATAAGAATAGAGCCAGTAAGATATAATAACCCACCAAAAAATCTCATTTGATAGTAAGGAATAATTGCCGTAACAGTATCTAAAAAGTTTTTATATACTAAAGTTCCATCTGGATTAAATTGTTTCCACATTAGACCTTGTGTAAATCCTGAAATATACATTGGTACTGCGTAGAAAATAATACCTAAAGTACCTAACCAGAAATGCCAATTTGCTAATTTTACAGACCACAATTTTGTTCTCCACATAATTGGTAGTAAATAATAAATCATACCAAATGCCATGAAACCATTCCATCCTAATGCACCTACGTGAACGTGTCCAATTACCCAATCTGTAAAGTGACCAATTTTATTTAATGTTTTTGTTGCTAAAAGCGGCCCTTCGAAAGTAGCCATACCATAACAAGTAACTGCAACCACGAAGAATTTAAGAACAGGATTTTCTCTTACTTTATCCCAAGCTCCTCTTAAGGTTAATAAACCATTAAGCATACCTCCCCAAGATGGAGCAATAAGAGCAATAGAGAACGTAGTACCTAAAGCTTGTGCCCAACCTGGAATTGCTGTGTATAACAAGTGGTGAGGACCAGCCCAAATGTAAACAAATATTAATGACCAGAAGTGGATGATAGAAAGTTTATAAGAAAACACAGGTCTATCAGCTGCTTTTGGCATAAAGTAATACATTAAACCAAGTACTGGAGTTGTTAGGAAGAATGCTACCGCATTGTGACCATACCACCATTGTACTAAAGCATCTTTTACACCAGCATAAGCTGAATAAGATTTCCATCCTGCAAATGATAAAGGAACTTCTAGATTGTTGAATACGTGTAGCATCGTAATACCTACCCATGTTGCAATGTAAAACCATATAGCAACATATAGGTGTCTTACTCTTCTCTTGGCAATAGTACCAAACATATTAATACCCATTACAATCCAAATAATAGCAATCATAATGTCAATTGGCCATTCATGTTCTGCATATTCTTTAGAAGTATTTATACCCATTAGAAAGGTAATTGCTACTGTAACAATTATTAATTGCCATCCCCAGAAATTAATCCAAGAAAGGACGTCACTAAACATTCTTGCCTTTAATAATCTTTGTAAAGAATAATAAGCACCTGCAAAGAATCCATTACCTACAAATGCAAAAATAACTGTGCTGGTGTGCAACATTCTCCATCTGCCAAATCCAAACGCACCATTAGTACTTACAAGTCCTTGAATGTCTCCACTTCTTAAACTTGCAATTGTAGGGTCATCTGTTCCAAAAAGGTATTCTGGTAACTCTGGATAAAATAACATTGATGCAACAGTTACACCAAATGTAAAACCAAGTACTCCCCAGACTATTGTAGCGTAAAGAAACGCACGCACAATGCCATTGTCATAACTAAACTTTTGTGTTTCCATATTAACTAATCACTTTAATTTTAATTTTTTTCTTCAGATTTTTCTTCTTCTATATCTGTTTTTTTGTCTTCTAATAAAATTCTTACTGCGTGAGATTCGTCATCGTCAAACTGACCATTCTTGGCACTAATAATAAAGACTATTAGAAAAATTACAGCGATTGAGACACTGCAGATGATCATTAAATAGAGAATTTCCACGATTTTACAAATATAAAAGGATTTTGCGCTTCAAAATTAATGTTTTTTAATGACTTTCATCATAGTCTGTTAAAAAAACGTTAATTTAAAAATATTCTAAATAAGATTTTTTTATCTTATTATTAAAATTTGAAGTATTTTCTTGACCTTAACCATGTTGATAATGAGGTAAATGCAACTACGCTTATTGAGCTTAAAGGCATCAAAATTGCAGCGAATAATGGTGACATTTCACCGATTACAGCTGCGGTTAAACCTACCACATTATATAGAAAACTAATTCCAAATGTTAATTTCACAATGATTATGGCATCTTTTGTGAGTGCAAAATAGTCATGCAACTTTGTCAAAACACCTCCATTCATGATCACATCTGAACTCGGCGTGAAAGAATTGGTGTCATCTGCAATCGCAATTCCTATGTTACTTTGTTTCAGCGCACCCGCATCATTTAGTCCATCTCCAAGCATGGCAACTTTTTTTCCTTGATCTTGTAAATGCTTGATATACTCTAATTTATCTTCCGGAGATTGACTAAATCTCATTTCAGTGATATTTGGAATAAGATTTTTAAGTGTTTGCTCTTCTGAAGAATTGTCTCCACTTAATACATGGATTTTATAATCTTTCAGTTCTTTTGCCATTTCGGCTAAACCATCTCTGTATTCATTCTTGAAGATAAATTTTCCTAAAAACTCACCATCTCTTTCTATGTAAACGGCAGTTTCTAGTGATTTAGCTTCTTTATGAGTGAATTTTGCAGAACCAATTTTGTAAACTTTTCCTCTTACTGTGGCTTCGTAACCTTTTCCGGCAGTTTCTTTGAAGTTTTCAATTGGTAAATATTCGTCTTGTACTTCTAAAAATTCGTAAAGCGATTTAGAAAGCGGGTGATTAGAATTTTTGAGTAAAGATTTTATGTTTTTTAAATCAAATTCAGCGATCTCTTTACCTTCAAAACTGATGTTGGCTTTTTTGTTATAGGTAATTGTTCCAGTTTTATCGAAAACCAAAGTGTCAATTTTTGCCATTTTTTCAATGGTGTGAGCATCTTTCACATACATTTTATTTCTGCCCAAAATTCTCATGATATGTCCCATCGTAAATGGAGTAGAAAGCGCCAATGCACATGGACAAGCCACAATCAAAATCGCAGAAACCACTTGGAACATTTTTTCAAAATCTATTTGATACCAATAAATTCCAGCAAGAAGCGTAATTCCTATAATAATAAAGGTGAAATATTTTGAAATTTGATTCACCAAAGTATCGAGTCCTAATTCTTCTTTTCTGAAGGCCTCTTTGTTCCAAAGTTGAGTTAAATAACTTTGGTTCACAGTTTTGATGACTTCTAGTTCTAAAATGGAGCCAATTTGTTTTCCACCAGCAAAAATTTTATCGCCAGGGTTTTTGGTAATCGTAGCACTTTCACCAGTAATGAAACTATTGTCTATGTTTCCTTCACCATTAATTAAAACTGCATCTACAGGAATAATTTCTTGGTTTCTTACTAAAATTCTATCGCCAACTTTAATATCCGAAAGTAAAATATTTTGTTGTTGTCCTCCGAAATCTACTTTGGTTACCGCAATTGGGTAAAAAGATTTGTAATCTCTATCATACGAAAGTGCAGAATAAGTTCTCTTTTGGAAAATTTTACCCAACAACATGAAGAATAACAATCCACAAAGTGTATCAAAATATCCAGGACCATAATTGGTCGCGATTTCGTAGACACTTCTAAAGAATAAAACGAGAATACCTAAAACAATCGGTACATCTATATTTACAATTTTATTTTTCAAACCAAACCACGCAGATTTGTAATAGTCTGATGCAGAATACACTACCACTGGAATGGAAAGTAAGAAGGTTAAAAATCTGAAAAACGGCGCAAACTCTTCTAACCAGAAATCTACGGAAGAACCCGTGTTTAAATATTCTGGGAATGCAAACATCATCGCATTTCCGAAGGCAAATCCTGCAACTGCTACTTTTATCGTGAGGCTTCTGTCTACTGCGGCTTCTTTTTTGTCTGCCGTTTCTAATGAAATTACAGGTTTATAACCAAGATTCGTTAGGAATTTTGCCAATTCACTCAGAGGTAATTCGTTTTGGTTAAAAGAAACTTGTAGCGTTTTCTTGGTGAAATTTACCTGAGAATATCTAATATTCGTGTTCAAATCTTGCAAACTCTCTAGTAACCAAATGCAAGAGCTACAGTGAATCACTGGGATTTTAAAGGTAACTACACTAGTATTCCCTTCAGAAAAATCTACTACTTTTTCGAAAATTTCTGGAGTATCTAAATAATCAAACTGAGAAAGATTTTCATCTGGTCTAATTCCAGAATTTTTATTTAATTCATAAAAATTTCCGAGATTATTTGCATTAAGAATTTCATAAACAGATTTGCATCCGTTACAACAAAATGCCTTCTCATCGAAGAAAATTCTATCTTTTTCTATTTCTTGCCCACAATGGAAACAATTTTCTGCCATCTGTTTTTATTAAATGTGCAAAAATAATACAAAAATTCTTTATGATTAATAAGAAAAAAATGATAATTTTGCTGACGAAAATCATAAAAATTCATCTATGTCTTTAGAAAAACAAATTTTTATTGAAAACAAGTTTCAAAGTGTTTTTAATGACAAGGCTTTTAAGGAAATTCTATCTAAAGAAGATTACACTAAATATATCAATGCTAAGCAAACTCTTTTCTTTAATAAAGGAGAATCTCTTTTCGAGGAAGGAAGAAATGTAGAAGGTGTTTTTTTTATAGAAAGTGGTACAGCAAAACTTTATAAACTAGGTTTTAATAGAAAAGAACAAATCTTAAGATTCATCAAAGAAGGTGATATTATTGGTTATAGAGCGCTATTAATTGGTGAAGCTTATCAAGCTACTGCTGAAGCGATGAGCGATTTACAAGCTACTTATATTCCTGCAGATGTATTTCTTCATTTGCTAGAAGTAGACCCACAATTGTCTTTTGCAATGCTTCAAAAAATCTCTTTCGAATTGGGCGAAAGTTCTAATACAGTAACTTTCTTGGCTCAAAAAACAGTAAGAGAAAGATTAGCAGAAGTGCTTCTTCTTCTAGAGCAGAAATTAGGAACAGACCCAGAAGGTTTTATCAAAATTTCTTTAACAAGAGAAGAAATTGCTAACTTAATCGGAACTGCTACAGAAAGTGCCATCAGATTAATCTCAGAATTTAAACAAGATAACTACATAGAAGTGGAAGGAAGAAACTTAAAAATCTTAAACCACGAAAAACTAAGAAAATTAGGACACGTAGTTTTATAAAAATTAAAAATGTCGACCGAGAGTCGGCATTTTTTTATATTTTTACTCTTTAAAATTTATTCCCATGTCAGTACATTCCGAAATTAAAAAAGTAACGACCGAAACCTTACGAAAAATGAAGTTCGATAAGGAAAAAATCACAATGCTTACTGCTTATGATTATACCACTGCCAAAATGGTAGATGCAGGTGGAGTAGATGCTATTTTAATCGGAGATTCGGCAGCGAATGTAATGGCAGGTCACGAAACTACTTTGCCTATTACTTTAGATCAAATGATTTATCATGCTCAGTGCGTAGTAAGAGGAGTAGATAGAGCATTAGTAGTTGCAGATTTGCCATTCGGAACGTATCAGTCAGACCCACAAAAAGCGTTGGAATCTGGCGTAAGAATGATGAAAGAATCTGGAGCTCATGCTGTGAAAATAGAAGGCGGCGAAGAAATCGCAGATTCTGTTTCTAGATTAATTAATGCAGGAATTCCAGTAATGGGACATTTAGGTTTAACACCGCAATCAATTTATCAATTTGGAACTTATAAAGTTCGCGCTAAAGAAGATGCAGAAGCCGAAAAACTAATAAAAGATGCTAAAATTTTAGAAGAACTGGGCTGTTTTGCTTTAGTTTTAGAAAAAATTCCTGCTGACTTAGCGAAGAAAGTTTCAGAAAGTATTTCTATCCCAACGATAGGAATTGGAGCTGGACCAGATTGTGATGGTCAAGTTCTGGTTTATCATGATATGGTAGGAATGAATAAAGGATTTTCGCCGAAATTTTTAAGAAGATATTTAGACCTTTATACAGAAATTACAGGCGCCGTTTCGCAATATGTGAAAGATGTGAAAGACGTTTCCTTCCCGAATAAGAACGAAAGTTACTAGATAAATAAAAAGTTGAGTTTTTTGCTCAACTTTTTTTATTTTTATGGAAAATTATAACCATGAAAAAACTTTCTTTATTGTTCACGTTAATTTCTTTTTGTATTTTCTCTCAGGAAAAGAAATTTATCACTCCAGAGTTACCCAAAAATCAAGTTTACCAGTATCACATTTCTTCAGCTTCTTCTCTTAAATCTCCAAAAGGAAAATCGTATCACGCTCCATTTACGGTGAATCAAGATGTAGAATTAACTTATCTTTTTAATGATGGAAATGATAAAATTTTCAGTTGGAAAATCATCAATTATGAACACCTACATGAAGGCAAGAAAGAGGAGAAAAACGATTGCAATTGTAATAAAGTAGCCTACCGAAATCAGTTGACCATTTATTTTAGAACAGATTCTTTAGGTGCTTATAAAAAAATCAATAATCTGGCTCAAGTAAGAGGAAATCTCTTGAAAAACATTGCAGAACAAGAAAAACAACTGAGCAAAAAAGATAAAAACATTTTTGAAAGGGTTAAAAGAAATCCAGAAGGTGTAATTTCTAATATAGAAGAAGATATAATTATTTTCTCAAGATATTTTGGTTTAGAAAATAAAAATTCGGTGAATACTCTTTTTGCCAAAAGAAATAATTTTCCATTTGGGTTAAAAAGCAAGCCTTTTAAAGTGGTTTTGTCTGTTTTGAGTGAAGAAAAAGACTTGAAAATCAATGTCAAAAACGAGTTTGATAAAAATAAAGCCGAAGATGACGACTATAATATCTTTAGATTTAACCAAGATGTGGAAAAGGAAAAGAAACACTATCAATTAATTGCTGATGAAGTATATGTTTTTTCTAAAGAAAATTTCCGACTTTTGTCAGCTAAATTAACAGCTAAAGAAATTAGTAATTTTCATAATGATGGAATATATGATTATCAATATTCTATCACTCAAAAAGAATAATGCAAAACATAAACTCAAATATCGCTTCTCAAATCATCTATGAAGATAATCACCTTCTGGTTATCAATAAAAAAGTGGGGCAATTGGTTCAAGGTGATAAAACTGGCGACGAATCTCTGCTAGATTCCATTAAAAATTTCATCAAAATTAGAGATAATAAACCTGGAAATGTTTTCTTAGGATTAGTTCATAGAATTGATAGGCCTACTTCTGGTTTGGTGATTTATGCCAAAACTTCTAAAGCGCTTTCTCGCCTCACACAAATGGTAAAAAATCGAGAAATTAAGAAAACATATTGGGCAGTGGTAGCCAAGGAAATGATTCCGCCTTCTCAAAGATTGGTTCATTATCTCAAAAAAAATGAGAAAAATAACAAAGCAATTGTTTTCCCAAAACCAACTGAAGGTGCAAAAGAAGCGATTCTTACTTATAATATTGTTAAAGCATTGGACAATTATCTTCTTTTAGAAATCGATTTAGAAACAGGAAGACATCACCAAATCAGAGCACAATTATCTAAAAACGGAACGCCCATAAAAGGCGATTTAAAATACGGTTCGCCACGTTCTAATCCTGATGGTGGCATTCATTTACACGCCAGAAAATTAGAATTTATACATCCTGTTACGAAAGAAAATATAGAAATTACAGCGCCAGTTCCTCAGAATGATGCAATTTGGCGTGCTTGCGAAGGTTGATTTTCTGTTTTTTTATAAAGACTTGCAAAACAATCAAAACAATCACCAATTAGATGCAGTTGGTTTTGTGATTCTATCATAAAACTGTCTCTAAAACCACTATTGTAAATAATCATGTCTTTAATTTTATTGTCTAGAACAGATTTTTCTCGTGAAATTTTATAACTGTTTTTTTGTTTTAAAACGCTATTCTCATAAACTTTTACAGAATCTTTTGTAATAACAATTTTCACTTGTTTTCCTGTAGAATCAGGCGTTTCTGTTCTGCCATCAATTCCACCTGTAGAAGAAATCCATTCCCAGTTTCCTATTAATGATTCTTTAGTAGAATTTTCATCTTGTCTTTCGCATGATATTGCCCAAACAAGAACTAGAAGTAAAAATAATTTTTTCATGGTGATTTAATTTAAAATTTATAAACAAAACCAGTATAAACGCCAATGAAATATGGAGAAAATGAGTTTTGTTTGTCTTTAAATGTATTAAAATGATATTTAAAAGTAGGTTCTAATTTCAAGTCTAAATTTTTAGAAAAAGGATAAGAAAAACCGAGTCCTACATTTCCTGTAAAATGTACATCGTTGATATTGTTAGACTTACCTATTTCTGTTTTCGTATTATTAGATGAAACGGAAACTGCATTTTTATTTAAAATGACAGAACTAAAACCAGTTATGGTGTTGATTTTCAATTTTTTATTGAGTAAAGTATAAGAAAATTCAACAGGGACTTCTATAAAACTCATCTCTTGGTTCAGTGTCCCTGAATTCACAGAACCTACTACATCTGCATTGTAAAAAGAAGCATTATTATTAAGGATAACCATATTCTGTCCGTTTTCATTTAAAGACAATGTTTTATAGCTATTGTTGTAACTAATAGAAGCCGTACTGTTGGCTTTAAAGAAAATTACATTTTCGGTTTTATGGTTAAGGCTATAATTGCTTACGCCCGTTCTTACAGAAATTTTATCATTAATAGCATACTGAATTCCTGCTCCAAAACTGTTATTATCATCAAAAGTTTTAGTATTGTTATCAAAGGAATTACTTATCGCAGAACCTTTAGTAGAAGAAGCAAAAAGTGGAGTGTAATTAGCAAAAACGGATAATTTTTTAGATTTTTTTTGCGTTACTTTTTGCGTTTCTTTTTCTAGTTTTGTTTTAAAAATATCTTCTTCTGAATTATTTTGAACTAAAATATTTTCTTCTTTTTTCAAAACTTCTTGTTCTTTTTTAGCTGAATTTACGAGATTGTTTTCAGCTAAAACAATTGGCGATTTTTCTTCTATATTTTTTTGATTTGGTGTAATTTCTGATTGAAGATTTTTCGCCAAGTTTTTTTCCTCTGAAGATGGATTTTCAAGATTTGTCTTATTTTTTTCTACAGAATTTAGGGTATTGTTTGTTAATTTTATATTTTTTGAAGTATTGCTTTTAGGCAAAGAACTTTTTGCAGTAATTGTATTAACGGAAAAATTTGTGTTTTTAGAATCGTTAATATTGTTTTTATTATTAATGATTTCAGCAGTCTTTGCATCTATTTTTGAATGATTATGTAAGTTGTTTTCTGTAACTTTTTGATTCTGAATTTCAGTGTTTTGATGAGCGATTTCAGTATTGTTTTTTGGTAAATTGCTGTCAATCTTATCATTAAATAAGAAATAACTTATCAATAAAACCGCAGCTACACTTGTAGAAACAATTGCAGATTTCAACCAAAATAGAGGAATTATCCTTCTTTTTTCTTCTTTTTCATTTATTTTTTCGGAAATAAAATCCCAAGATTCTTGTGGCGTATTGGCTTCAAAATCTCCGAGTTTTTCCTTAAAAATTTGCTCTATATCTTTTTTATTTTTCATGGTAATAAAGCGTATTTTTCTGTTGTGATGTAATTTTTTGTTTCAAAATCATTTTGGCTCTGCTCAAATTAGATTTGCTGGTTCCTTCAGAAATATTAAGCATTTCTGCGATTTCACGATGGCTATAATGGTCTAAAACATAGAGATTAAAAACCATTTTGTATTGAGTAGGTAATTCTTGTACCAATTTTAGAAGTTGGTCTATAGAGAATTCTTCTTCTTCATTTATTTCTTCATAGGTTTCTATAGTTTCTAAGTCTGTAAAAGCTAAATTCTTGTTTTTTTTGAGTTGAGAAATACAATGATTAATAGTGATTTTTTTTGCCCAAAAAAACAAATCACTTTTAAAGTTAAATTGATGTAAATTTTTGAAAATTAAAATAAAACTTTCCTGAAAATAATCTTTGGCATCATCTTGATTTTGAGCATATTTTAAACAAGCACCAAAAAGTTTTGGTGCGAGATAATCATACAATTCACGTTGTGATTGTGCATTTTTTTGTAAACAAGAAGAGATTAGTTCTTTAAAATTCATGTAATACAACTTACAGTACCGAAAATAGTGATTTTATTCTACAACTATGGTTTTAGTAATCCATAAATCATTTCCAGCATTGTCTTTTCCGTTCCAAAACTTAAAAGTGTAGGTTCCTTTTTCTACAGGTTTAAAGTTAAATTGATTAGCGCCTACATAAGCAACTTGTGTACAAACATTATTTTCTTTGTAAATATAAGAAGTTACAAATCTATTCAGATTATCAATTCTATAATCATAATCATAAAATCTATCACAGCCAGAAGCATAAGTAGAGTAAGTTTTAATGGTTTGAGTAGTAAATAAATCCATCTTCTCTTGAGGGATTTTCACACTATCTATTTTAATTCTAGAAATACTAATGTTGTTTTCTTCTCTAGTATCACAAGAAAATAGAAATCCAAGAGTGCATAAAGCCATTGTAGTAAAAAATAATTTTTTCATAATCTTAATCTTTTATTTTGGTAAATTTTTGTGCACAAGGTTCGTCACAACCATAATTAGAAATAATGAGGTTGCCGTTTTCAATATTTATTGATAAAACGGTAGGTAATAACAATCCTATGGTAAAACATTTTGGCGTTAATTTTTTTTCTGTAGAAGAATAAATATAATTTCCGTCTGTGTTTTGATTGGCTTCAATATTCATGTTACAAAAACTTCCGTTAGAGATATATGTTCCATCATTTCTAAAAGTTACAGTTCTGCTACTGTTAACAGGTAAGAATTTACCACTTCCATCGCCTGGATCCATTAATTGTGCACTTAGTTTCCATGTTCCGATGATATTGGTTTCATCTAAGTCTTGTCTGCAACCAATAAACAAGATAACCAATAAAATGAGTTTTAAAAGTTTCATAATTTTATATTTTACTATTAAGAGGTAAAAACATTCAATTGGTTGCGTCTTAAAACAAAAAAAGATTTCTAAATTTTAGAAATCTTTTTCGTATTTACTGATTCGGTAATCCAGAATCTTCTTTTTTGTCTTGTTTCAATAAGTTCGGATCTTCTTTTACCAATTTATTCTTAGTAGGAAGTTTATAATTGATAGAAATTCCAAAATTTTGAGAATCAAAATTATTTCCTAAATAAAGATTAGAATTGTTATAAAGCGAGGTTACCGCATTTACGTTGCTTCTAAACAAGTCATTTGCAAAAACAGATACGGTAAGTCTATCATTCAAGAATTTTTTAGTAGCAGTAAGGTCGAAGCTATTCATCCAAGGTTTTTCCATTCTGTAGTAGTACCAGTTACCTTTGGTCATGGTTCCGTAATTAGCAACTAGTTTAATGTCTTTTGGTAAAATAAATTGAGCCATGATGTTAAAAATCCAGAATCCTTTATTGTCATTATCTGGTAACTGATGAAGTTGATAACCTGTGTAAACGTATAAGAAGTTCATTTTATCTGGATTGATATTAAATTTCATTGTTTCCTTTAATCCTTTAGTAAAAAGCATAAAAGGAATAGGTAAACCGAAATTAAAATTATGAACTTTCATAGAAGAAACGTTTATAAAACCATTACTTACTCCATAAGCTTCTCTATTTTCTATGATGGGTTTCTCTGCAAAGAAATATTTCTTTTCGGCAAATTGTATAGATTGATTTTCGGCGATACTTAGATTATAGCCAATAAAAGCATAATCAAAGACTGAAAATTTTGCTTCGAGATTATTAAAAATAGTGGGTTGTAGATTAGGATTTCCTCCGAAACTGATGTTTCCGTTTTGGTAATTGGTGTTATTTGGGTTAAGCCAAGAAATATTAGGCAGTTGAATTTTTCTGTTGTAATTTAGTGCAAAATAGACTTGTTTCCCAAAGTTATATTGAATGCTTGCATTCGGGAAAAGGCTGAATTTTTTAAAAGGAATTAGATCTTTAGTAAGTTTTCCGGTGGTTAAATCTATGGTTTTTCCAGAAATATCATACGCTTCTGCTCTGGTTCCTAAAATAAAATCAAAATTCTTTTTCTTTGCTTGAAGTTCTGCATACGTAGAAGTAGTTTGTCTTTGGTATTCTAAATTAGTAATGCCGAAAAAATCTGTGTCGTAGTTTAATTTTTCAAACAAACCACCGAAAGAAATTTTCCCTTCGTCTAAAATTTTAATAGGTTGCGAATAATCAATTCTGAAGGTCGCTACGTTTTGATGAGAAGTGGTTTCTATGTTATTGTTTTGAGTAGTAGAGTTGATAAATTTTTTACCATCAAGATTATAGTTTGAATCAAAAGTGTTATAACTGGCGTTCAAATCTAATTTTTTATTTTTATCGTCAAATTTTATTTGATACGTTGCGCTTAAATCTTTTCTCCAGTTTTCTGTCTCTCCGAAATCTTTGGTGGTATAATCGTCTATACTGTAAATGTAATTAGGCGCGGTTCCCGTTCTATTGGCTATAAAACCAGAACTGCTATTTTCGGTGTCATTATTATTATGGTTGATGTCATAATTTACCAATAATCTGTCTTTCCCAATGTTAAAAGTAAGTGCAGATTTCACAAAATAACCTCTATTCACTTGCTCCGAAAATACGTTAGAAACCTTGTCTATAATAGATTCTCTGTATGCTTCTCTATAATTTTGTCCAAAATTTAGTTGCCACCCGAAATATTTATTTTTGGCATTTAACAAAATAGAATTATTGGTTCTGTTTCTGTATTTTTCGTAATTGGTGAAAGCGTATCTCCCGGTGTAAGTTGCAGAAAGATATTTTTGTGCGTTTTTATTGGTGATAATGTTAATGATTGCACCACCAGAAGTGGCAGGAAATTCAGAACCTGGTTGCGTTACAATTTCTACACGTTCTACAGAATTGGCAGGCATTCCTTCGAGAAAAGCTTGCAACTGATTACCGCCAATATTTAGCGGTCTTCCGTCCATATAAACATCTAATTGCTTCCCTTGATACATCATACCTGCAACATCAGAAACGATAAGTCCTGGCAATTTTTTAAGACCTTCACTTACATTTCCAGTATTGAGATGAGCTTGTTCTGAAAAATCAAAAATAGTTCTGTCTGCTTTTTGTTCTACTGCTTTTTTGGTTTTGGTAAGGGTTACACCGTCTATTTGTTTCTCTTTTAGCGTTTCATTTTTAGTATTTTGAGAAAAAACGAAAGTTGTGGTAAAAAGAAATCCAATAGCGATGATATAATTTTTTTTCATATTCATTTTTAAATTCTTCTATAAGACTGTCGAAATGCTATTTTGTTACAAAAGATTTATTGCCAAATCGAAAATTGAATTTTAATTAAAATTCCAATGATTAACTTTAAAAAAAAAATTTTTATGCCAATAAAAAACCACCCGAATTTTCGAGTGGTTTTTTAGTATTTATGAAAAAAACTTATGCTTTTTTAGCTTCTTCAGCGATTAGATTAAGCGCAGAACCTGCTTTAAACCATCCAATTTGCTGCTCATTATATGTATGATTAGCAAGAATAGTATCCGTAGTTCCGTCTGAGTGTGTAATCTGAATTTGAAGTGGCGTATTCGGTGCGAAACCTTCTAGATTTAAGAAATCAAAAGTATCATCTTCTTGGATTTTATCGTAATCTTCAGGATTTACGAAAGTTAATGCAAGCATACCTTGTTTCTTAAGGTTGGTTTCGTGAATTCTCGCGAAAGATTTTACTAAAACTGCTTTTACACCAAGATGTCTTGGCTCCATAGCAGCGTGTTCTCTAGAAGAACCTTCTCCGTAGTTTTGATCTCCTACTACAATTGAAGGAACGCCTGCTGCTTTGTATGCTCTTTGTACAGCAGGAACTTCACCATATTCTCCAGTTAATTGGTTTTTAACTCTGTTGGTTTCTTTGTTAAAGAAGTTTACAGCACCAATCAACATGTTGTTAGAAATATTATCTAAGTGACCTCTGTATTTTAACCAAGGACCAGCCATAGAAATGTGGTCAGTAGTACATTTTCCTTCAGCTTTAATGAGAAGTTTAGCGCCCGTAATATTTTTACCATCCCAAGGTGAGAAAGGTTCTAATAATTGTAATCTGTCTGAAGTAGGAGAAACAATTACTTGAACAGCAGAACCGTCTTCTGCAGGAGCTTGGTAGCCGTTATCTTCTACGTCAAAACCTTTTGCTGGCAATTCTGAACCTATTGGTTCTTTTAATTTTACTTGTTCTCCAGATTCGTTGGTTAAAGTATCTGTAATTGGATTAAAATCTAATCTTCCCGAAATTGCTACAGCTGCTACCATTTCAGGAGAAGCTACGAATGCGTGAGTATTTGGATTTCCATCTGCTCTTTTTGCAAAGTTTCTATTGAAAGAGTGAATGATAGAGTTTTTCTCTTGTTTTTCAGCGCCTTCTCTGTCCCATTGTCCGATACATGGTCCACAAGCATTGGTAAAGATTCTCGCATTTTCAAATTTTTTGAAAGTATCAATTAATCCATCTCTTTCTGCAGTATATCTTACTTGTTCAGAACCTGGGTTAATTCCTAAAATTGCTTTTGGTTTTACTCCTTTCGCTACCGCATCTTCTACAATAGAGGCTGCTCTAGATAAATCTTCGTAAGAAGAATTGGTACAAGAACCAATTAAAGCCCATTCTATATCTAGAGGCCAATCATTGGCAATAGCTTTATCTCTCATTTCAGCAACTGGAGTTGCTAAGTCTGGAGTAAAAGGACCATTAAGGTGTGGAGTTAATTCAGAAAGGTTAATTTCAATTACTTGGTCGAAATATTTTTCTGGTTCTGCGTATACTTCTGCGTCACCAGTTAAGTGTTCTGCGATTTTATCAGCAGCATCTACTACTTCTTGTCTTCCTGTTGCAGTAAGATATCTTCTCATAGAATCATCATAACCGAAAGTAGACGTAGTAGCGCCAATTTCCGCACCCATGTTACAGATAGTACCTTTTCCTGTTGCAGAAAGAGATACAGCTCCTTCTCCAAAATATTCTACAATAGCACCAGTTCCACCTTTTACAGTAAGAATTCCTGCAACTTTTAAAATAACGTCTTTTGCTGAAGTCCAACCGTTTAGTTTACCAGTTAATTTAACACCAATTAATTTTGGCATTTTAAGTTCCCAAGCCATTCCTGCCATTACGTCTACTGCATCTGCTCCTCCAACTCCAACTGCTACCATTCCTAATCCACCTGCATTTACAGTGTGAGAGTCGGTGCCAATCATCATTCCACCAGGGAAAGCATAATTTTCTAAAACTACTTGGTGAATAATACCTGCTCCTGGTTTCCAGAAACCAATTCCGTATTTATCACAAACTGAACTTAGGAAGTTGAAAACTTCGTTATTTTTATTCAGTGCTTCTTGTAAATCTTTATCGGCACCAATTTTAGCTTGAATTAAGTGATCAGCGTGAACTGTAGAAGGAACGGCAACTTTAGCTTTTCCTGCTTGCATAAACTGTAAAAGTGCCATTTGTGCAGTTGCATCTTGCATTGCAACTCTATCCGGAGCGAAATCTACATAAGAATTTCCTCTTTCGTAAGCTTCTGTAGCATTACCTTCCCAAAGGTGAGCGTAAAGAATTTTTTCAGCGAGTGTAAGAGGTTTTTGTACTACTTGTCTTGCCGCAGCAATTCTTTCAGGGTAGCGCTCGTACACTTTTTTAATCATGTTGATGTCGAATGTCATATCTATTTATTTTTTGTTTAAAGTTTGCATTTGAGAATCAAATGAAAGGATAATGATGTTATTATTCTCCATCAAATTCTATTCCTACAGGATTGATAAAATATTAAAATGGTCTATGGTTTGAATTTTTAATACCTATTAATTCACTTTTGAAATTGAATTTTATTTAAAGCTAAAATTAATATTATTTTGTGAAATGTAATATTTTATGATAAAAAAAATTGGAAGACTTCTCAAGAAATCTTCCAATTTGTATTTAAAAAGCCTTTCGACTTTAGTTTACAATGTATTAAAAATGGCCAACAGTTACCAGTTCTTTAATAGATGGAACGAAAGTAGTTAAGTTGATTCCTTCAACAGCTGTTTTGTACTCGTCAATACTTGGAATGCGACCTAAGATTGCAGACAATACTACAACTGGAGTAGAAGCCAATAGAGATTCTCCTTTTTTACGATCAGAATCTTCTACTACTCTTCCTTGGAAAAGACGGGTGGAAGTTGCCAAAACCGTGTCTCCTTTCTCCGCTTTTTCCTGGTTACCCATACAAAGGTTACAACCTGGACGCTCAAGATACATCATATTTTCATATTGAGTACGAGCTTCGCCTTTTGGAGCTGCATCATTGAATTCAAAACCTGAATATTTTTCTAATAATTCCCAGTCCCCTTCAGCTTTTAATTCATCGATGATGTTATAAGTAGGAGCGGCTACAACCAATGGTGCTTGGAATTCTACTTTACCATTTTGTTTTTCAAGATTTCTCAACATTTGAGAAACAATTTTAAGGTCACCTTTGTGAACCATACAAGAACCCACGAAACCAAGGTCAACTTTTTTCTCACCACCATAATAAGTAAGGTCTCTAATGGTATCGTGCGTATATCTTTTAGAAACGTCTTCGTTGTTTACATCTGGGTCTGCAATCATTGGTTCAACGATTTGATCTAAATCTACCACAACTTCAGCGTAATATTTAGCATTAGCATCTGGAGTTAAAGCAGGTTTGTCACCAGTTCTGATTTCCTCAATTCTCTTATTTGCTTTGTTGATTAATCCTTGTAGAACGTGATTTTTATTGTCCATTCCTTTATCGATCATAATCTGGATTCTGCTTTTTGCAATTTCCAATGATTCGATCAAAGTATCGTCTTCTGAGATACAAATTGAAGCTTTCGCTTTCATTTCTGCAGTCCAGTCTGTGAAGGTAAATGCTTGGTCGGCAGGAAGCGTTCCGATATGAACCTCAATAATTCTACCTTGGAAAACGTTTTCTCCGTCAAATTGCTTCAACATCTGAGCCTGAGTTGCATGAACTACATCACGGAAATCCATGTGCTTTTTCATTTCGCCTTTGAAAGTCACTTTTACAGATTCAGGAATCGGCATTGAAGCCTCACCTGTTGCCAAAGCTAAAGCTACCGTTCCAGAGTCAGCTCCGAAAGCAACACCTTTAGACATTCTTGTGTGAGAATCACCTCCGATGATGATTGCCCATTCGTCTACCGTAATATCGTTTAGAACTTTATGAATAACGTCTGTCATGGCGTGATATTCACCTTTCGGGTCACGAGCTGTGATAACCCCGAAATCGTTCATAAATTTCATTAATTTAGGAATATTAGCCTGTGCTTTTTTATCCCAAACTGAAGCGGTGTGACATCCTGACTGGTACGCTCCGTCTACGATTGGAGAAATCACCGTTGCTGCCATAGATTCTAGTTCTTGAGCGGTCATTAAACCTGTAGTGTCCTGAGAACCAACGATATTTACTTCAACTCTCACATCAGAACCAGCGTGTAAAACTTTACCTTCTGGAACGCCTACTGCATTTCTGTTAAAGATTTTTTCAACAGCGGTAAGTCCTTGTCCTTCGATAGAAATTTCTTTTGAAGGAGCGAAAACTGTAGGAGCTGTAATTCCTAAAGTTTTTGCAGCAAATGTTTGGATTTTTTTACCAAAAACGATAGCATAAGAACCACCAGCTCTTATAAATTCTAATTTTTGAGGAGTAAATGATTTTGAAATATCTTTCAATTCAGTTTCTCCGTTATATAATTTCTTTTCTTTGGTATTGATGGTCAAAACAGTTCCTGTAGCAACTGAATATTTTTCTTCTAAAACGATATCACCGTTTTCATTTCTAACAGGGTTTCCGTTTTCGTCCACTTTTTTCACCCAGTTTTGAAGGTCGATTCCGATACCTCCAGTTACATCAACTGTAGTTAAGAAAATTGGAGAAATTCCATTAGTTCCAGCTACAATTGGAGCAATGTTTACGAATGGTACGTAAGGACTTGCTTGTTTCCCAGTCCAAAGCGCAACGTTGTTCACACCAGACATACGAGAAGAACCAACTCCCATTGTTCCTTTTTCTGCAATAAGCATTACACTTGCATCAGGATGTTGAGCTTGTAAAGCTTTTATTTCTTCCTGTTGAGCAGGAGACATCATGCATTTTCCGTGTAACTCACGGTCAGAACGTGAGTGAGCCTGATTACCCGGAGATAATAAATCAGTTGAAATATCACCTTCTGCAGCGATGTAAGTCACAACTTTAATTTCTTCTGGAACTTCTGGAAGTTTAGTGAAAAACTCTGCTTTTGCATAGCTTTCCAAAATATCCTTAGCGATTACATTTCCCGTTTCATAAGCTTTTTTTAAACGCGCTGTATCAGCATCATACAAGAAAACCTGAGTTTTAAGAACTTCAGCGGCTTGTTTTGCAGTAGCTTCATCATTTCCTAAAGCCAAATCAAGAAGAACTTCGATAGAAGGACCTCCTTTCATGTGAGATAGCAATTCAAAAGCGTAAGTAGGAGTGATTTCTGCCACTATAGATTCACCAAGGATTATTTCCTTTAAAAACTTAGTTTTTACACCAGCTGCACTAGTTGTGCCGGGTAAAGTATTATAGATGAAAAAGTTAAGAGAATCAGTTCTGTGCTCATTCGCTGAATCTTTAATTTGCTCGATAATTGCGCTTAGTAATTCTGCACTGTCAATAGGTTTTGGGTGAAGCCCCTGTGCTTTTCTTTCTTCGATTTCCTGGATGTAATCCTGATAAATATTCATAATTTTTGAAGTCTTTTTAAACTTAATAATTAGATGATTTACTGTACTTTAGTAGTTAAAATTTTTATAATCATCAATCTTTTTATAATGATGCTCAAAAGTAAGAAAATTTAATTTGCAGAGGATATCTTTTTTTAAAATTTTATAGATGAAGCATATTATTTAAATCAATCTTGTAAAATATAAAGTTTAGAATTACATTTGTTTTATGTACAAGGGTGAAAAAAAATGGATTTTTGTAGTTATAATACTGGTTTTAACAGGTTATTATTTTTTTCTAAATCCTTATGAACAAGAGTATTTTTTTATTTCTTGTCCTTTTTATAAGATTACGGGTTACCAGTGTTCAGGTTGTGGTTCACAAAGAGCATTTTACGAAATTTTACATCTGAACTTCAAAGAAGCGTTTCACCAAAATGCACTTGTACTATTAGGAATTCCCTATTTTTCATTGATTTTCTTTACTAGTTTTTTTCAAGAAAAATTCGCTAAACTAAGACAGTTTCTCATCGGCAAGAAAACAATACTAATTTTGTTCATTTTCATAATTCTTTTCGGGATTTTTAGAAATTTATAAAAATTTTATACATTTGCACTCAAGAAAAAGGGGTGCTGTAAAAAGCTGAGATTATACCCAAAGAACATAGAACAGGTAATGCTGTTTATGGAAACGTCTTTGATGTATTTTTCACACGTGGCATCCTTTTATTCGATTTGTTTAATTTTTTACAACATCAGAATGAAAGGATTTATTATTTTAGGGCTAGGAATGAGCTCTGTTCTTTCTGCGCAAATAGATACAGCGCAAGTAAAAGAAATTCAAGAGGTTAGCTTTACGAAAAGGCTGCCGGTTTCCAAAGAAATTATTAACGTACAAAAAGATTTAGGAGCTAAAAATCTAGGTCAGGATTTGCCTATTTTGCTCAAAAATCAAATGTCTGTAGTTGCAACTTCCGATGCTGGAAACGGAGTGGGTTACACTGGTTTTAGGATTAGAGGAAGCGCTGGAACAAGTATTAATGTAATGCTGAATGGTGTTCCGTATAACGATTCGGAAAGTCAAGGGACTTTTTTTGTGAATATTCCAGACATGGCAAGTTCGGCATCGCAGATTGTCATCCAAAGAGGAGTAGGAACTTCTAGCAATGGAACAGCAAGTTTCGGAGCAAGTGTGAATATTTTGACCAAAAATCCAGAGGAGAAACCTTATTTTTTGACCAATCAAAGCGCAGGAAGTTTTAACACCTTTAAACATTCCTTTGAAGCAGGAACAGGAAAGTTTTTGAACAATTTACTGTCGGTTTCGGCAAGGTATTCTATCATTAATTCAGATGGTTATATTGATAGAGCTTTTTCTAAACTCAATTCTTACAATATCAATGCGCTCTTCGAAAAAGGAAATACGAAACTGAGATTTTTAACTTTCGGTGGAAAAGAAAAAACGTATCAAGCGTGGAATGGAATTGATAAAGCTACCTATGAAGCTAATCCGAAATTCAATTATTCGGGTGCGATTTATGATGCTAATTGGGAAAATATTATTGGGTTTTATGATAATGAAACCGATAATTACAGACAAAACCATTATCATTTACTTTGGGAACAAAAACTCGGTAAAATTTGGAATCTAGAAACCACTTTTCATCTTACTCACGGAGAAGGTTACTATGAAAATTATAAGCAAGATGCTAAATTTTCTAAATATGATTTGCCCAATATCGTAGAAAACGGAAATACCATTACCAGAACAGATTTCATTAGAAAAAAATGGTTAGACAATGATTTTTATGGTGTGGTTTCTAATCTTTATGGAAATTTTGAAAATCTGAATTTGAACTTTGGAGTTGCTGTCAATCAATATTTTGGGAGACATTATGGTAATGTTTCTGGAGTTACTTACACCAATATTTACGAGCATGAATATTACAGAAATAATGCTTTGAAAAATGAAGTTTCAGGTTTTGCGAAAGCCATTTACAAAGTTGAAAAACTTGAATTTTTTGGAGATTTACAACTTAGAAACATTGACTATAAAACATATATTTTAGATGAAAATGCAGAAGAAGGAGCAGATTTAAGTCAGAAATGGACGTTTTTTAATCCAAAATTTGGGGTGAATTATCAAATTGAAAACGGGAAATTATTTTTCTCTTATGCTCATGCTCACAGAGAGCCCAACCGTGATGATTTATTTGCCAATCCTAATACAAAGCCAGAGAAATTACATGATTTTGAGCTCGGTTTAGAAAAAACTTTTGGTAATGTTACTTTCACCGCAAACGCTTATTACATGAATTATGTGAATCAATTGGTTCTGAGTGGAGAAATCAATATGGTGGGAGAATTCATTAAAATTAATTCTGGAAAATCTTACAGATTAGGTTTAGAATTGGGAACTTTGGCTAAAGTTTCAGAAAAACTGAACCTATTAGGAAATATTACTTTGAGTCAGAATAAAAATGTAGATTTCAAAATTGAAGAAAATTCTACCGTGACCAATCTGGGCAATACCGACATTTCTTTCTCTCCTAATATTATTGCCAATGCAGTAATTCAGTATAAGCCTATTAAAAATTTACAGTTAAATCTTAATAATCAATACATAGGAAAACAATATCTAGACAATACTGAAACAAAAGAATTGCAGCTAAAAGATTACTTTTTAACGGATTTCAATGCTCAATATGAATTTAGAATTGCTAAGCAAGAAATGAGTTTGCAGTTTTTATTAAACAATATTTTTAATAAAAAATATGTAAATAATGGATTTGTATATGGAGGGCCATATTATTATGCACAAGCTGGCAGAAATTTTATGCTAGGGCTTAATTTTAGGATAAATTAGTGATTTTTAGTGAATTCCCTGATTTTTCTCAATTTTGTTTAAAATACTGTTAATCAGCAATTTGTATTGTCTTATAAATGAGAAAATAAAAATTATTTCAGGTTGGTAATTAATTGAAAATCAATGAATTTTGATTTTTTTTGAAAAAAAATTTTTTTATTAAAAATTTTTGTTAATTTTGAGTTATTAATCCTAAAAAAAAAATATTATGAAAAAACTTTTATTTTCTTTCTTGTTTTCCGTTGTTTTTGGCCTATTTAGTTCACAATCAATTGGTCTGATTGGTGACTTTAATTCGTGGTCAGGTGATGTAGTTATGGCTACTACAGATAATGTACATTATACTCTTACTCATACTTTTACTGCAAATGGAGGAGTGAAGTTTAGACAAAATGGCGGTTGGACTCCGAGCTGGGGGGCAAACGCTTTTCCTAGTGGAACAGGTACTCAAAATGGAGGAAATATACCAGTTACTCCAGGGACATACAATATCACTTTTAATAGAACAACAGGTGCCTATAATTTCGCATCAACTATTGTTTCTGATAATATTAGTTTCTATGGAGGGTTTAATAGCAATGCAACTCCAGGTGAATCTCTTTCTACACCAGACGGTATTACTTATTCTAAAACTGATTTTTATTTCAATGCTGCTAATGTTAAGTTTTATAGGTCAAATGCTCCAATTACAACATGGGGAGGAACTACTTTCCCTTCTGGTACTGCTGTAGAAAATGGAGGTGATATTCCTTTGACATCAGGATATTACAATATAACCTTTAACAAAAATACTCTTGCTTATTCATTTCAAGTAGCTCCTGTTACTTTAATTGGAAATGGTATTTCTGGTGGTAATTGGACAACAGATGTGGCTCTTACTTCTACAGACGGAGGTAAAACTTTTACTAAATCTGGATTGCAACTTGTTGCAGGAGGAGTTAAGTTTAGAGTAAATAATGCTTGGGTAACGAGTTGGGGTGGCACAACCTTCCCTTCAGGAACAGGTGCTTTAAATAGTAATAATAATATTCCTACAACTCCAGGAACCTATGATGTGACTTTTGACCGTTTAACAGGAGAATATGCATTTACAGTCAGTACTTTAGCAACTGGCGAAACTGTTAAGAAATCAAAATCATTCGTATCTGAAGGGAAATTGTATACCAATAAACAAGGAAACCTAAGTGTACAAGTAGTAGATTTCTCTGGAAGAATCATTAAAACCATTACTACAAAAGCTTCTAGCAATGGTATAGAACTAAATCTTCCAAAAAAAGGAAATTATTTTCTTAAACTTAATGATGAGGTAATTAAATTCGCCTATTAATCAAAAGAAAAAATGTTTTTATACAAGGTTGCTTTTTAGCAACCTTTTTTTGTAACTCAACTCAACAAAAAATATTAAATTTGTGCCAAATGAATTTAGGATTACATCTATACAATTATTTGCAAGAAAAAGGAAGTGCAGAACTTCCTGGTTTTGGCGTTTTTACCCTCAAGAAAAAATCGGCTACTTTAGATGAGCAATCCTCTAAAATCTTGCCACCCACTTATGAAATTTCTTTCGTAGAAAATAAAAATGTTTTCAATGCAGATTTTTCTAAATATATTGTTGAGAAAACAGGCGAAAATTTATTTGTAGTGCAGTCTCTAATCAAAGAAGAAGTTTCTTCTTGGCTGGGAACATTGTCTGCAGAACAAAAAATTACGATAGACGAAATAGGTGAATTTTCACTAGAGGAAAATGTAATAAAACTTTTAGACCAAAAAAAATATACCAATACGCCTAAATTTTTTGGCCTCGAAGAAATCAGTTTAGAGCAAATTCAAAACAGTGAAAACTCTGAAAACTTAACAGAATCAGACAATCAATACGTTTTTAATAACTCTATTCTTTGGATTTTCCTATTCATTTTACCAGTAGGAGCCATCATTTATTTGGCGATTAATTATCAAGACCAAATTTTTGGGAAAAAATCTTTTGATGAAGTTACGGTGAAAACTTCTACCCATAGAATTCCCGAAAAGCCAAAGGTAAATCCTATTGTACCAAAAGATTCATTACAAACTTCAAAAACAGATTCATTAAGAATTTCTAAATAATTTCTATGGAAAAAAATGCGAAAACTCCTGCAGAAACCAGGACTATTATGACCAATATTGTGCTTCCCAATGAAACCAATGCATTAGGAAATATGTTTGGTGGTGAACTTCTTTCTAGAATGGATAGAGCGGCTGCTATTGCTGCGCAAAGACATAGTGAATCTACCGTTGTTACCGCTTCTGTCAATCATGTTTCGTTTAAATATCCTATTCCAGAAGGTGGTGTGGTAGTGGTAGAAGCCAAAGTTTCTAGAGCTTTTTCTACGTCTATGGAAATTTATTGCGATGTGTGGTTAGATAACCCAATCACCAAAGAAAAAATTCATACCAACGAAGGAATTTATACTTTCGTAGCAGTAGATAAAAATAACCATCCAATTCCTATTCCTGAGCTTATTCCGCAATCTGATGTTGAAAAAGCAAGATTTGATGCAGCACTTCGTAGAAAAGAACTTTCTCTAATTCTTTCGGGAAAAATGAAAGCTCAAGATTCTATAGAGCTTAAAAAGTTATTTGGTTAGACTATTTATTGTAAAGTCGCAGAGTCGTTAAGTTGTAAAACTGAAGTTTTAAATATTTTAAGAATTTGGCATTAAGCGATTTTACGGTTTACAAAACAACAATTTTACCATTTCAAAAAAATGAAAATTCTCCTTCTCGATAGCAATCATCCATTAATTACCGAGCAACTTCTAACAAAAGGTTTTGTTTTGGAAGAAGATTTTACTTCGTCTTATGATGAGGTTTTGCAGAAAATCAATCAATATGATGGAATTATCATCAGGAGCAGAATTCCTCTCGATAAAAATTTTCTACAAAATGCTCGAAATCTCAAATTCATTGCGAGAGTAGGAGCAGGAATGGAGAATATAGACCTAGAAACTGCCAAAAATCTAGGAATTTCTTTGATTAATTCTCCAGAAGGAAACAGAGATTCAGTTGCGGAACATGTTGTTGGGATGTTGCTTATTCTGATGAATAGACTTTTTATCGCTTCAGAAGAGGTGAAAAACGGAATCTGGAAACGTGAGGAAAATAGAGGTGATGAATTGTTAGGAAAAACCTTTGGAATTATTGGCTACGGAAACATGGGGAAAGCTACTGCAAAAAGACTTTCTGGTTTTGGAGTGGAAGTTATTTTCTATGATATTTTGCCAAATTTAGAAGATGAATTTGCTAAGCAAGTTTCCTTAGAAGAATTACAGGAACGCGCAGATATTCTTAGTTTGCATATTCCTTTAGATGCTTCAACGGAATATTTAGTTGATGAAAATTTCATCTCGAAAATGAAGAAAAATTTCTATTTGGTCAATACGGCAAGAGGAAAAAATGTGAAAACTTCTGCTTTGGTAGATGCGCTGAAATCCGGCAAAGTAAAAGCAGCAGCATTAGATGTTTTAGAATACGAAAAATCTTCCTTCGAAAACCTAGATACTTCGACTTCGCTCAGCACAAGAAACAAAGAAGATTTGCAATTTCTTTTGGAATCAAATCAAGTTATTGTTACACCGCACATTGCAGGTTGGACGCATCAAAGCAAGGAAAAACTGGCGCAATTTATCGTAGATAAAATCGTACAGCAATTCTGTTAAAAAAATCTTAATATTACCGCAATCATAAAACACTGCTTCAAAAAAATGTTAAATTGCCCCGCCTAAATAATTAATCAGAAGATGAAGCAGAAAATTGTAGTAATTCTTATCCTTTTATTGACTTTGGTTTCTTGTAAAAAAGAATTTAATTTTTTTCAGCAAGAGAATGAAAATGGTTTGCCTAATTACGGAAACGTAGATGTAGAAAATGTCTTTACTGCAGAAGATTCTCAGCTTCAAGATAAACAAAATGTGGTTAATGCCATTCAGCAATACTATGATAAAGTTTGGGAAAAAGGGAATTTAAGTGGAGGTTTCCTCGTAGCAAAAGGCGATAAAATTCTATTCGAAAGCTATAGAGGTTTTGCCAAAGAAAACAATCAAGTTCCCATCAATAAAGATGTTCCGCTTCATATAGCTTCTATTTCTAAATCGCTTACTGCGATGGCAGTTCTTAAATTGGTAGAAGCTAGAAAAATAAATCTTCACGATAAAGTCACCCATTATTTTCCGAAATTTCCTTACAAAGAAGTAGAAGTGATTCACTTGCTTAATCATAGAAGTGGATTACCGAAATACGAATATTTCATCGAAAAATTAGGACTTAAACCCAAAAATAAATATTTCACCAACCAAGAAGTTCTCGATTTACTTATTCAGCATAAACCAGATTTGGCAAGAAATACCAACACTGGCTTTATGTATTGTAATACCAATTATGCGCTTCTTGCACTGATTGTAGAAAAAGTTACTGCACATCCTTTTCCTTTGGCGATGCAGAAAATCGTTTTCAAACCATTAGGAATGGAACATACATATATTTTTCAGCAAAAAGATTCACTGCGAGCTGCTCAATCTTTTTACTATCAAGGAAGCAGATTGTATCCTACAGATAAATTAGATGGGATTTATGGGGACAAAAACTGCTACACCACGCCAAGAGATTTATTTAAGTTTTCAAAAGCGATGTACGCTGAAAATTTCTTGAGAAAAAGTCTTAAAGATTCTATTTTTACACCTTACAGTAATGAAAGAAGAGGCGTAAACAATTATGGAATTGGTTTTAGAATGAAAGTTTTTGACAACGGAGAAAAACTTACGTTTCATAATGGTTGGTGGCACGGAAGCAATACCGCTTTTGTTCATTTACAAAAATCTAAAGTCACGATTATTGCTCTTGGAAACAAATTTTCTAGAAGAGTGTATTCTGCGCTCACACTTTCTTCATTGTTTGAAGATTTTCCTTTAGAAAGAGAAAAATTGAATAAACTCATGAACAAGGAAATAGATACTACAAAAGAGAATCACGATGCTGCGGCAGAATCTACCGAATAATTAAAACTCCTCAACAATGGACTGCCCCCAAAAAGTTAGACACTTTTTAGGGGCATTTTTTATGGGGAAAAGTAAATATTCATTAGACTTTAAATTAAAAGCTATAAAGAGATATCACAAAGGGGATATTGGAACAGACGATTTAGGAAAACGCATTGGAGTTTGTGGTTCCTTGGTTCGTAAATGGATAAAATTTTATGAACTTTATGGAGTTTCAGGACTTGTTCGGCTTTCCAATACGCATTACACAAAAGATTTTAAATTAAAGATTTTATCAGTAATTGAGAAAGAGAATTTAAGTTTAAAAGAAGCGTCGAGAAGGTTTAATATTCCTGCGGAGTCCAGTATTCTTAGTTGGCAGCGTAATTACAAAAAAAATGGTATTTTAGGTTTAGAAAACATACCCAGAGGAAGACCTAAAACCATGAGTAATTACACGCGAAAAAAAAAGAAAACAGGCAAACCCTTAACAAGGGAGGAAGAACTGTTGGAGAGGATTTATTATTTAGCCCAAATCACGCAGTTGAAATTTTTTGAGATAAGTCTATGGGGTAATCCCAAATTCCGACGAACCATTTTCTGCGTTTTTTGGTGAGTGCAATCTTCAGTTTGAGTGTGTCACCTACTTTTTCAAAATAAGCTCCAATAGCAAAGGTTCTATATCGTAGTGTAGATAATGTTTTCTGCGTTTTTTCCTGAAGAACAAACAGTCTGAAAATTGACATCAGATTATAAGCAATCATCGAAAATATAAGTGCAGCTTCTGTAGGGAAAAAGCCTTTAAGGTTAAAACTTTCGGCTCCAAAATCTGCCTTTAATTCCTTGATTCGATTCTCTGCATCGCCTCTGTTTCGGTACGTTCTCCAAACATCTGTTGCCGATTGTTCTTGGTTGGTAATATAGGCTGAATAGCGATAATTTCTATGGATTTCATCTTCCGGAAACAGGCTTAATATTCGGCCTGCCGCATTCGGCCGTTGTGCTATTTTTTGCCTTACAATGACTATCCTTCTTGGCTTTTCCCAGTTTTTTGCTTGATAATATTTGTCGCAAATTTCGATGCCCTCATCAACTTTTATCCAAAAATCTTGCTGGTCTATCAAGTGTTGAATGGGGTGAGTAAATTTTGCAGCGATGATGTATTGGAGTGTTTTTAATTCAAGATAATCCATAATGTCTTTCTGGAAAAAACCACTATCCAAACGAACTAATCCTACTTTCTTATCCCCAAAATTTAAGAGTGTTTCTTCTAAAAATCCTACAAAATTATTTGCCGAAGAAGTATTGCCGCTCCTGAGCCAAAAATTAGCGACCATCTTTACATCGTTCACAAATGCAATGATAGGATGATGGCTGTTTCTTCCTTTTTTCTTAGGATTGTAGCCTTTTTTTGCTCCCTCTTGCTCTCCGTATCGAGTAATTACAGATGAATCAATGTCTAACGTAAAATAATTGAGGTTCAAATTCTGAAAAAACCAACTGAAAAAATAATGCCCAACTTGCTGGTTGATGTGTTGTGTAAACTTGCCAAAATAGCGTTTATATGCGTCCTGAGCAGGGGTCTTTCGCCAGTCAAATATTTCCCCAAGAGCCTTATCTGCACGGGTAATTTCTGTGTGCAAAAAACGATTGGCACCACACCAAATACTCGTAATAAAAGATTCAAGCAAAACTTCTTTTTTATAAGAATTATTGGAAAGTGACACAGGTAAAGATTCGCATTTTTCAATTTGCTCTCTAAAGCCGATTTTGTCCAACATTTGCTTTAAAAACACCATGCCTCCCCAAGGCGTAATCTCTTTATTGGTAAAGGATAGCTCGAATTTCATCGCTTATTTTTTTCTACTGCTACGCAGTTGGATATTAGAATACTAAAATACTCTTTTTTTTCTATTGCGGAATTTGGGTTTAGAAGCCGAGAACGCCATTTTAAAAAAGTTAGACGCCTTAATTCAGGAAAGGAAAAATCCAAAGCCATCGAAGAGTTAAGGCAGGACTTTGATTTAGCAGTACTACTGCATTGTACATCGATGGCAAGAAGCAGTTTTTATTACTATCAAAAACGCTTTCAAATGAAAGATAAATATGCGGAAATAAAAGAAATGATTAAGCAGATTTATCATCGTCACAAAGGAAGGTTGGGCTATAGAAGAATTACTTTGCTTTTGAAAGAAAAAGGAATTTTGATTAATCACAAAACTGTTTTACGACTTATGAAAATATTAGGTTTAAAGAGTATTATCCGAGTGAAGAAATATAAATCTTACAAGGGAGAGCAAGGGAAAATTGCGCCCAATGTTCTACAGAGGAATTTCAAATCGGACACTCCTAATCAGAAATGGGCAACCGATGTTACAGAGTTTAATGTATCGGGTAATAAACTTTATCTATCTCCAATCATCGATTTATTTAATGGTGAAATTGTCAGTTTTGACTTATCTGAAAGACCTGTGTTTAGCCAAATCATCAGAATGCTAAAGAAATCATTCAGAAAAGTAAAATCTACACAAAACATCATTCTACATTCTGATCAAGGTTGGCAATATCAAATGAAACATTACCAAAACTTGTTAAAAGAAAAAGGTATTATTCAAAGTATGTCCCGAAAAGGAAACTGTTTGGACAATGCGGTGATAGAAAACTTTTTTGGAACGATAAAATCAGAAATGTTTTATGCCAGAAAGTTTGGTTCCATTCAGGAACTTAAGATGGAAATAGTGAAGTACATTCACTATTACAACAATGATAGAATAAGACTCAATCTCAAAGGAAAGAGTCCGGTACAGTACCGAACTCTTTCCTTTGAAAATATTGTTTAATTTTGTCTAAACTTTTGGGTGCAGTCTACAATATTGAGGAGCTTTTAGAATTCTTTTATTGCTGAAAATATTTTTTCTAATTTATCTAGCTCTTCTATCCTTATTATCCCATCCATTTATTCCATAGTATTCAATCTTTTCAATTTTAAGCTTAGAAAAGAATTTTACCATATCTTCATTCCATATTCCTTCATACTTCCTTGTCAAGGGTATTATCTCATCTGGTATCTGATCTTGAAACGTAATATTAAGCATAGGAATTGGGAGCTTATTGTCAATTAGAGGACCTCTTTCTTCTATTCTTGAAAAATATAACCGCAAAATATAGAGTTTCCTACTATTAGCATATTTACCGTCATAACCAAAGGACACTATTTTATCTTTTACTGTAAAATTCTGATAAAACTCAGAAAATTCTTTTCCATAATAAAGTTTTTTATTATTAGCGCTTTTCTGCAATGCAGGTAATAATTCATTATATTTCTTTTTATAATCATTGAATTGTGCTGAACAATTCTGTATTAAAAATAACGCTAATACAAATAAAATAATTTTGTTTTTCATTTTAAAATTTTAATTACAAGTTGATGTGGAATATGTTCCGTCTGGGTTTTGCTGCGCATTTACAGTTTCTAGTTTGGTGCCATTGCTTTTGCTAAGAGATATACCCATTCCATATTTGTCGATAATGTATACTATTGCTGTGTAAACTTGCATAGAGTAAAAAGCCAACCTCGAAAAGTTGGCTTCTTTTGGATGTTTTAGTTTGCTTTTACACTTTCTACCTCCATATCTTTAAAATAATCATTTACTTCTTTTGTCCATTTTCCTTGGTTTTTTCTAATTAGTTGCAATACCACTTCGCTTTTTACCGGATTTTTTAAATATATATATATATAATATAATTTCAAGTTATTATTATTTTTATAATAGAATTCTTTATCTGTAAAAAATTTTAATTTTATTAAATTAACATTGTTGCTTTCCCAGGACTCAGTTTCAAAGCTGAATGAAATAATGGGTACATCTAATTTACTAACAATATCTTCTATAGTAATTTTTTGTGTTTTTGATATTTTTTTTTGCTGCTGAAAATTGGTTATTTTTTCACTTTGTTTTTTTAAGGTTTCTTCGCTATAGGTATTAATTTGAGATTTACAAGAAAAAGCAAATAGTAATATGCTTAATAAAAATATTTTTGTTTTCATAATGTTAAAATTTTAGTTACAAGTAGAGGTAGAATAAGTTCCGTCTGGATTTTGCTGTGCATTTACAGCTTCTAATTTTGTGCCATTACTTTTGCTGAGGTATATACCCATTCCATACTTATCCATAATGTACGCCATTGATGTGTAAACTTGCATAGAGTAAAAAGCCAACCTCGAAGAGTTGGCTTCTTTTGGATGTTTTAGTTTGCTTTTACACTTTCTACCTCCATATCTTTAAAATAATCATTTACTTCTTTGGTCCATTTACCTTGGTTTCTTCTAATTAATTGCAATACCACATCACTTTTTACTGGATTTTTTATATAAATATATATCTTATGTAAATTAATTTTATTGTCCATTTTATAAACAAACTCTCTTTGTGTATAAAAGTTTAACATTATTAAATTCGCCTTGTCACTTTCCCAAGATTCATTATCAAAACTAAAAGAAATAATGGGTACCTCTAATTTGCTTACGACATCTCCTATGGTTATTTTTGATATTTTAGCTGTTCTTCTTTGCTGCTGAAAATTGGTTATTTTCTCGCTTTGTTTTTTTAAGGTTTTTTCGCTATAGGTATTAATTTGAGATTTGCAAGAAAAAGCAAATAGTAATATGCTTAATAAAAATATTTTTGTTTTCATAATTTTAAAATTTTAGTTACAAGTAGAGGTAGAATATATTCCGTCTGGGTTTTGCTGTGCATTTACAGCTTCTAATTTTGTGCCATTGCTTTTGCTTAATGAAATTCCCATCCCATATTTATCCATAATGTATGCCATTGCATTTTTTGTAGCATCAATTTGAGACATAAAAGGAGTATAGTTCATTAATCTTTCTTTTGCGTTATCAAAATCATCAAATAATGCACCACTCTGAATAAAATCTCCCGAATTAGGTTTTAGGTATTGGCTTCTAGGGTATGCAGCTAAGAAATCTATAGCAGCTTGCCTATCATTTACCGTAAGGGCATATATAGAACCGTCTTGCCCAAAAATATATCTAGTTTCAAAATACGGGTTATTCACTAAATTCTCCATCATTGTCCACAGATCTCCAGGAGAGGGCGGGTTAGAATAATTATGATTATGCCCATCTGCAATAGCATTATAACCTGCAGGTGCAGCTGGTACTTGCCCAGCAGTGCCGGTAACGGTAATAGGTTCAGTTACTTTAATATTTCCATTACTGTCTTTTCCTATAGTCATCCCTGTTTCAGAATTGGTAGAAGAGGCTGCTATGTTTTTCATCTTATCTGTAAAATCTGTTTTTATTCTTGCATCAGAGAGGGTTGTGTTTGCATTATTAACGCCTATTTTTGCGGTTGCGCAAGGATCAGTATTTTGATTAGGATAATTATAGCCCCCACCGCTACCTCCCCCACTGCTACAATCCCCAGAAGGGTCTAGACAGTCACTTGGGGTCACAAGCTCTTCATCTACAAACTTGCATATTGTTTCTCTTTTTTCTATAGGGTATTGCTCTCCACCTACTCCTTCGTAAGATCCTACTATTAGTGTTATAGTTCTACAGGAAAGTGAACGAGAAGTAACTTTGGCATTATTACTATTTACCTTAATTTTATTTGGATTATTAAAAATAATAGCTTCAAAAAAATTTTTTGCTTCATTATCTTTATTAGAAAAATAAAAAAACACTTTGCTGCCTTTCCTATAAACTTCTAATGTGTATAATACTTTATGGTTTTTAGTAACTGGAACTATAAGATATGATTCATTAAATCGCCCCATACTCATTGCATACTCCCAAGCTACCGTTCCGTAGGTTTTATATATGTATTCAATATTTGCATTATTGTCATATACTTTATTTATATTTTTAATATACACTTGATCTTCTTGCCAAAGAGATTTAGAAGCATATTCTTTATTTTGCTCCACAGAGTTATACACATCTTCGTTTCGACAAGATAACACTGAAATTGCAATAATAAAAATAACACTAAAAATAATTGTTATTTTTTTCATTTAAGATTGTTTTATTGATATGATTATTTTGTTTTTGAAATGATTTGTAAAAATGTAGACTCCCCGAATAATTCCAAATCATAAAATTATTCGGGAAGCGTCTCAAAGAGTAATAAAATTTTTAGAGTCATGAGTTCGGGTTATTTAGTTCCTGTAAAATTAGAAGAATCTACTATTACTTTCTCATTTCAGAGCTCGTTATTTGAAAAAAATCACTGTCTTTTCATAAAAAATACGTGAATTTCACATAAAAAATCATTTTTTTAACATAATTACTTTTTTTGAGTATTTTTTAAATGAAAATAATCATTTTAATTGTTTTTTTATTATTTTTGAGATAAGGATTAGTTTACATTATGATCATGTATTTTAATTCTTAAAACTTCCAAAAACTAAAACCATTTAAAAAAAATTAAACAATATGGGAATTACTAATTTAAACAACACGCATCTTACCGCTCAGCAAATTACAGATGCGCAGAATGCACTTACTGACTTAGAAACAGCACTACAAATCATTAATGTAAACCTAAATGCAGAAGACCGCCAAAAGTATGGGAGCATCAATGAGCAAAACAAACTTTTCGTAAACAAGGTTTATGATTTTCACAAGAGTCAACCTACCTTATCATCTTCTGATGTAGATTGGGAAGAATTTGAGAATGATTATAACAGCAGAAAAAATCTAGAAGCATTTATTACCCGTTTAGACAGCTTATCTACTAAACTTAAAAACGCAAAAATTCTTCACGATTATGACAATTACCAAGCTGCACTTACAGATTATGCCTATACCAATTATAAGGCAGGTACAGCTTCCCCAGGTTTCGAAACTAAGCTGAATGAAACCAAACAATTCTTTGGTAAAACTTCTAAGACCACAGAAACGCCACCTACAGAATAATAGAAAACATAAAAATATCCTGCAAATACTACTGCAGGATATTTTTTATTCCTTCGGATATATTTTTAACTCATCTTAACCTTTAAATTACTAGTTTAGATACGTTCAGAAGTGTTATGTAGAGGTTCTGTAGTAATCTGATAGGGTTATGTAACCTGAAATTTGGGGTCTCGAACCCCAAATTTATGCTTAACAACCGAAAATGATGAGTTGAGCCACGTATATTTTATACTTAAGAACCGCAATAGATGAGTTGTGAACCTATTATTTATAATTTCTGAACCGAAACGTTGGGGTTTTAGCCTAATATATCATAAACTTTCACAACTTATTTTCTCAATAGAAAAGGTATTCTTAATTTTGCTCAAATTTCATCAATGAAAAAAATAATTTTTCTCCTTCTGCTTAATCTGTTGCTTTTTTCGTGTGCTAGAGTTGGCGCACCAAATGGCGGTACTAGAGATTCTTTGGCTCCTAAATTTTTAGGCTCTAATATTGATACTACTCGATTAAATGTTTCTAGAACGGTAAAGGAATTGAGGCTGGATTTTGATGAATATGTAATGCTGAAAGATTTTAATAAAAATTTCAATGTATCGCCACCGATTAAGAAAATTAAAAAAGTCATTCCTTCTAATCTGGCTAATAAATATGTTTTGATACAGTGGGAAGATACGCTTCAAGCCAATACTACCTATAATTTTAATTTTGGAAATGCCATTGTAGACAATAACGAGTCTAATCCTTTGCCTTACTTTAATTTTGCGTTTTCTACAGGAGATAAAATAGATGACCTTTTCGTGAGTGGAACCGTGAAAGATGCCATGACGCTCATCAAAGAAAATCAAACGGCAAAAGACAATAAAATGGTAGTAGGTCTCTATAAAGCAGGCGAAAATCTAGACTACAAACAGAAACCCGATTATATTACCAAAGTAGACGAAGAAAATTATTTTGAACTCAATTTTTTACCAAAAGGGGAATTTGTAATTATAGCTTTTGATGACGAAAATCAAAATTCTGTTTACGATGCAGGAAAAGAAAAAGTTTCTTTTTTGAAAGAAAAAATTACCTTAGACAGCACAAGTGTAAGAGGTCTCAAATTGAAACTTTACCCTTCTAAAAAAATGGTAAAATACAAAGAAAGTAAAGCTATTAATGGTGGTTTATTGATGACTTTTGAAGGAAATCCGGAAACGGTGGAAGTAAAATCGCTTTCAGAAGAACTGAAAGATTTTAAAGTAACGCATGCAAAACGTTCGGATTCTGTGAATATTTGGTTTGATGCAGAGAAGAGTAATTTGGGTGGAACTGTTTCTAAACAATTGAAATTAAGTTATTTCACGCCTACGATTAGCGATACCATTTCCGTGAGTTATAAAGCAGTGAAAGATGAGTTTAAACTCTCTAATGAAGCCGGGAATTTAATCGCCCCAGAAAATAATTTTGTCATTAATACATCGTTGCCCATAGAAAATCTCAACACTTCTTCTTGGAAATTGGAAAGCGATAGCATTGCACAAGATTTCACTGCGAAAATTTCAGAGAAAAATCCTTTTAAAATTCTAGTGAATTCTAGTTTTAAACCGACGAAAAAGTATGTTTTAACGATACCAAAAGAAACCGTTTCTTCTTATTACAGCAGTAACGATAAGTCGTTCCAATTTCAATTTGAGATTGATAAACCAGAAAATTATGGTTCTTTTACGGCTGTGATTAAAAATAAACCTACGGCTAAATTTTGGGTAGAATTGACCAATGAAAAAGGTGAAATATTATATTCTCAGTTCACCAATGCCTCAGAAGTTTCCTTTAAAAATTTGAAACCAGCGACTTATATTGCCAGAATTAGAGTAGACAATAATGGAAATGGATTCTGGGACGAAGCAGATTTTGCGCAAAATATCGCTGCTGAAGACGTCTACATTTTTGAAAAAGAAATTAATGTAAGACCACTCTGGGAAATTAAGGAAGATTGGGAACTTACCAATCGTTAAAAGTAGAATTTTAGAATATTTTGAACTCATAAATATATTCAAATGAAAAAAGTACTCATCGGAATCGTTGTTTTCTTGGTTTTAATACAACTTATTCCTATCGACAGAACCAATAAACCAGTAGACCCGAAACAGAATTTTGTAGAGGTGCTCAAAACTCCGAAAGATGTAACCGAAATGCTGAAAAATGCGTGTTACGATTGCCATAGCAACGAGGTGAAATATCCTAGTTATGCTTACATTGCTCCTATTTCTTGGTCGATTAAGCATCACGTAAATGAAGGCAAAGAAAATGTAAATTTCTCTGAATGGATGATGTATAACAAAGACCAAAAAGACCACATTTTAGATGAAATCATTGAAACGATAGAGCGTAAAGAAATGCCATTTAAAGGTTATATTCCGATGCATCCAGAAGCTAATCTTACTGATACTCAAAGAAAAATATTGATTGATTATTTTAAAGGATTACAAAAATCTGGTCAATATTAAAAACTAAAAAAGCTCCTTTTCGGAGCTTTTTTTATTGATAATTTTCTAAAAATTTTCTCTGCGAATCGAAAGCGATTTCTTCAAGATTGAGTTCAGAAATTTTCACCCAAATGGTTTCTGAAATTTCGTGAGCTTCTAGTTTTTTGATTGCTATTTTTTCCTCCACTCGATATTCAAAGAATAAGTCCAAAGTATTATAGTCTACTTCTTTGTAATGATAAACATTGGGCAGACTTCCTACGAATTTTAAATTTTTGAGGTCTATTTCTATCCCCAATTCTTCTTTTAATTCTCTTGAGCAAGTTTCTTCGGCGCTTTCTTTTGGGTCTGTAAAACCGCCCGCTAAATCTAGTTTCCCGATTTTAGGATTTTGATTTCTCTTGGTTAGTAATAATTCGTCTTCGAATCTAATTAATACTGCAACTGCGGCGGCGCAATTATGATACATCACAAAATCACATTGTGAACAAGAAAATTTCTTTTCTCCATCAAAAATCAGCGTTTCTTGTCCGCATTTTGGGCAATATTTTAAATGTTTCATTTGTTTCTTGGGTGGTATTTCAGAATTACATCATGCAATTCTTCGGTTTTTAAATGGGTGTAAATTTCTGTGGTGGTAATGCTAGAATGTCCTAGCATTTCTTGGATAAACCTTAAATCTACACCGTTTTGCAAAAGATGAGTAGCAAAAGAATGACGGAAAGTATGTGGAGAAATACTTTTTCTGATTCCCGCCTTTTCTACCAATTCTTTGATAATGATGAATACAATCACTCTAGACATGGAAGAACCTCTGCTGTTAAGGAAAATGTGGTCTTCATATTTTTTGCCAATTTTATTGTTTGCTCTTACATTATTGATGTAGTTCAAAATAAGATTTGCAGTGTAATTAGCAAGCGGAACGTATCTTACTTTTTTTCCTTTTCCCTCTACTTTTATAAAGTTTTCTTTGAAATTAACATCAGAAATTTTAAGTTCTATTAATTCAGAAACTCTAAGACCGCAACCATACAATACTTCTATGATGCAGTGATTTCTCACGCCTAAATCAGTGCTTAAATCGATGGCTTTAATGATTTTTTCTACATCTTCGAAGCTTAGCGTATCAGGTAAATATAAGCCTAATTTTGGACCTTCAAGAAGTGTGGAAGGATTGTCTTCTCTAATTTCTTCTTCGATAAGATATTTAAAAAAAGATTTAATAGAAGATATTCCTCTTGCTTGAGTTCTTTCGCTTATTTTTTCTTTGGTAAGATAAAGGAGAAATTCTTGTAAGTTTTCAAAAGTTATTTTGTCGGGAGTAGTGTTATCTAGTTTTTCCTCTGAGAAAGCTTTTAGTTTCTTCACATCTCGTATGTATGCATCTAAAGTATTGTCAGAGAAATTCCTCTCGAATTTGAGAAAATGTGAAAAATTCTCAATCGTTTCATTCCAGGTCATTTGTGTTTTTTTGTTTTTATTTTGTTTTTATTGTGTTTTTAAGTGTGTTTTTGAGGTGCAAATATCATGCTAGTTTTTTATTTTAAGTTTTCTTCTTTAATTTGAAGAACTTCTACTTGAGCATTTTCTAAAAATTCTAATCCTTCTGTATCTGAGTATTGGTCTATATAGACTAGTCTTTTGATGCCAGATTGTAATATAAGTTTGCTGCATTCTTTACACGGCGAAAGTGTAAGGTAAAGAGTAGCGCCTTTTGCAGACTGAGTACTAGAAGCTAATTTTAAAATGGCATTTGCTTCTGCATGAAGCACGTACCAATGCGTTTTTCCGCCTTCGTCTTCACAACAATTTTCTGCACCAGAAGGAGTTCCGTTATATCCGTCAGAAATAATCATTCTGTCTTTTACAATGAGTGCTCCTACTTTTTTTCTTTCGCAGTAAGAAAGTTTTGCCCATTCTTTAGCCATTTTAAGATAGGCTAAGTCAAATTTATTGTGATTCATTTTAAAATTTTTAAAATTAGCTTCTTACTTTTTTCTGAATTTTTTAAAAATTAGGCTTTCTTTTTTCTAAAAATGCAGAAACGCCTTCTTTTTTATCTTCCATTTCGAATAATTCTCCGAAAGATTTGATTTCTAATTCATAACCTTCAGCAGAATCTGATGCATTCACCGCAGCAATGGCTTTAGAAATTCCTTGCGGTGAATTTTTAGAAATAAGGGTGGCTAATTCTTTGGTTTTTGGTAATAATTCTTCTAAACTAAAAACTTCGTTTACCAAACCCATTTCTTTTGCTTTACTCGCCGAAATCATTTTAGCAGAGAAAATCAATTCATTCGCAAGTCCTTTTCCTACTAATTTTGGTAATCTTTGGGTGCCTCCATAACCAGGAATAAGACCTAAAGTAACTTCTGGTAAACCTAATTTTGCATTTTCTGAAGCATATCTTATGTGACAAGCCATCGCAAGTTCTAAACCACCACCCAATGCAAAACCATTTACAGCGGCAATAACAGGTTTTCTTAAATTTTCTATTTTATTGAATAGCGAATTTTGTCCGTTTCTGGCTAATTCCTCTGCTTTGTCTTGACCGAAATCAGAAAACTCTTTAATGTCTGCTCCGGCTACAAATGATTTTTCGCCACTTCCTGTGATGATGATGACTCTGCAATTAGAATCTTGTTCTAGCTGAGATAAAGCTTCGCTCAATTCACTGATAGTAGCTCCATTTAAAGCGTTTAAACTCTGTGGTCTATTAATGGTAATGGTAGAAATTTGACCTTCGTTTTCTAGGAGAATATTTTGGAAATTCATGGTAGGGTAGTATTAAATTACGATTTTTAGGATAAGTGCAAAATAACTAATTTTTGGCCTAAAATACAAAAAAGCCAAGCACTTATATGCTTGACTCTTTTAAGTTTGGTATAAGTTTGTTCTTATTTGGCGTGGTTCATAATTCCATCATCTAGTTTTACTTGAAGTCCTGCCGCAATTCTCATTCCCATTTCTACATTCGCTCTAAAGAAATGACACAATTGTCTGTTGATGATTTCATCTCTTTTCGGGCCGTCAATTTTTTTCATGTGACCAATAATATTATTGACCAAATTGGTTCTGTCTTCTTGGTTCATCGCTTTGGTGTAGAGTAGGCCTGGCTGTGTATAATGGTCGTTATCATTTTCATTTCTATCGAAATGCGCTACACGATTGCTGTCTAATTCTTCTTCAAATTTTTTGTAAGAAGGATCAGGTTTTATGTCGTCAAAACTATTAGGATGGTAGTTCGGTGCGTCTTCATAGTCTCTAGAATCTGCCATAAATCCGTCTCTTTGATAATTATGAGTTGCAAAAGGACATCTGTTAACTTCTAATTGATGTGCATTTACACCCACTCTGTATCTGTGAGCATCCGGATAAGAAAATAATCTTCCTTGAAGCATTTTATCGGGCGAAAAACTAATTCCATCAATCAAATTACTTGGCGAAAAAGTAGATTGTTCTACATGAGCAAAATAATTTTTAGGAATTTCATTGAGTTCCATTTCACCGACTTCAATCAGTGGAAATTCTGCTTGTGGCCAAACTTTAGTAATGTCAAAAGGATTCCATTTAAATTCTCTAGATTCTTCTTCGGTCATTACTTGTATGTACATGGTCCATTTCGGGAAATCACCATTTTCTATAGCATTGCAAAGATCTTCTTGTGCAAAATCTGGATTTTCTCCCGCCATTTTAGTGGCTTCAGCATCGGTGAAGTTTTTAATGCCTTGTTTGGTTTTTAGATGAAATTTCACCCAAATTCTCTCATTTTTATCATTAATCATCGAAAAAGTATGAGAACCAAAACCGTGCATATGTCTGTAACCATAAGGAGTTCCTCTGTCGCTCATCAAAATTAAAACTTGATGTAAACTTTCTGGATTTAAGCTCCAAAAATCCCACATCATGGTATGAGATTTCAAGTTGGTTTTAGGGTGTCGTTTTTGGGTATGAATAAAATCTGGGAATTTTTTAGCGTCTTTGATGAAAAATACCGGTGTGTTATTTCCTACTAAATCCCAATTTCCATCTTCTGTATAGAATTTTAGCGCAAAACCTCTAGGGTCTCTTGCTGTATCTGCGCTTCCTTTTTCTCCGCCAACAGTAGAAAATCTAGCAAACATTCTACAAGTGTTTCCTACTTTAGAGAATAATTTGGCTCTGGTGTATTTAGTAATATCGTGAGTTACGGTAAATTTTCCGTAAGCGCCTGTTCCTTTTGCATGAACGATTCTTTCTGGAATTCTTTCTCTTACAAAATGCGCTAGATTTTCTTGTAGAATAAAATCTTGCAATAAAACAGGTCCTCTTGCTCCAACCGTTTGAGAATCTTGGTGTTCAAAATACGGCATTCCTGATGAATTGGTTAGCTTCTTACTCATGATGGTTGTTTTTTCTGGATAACAAAGTAACAAATAAAAATTAAATTTTGAGAGGAAAAATTGAGAGTAGTTTTATTTATAAAATCAATTAAAAATTAGAATTCAACGCATGACGTCTATCGTGTAGAAATATTATTTTTTCTCGCATATCTTCTCTATATTTGTAATAGAATTTATAAATAAGTACCCTACAAATGAATATTCAACAATTAGAATATCTTATCGCAGTAGATAAATATAAACACTTCGGAAAAGCTGCTCAAGCTTGTTTTATTACCCAACCTACTTTAAGTGCAATGATTCAGAAGTTCGAAGATGAGATGGAAGTAAAAATCTTTGATAGAACTACCCATCCTATTAGAACTACAGATATTGGTGCGCAAATTATTGATCAAGCAAAAGTAGTAGTAGATTCTGTAATGGAATTGAAAAACAAAGCAAGCATTTTAAACAATGTTCTTGCTGGTAGAATTAATTTAGGGATTATTCCTACCGTTTCCAGTTTTATTTTGCCAACAGAAATTTTTGATTTTCTTTCTAAAAACCCAAAAATTGAGTTGAATGTAAAAGAAATGACCACTGAAAACATTATTAAAGCACTGAAATCAGGAGAATTAGATGCAGGAATTATTTCTACACCTTATTCTGATGCAGAAGAGTTTTTCAGCGACTTTTTGTTCAATGAAGAGTTGATGGTGTATTCAGCAGATAAAATTGCGAATGATAATAAAGATGAATTCATCTTGCCGGAAGATGTAGATGTGAATAAAGTTTGGCTTTTAGAAGAAGGGAACTGCTTAAGAACACAATTCGAAAATATCTGCAACCTTAAAGAAAACTCTCTGAAGCCTAAAAATTTAGATTTTATGGCGTCTAACATTAATACTTTAGTGCAAATGGTAGATAAAGTAGGCGGTTTAACTGTTTTACCAGAATTAGCAGTATCACAGCTTCAGGAAAATCAAAAAGATAAAATTCACCGTTTCAAAAAGCCTTTCCCAAGTAGAGAAATCAGCATGATTTACTACAAACCTACTTACAAACAAAAAATTCTAGACGAATTGGTGAAATCTATTAAAACTTCCCTAGAACCGAAGTTGAATTATACCCAATTCCCACAAGATTTTGTAAAAATAAAACCACAATAATTTTTGTCAAAAAGCTCTTCAAATTTTTGAGGAGCTTTTTTTCTAAGTATTTTGATATTAATAAAATACTCTGTAATTTTGCCCAACAAATTTTAGAGGAAAAATTTGGACTGATTGCAACCTCAATAAAAAATGCTAAAACAGATTTCTTCTTTTTAGTTCTCATAAGGTTTGCCTTCCAATTTTTTCTGTTTTAATCCTTAAAAAGAAAATAATAATATGCCTTATTTATTTACATCTGAATCTGTTTCAGAAGGACATCCAGACAAAGTAGCAGACCAAATTTCTGATGCGCTTATCGATAATTTTTTAGCTTATGATAGAAATTCTAAGGTCGCTTGTGAAACCTTAGTCACTACAGGACAAGTTGTACTAGCAGGAGAAGTAAAATCAGAAGCTTATCTAGATGTACAGACCATCGCCAGAGAAGTCATCAATGGAATAGGTTATACCAAAGGTGAATATATGTTTAATGGTGATTCTTGTGGCGTAATTTCTGCTATTCATGAGCAATCTTCAGATATTAATCAAGGAGTTGATAGAAAATCTGGAGAATCTTTTGAAGAAAAAGCAAATGCTCAAGGAGCAGGAGACCAAGGAATGATGTTCGGTTATGCAACCAATGAAACCGAAAATTATATGCCACTTGCATTAGATTTAGCGCATTCTATTTTAAGAGAACTTTCAGCAATCAGAAGAGAAGGAACAGAGATTAAATATCTTCGTCCAGACGCGAAGTCTCAAGTAACAATTGAATATTCAGATGATCATAAACCACAAAGAATAGACGCTATTGTAGTTTCTACGCAACATGATGATTTTGCAGAAGATGAAGAAATGCTTGCAAAAATTAGAAAAGACATCATCGAAATTCTAATGCCTAGAGTAATCGCTCAGCAAAAGCCAGAAATCCAAGCATTGTTTAATGACCAAATTAAATATCACATCAATCCAACTGGAAAATTTGTAATTGGTGGACCTCACGGTGATACTGGTTTAACTGGTAGAAAAATTATCGTAGATACATACGGCGGAAAAGGAGCTCACGGTGGTGGTGCTTTTTCTGGAAAAGATCCATCAAAAGTAGACAGAAGTGCTGCTTATGCAACAAGACACATTGCTAAAAACTTAGTTGCTGCAGGAGTTGCAGATGAAGTTTTGGTGCAAGTTTCTTACGCAATTGGTGTAGCAGAACCTTGTGGATTATTTATCAATACTTACGGAACTTCTAAAGTAGGAATCAATGATGGTGAATTAGCGAAAAAAGTGCAAGAATTATTTGATTTAAGACCTTACGCAATTGAGCAAAACTTGAAATTGAGAAATCCAATCTATCAAGAAACCGCAGCTTACGGACACATGGGAAGAGATTACTACGTAGGAAGCAAGACTTTCAATAAAGGTCAAAAAAATGAAATTACACTCGATAATCTAGAATTCTTTACTTGGGAAAAGCTAGACAGAGTAGAAGATATTAAGAAAGCCTTCAACTTATAATCAAGAAACCGTTCAGAAATGAACGGTTTTCTTATTTTTACAAAAATTTTCAGTATGAAAGCTCTTAAACATATATTTTTCTTCAGTATTTTCTTCATTGGATTTCGTGCGCAATCGCAGGTTACGATTCATCCGATGGTTTTTGCAGGTTACGAATATCAAAACTCAAACTTTGGAGAAGTTGGAGCAAGATTCATTTTTCTAAAGAACGATAATGTTCTTTACCGAGTTTCAGGTTCTGCTTTGATGGGAAAAGTAAACGGTGAATTTGCGATTTTGCCTAAGTTTCAAGGAGATATTTTATTGAACTTCGAAAAAAACGTAGATATACAGCATTCTTATTATTTTCTTGCAGGTACAGAAATTACGCCTCAATTTGTTGCACCAAAAGCAGGAATCTCCCTTTTCGGAATTATAGATTTTACTGGTGGTTACGCATTTAAGCTAGGAAATAGCCAGTTGAATGATAGAGTAATGGAAGGACTTAATTTAAATTTCACGGTTAATATTCCGTTAGTTGTTTTCAGTAAATCAAAGAAAAATAAATAATCAAATAACGATTTTTTTGAAAAATTATTTTGAATATTTAACATTTTTTATAAATTTGTCATACAAAACGTAAATCGAATCGCCTATTGAGCAAACTTTACTTCATTTAATAAACTGTAAAAACCAGAAATAGCTAGCTTTTGTTAGTCTGTTTCTTAATAATGAAGTTAAAGTTATGGAAACACATACTGATAGTTTGCTGATTTCGAGATATCAAAAAGGCGACGAAAGCGCACTTTCTATTCTTATTTCAAGACACCAAAAAGAACTTTTCTCTTTTATTTTCTATAAATTGATGGATGAAGAACTCGCTAATGATGTTTTTCAAGATACCTTCATGAAAATCATTGTTTCCCTAAAAGAAGGAAGATATAATGATGATGGTAAATTTATTCTTTGGGCAAAAAGAATTGCGCACAATCTTATTATAGACCATTATCGACTTAAATCTAAGCACATAAAAGTTTCTGAAACAACTTATGAAAACGAAGAGTTTTCTATTTTTGATTTGCTTAAAGAAACTGAGGAAAACATAGAAGAAAGATTAATTACGAATCAAATTTATGATGACCTGATGAAAATGCTCGTTTTCTTACCCGAAAACCAACAGGAAGTCATTAAATTAAGATTTTTTGATGGATTAAGTTTCAAAGAAATTGCAGAGCAAACCAACACAAGTATCAATACTACACTAGGTAGAGTGCGTTATGCACTGATTAACATGAGAAAAATTATGGAAGAAAATCAAATAATTTTAACGAGGTAATACAATAAAGGCCAAATAGTTCCGTTCTTGTAAAAACGAATTTTTTAGCCTATGAAAAATAATTACTCTCTTAAAAATCCTGTTTTGAATCCTAAGAAATCAACAGTAAATTTTTTATTAAATTTTTCTAAAAGTATAGCTGTTTTAACTTCAAATGAAAAGAAATTTATCATTTCTAAAAATTAAATAAACCGCTTATTTTACTTAAATTTGTGCCCTATGAAAAACATAAGGCACATTTTTTTTGACCTCGATAATACACTTTGGGATCACCGCAAAAATGCAGTTCTTACCTTAGAAGAATTGTTCTCAAGAAAAGAAATTTCCGAAAAATACAACATCCTTTTTCATGAATTTCATGCTAAATATGATGAAATTAATGAAGATTTATGGGTGAAAATTAGAGACGGAATAATAGATAAGGATTTCTTAAGAAAACATAGATTTTATGATACTTTTCTACATTTCGGGATAGATGATGAACAGTTAGCGCAATATTTTGAGAAGCATTTCTTAGACGAAATCATCAATTTCAATGAATTGATTCCGCAAACTATTGAAGTTTTAGAATATTTAAAAGAGAAAGGGTATCAACTTCACGTAGTTTCTAACGGTTTCCATGAAGTGACGAACAGAAAAGTAGAAAAATCTGGACTTAAAAAATATTTCGAAACGGTAACGAGTGCAGAAGATGCTCATGCCATGAAACCAGATGAAAGAATTTTCGAATATTCCTTGAATTTAGCCAATGCTGAAAAATCTGAGTCAATATTTATTGGTGATGACTGGGTGGCAGATGTAAAAGGTGCTCAGAATTTTGGTTTAGATATTATTTTCTTTGATGCACTGAAAGAAGATAAATCTGAAGAAGGTCTGAAAACCATTCAAAATTTGGAAGAAATTAAAAACTATTTATAAAATAAAAACCTTTCAGATTTCTGAAAGGTTTTATATTATAATTCTGTCTAGTCCTGAAATAGCGATACACAAAAAAACATCGTTATGCAAGAACAACAAGAAATGCTTTATTTAAAGCGAACACAGAAAGATTACAGTTTAAGTTTAAAACTTCAAATCGTGAAAGATATCGAAGAAGGAAAACTAGGAATTACCGCTTGCAAGAAAAAGTACGGTATCCAATCACGCTCTACAGTAGTGAGTTGGTTAAGAAAATATGGTAACTTTGATTGGGAAAACCAAACACCAACCAATATGTCTAAAACACCAGAACAACGCATCATGGAGTTAGAAGCTGAAGTAAAACTGCTTCAAAAACAGAAAGCATTTTTAGAAAAACAGGCTTATGTTGCAGATAAAAAGGCCATCATTTTTGATATGATGATAAACCTTGCAGAAAAAGAGTATCAAATTGATATCAGAAAAAACTTACCACCCGAACAATCAATGACTTCCGCAGAGAAGAAAAAGAAACCCTAATTTTTACCTGTGGATTGTTTGGTTGGAATAGACAAGTCTATTATAGAAGTACAAAGCGTAGTAAAGCCTGTAGGAATAAAGCAGAACAAGTGGTGGATTTAGTGGAAGATATCCGAATAAAGATGCCAAAACTTGGCGGAAGGAAACTGTATTTTTTATTAAGCGAACCTTTAAAAGAGCTAAAAATTGGAAGGGATAAATTTTTTAATATTTTACGGGCCAACCATTTATTAATAATACCCAAAAGGAGTTACCACGTTACCACGAACTCCCATCATCGCTTTAGAAAGCATAAAAATTTAGTGTCAGATTATCAAGTTACAAAACCCAACCAAGTTTGGGTAGCAGATATTACCTACATTGGAAATAGAAAAAACCCAAGTTATTTAAGTTTAATAACTGATGCGTATTCCAAGAAAATTGTGGGGCATCATGTTGCCGAAAACTTAACAACAGAAGGAAGTCTATTGGCATTAAATAAAGCGATAAAAAATCAGGAACCTGTTCTAAAATCAATAATTCATCACTCAGACAGAGGATTACAATACTGTAGTGATGAATATCAAAGAATCTTAGAAAAAAACAATATTAAATGTAGCATGACTCAAAACTCTGACCCTTATGAAAATGCGGTGGCAGAGAGAATAAATGGAATTTTAAAACAAGAATTTGATATTGATAAATTTGATGTTGAAACAAAAATCAAAAGAAAAATAGTAGACGAATCAATTAAAATTTATAATGAATTAAGGCCTCATTTTTCTAATCATTATCTTACTCCGAACCAAATGCACAAACAAGAAAAATTAAAAATCAAAACCTATAAAAACAAAAACCAAAGCAAAAACGTTTTTACTTTGGTTTAATTATTTATTTTTGTCCTATAATCTGTATCGGTTTTTTAGGACTAGTCATTCATAATTCATAACTCATACTTAAAGAATCACATTCCCAAACTCGCTCTCACTCTTTTTAAAGTTTCTGCGGCAATCTTTCTGGTTTTTTCTGCACCTTCTTGCAATTTAGCGTCCAGTTCAGAAAGATTGTTCATGTAATATTCGAATTTTTCTCTTTCAGTTTTGAAATTTTCAAGAATTAAATTGAGTAATTCTGTTTTAGCATGACCATAACCGTAATTTCCTGCCAAATATTTAGCACGCATTTCTGCGATTTGCGTTTCATTTGCGAGTAAAGAATAAATGGCAAAAACTTTACAAGTATCAGGATTTTTCGGTTCTTCTAGCGGGGTAGAGTCCGTTTCGATAGCCATCACTTGTTTTTTTAATTGCTTTTCTGGAAGGAAAATATTGATGATATTTCCTCTAGATTTAGACATTTTATGACCATCAATTCCTGGAACGTATTTCGTATTTTCTTGTAATTCAGCTTGTGGAAGTACGAAAATTTCTCCCATTTGATTGTTGAATCTCGCACCTACATCTCTCGCCATTTCCAAATGCTGTAACTGGTCTTTTCCTACAGGGACGATTTCTGCATCATACAATAAAATGTCTGCCGCCATCAACATAGGATAGGTGAAAAGTCCTGCGTTTACATCTTCTAAACGGTCTGCTTTATCTTTGAAAGAATGCGCCAGTTGTAATCTAGAAAAAGGAAAGAAGCAAGATAAATACCAAGAAAGTTCACAAACTTCAGGAATATCACTTTGTCTGTAGAAATAAGTTTTTTCGGTATCTAAACCGCAAGCTAACCAAGCTGCTGCGATTTCGTAGGTGTTTTGTCTCAGTTCTTCTGCATTTTTAATTTGTGTTAAAGAGTGCATGTTTGCGATAAACAAAAACGATTCGTTTTCAGATTTTTTAGATAATTCTATGGCAGGAATGATGGCTCCCAAAAGATTTCCTAAATGTGGAGTTCCTGTTGCTTGTATTCCGGTGAGGATTCTTGACATTTTGATTAATATATGTTTTTTTTGTTATAATTCTAATATTACTTGACCATTTTTATCATAATTATAAGACCATTCACTTATATTTTCTGATGTAAGCATTGTGTCTTCATTGTAGGTTTTAGTTACAATTTTACGACAGTTATTTTTTGATAATCCTTGGTAAAAGTATTCATTAAAAATTAAGAGCCTTTTAAAAGGATTCTTTGCATTATCATAGTTGCTAAATATTTTCTCTGTACTATTTTTTGTAGGAATACCATTTTTAAGAGTAGTTTTTATTGAACTAACAAGGTTGCCATTATTATAATTGAAAATTTCTTTATAGCTCAAGATAAAATCTGTGGGATCATTTGGGTCATAAGGATAATTTGGAAGCTTTGTTTCAATTTCAATTAATTGCCCTTCTTTATTGTACTTATAATAATAGTATTCGTCAAAAACAGGGCTTGATTTAAATAATTTATTTGATTCTATAACTCTTCCAATATTGTCAGTTTTGTATTCTTTTACATCTGGAGATACATATATATTTGTATCATCACTTTTTTTAGTTACAATAATTTTATTAGGAAGATAATTTATATCTGTAATAACTGCATTTGAAAAAATACCTAAAGCTCCAGATGAAGTAGGAGCAGAAACTTGCCCTCCTTTTCTTTTTATTACTCTTCCTTGATTGTCATAAATAAAATAGTAATTGAAGTCAGAATTTGGCATAATAAAATCATACCTTAAATAAGGCAATAATATGCCGATTTTTTCTGGTTTTAAGTCCTCTTCAATTGTGATAGATTCATTATCTCTAGAACAAGATATATATGATAATAAAATAAAAAAATATAAATAAAACTTCATGATTTATTAATTTTATACAAAAATATAAAAAATTCCTTGGAGTTTTTTGAAGTTTTAGTTTAATTTATTTCATAACTACTTTCTCCCCACCAAATTTAGGTTCAATCCCTAATGTAAAATCTACAAAAACTTTAACCCTAGCAAAGTATTCTCTTATTTTGGTTTTGAAACCGAAGTATTTATTAACATCTTTTGCATTAAAACCATAGGCTTCAATTCCGTATTTTCTAGCAAGAAAGATTGCTCTTTCGTTGTGGAATTTCTGTGAAATGATGATGAAAGAATTTTGTCCGAAAATTTCTTTAGCTCTCACTACAGAATCTAAAGTTCTAAAACCTGCGAAATCCAGCACGATTTTATCAGCTGGGATTCCTCTTTTTATCAATTCAGCTTGCATATCTTCTGGTTCGCTGTAATTTTTTGTAGAATTATCTCCGCTAATCAAAATATATTGTATTTTCCCTGATTTATAGAGCTGTTCGGTGGCATCTATTCTGTTGAAAAAATAGAGATTTTTCCATCCATTTTTTAAAAATTTGCCAGTTCCTAGCAGTAAGCCCACTTTTTCGTTGGGTAGTTTTTGAATATCATAAGTAACTAAATCCTTGGTTTCAGATTCTATTTTATAATTTGCCCAAAAGATAAAAAGGACTGAGATTCCGAAGAAAATCAGACCAAAATATATTATTTTTTTTAATGTTTTCATTCTTTACAATTCAAATCCATTAGGAAAAGCTTTCCTCTTGAAAATAAGTAAGAAAATGGCACCAATGGTGATTGCGGAATCGGCTACATTAAAAATGTAACTGAAAAATTCAAAATGCTTTCCAAAAAGATTGAATGAGAACATAGGAAAATGAAACATGTCTACTACACAACCTTTCATGAAATGTGAATAGCCTTTCCCGAATTCTGTAAATTGAGAAATCCCGTCATAACCAATCCATCTATCAATCGTTGAGTCATAAACCATTCCAGAATCGAAAATTAATCCGTAGAACATTCCGTCAATCAAGTTTCCGATGGCTCCAGCAAAAATCATAGACATCGGGATTAGTAAATAATTAGAAGCGCCTTCTTTGAGCCATTTTCTAAAAAGATAAATCATTCCTCCAATTAAGAAAATTCTGATGATGACAAGTGCATATTTGCCGAGTAAACCACCGAATTGTAAACCATAAGCCATTCCGGGATTTTCTACGAAAGTGAATCTCCACCAATCTTGCCCGAAAACTTCTATGCTTTCATTGAGATTAAAATGAGTTTTTACGTAAATTTTAGACAGTTGGTCGATTAATAAAACGATAAAAGTAACAAGTACGATTTTTTTCATTATAATCCTGGTTTTGGTTTTTCTTTAAAATTTTTAGTGGCTTTTACCGCTTTTTTAGCTGAAATTTTCTTTTCTACAAAAGGGTTTGTTTTATTATTTCTGGTGTGAAATTTTTCATATTTAATTCCCATTTCCTTCATTACACTTTTCAGTGCATTGAGTTCCATTTGGTTTTTTAGGTGAACGATAAGTGATTCCATTTTTTGGTTTATTTAAAAGCATTAAAACTTTACAATTTGATAACGCTTATTGATTTATTTTTTAGATAATTCTTCTAATCTTTTTCGGTCTTTTTCGCTTAAATCTGAAATTCCGTTTTCTCCTATTTTGCTTAAGAGTTGGTCAATTTCTTTTTCTCTTTCGCGTTTAGCAGCGTTATATTTATCGTCTATGGTGTAGTTTTTAGTTTTGTCAGGATTTATTTTTTCTTTGATGTCTTTTCTAAAGAAAAAGATAAAAATGACTGCAATGGCAAGGATTAGAAATAAAAGTTCCATAGTTGATGGTATAAAAATATAAAATGCACAAAGTACAATGAATCTTTTTCAAAACACATTATACATTGCACATTATACGTTGTACAAAGTACAAATTTATCTTTGCATATTTTTCGCTTCAATGCTTAATGTAGCATGAGGAACCGCCATTAATCTTTCTTTTGGGATTAATTTGCCAGTCACTCTACAAACGCCGTAAGTTTTGTTTTCAATTCTTATTAGGGCGTGTTTTAGGTCACGAATGAATTTTTCTTGTCTTCCAGCCAAAATAGAATTTTGCTCTTTGCTTAGCGTTTCTGCTCCTTCTTCGAAAGCTTTGAAGGTAGGAGAAGTGTCATCTGTACCATTATTTTGGTCATTGATGAAACTTTCGTTAATAAGGGCTAAATCTTTTTCAGCCTTTGCTATTTTGTCTTGTATGATTTTCTTAAATTCTTGTAAATCAGCGTCACTATATCTTACTCTTTCTTCTGCCATCTTTGTTATATTTTTTCAATATTAACATTAAATTTAACTTCGTCAATTTCGATTTCTTCAAAATTTGCGAGTGAAATTACAAATTCTATTTTATCTGACAATACTTCTGTACAAATATATTGTTCATTGTTAGTAAGTTCTTTTCTAAACGGACAGTTTTCTTCTAATCTGATTGAAATTCTGTCTGTTAGGTCGAAATCTTTGTCTTTTCTTAAATTCTGAACTCTATTGATGAATTCTCTTGCAATTCCTTCAGATTTTAATTCATTTGTAATGGTTAAATCAAGCGCTACCGTTGTTTTTCCTTCGCTAGCAACCGTCCAACCTGGGATGTCTTTCGTAGAAATTTCTACATCTTCCAAACCGATTTCATAACCTGCAATGGTCATTTTTCCTTCTTTTTCAATGGTGGAAATTTGCTCCGAAGTCATATTAGTAATTTCACCAGCGACCGTTTTCATGTCTTTTCCTAGTCTTTGACCTAAAGATTTGAAATTCGGCTTAATTTGTTTTACAATTAAATGACTTGCTTCTTCTGCATTAATTAATTGTAATTCTTTTACATTCACTTCTTGTTTGATGAGTTCCGAAACTGCTAAAATTTGCTCTTCCGTTTTCTTGTCTAGAACAGGAATCATTACTTTTTGAAGTGGTTGACGAACCTTCACGTTTTCTTTCTTTCTCAAAGAGAAAACCATAGATGTGATGGTTTGTGCCAAATGTGTTTTTTCTACCAAATTTTGGTCGATTAAGCTTTCATCAACTTTCGGAAAATCTGTTAAGTGAACAGATTCTGCTGCGTCTTTTCCAGTAACCGCGTTCAAATCTTGGTACAATTGGTCCATAAAGAAAGGAGCAATTGGCGCCGAAATTTTCGCGACAGTTTCTAAACAAGTATATAAAGTTTGGTAAGCAGAAATTTTGTCTTCAGAATAATCTCCTTTCCAGAAACGTCTTCTGCACAATCTTACATACCAGTTACTTAAATTGTCATTCACGAAATTATTAATCGCTCTTGCCACTTTCGTAGGTTCGTAATCTTCGTAGAATTCTGTAACATCTTTTACCAATAAATTGAGTTCAGATAAAATCCAACGGTCAATTTCTGGGCGATTTTCAACTTCTTTTTCAGAATAATTGAATCCATCAACATTCGCGTACAAACTGAAGAAAGAATAAGTGTTATAAAGCGTTCCGAAGAATTTTCTACGAACTTCATCAATTCCTTCTAAGTCAAATTTTAAATTTTCCCAAGGATTGGCGTTAGAAATCATGTACCAACGCGTCGCATCAGGTCCATATTTTTGTAAAGTTTCAAAAGGGTCGATTGCATTTCCGAGACGTTTAGACATTTTTTGTCCGTTTTTGTCAAGGACTAAACCGTTGGAAACCACATTTTTATAAGCAATAGAATCGAAAACCGTAGTTCCAATTGCGTGAAGTGTGTAGAACCAACCTCTAGTTTGGTCTACTCCTTCTGCAATAAAATCTGCCGGAAAAGCTTTTCCGCTGTCAATCATTTCCTTATTTTCGAAAGGATAATGCAATTGTGCATAAGGCATAGAACCAGAATCAAACCAAACATCTATCAAATCAGATTCACGTTTCATTGGTTTTCCAGTTTCTGAAACCAAAGTGATGGCGTCAACTATATTTTTGTGTAAATCTATTTTTGCATAATTTTCAGCAGACATATTTCCTACTTCAAAATCTTTGAAAGGATTTTCGGTCATAAAACCTGCATCTATAGATTTTTGAATTTCATTCACCAATTCTTCTACAGAACCAATAACTTTTTGCTCTTTCAAATCTTCGCTTCTCCAGATTGGCAAAGGAATTCCCCAATATCTTGAACGAGAAAGATTCCAATCGTTTACATTTTCTAACCAGTTGGCAAATCTTCCTTCACCTGTAGATTTTGGTTTCCAATTAATGGTTTCATTGAGTTCTACCAAACGATTTCTCACGGAAGTCATTTTTACAAACCAAGAATCCAAAGGATAATACAGCACTGGTTTATCAGTTCTCCAACAATGCGGATAACTGTGAACATATTTCTCTACTTTGAAGGCCTTATTTTCGGTTTTTAACAAAATTGCGAGTTCTACATCCCAAGATTTTTCGGGAGCAGTTCCTTCGTCGTAATATTCGTTTTTAATATATTTTCCGCTGAAAATTTCAGGAACGTTTTCGCCTTTTAAAAATCTTCCGGTTAAATCTACCAACGGAACAAGATTATCATTTTCATCTTTTACCAACATTGGCGGAATTCCGTTTTCTTGGGCAACTCTGTTGTCATCTGCACCGAAAGTTGGCGCAATGTGTACAATTCCCGTTCCGTCTTCCGTAGTTACAAAATCTCCGATGATTACACGGAATGCTTGATCTGGATTTTCTGCTGGTAAAAACCAAGGAATCAATTGTTCATAAGTAGTTCCTGCTAAATCTTCCCCTGTAAATTCTGCTAAAATTTGGTAAGGAATGGTTTTACTTTCAGAAGTGTAATTGGCGAAGTCTTCATCTGTTCCTTCTACAAATTTTTTCCCGAATTGTTTTTCCAATAACGGACGAGCCAAAATGATATTAATCGGCTCAAAAGTATATTGATTGAAGGTTTTTACCAAAACATATTCTATGTCTCTACCAACTGCAAGAGCTGTGTTAGAAGGCAAAGTCCAAGGGGTAGTTGTCCAAGCAAGAATACTTAGATTCGAGATTTGAGATTCGAGATTTGAGATTTTTTCTGAAGCTTTTTCAGAAAGATTTTTTACAGAAAACTGAGCAACAACCGTAGTGTCAGAAACATCTCTGTACGTTCCTGGTTGATTCAATTCGTGAGAAGAAAGTCCAGTTCCCGCTTTTGGAGAATATGGCTGAATAGTGTAACCTTTGTACAATAAATCTTTGTTGTACAATTGTTTGAGTAACCACCAAACTGTTTCCATATATTTTGGTTCGTAGGTAATGTAAGGATTGTCTAAATCTACCCAATAACCAATTTTTTCGGTAAGGTCGTTCCAAACGTCTGTATAACGCATTACAGCATTTCTACACGCTTGGTTATATTCTTCAACGGTAATTTTTTTACCGATGTCTTCTTTGGTAATTCCGAGTTCTTTTTCTACACCTAGTTCTACAGGTAAACCATGCGTGTCCCAACCAGCTTTACGGAAAACTTGCTTTCCGTTTTGCGTTTGATAACGGCAAAAAATATCCTTTAATGCTCTCGCCATTACGTGGTGAATTCCCGGCATTCCGTTTGCAGAAGGCGGTCCTTCGTAAAAAACGTATTCAGGTTTTCCCTCGCGTGTTTCTACGGATTTTTTAAAGGTTTGATTGGTTTTCCAAAAATTGGCAACGTTTTCTGCTACAGCATTTAGGTTAAGTTGCTTGTATTCTGTGAACTTCTTCATTATATCTCGGTTTCTACTGTTAAAATTTAAGTGTGCGAATATAATGAATTTTCGTGGATTTTTTATTAATTTTTGGTTAAAAATATTGGTTTTAAGTGAGTTAAGACGTACTTTCTTTTCGGAAAAGATTCAATAAATAGAAAAATGTAAAACCAAAACTAATCGCTAACAAAGTGGCGAAAATAAAACTTCCCACGACGTATTGTAACAAGTTGTGTTTTACCATTTCTAAATTCAATTCTTGATGAGAAAAATCGGTTTTTCCTTCCACGAAAAACGAACCGAAAAACATAGAAATCCCTATAATAAAAGGTGCTAAAGGAGCAATGCTAACTTGAGAGAAAACGAAGGATAAAAATTTATTCAGTTTAAAAACTGTTGCCAATGAAAGCGCTAAAACAGTATGAAATCCCCAAAAAGGAGAAATTCCAATAAAAATTCCTAAGGCGATAGAAAGTGCTTTACTTTTGTTGTCTCCATCACTTTCTAAGATATTTTCTTTGAAAAGTCTTTTAATACCTTTCCTGCGAAAATATCGATAGAATACTTTCTGACTTTTAATGGAATTTTGAATGAAGTTTTTCAATAAAATAAGATTTGGATCCTACAAAAATAGTAGAATTTAGTGCAGTTGTACCTTTTGAAAATGTTAAATAAATGCTATTTATTTTTGATGTGATAATAAGCATTGTACACATAACACCCTACACAGAAATTGAAAAACGCTTCCAGACCTGCGCAAATCAGCAAAATTCCGCTTACAATAAGACTGTTGATTTCGAGAAGATTAAAAACCAATAATGTAAATGAAAAAATAAATCCGACTTGTGCAGCAAATTGTTTTGGTGGAAAATAAATGGGTTTTTGTTCTAAATTAAAAATCGAAACTATTTTCTCAGCTAAAAATCCTAAAACACTCCATTTTCCGTATCCAGAACCTCTCAAAGCAAAATCTATTAATAGAAAAAGAGGAATCCAAACGGAATGAGTTGTGATGTATAAAATGGTTAAGATAAATACTAAAAATGCGGTTATTCTGATTTTGTTTTCTGTGGGCATAAATAAAAAATTTTTAAAAAATTAAATAAAAAAAGTCCTCATTTCGAGGACTCAGTGATATATGATAACATGTGTGTTTTTTAAAAAATATATAACCTAATCTGTCCTCTTTTGGTTTTTAAAAGGACAACAGCAATTCATTTTTTTGAATTTTTGTAAAAGTAGATGTTGAGGTTTCCATATTTTAGTATTGCAAAAACAAATCATTGTCAGAATTTCATCAAATTAAATGCCAAGAAAAACCAACTTCTTATTATAGAAAAAATGAATGAAACGAAGATAAAATACTTTATTTGAAGAAAAGATAAACGTAAGAAAATTGCTAAAAACGATTGTTTAAAAAAAAGTTTCTACTTTTGCAAAAATTTTGTGCATGTCAAAAAATCTAGTCATCGTAGAGTCACCAGCAAAAGCGAAGACCATTCAGAAGTATCTTGGAAAGGATTTCGAAGTGAAATCTAGCTTCGGTCATATCCGAGATTTACCCAAAAAAGGAATGGGAATAGACCTTAAAACCTTCACGCCAGATTACGAAGTTTCTGCGGATAAAAAGAAATTGGTAACTGAACTGAAAGCAGCGGTGAAAAAAGCGGAAATCGTTTGGTTGGCTTCCGATGAAGACCGTGAAGGAGAAGCTATTGCTTGGCATTTAGCACAAGAATTAAAACTCAAAGAAGAAAATACTAAGCGTATTGTTTTCCACGAAATTACCAAAAACGCAATCCTAAAAGCGATTGAAAATCCTAGAAAAATTGACCAGAATCTCGTAAATGCTCAACAAGCAAGAAGAGTTTTAGACAGAATTGTAGGTTTTGAAATGTCGCCAGTACTTTGGAAAAAAGTGAAAACAGGACTTTCGGCAGGTAGAGTACAATCTGTTGCAGTAAGATTGGTAGTAGAAAGAGAACAAGAAATTAGAAATTTCAAACCGACTTCTACTTATAAAGTGGAAGGAACTTTCTTAAATGCCGAAAAGCAAGAAATTGCTGCAAAACTGAAAAAAGATTTTGCTCAAGAAAAAGAAGCGGAAGCATTTTTAGAAAAATCTCAAAATACTGAATTCAAAGTTTTAAATGTAGAGAAAAAGCCAGGAACACGTTCTGCTTCTGCACCTTTTACTACTTCTACATTGCAGCAGGAAGCGTCTAATAGATTAGGGTATAATGTAACTTCTACCATGAGAATTGCACAGCGTCTCTACGAAGAAGGGTACATTACTTATATGAGAACAGACTCCGTAAATCTATCTCAAGATGCGATTAGTGCTGCTAAAGATTTCATAGAAAAAGAATTTGGGGCAGAATATTCTTCGCCAAGAAATTACACTACGAAATCTGCATCTGCTCAAGAAGCGCACGAAGCAATTCGTCCGACTGATTTTGGGGTGAAAACCATTGGTGATGCACAACTCAATAAATTATATCAACTCATTTATAAGAGAACTCTAGCTTCTCAGATGGCAAATGCAAAAATTGAAAAAACCGTAATTGAAATCGGGAATTCTGCTTTGCCAAGTCATTTCGAAGCGCAAGGTGAAGTAATTGTTTTCGATGGTTTCCTAAAAGTGTATGGAATTTCGAAAACTGAAGAAGATGATGAGGAAAACAACGAAAAACTATTGCCAAAAGTAAATGTAGGCGAAGTTTTAAGCTATAAAAAAATTACAGCTACCGAAAAATTTACTAAACCAGCAGCAAGATATACGGAAGCTGCTTTGGTAAGAAAATTAGAAGAATTGGGAATTGGTAGACCTTCTACTTATGCACCAACGATTCAGACGATTCAGAATAGAGGATATGTAGATAAAAGAGAAATTCTTCCACAGGAAAGAGAAATTGTAAAACTTTCTCTAGGAAAATCTGGACTGAAAAAAGAAGTTTTGACGGAGAAATTCGGTGGAGATAAAAATAAATTCGTTCCTACAGATATTGGCGAAGTGGTGAATGAATTCTTAATCAATAATTTCAATGAAATTTTAGATTATGGTTTTACTGCAAAAGTAGAACAAGATTTTGATGATATTGCCAATGGTTCAGAAAAATGGAAAGAAACACTGAAACATTTCTATGATAATTTCCACCCGAAAATTGAAGATGTAGAAGAACATGCAGACAGAGCTACTGGCGAAAGATTATTAGGTGTAGATTCTAAATCTGGCAAAAATGTTTACGCTAGAATGGGAAGATATGGTGCGATGATTCAAATTGGGGAAAATGATGATGAAGAGAAACCAACTTACGCTTCACTTTTGCCAACGCAGAATATCAATACTATCAGTTTTGAAGAAGCGCTAGAATTATTTAAAATTCCTTTTGATTTAAATGAATTCCAAGGAAAACCAGTTTCTGTTGGCGTAGGAAGATTCGGGCCTTATGTAAAATGGGGAGATGCTTTTATTTCTATTGGAAGAGGAACAGATCCTTTTTCGGTAACTCAAGAGGTTGCAGAAAATTTTATCAAAGAAAAAATAGAAGCAGATGCGCCAATTGCCACTTATAAAGGTGAACCTGTGACGAAAGGAACAGGAAGATTTGGACCATTTGTAAAATACAAAGATTTATATGTAAATGTTCCTAAGAAATATGATTTTGACAATCTTTCTCAAGGAGATATTGAAGAACTTATTTCTGCCAAATTAGAGAAAGAAGCGAATCGTTATATTCAGCAATGGGAAAAAGAAAAAATTTCTATTGAAAACGGAAGATGGGGACCTTTCATCAAATTTGGCAAAGGAATGTTCAAAATTCCTAAAAAAGAAGACGGAAGCAAGTATGAAGCAGAAGAATTGCAAACTGTTTCTTTGGATGAAGTAAAAAAATGGATTACTGATCAGGATAAAACAGCTTTTGCTGAAAAGAAAAAACCTGCGGCAAAGAAAACAGTTGCTAAAAAACCTGCAACGAAGAAGAAATAATTTTCAAAAGATTATAAAATCAATAGGAGCGGACTTTAGTCCGCTTTTTTTGTGGAGAAACTATTTGGCTTTAGCCAAAACTTAAAATTACTTCCCGCAGATTTAAAATTGAAAAAAAAGTATAAGTTTTTCTTTTAGCAGAACTTATTTTGTAAGTTTGTAGTAAAGGTTTTTAAAAGAACCGAATCAGAAAACAGTAAACTCAAAAAATGAACATAGAAGACATTATCATCTCACCAAAAAAAATAGAAACTCAACCGTGGCAATTAGGAAGTGTGATTACGAATGAAATTCCAGAAAATGGGATTTTGTTGGTTTTTTGTAGCGATTATAGAGGCGGAAAAGGAAATGCGGTTGCCAAAAATTTTGATACGGTAAGAGAAGAATTTTACAAACTTTCGAAATTTGATTTTGAAATCTCGATTTGTGATTTGGGAGACCTTATTTCCGGGAAATCTCTTGAAGATACGCACTATATTTTGCAGGAAATTCTTTCTTCGTGTTTGTATAAAAATACGGTTCCGATTGTGGTAGGTGGCGGAAATGATTTGTCTATTGCAATGATTCATGCGCTTAATTTTCATCAAAAAAACATCAGATACACTCAGATTAATAATAAAATTGACCTTTCCAATGAAGGCGATGAAATTTCTGAACAAAACTTTTTACAGAAAATTTTCAATTCTAAATTATTGAGTCTTAAAGATTATCATCATCTTGGTTATCAGAAGCATTTGAACGAAATCGATGCGGTGAAACTCATGAAAAGTGTAGAGTTTGATGTGATAAGATTGGCCGAAATGATGGGAAATACCGACCGAATAGAGCCTTTTTTCCGAAGAGCTGATTTGGTTACGCTGAATTGTGATGCGGTGGAAAGTTTTGCAGAACCTTTTTCGGTAAATCCTCAAATTAATGGCTTGAACAGAAGGGAAATTTGTGCGGTGATGAAAGAAATTGGTTTAGGCGAAAACCTTAAAATGGCGGGAATTTTCAACTTTAATGCAGATGCAGAAAATATCTTGAATCATCAATTGTTGGCACAAATGCTTTGGTATTTGTTGGAAGGAATAGATATTCAAAAAACGCATCCGAAAGAACGTCATTACGATACTTTTTGGGTGTTGATAGATGATCAGGAATTTGCTTTCAAAAGAGACAGTTTCACGGGATTGTGGTATTTCGGAAGTGATGAAAATATTCAAAAATGTGTTCCTTGTTCACAGTATGAGTATGATTTGGCAAAGAATGGAGTTTTGAGTGAGAGATTGATGAAATAGTTTTTTTGAAAGAATAAAAAAAACTGTATTGTTAAACAGAGTTTTCAAGAGGATAAACAATATTTAAAACGTATTTCGGTTTAAATAAAAAATATTTAAATAAAATTTATACTTTAAGTGGTGATATTTAACTAAACATTAAGATAATTCTTAATGTAAAAATATGTTATATTTGCAGATTATAATACCGCTGAAGTTGTACAATAGCAAACAGCACCATGAAGAGAAAAACATTAGTAATCATTATTCTATTCTTTTTTAGTTTTTTAGCGTATGCTCAAAGACATGAGATAGGTATACAGTTAGGAACAAGTAATCTCACTGGAGATATTGGCAAGACCAAATATATTAATCCATTACCAGATGGAAATAGCTTTACAAAGGATAAACTTCCTTTTTATGGTGCTATTATGTATAGAATGAATTTTAACCCTTATCAATCTGTAAGATTTAGATTAGCCTATAATCGTATTTCTTTTGATGATAGATATGCTCAAGAATTATACAGATTAAGTAGAAGAGCTAAAGGTTCTAATTCTGTTTATGAAGCTTCAGCCATTTTTGATTATAATTTTTTTCCTGTTAATGAAGAACAAAAAAGTATGATTAGCCCTTATATTTTCGGAGGGATATCAGGTTTGGTTTTTAATACAAGATTAGATGGTAATAAATTCGCTTTTGCAATTCCTTTTGGTCTTGGTTTTAAATATAAGTTTGATTATAATTGGTCGCTTTTTACAGAACTCATGTTCCGAGCTACTAATACAGATACACTAGATTACAGTGATGAATTCAATTTAGGAAATCTTAATTCTAAAGACTGGATGAATTCTCTTTCTCTGGGGCTTTCTTATTCTTTCGGAAGGCCACCATGTTATTGTCAATAAGTAAATAATGATGCAGGATATATTAGAAAAAATAGATAAAGATAGTCTTCCAAAACATGTCGCAATAATCATGGATGGAAATGGAAGATGGGCGAAATCTAGAGGAGAAGAAAGAACCTTTGGCCATAAAAGTGGCGTTACTTCTGTAAGAAATGCAATTTCTGCATGTGATAAGGTAGGAATAGAGTATCTTACGCTATACACTTTTTCTACTGAAAATTGGAATCGCCCTTCTGATGAAGTAAACACTTTAATGAGTTTGCTTTCTGAAACTTTACTAGAAGAAGCCGAAGAACTTTTCTCTAAAGGAATTAGATTACATGTAATTGGAGAAATAGAAAAACTGCCTTACTTGGTAAAAGAACAATTGCTCAATGTAGTAGATCTTACTAAAAATAATACTAAAAGTAATTTGGTTTTAGCATTAAGCTATGGCTCACAAAGAGAAATTCTAAACGCAGTAAAAGAAATTGCCCAAGAAGTAAAAGAAGGAAAAATTTCTACAGAAGATATAGACGAAACACTATTTGAAAATCATCTTTATACTAAAGATTTACCTCCAGTAGATTTATTAATCAGAACCAGCGGAGAAGTGAGAATCAGTAATTTCTTACTTTGGCAAATTGCTTACGCAGAATTACAATTTTTAGATATATTTTGGCCAGATTTTCAAGAAGAACATCTTTACCAATGTATCATAAACTATCAAAACAAAGAAAGAAGGTTTGGTAAAACCAGTGAACAAATCACTAATTAATTTTTTATAGAATATTATAACCAATGAGATATATTTTAATCCCAATTTTTTTATTTTTTGCGTCTGTAGACCTTTCGGCGCAGGTAACTCCTAACCAAGAAACTGCCGCTACTCAAAATCAGCCTTCTTCTTATATCTTAAAAGACATTGTAGTAGATGGTGTGAAAAAATACACTCCTGCTCAAATTTTGAGATTTACAGGACTTAGCAAAGGAGAAGTAGTAGATATTCCTGGACAAAAAATCAGCAGCGCTGTTAAAAAACTTTGGGAAACTGAATCATTCTCAGAAGTAGAAGTTTATGTAGAAGATGTAGAAGGACAAAGCGTAGTTCTTAAATTCTACTTACAAGACCTTATGGAATTAGGTGAAGTGAAATTCGTAGGAAAAGGTGTAGGAAAATCTAAAAATGAAAAACTCATTAAAGATAATAACCTAAAACCTGGAACTAAAATTACCAATGACTTAATTTCGTCACTTAAAAATAAAATTCCTCAAGAATATGTGAAGAAAGGTTTCGCTGATGCTAAAATCACCATTCAAGATAAAATTAATGCAAATGACCCTAACCTTGTAGACTGGACGATAGAAGTAGCTAAAGGAAAAAAAGTTAAAATTGCAAAAATAGAATTCGAAGGAAATGACCAAGTTTCTGATGCGAAACTTAGAAAAAAAGGTTTCAAAGAAACAAAACAGAAAAGATTTGGTATCAAAGGAATTCTAAAACCATCAAAATTCATTAAAGATAAATACGAAGAAGACAAGATAAATCTTATCAGTTATTATAACTCTTTAGGATTCAGAGATGCTAGAATTGTTTCTGACTCTGTTTGGAGAAATGATAAAGGATTTAATATCAATGTAAAACTAAACGAAGGAAAGAAATATTACATCGGTGATGTCAATTTCATTGGAAATACTTCTTATTCTACAGAAGTTTTGCAAAAATTATTAGGCTACAGAAAAGGAGAAATCTATGACGCAGTAGGTTTTAACAAAAAAGTAGGAGAAGATGGCGGTAAAGAAGATGATACAGATATCAAATCACTCTATTTAAATAATGGATATTTATTCTCTACTGTTGTTCCCGTAGAAAAAGCAGTAAGAGGAGATTCTATCGATATAGAAATTAGAATTAAAGAAGGCGAAAAAGCAACTTGGAATAGAGTAACTTGGTCTGGTAACACTACTACTCATGACCACGTAATTCTACGTTCACTAAGAACAAAACCAGGGAATTTATTCTCTAAATTAGATATCAAAAGAACTTATTTTGATTTAGCAGGGATGCAATTCTTTGACCCACAACAAATTGGTCAAGATATCCAACCAAATCAACAAGATAATACCGTAGATGTTCATTGGACTTTAGTAGAAAAAGGTTCATCACAGGTTCAGTTACAAGCTGGTTACGGTGGTAACTCATTTATCGGAACTTTAGGGTTAACTTTCAATAATTTTTCATTAAGAAATTTCTTGAAACTTAAAGATTTCAAACCAGTTCCACAAGGAGACGGACAGATGCTTTCTGTACAAGCGCAAGCGGGTCAGTATTTCAAAAACTACAGTTTGTCATTTACAGAACCTTGGTTATTTGGGAACAGACCTACAGCGCTATCAGTAAGTCTTAACCAATCTATGGTTAATTATAAAGATTATACTGGAGCTAGTCAGAAATTAAATATCTTCTCTGCAAGTGCAGGTTTGAATAGACTTTTAAATTGGCCGGATAACTATTTTTCTCTATATACAGGGATTTCATTCCAGAGTTATAATTTCAAGAATTATCCATTCCAGTTTGGTTCTACTACTGTGAGTAATGGTAATGCTAATAACTTTAGTTTCAATGTTGGTCTAAGTAGAAATTCTGCAGGGTATGACCCAATTTTCCCAACTACAGGTTCTAATATTGAAGCTACAATTAAATTTACGCCACCTTATTCATTGTTCCAAAATAAAGATTATACATCTATGACTCCACAAGAGAAATACAGATGGATGGAATTCTATAAAATTAAGTTTAAAGCAGATGCTTATAACGAAGTAATTGGCAAGTTAGTTCTAAGAAGTACCGCAGAAATGGGATTCTTAGACGGATATAATAAAGATTTAGGAGCTCCACCTTTCGAAAGATTCTATGTAGGAGGTACAGGTTTATTTGGTGGTAGATTTGATGGTAGAGAATTGGTTCCGTTAAGAGGTTACGAAAATGCTTCTACAGAAGGTGGTTCGGCTACAGATATTACAACAATTGGTGGTGGAACAATCTACAGCAGATATGCAGCAGAATTAAGATATCCTATTTCTATGAATCAAACTGCAAAGATTTTTGCATTAACTTTTGCTGAAGCAGGAAACACTTGGAACAATTATTCTTCATTTAATCCGTTTCAGTTAAAAAGATCAGTAGGAGTGGGGATTAGAGTTTACATGGGTGCATTTGGTTTAATAGGATTTGATTTCGCTTATGGATTTGATAAAACTATTGGTGGCTCAGAACCTTCAGGATGGCAGACTCACTTCTTGATGAACCAGTCATTATAACACACAATCATCATTAATATGAAAAATTTAAAAGTTTTTTTAATATTTTTAATTTTTTTAACTGCTAATTCTGTTACATTTGCACAAAAAATAGGAGTGGTAGATACCAATTATATATTGAGTAAAATGCCACAGTATACAGAAGCACAAGCGAGACTAGAAGAACAAATCAAAGCTTGGGAAACAGAATTGCAAACCCTACAAGCAGAATATGATGCAAAAAAAGCCGCTTTTGAAAATGAAAAAGTACTTTTAGTAGGAGAGCAATTAAAACAACGAGAGGCAGAAGTGAAAAATCTCGATAAAAAAATTAAAAAATTTATTGCAGAAAAATTCAGCGGAGAAGGAGAAATTAATAAATTTAGAGCCAATTTAGCAAAACCTTTTCAAGACCAAATTTGGAATGCCATCAAAACAGTTACAGAAAAAAATAGTTTGGGCATAGTTCTTGATAAAAGTAGTAATATGAGTGTTATTTTTCTTGATAAAAGATATGATTACACCGACAAAGTTTTAGACCAATTGCTTAAAGGTCCTTCTAAAGAAGATACAAAAAGTAAAGACGCTAAGGCAAAAAATAAAAAATAGTAAAATAATAAACAATTTAAATTTTTAGAAAAACATGAAAAAATTAAGCGTATTATTTGCAGCAGTGATGATGTTTATGTCGTTCGGAGTTGCAAAGGCTCAGAAGATAGCTACAGTAGATGTGGCAGCTATTCTTAACATGATGCCAGAAAAAATAAAGGCTGACGAACAATTAAAAGCTTTCTCTACTGCTAAACAAGCAGAATTAGAAAAACTAGCGACTGCTTTCCAAGCAGATGTTCAGAAATATCAACAAGAAGGAGCTAAATTAACTCCTCAGCAAAGAGAAGCTAAAGAAGCTGAATTGGGAAAAACTCAACAAAATCTTCAGCAAATGTCTCAGACTGCTCAAAAAGATTTATTAGACAGACAAGACGCAGCTTATGCACCAATCGAAAAAAGATTAAACGATGCTATTACCAGAGCTGCTAAAGCAAACGGTTGGGATTTTATCTTTGATTCTGCAACTAATGGATTAATCTACAAAGCTGGTCCAGATGCTACCGCTGCTGTAAAAAAAGAATTAGGAATCTAATTTATATCCTAAATATTATAAAACCACCTTACCATAAGGTGGTTTTTTTATTTATTTTTGTACCATCATTCTTTATAAAAAAATAAAGAACATTAATCTTAAATTATGAAAATGGAAAAAGAAGTTTCGAGTGTTGTAAAAATTAGATTCAGCGATTGCGACCCAATTGGTCATCTTAATAATGTAAAATATTTGGAGTACATGCTCAACGCTAGAGAAGATCATGTAGAAGAATTTTACGGCTTTACTTACGAAGATTATTTCAGAAGAACAGGTTGTACTTGGGTAGCAGTTCAAAATGAAATTGCCTATTTGAAAGAAGTAAAAGCAAATACCAAAGTTATAATCAGCAGTAAAACCATCGAAATGTCTGACAGGGTTTCTAAAGTAGAAATTCTGATGAAAGACGAAAACGAAAAAGAAGTCTTTGCAGTACTTTGGATTACGGTTATTTATTTCAATATGAAAACCAGAAAATCTGAAGCATTACCTCCAGAAACTAAAGAGCTTTTTTCTCAATATTTGGTAGAAATTCCTCATCAAGAGTTCAAAGACAGAGTTCAATATTTTAGAATTTTAAATAAAGGATAAGATGGAACTAGAAAACACACCTCTTTTAGATTGTTTTATTTTAAAACCGAAAATCTGGAACGATAATCGCGGTTATTTTTTCGAAAATTATAATAAAAATATTTTCCAAAAACTTTCTGGCAAAGAAGTAGATTTTATTCAAGATAACCTTGCGTTTTCACATTACGGAGCAATCAGAGGTTTACACATGCAACTTCCACCTTATGCGCAAGCAAAATTGGTGTATTGCGTACAAGGTAGAATTTTAGATGTTGCAGTAGATGTAAGAAAAAACTCTCCCACTTTTGGTCAGTCTTTTGCTGTAGAACTCACCGAAGAAAACAGATGGCAATTATTTGTGCCAAAAGGTTTTTTGCATGGGTATTCTGTACTTTCAGAAACAGCATTAGTTGGATACAAGTGTGATGATTTTTATAATAAAGAGTCAGAATGCGGCATTCATCCATTAGATAAAACCGTAAATATTGACTGGAGAATTACAGCAGAGCAACAATTAATCTCCGAAAAAGATTTAAACGCTATTTCTTTTTTAGAACTTCCTGAAATTATTTTATAATGAAAAAAATTTTAGTTACTGGAGCAAACGGACAATTAGGACAATGTCTTCAGAAAATTTCTTCTCAATTTGAAGAGTTCGAATTTATTTTTACAGATTCAGAAACACTAGATATTACCAATAAAGAAGAAGTAAACGATTTCTTTTGGCAAAATGCTCCTGATTTTTGTATTAATGCTGCGGCTTACACTGCGGTAGATTTAGCAGAGACAGATATAGAAAAAGCTTTTTTGGTGAATGCAGATGGAACAGAAAACTTGGCAGAAGCATGTGCAGAAAATAATGCGCAGTTTATTCACGTTTCTACAGACTATGTTTTTGATGGCGAAAATAATTTAGCTTACACCGAAGAAGACTTTACTAATCCTTTGGGAGTTTATGGTGCATCTAAATTAGCAGGAGACGAATTGGCTTTAGAAGTAAATCCATGTTCGGTTATTCTCAGAACATCATGGGTGTATTCAGAATTTGGCAAAAATTTTGTAAAAACCATGCTGAGTCTTTTCGCTACTAAGGAAGAATTAAATATTGTAGCAGACCAATTTGGTCAACCAACCAATGCCAATGATTTAGCAGAAGCGATTATGAAAATTATAAAATCAGAAAAAATTACCCCTGGGATTTTTAATTTTTCTAATTTGGGAAGGATTTCTTGGTTTGATTTTGCGGAAAAAATTGCAGAACTTTCAGAAGCTAAGATTAAATTAAACGCCATTGAAACTTCACAATATCCTACACCAGCAAAAAGACCGAAAAATAGCGTTCTAGATTTAGGGAAAATTTCTAAAACCTATGCAGTCCCATTAAAACCTTGGGAAGAAAGTATAGAAGACTGTGTTCAAATATTACAAAATAATTAAAATGAAAAAAATCTTATACATATATATAGTATTATATAGTAGTTTTTGTTTCTCACAGAATATATTTCTTACTGAAGCCAAAGAAATTCATGCCAATAATGATAAATTTCTGTATGCTCTCAAGGAAGAACCCAAAACAGATGCTCAATATTTAGGAAAAATAGAAGTTTCAGGATTTTCTAACGATGATGCTGCTGTTTTTTCAGAAATTTATAAAAAAGCAAAATCCATCGGTGGCAATTCCTATTTTATGAAGCCCGCCGAAAATATAGAAGGCAATTCTACTTTTAATCCACATCACTATATACTATATATATATTATAAGGAAAAACAAACCATTCCTCAAAAAGAAAATACAGTCTACCTCATTAATCCAGAAAAAGAAATAGAAGTAAGGATTAATAATAAAAAAATAAAGTTGCCACAGAGAAGTTTTCTTCAGTTAGATTTAACTCAACAAGAGATTACAGATATTTCAGTGGGTAAATTTTTAGGCTCTAGAATAAAACTTCAGGCAAAAAATAACCAGCCCGAACAATATTTCCAGATTTCAGGGAAGAAAATCTCGGCCAATTCACAAGTTTCTCCAGGTATAAATTATAAAACAGGAGACATTATAGCCCTCGAAAAATCCTTTGCAGAGTTTCTTTTAACGATTTATGATAAAATTTAGGAGCTATTTCCCGCTTTCCACTGCAATCTTTTTGGCTCGTCAAGGCCTCTCGCTAAAAAAGGATTTCCGTTTCAATCGGGGCTAAATGGAGATTGCAAATTGATATTCCGAATTAAACATAAGGTAGAAGTAAATTTTTCCTATTAGTATTCAGTAAGTTGTGATTTATGACATAAAAAACATGTAAATAAATTTGGGGATTTTGTAAAACTTCGTACTTTTGCAATCCGAAACAACGGGAAAGCGCAGGAGCTAATTAAGTAGAAAGATACGAAACAAGAACGTAAAAATATTTTAAGAAAATATTTGGAAGTTTAGAAAAAAGCATTACCTTTGCAGTCCCTTAAATGAGGGAGCGCAGAAGAGTAAAGTTTTTTTGAGAGAGATACGTTAAGTTAAGCTAAAGTAAGAAATAGTGCGACTGAGGGTCTTGAAAAAAAATATCAAAAAAAGTTTTGTTGATTAAAAAATAATTAATACTTTTGCACTCGCAAATCAGAAATGCAAGATGACAGAAAAGTTTTCTGAGGCGCGAAAGAAAAAGAGATCTTTGAAATACAATATAACAACCAAGTAAAAAAAATAAACCAAAGCGAAGTCAACTTTGAGTGAGTCAGACAAACATACAATGGAGAGTTTGATCCTGGCTCAGGATGAACGCTAGCGGGAGGCCTAACACATGCAAGCCGAGCGGTATTGTTTCTTCGGAAATGAGAGAGCGGCGTACGGGTGCGGAACACGTGTGCAACCTGCCTTTATCTGGGGGATAGCCTTTCGAAAGGAAGATTAATACTCCATAATATATTGAACGGCATCGTTTGATATTGAAAGCTCCGGCGGATAGAGATGGGCACGCGCAAGATTAGCTAGTTGGTGAGGTAACGGCTCACCAAGGCGATGATCTTTAGGGGGCCTGAGAGGGTGATCCCCCACACTGGTACTGAGACACGGACCAGACTCCTACGGGAGGCAGCAGTGAGGAATATTGGTCAATGGGTGCAAGCCTGAACCAGCCATCCCGCGTGAAGGACGACTGCCCTATGGGTTGTAAACTTCTTTTGTATAGGGATAAACCTACCCTCGTGAGGGTAGCTGAAGGTACTATACGAATAAGCACCGGCTAACTCCGTGCCAGCAGCCGCGGTAATACGGAGGGTGCAAGCGTTATCCGGATTTATTGGGTTTAAAGGGTCCGTAGGCGGACTTATAAGTCAGTGGTGAAAGCCTGTCGCTTAACGATAGAACTGCCATTGATACTGTAAGTCTTGAGTATATTTGAGGTAGCTGGAATAAGTAGTGTAGCGGTGAAATGCATAGATATTACTTAGAACACCAATTGCGAAGGCAGGTTACCAAGATATAACTGACGCTGAGGGACGAAAGCGTGGGGAGCGAACAGGATTAGATACCCTGGTAGTCCACGCCGTAAACGATGCTAACTCGTTTTTGGGCTTTAGGGTTCAGAGACCAAGCGAAAGTGATAAGTTAGCCACCTGGGGAGTACGCTCGCAAGAGTGAAACTCAAAGGAATTGACGGGGGCCCGCACAAGCGGTGGATTATGTGGTTTAATTCGATGATACGCGAGGAACCTTACCAAGACTTAAATGGGAATTGACAGTTTTAGAAATAGAACTTTCTTCGGACAATTTTCAAGGTGCTGCATGGTTGTCGTCAGCTCGTGCCGTGAGGTGTTAGGTTAAGTCCTGCAACGAGCGCAACCCCTGTCACTAGTTGCCATCATTCAGTTGGGGACTCTAGTGAGACTGCCTACGCAAGTAGAGAGGAAGGTGGGGATGACGTCAAATCATCACGGCCCTTACGTCTTGGGCCACACACGTAATACAATGGCCGGTACAGAGGGCAGCTACACAGCGATGTGATGCAAATCTCGAAAGCCGGTCTCAGTTCGGATTGGAGTCTGCAACTCGACTCTATGAAGCTGGAATCGCTAGTAATCGCGCATCAGCCATGGCGCGGTGAATACGTTCCCGGGCCTTGTACACACCGCCCGTCAAGCCATGGAAGCTGGGGGTGCCTGAAGTCGGTGACCGTAAAAGGAGCTGCCTAGGGTAAAACTAGTAACTAGGGCTAAGTCGTAACAAGGTAGCCGTACCGGAAGGTGCGGCTGGAACATCTCATTTTAGAGCGTCTTTAGACGTAAAACAAAATTAAAATAAGAACTTACTCAGTTCGCTTTGGTTTTTTACTGGTTGATATATAAAAATATACCCCTAATCATTAGTAAGAGGGAAGAGATTTAAAGTCTCGTAGCTCAGCTGGTTAGAGCGCTACACTGATAATGTAGAGGTCGGCAGTTCGAGCCTGCCCGAGACTACTAAAGAATTAGAGGGGAATTAGCTCAGCTGGCTAGAGCGCCTGCCTTGCACGCAGGAGGTCAAGGGTTCGACTCCCTTATTCTCCACAGTTTTAGAGGTCTAATTTAAAAGTGACGAATAGAGCCAAAAACAATATTTGTTTATTAGACATTTAAGAAGAAAAATAGATCATTGACATTAACGATAAAGACATCACAAAGAGATAACCGAGCACTTTCGAGTGCCGAGTATAAAAATATACTAATATAATATTAGGAAAGAAATCGTTAAGGGCGTATGGCGGATGCCTAGGCTTTCAGAGGCGACGAAGGACGTGGTAAGCTGCGAAAAGCTGCGGGGATTGGCACACACGAATTGATCCGCAGATGTCCGAATGGGGCAACCCGGCATGTTGAAGACATGTCACCCAGCAATGGGAGCAAACCCGGAGAACTGAAACATCTAAGTACCCGGAGGAAAAGAAATCGAAGAGATTCCGTAAGTAGTGGCGAGCGAAAGCGGATTAGCCCAAAAGTCTTTATATGTTTAGAAGAATGTTCTGGAAAGAACAGCCATAGAGGGTGATAGCCCCGTAATCGAAAGGCATACATAGATGATAAATGAGTAGGGCGGGACACGTGAAATCCTGTCTGAATATGGGGGGACCATCCTCCAAGGCTAAATACTCCTGAAAGACCGATAGTGAACAAGTACTGTGAAGGAAAGGTGAAAAGCACTTCGAATAGAAGGGTGAAATAGAACCTGAAACCGTACGCCTACAAGCGGTCGGAGCACCTATATGGTGTGACGGCGTGCCTTTTGCATAATGAGCCTACGAGTTAATTTTACTAGCGAGGTTAAGGACTTCAGGTCCGGAGCCGGAGCGAAAGCGAGTCTGAATAGGGCGCATAGTTAGTAGGATTAGACGCGAAACCTTGTGATCTACCCATGGGCAGGTTGAAGCTCTGGTAACACAGAGTGGAGGACCGAACCGGTTGACGTTGAAAAGTCTTCGGATGACCTGTGGGTAGGGGTGAAAGGCCAATCAAACTGGGAGATAGCTCGTACTCCCCGAAATGCATTTAGGTGCAGCGTTGCGATAAGTTTATTAGAGGTAGAGCTACTGATTGGATGCGGGGGTTTCATCGCCTACCAATTCCTGACAAACTCCGAATGCTAATAAATGTTTCGCAGCAGTGAGGGCATGGGTGCTAAGGTCCATGTCCGAGAGGGAAAGAACCCAGACCAACAGCTAAGGTCCCCAAATATATGCTAAGTTGAAACAACGCGGTTGGACTGCATTGACAGCTAGGATGTTGGCTTGGAAGCAGCCATTCATTTAAAGAGTGCGTAACAGCTCACTAGTCGAGCGGTCCGGCATGGATAATAATCGGGCATAAGCATATTACCGAAGCTATGGATTTGTACAATAGTACATCTGGTAGGGGAGCATTCTATTTGCGCCGAAGCAGTATCGCGAGGTATTGTGGAGCGGATAGAAAAGAAAATGTAGGCATAAGTAACGATAAAGGGGGCGAGAAACCCCCTCACCGAAAGACTAAGGTTTCCTCAGCCATGCTAATCAGCTGAGGGTTAGTCGGGGCCTAACGCGAACCCGAAAGGGGTAGTGGATGGACAACGGGTTAATATTCCCGTACCTGTATAATAATAAAGTGACGGAGTTGGAAATTAGGTGCGTACTGACGGAATAGTACGTTGAAGTAACTGCGAGGTTACGATAGTACAGCAAGTCTTCGGATGCGCTGATAATCCTAAGGACCCGCTTCCAAGAAAAGCGATTTATACAGCCCGTACCAAAACCGACACAGGTAGTCGAGGAGAGAATCCTAAGGTGCTCGAGTGAGTCGTGGCTAAGGAACTAGGCAAAATAGTCTCGTAACTTCGGAAGAAGAGACGCCAGCAGTAATGCTGGCCGCAGTGAAGAGGCCCAGGCGACTGTTTATCAAAAACACAGGACTCTGCTAAATCGAAAGATGCTGTATAGGGTCTGACACCTGCCCGGTGCTGGAAGGTTAAGGAAGGTGCTTAGAAGTAATTCGAAGGCATTGACTGAAGCCCCAGTAAACGGCGGCCGTAACTATAACGGTCCTAAGGTAGCGAAATTCCTTGTCGGGTAAGTTCCGACCTGCACGAATGGTGTAACGATCTGGGCACTGTCTCAGCCACGAGCTCGGTGAAATTGTAGTATCGGTGAAGATGCCGATTACCCGCAATGGGACGAAAAGACCCTGTGAACCTTTACTATAACTTCGTATTGACTCTGAGTAAATAATGTGTAGGATAGGTGGGAGGCTTTGAAGCAGGCACGCTAGTGTTTGTGGAGCCAACGTTGAAATACCACCCTTTGTTTACTTGGAGCCTAACTTCGAAAGAAGGACATTGCGTGGTGGGTAGTTTGACTGGGGTGGTCGCCTCCAAAAGAGTAACGGAGGCTTTCAAAGGTACCCTCAGCACGCTTGGTAACCGTGCGTAGAGTGTAATGGCATAAGGGTGCTTGACTGTGAGACCTACAAGTCGATCAGGTGCGAAAGCAGGACATAGTGATCCGGTGGTTCCGTATGGAAGGGCCATCGCTCATAGGATAAAAGGTACTCCGGGGATAACAGGCTAGTCTCCCCCAAGAGCTCACATCGACGGGGAGGTTCGGCACCTCGATGTCGGCTCGTCACATCCTGGGGCTGGAGAAGGTCCCAAGGGTTGGGCTGTTCGCCCATTAAAGTGGCACGCGAGCTGGGTTCAGAACGTCGTGAGACAGTTCGGTCTCTATCTATTGCGGGCGTTAGAAGTTTGAGCGGAGTTGACTCTAGTACGAGAGGACCGTGTTGAACAAACCTCTGGTGTATCAGTTGTACCGCCAGGTGCACCGCTGAGTAGCTATGTTTGGAAGAGATAAGCACTGAAAGCATATAAGTGCGAAACTCGCCGCGAGATGAGACTTCTTTTAAGGGTCGTTGGAGATGACGACGTTGATAGGCTACAGGTGTAAAGGCAGTAATGTCATAGCCGAGTAGTACTAATTACCCGTAGATTTATAGCCTAATAGGCACTCGAAAGAGATAAGGTTAGCTCTTTGTGAACGTTTTTATCGATAAAAAAGGAATTAGTCTTGAAAGGGCTAAGGATTTAGATTAAACCTAAGTCCTAAAACCTAACAACTAATCCCTCATATAAAGCCTTTAGGGTGGTTTTAGCAGAGGGGCTCACCTGTTCCCATTCCGAACACAGAAGTTAAGCCCTCTAGCGCCGATGGTACTGCTAACGCGGGAGAGTAGGTCGCCGCCAGTTTTTATTTTGAAATCCTCATCATTTACATGATGAGGATTTTTTGTTTTATCACTATTCTATCTAATCCAATCTCATCAAGCTATCATTTTGACAGCATAATACATTAAATGAGAAAATACTCATGAAACTTGACTTGCATATATAAATTATAAACATCAATTTATATTTAAAGAAAGAAAAGCATTAAAAAGCCTCTGTCCTTCATTAGAACAGAGGCTTTTTACTTTATAATTTTATGTATGTTTAAATATATTATACTTGGATTACTCCCAAATTAAACTTATCGGTTATAGGAGAATTATTTGCAACTTCTATTCCTGCAGATATCCATTTTCTGGTGTCTAACGGATTAATAATAGCATCAACCCAAATCCTAGCAGCAGAATATTCTACTTTTGTTTGTTTGGTGTAGTTTTGAGTGATTTTTTCTACAAGTGCATTATGTTCTTCTTTTGTAATTTCCATTCCTTGTTTTTTGAGAGTAGATTCTTGAATTTGAACCAAAACTTTTGCTGCTTGTGAGCCTCCCATAACGGCTAATTCTGCCCAAGGCCAAGAAACGATTAATCTAGGGTCATAAGCTTTTCCACACATGGCATAATTCCCAGCTCCGAAGGAATTTCCTGTTATTATGGTAAATTTGGGAACTACGGAGTTGGCAACAGCATTTACCATTTTGGCGCCGTCTTTGATGATTCCTCCATGTTCTGATTTAGAACCTACCATAAATCCAGTTACGTCTTGTAAGAAAACCAAAGGAATTTTTCTTTGATTGCAATTGGCTATAAATCTAGTAGCTTTATCTGCAGAATCTGAATAAATAACACCTCCAAATTGCATTTCACCTTTCCCAGATTTTACCATTTTTCTTTGATTGGCTACAATTCCTACGGACCAACCATCAATTCTTGCTGTAGCACAAATAATAGTTTTGCCATAATCTGGTTTGTATTCTTCGAATTTTGATTGATCTACAAGTCTTTTAATAATTTCATAAGTGTCATATTGTTCTGATCTAGAAGCGGGGATAATACCAAAAATTTCTTCGGGATTTTCTTTTGGAGGAAAACTTTCTGTCCTATCGAATCCTGCTTTTTCGAAATCACCAATGGATTTCATAATGTTTTTAATTCTGTCTAAAGCGTCTTTATCATCTTTGGCTTTGTAATCTGTAACTCCAGAAATTTCGCAATGTGTAGTGGCTCCACCCAAAGTTTCATTGTCAATATTTTCACCAATTGCGGCTTTTACTAAATAACTTCCAGCTAAGAAAATAGAACCTGTTTTATCTACAATCATGGCTTCGTCACTCATAATTGGGAGATAAGCTCCACCTGCTACACAACTTCCCATAATGGCAGAAATTTGGATGATTCCCATTGCAGACATTTTCGCATTATTTCTAAAAATTCTACCAAAATGTTCCTTGTCTGGGAAAATTTCGTCTTGCATAGGGAGATAAACACCAGCAGAATCTACCAAATAGATGATTGGCAGTCTGTTTTCCATGGCGATTTCTTGCGCTCTAAGGTTTTTCTTTCCTGTAATAGGAAACCAAGCTCCTGCTTTTACGGTAGCATCATTGGCTACAACAATGCATTGTTTACCTGAAATTTTACCAATTTTTACAACTACTCCTGCACTTGGACAACCACCATGTTCTTCATACATTTCGTGGCCTGCAAAAGCGGCTATTTCTATCGCTTCATCATCATTATCAAGTAGATAAGCGATACGTTCTCTAGCGGTGAGTTTACCTTGTTCGTGCTGTTTTTGTAAAGCTTTTTCTCCGCCACCTTTTTTGATTTTGGCGTAGAGTTGATTAATTTCTGAAAGCCTGAGTTTATTAGTGTCTTCGTTTTTATTGAATTGTAAGTCCATAATTTATTTTGTGTCTCTAAAAATACACATTTTATAAAAAATAAGAAATGAATTCTGAATGAGATGTACCATAAATTTAAATTTTAACTCTGAAAGTGTTTTTATGACCGAACTGCGCCCGTGATGGAGCCATTGTTGGAGCTCTCCCGAAATGAAATGGGAATGAATTTGGCTTTCGGGAAGCGACTGGCGACGGCACGAAATTGGCGCCAAAAAAAATAAAATTTAACTAATTTTTAAGAAATATTGAATCTTGTTTCTCCGTTTATTAAAAAAAGAATTAAATGATTTATTTTTCCTAATTAGTTTTTATAGTTTATTATTTGAGCAACGCCCCGAATTTTCGAAGAAAATTCGGGGCGTGTTTATAGGAATGAATTGAGGAAACCCTATGATAAAAAGAAAATTAATGATATTTTTGTACAGAAAATTTGAGATATGTATAAAACTTCTACTTTTAGGCTTCATTTGATTGTTTTTTTATGGGGATTTACTGCTATTTTGGGAAAACTGATTCATGCGAATGCAGAAGTTTTGGTTTTTTACAGAATGCTTTTCGCTTCGGTTTTTCTCTATTTATTCATTAGGATTATCAAAAAAGACAGCATAAAAGTTTCTAAGAAATTGCTCTTAAAATTAGTAGGAATAGGAAGTTTAATGGCATTTCACTGGTTGTTTTTCTTCAGTTCTATTAAGGTTTCTAATGTATCTATTGCGCTGAGTTGTCTGGGAACATCTACTTTGTTTGCCGCACTACTAGAACCTTTGATTTTTAAAAGAAAAATAGACGTTTCGGAGATTGTGATGGGAATCGTGATTGTGATTTGTATTTCATTAATTTTCAAAGTAGAATTTCAATATAAACTAGGGATTATTTACGGTTTAATTTGCGCTTTACTCGGAACGATTTTTTCAGTTTTTAACGGAAAATTATATGGCAAAACATCATCTGGGAATATTATTTTCTATGAAATTTCCGGAGGCTTTCTGGTGATTAGTTTGTATTATGTTTTTTCTGGTCATATTTCGCAAGTTGGCGAAATAAGTTACCGTGATTTAGCGTTATTAACCTTATTGGCGAGTGTTTTTACAGCATATCCTATGTTTGAGTCAGTGAATTTGATGAAGTACATTTCACCATTTACCTTGATTCTTACAGTAAATTTAGAGCCTATTTATGGAATTATATTGGCTTTTTTTATCTTTGGAGAATCAGAAAAAATGAGTGCTGTTTTTTATGGAGCTTCTTTGGTTATGATTTTGGCAATTGTCATTAATGGAGTCATTAAAGCCAGAAAAAAATCCAAAGAAATAGCAATAGAAAACACTCAAGAGTGATATTAAACAAATTTGATGAAAAAATATTTACTTCTTTTAACCTTTTTGTCAGTCATTGGCAACGCACAAATCGTAAGAAAATATTCTAACGAATTTCTCAATATAGGAGCTGGAGCCAGAGGTTTAGCAATGGGAGGAGCTGTGATTTCTAATCAGAATGATGTCTATGCTCCGATGTGGAATCCAGCTGGTTTAACCGAAGTAGAAAGTGATTGGCAAGGCGCAGCAATGCACGCAGAATATTTCGAATCTATTGCGAAATACGATTATATTTCTTTCGCCAAAGCGCTCGATTCTAAAGATGGCGTTTTGGGAATTTCTATTGTGAGATTGGGAGTGGATAATATTTTGAACACTACTCAGATGATAGATTCCGAAGGAAATATAGATTATGATAAAATTTCTAAATTTTCCACTTCAGATTACGCGGGAATTATTTCTTATGCTTTTCGTCCTGCTGGAAACCAAAAACTAAGCGTGGGAATTAATGCCAAAATCGTTTACCGAAATATTGGGAAATTTGCCAATGGTTTTGGTTTTGGATTTGATGCAGGAGCCATTTATCGTGCGGATTCTGGTTACCAATTTGGAGCAATGTTGAGAGATGCCACTACTACAGTGAATTTTTGGAGCATCAACCAAAAAGAATTGTCAGCAGTAGTAAATGGAGAAGAATTCAATCCCGCTCCAAAAGATAAAATGGAAATTACCATGCCTAAATTGAATCTAGGCGTTTCAAAAAATTTTGAAATCAATAGAGATTTAGAATTATTGCCAGAAGCTGGTCTTAATGTAGATTTTGCCAAAACCGCCGCAGTAATTTCTACCGATTTTGCGAGTATTTCGCCATATATTGGTGCGGAACTCAGTTTCCAGAAAATGATTTTTGTAAGAGCTGGTCTCAATAGATTTCAAACTGTTACCGATATCGAAGACCTAAAACGCAAAGTTTCTATGCAACCAAGCGCCGGAATTGGTATCAAATACAAGGGACTTACGCTAGATTACGCCATCACCAATACAGGAATTGGCGGCAGCAATTATTTCTCGAATTTCTTTTCTCTGAAATTGGATATGAGGGATTTTAAATATTAGAAGCACAACCCGTTTTCAGTTTTTAATCACGTTTTCACCTGCTTTCGCCACTCGCTTTTTTGTTTTTTAGATTCTTCGAATTCTCTCAGAATGACAAAAAAAAAACAAAAAGAGCTCAAACAAAGGCTCAATCAGGGCTATTTTTCACTTTCATTTCTTCGTAAGCAAGTTTTCAGGAAATTAATTTCATTAGAACTTAATTATTTTTTACATTTACTTCACTAAAATTTCTCACAATGAAAAAATCATTTGCACTTGCTTTCTTGTTTTTCACTCTTATATTTTCCGCTCAAAATATTACCGATTACGAATACATTTATGTTCCTAAAAAGTTCAAAGATTTTGAAGCAAATGAATATAATCTCAATACCCTTTTGAAAAAATCTTTAGAAGCAAAGAAATATAAAGTAATTCAAGATGACATTGTAAATTGGCCTTTAGAATTAAGACAAAATCCTTGCAAAGTTTTAAATGCAGATTTGCTTAATGATTCTAACATGTTCAGAAATCGAGTGAAATTACAGTTTTCGAATTGCGAGAAAAACGTAGTTTTTGAAACCAAAGGAACTTCTATGATTAAGGATTTCGAGTTAGGTTATCAAGACGCGATGAATATTTCACTCAAAAATTTACAAAATTCTCAACCTAAAGAAATAGAAATTTTAGCAAAACCAACACAAAAAACCGTAGTAGAAACCGTTCTAGAAAAGCCAGTCCAAGCTGTAGTAGCTTCTACAAATTCTGCAACTCCTGAAGTTTCCAAAAAAGCAGAAAGTTATAGCAATGGAACGATGAGTTTCCAAAAAATTCAGATTTCTAAAGATCAATTCATCTTGGTAAGTTCTAGGAGTTCTGTTCCTTTTGCCACTTTTAAAAATACTACAAAATCAGATGTTTACAGAGTCACTTTAGAAAATGGAACTTCTACTCTAGGTTACACAGAAAACGGAAACCTAATCATAGAAATCCAAACCAACGATGGGAATTACAAAAAAGAAGTCTTTACAGCGAAATAAAAAATAAAAGCATCAAGAAATTGATGCTTTTTTATTGATTAAAAAACTCCCAAACAATTTTCCCTTTCTGCTTCCCAAGAATTTCTTCCAGAGTTTCTAGGTTGGCTTCTTTTACGCGTTTTACAGATTTTAGTTTTTTTAGAAGCAATTCTATGGTTTTTTCGCCCACTCCAGGAATTTCTTCTAATTCAGATTTTATGGTATTGTTGGTTCTGCGCGTTCTGTGATGCTTCACCCCAAAACGGTGTGCTTCGTCACGAACTCTTTGCAAAATTTTCAGCGTTTCAGATTTTTTGTCTAAGTATAACGGAATTGGATCTTCTGGAAAGAAAATTTCTTCCAAACGTTTTGCAATTCCTACAATGGTTATTTTTCCGTACAAACCTAATAATTTCAAGCTTTTCACCGCAGACGAAAGTTGACCTTTTCCACCGTCAATCAAAATCAATTGCGGAAGATTTTCACCTTCATCGAGCATTCTTTTGTAACGTCTGTAAATCACTTCTTCCATCGTCGCAAAATCATTCGGTCCTTCTACTGTTTTTACATGGAAAATTCTATAATCAGATTTACTAGGTTTTCCATCTTTGAAAACAACACAAGCAGAAACAGGATTACTTCCTTGAATATTGGAGTTGTCAAAACCTTCTATATGTCTTGGTTCTACTGGCATTCGCAAAAGTTTTTGCATTTCTGCCATAATTCTGTTGGTGTGTCTTTCTGGATCTACAATTTGAACTTGTTTCAGTTTTTCCAGTCTGTATTCTTTGGCGTTTTTTTCAGAAAGTTCTACAATTCGTTTCTTGTCACCCACTTTCGGAACGATGAGTTTTATATTCGGAATTTCTATATTTAAATGAAAAGGAAGCAATATTTCCTTAGATTCAGAAGCGAATTTTTGTCGGATTTCTATGAGTGCTTCTTCCAAAATTTCTTCATCGGTTTCTTCCAGCATTTTTTTGATTTCAGTAGTGAAACTTTGGACAATATTTCCGTTTCTGATTTTAAAGAAATTCACATAAGCTGCGGTTTCATCACTCGTCATTCCGAAAACATCTACATCATCTATGTTTGGATTGACAACCGTATTTCTTGCTTGGTAATCTTCTAAAATATCTAATCTTTCTTTTACATTTTGTGCTGCTTCAAACTCTAAATTGGCAGCAAAACGAAACATTTCGTCTTCTAAATATTTCCTCGCTTTTCGGAAATCTCCTTTGATAATTCCACGGATGGCATCTATTTTTTCATCATAATTTTCCAGACTTTCTAAGCCTTCACAAGGACCTTTGCAATTTTTGATGTGATATTCTAAGCAAACTTTATATTTTCCGTCTTCAATTTTTTTTGGTGCCAAATCTAAATTACACGAACGAATTTTATACAAATTTTTAATCGTTTCCAACAAAATTTTGGCAGGACGAACTTTAGCATAAGGTCCGTAATATTCACTTCCATCTTTGATTATGGTTCTGGTCAAAAAAACACGCGGGAAATTTTCGTTTTTAATACAAATCCAAGGATAGGTTTTGTCGTCCTTCAACATGACATTGTAAAACGGCTGATGTTCTTTTATCAGATTATTTTCCAGTAAAAGTGCGTCATATTCAGAGTTTACAACGGTTGTTTCTAATCGTACGATTTTAGAAACCATAATTCTGGTTCTGTAACCGTTTTGATTTTTGTTGAAATAAGAAAGTACTCTTTTCTTCAAATTTTTGGCTTTTCCTACATACAAAAGTTGTCCGTTTTTATCGTAATAACGGTAAACTCCGGGTTCTGAAGGAAGTGTTTTGAGTTGAAGTTCGAGATTTGAATTCATTGAACAAAAATAGTGAAAAAGTATTGAGATACGAGATACGTGTTTCGAGATTTTAACGTTTCATACAACCATCTCAATTATTTTTTCTCTGCTATTTCATTTCTATTGCTTCAATATAAATTGCTTTTCCTTTTGGTAAGAGAACAGGTTCTACAAACGGTTGTTCCTCCAAAATTTTCACAGAAATGATGGCAGATTTATCAAGCAAAAGATATTTTTTTTTATCTACGAAATGTTTGTTGAGCACAATTGGCAAGAATTGGTTGGCTTTTGAAATGTTATATTCAGTGTAAAAATTTCGGAGATTTAATAGTTTAGATTCAGGTTTAGTTATAAAGATTAAAACTCCATTTTTTGCTCTATAACCATATAATTCCGTTGCCCTTTCTCCTTTTAAAACATTAATACTTTCGATATTTTGAACATTAATTGCAAAGCAATCAGAAAAAGTTGGCATTCCGTTAATCACATATAGAACATTTTGGAAGTTTTTGTTATCTCGGATTTTTACATTCTGAGAGTTGTTAGAAATAATTTTTCTGAGGTTATTTTCTTGAGCAAAATTCATTTGAACAAAAGACAAAGCAAGGAGAAAAAATAATTTTTTCATGGTATTAATTTTATAAAGTTACAAATAAATCAATTCGGCTCCACCAATTTTTCTGCCGAGATTTTCCATCGCTTTTTGGTACAAATCAATTTGTTTTTGGTGATTTTCTGATGGATTTCCGGTTTTAAAATCGATGATAAACCAAGCGTTATCTATTTTCACCATTCTATCTGGTCTGTAGGTTTTTCCTTCAATCATCAATTCTCTTTCGCTTAAAACTTCTTGATTTTCTGTAAAATATTTGGGGTATTTTTCTATTATTTCAAAAATTCTATCGGCAATTTCAGATTTTTCAGTTTTGGTAATTAAACCTTCTAAAAGATAAGATTTCAACACTTTTTCAATGTCATTTTTATCATTAATTTTTGCCAAAATTTCGTGGGTAAATATTCCTTTTCTCACCTTTTCATTTCTTTCCTGATAATTTTTAGAAGGTGTAGCAATCGTAATATTTGCAGATTTTTCGTGCTTTTGAGTGAGAGATGTAATCTGTTGAGAAATGTGCTGTTTTTCTTCTTTTTTACTTTGTTTTTTTAATGAATTTTCATCGATTTTAAAAACATCAAAACTATCTAAATTTTCTACATTTTTAGATTTCAAGAAATCATAAATTTCAATATTTGATGGATTTTCGTTTCCGTTTTTATCTGTAGTTGGTTTTTGGACATAAAGAAACAATTGTTCTACAGGTCTGGTTGTGGCTACATATTGCAGGCACAATCTATCGATGAAATTTTTGTAAGCATTTTCTTTGTTAAATTCAGAAATTTGGTCATCGTAGGTTTGTAATTTCTTGTCAAAACCACCAATATTTACCGATTTCAAAGCGGTATTTTCTTCCAAAGAAAACCAATCCTGAATTTTACTGTCCTTATGCGCATTTTCCATCGGAAGAAAAACCACAGGAAACTCTAAACCTTTCGCTTTGTGAATGGTCATTAATTGAATAGCATCAATGTTTTCCGAAGCTTGAATGCTCGTATTTTTACCTTCTTCTTCCCAAAATTGGAGAAAATCCTTCAAAGTTGCGCCTGCATTTTGGGTGTAATTGTAAAGCAATTCCAAAAAATTGAGTAAGAAATCGGTTTCTTTATCTTTCACCGAAAATTCGTGGATGTAATATTCTATAAAATTGTACAAATTAAGATGCGGAAAATCTTCCTGTTTCAGCGAAACTCCATATTTTTCTTTGATGAAGGTTTCAATATCTTTTTTGTTTTCGATGTCTAAAATCTGCTTCATTTCTACTGAAAAATCCTGCATTGTTATTCTGCCAGATTTTGCCAATTCGTACATCATTTTCACCAAAAATCTTCTGTTTTTAGGGAAAGTTTCCCAATACAAAAACTGAATTAAAGCTCGAAGCGTTCCAGAAAGTTCGAGTGTTAAACCTTTCTCCGAAATCGTTTTTATATACGTTTCTTCGCCTTTGTAATTCACTTTTAGGTTTCCCAACAATTTAGAAAAATTGAAAATATCATTATTTCCACGGCAAAGAATGGTGATGTCGCTAAGTTCAAAACCATTATTGATGCACTCTTGCAAATCTTGTTGCATTTTTTCGGTGCAATCTTGGTAATAAATTTCCTTCAAATCATTTTCTAAAAAATGGACTTTCACTCTTCCTTCTTTTCCAGAAAAAGCACTTTGTTCTGCATCTTTCCCGAATAATTTGGCGTGTTCTTCATTCAGGTAACTTCCGTAAAAATGATACAATTCATTGTTGAATTTCACAATGTTTTTGGCGCTTCTAAAATTTTGTTGAAGCGTTTCTATTTCTACTTTAATTGGCGAAAAATCTTTTTTATTGATAATGTCGAGCATTATTTCTGCATTTCCACCTCTGAATCTGTAAATACTTTGTTTTGGGTCGCCAACTAACGTAAAACTAGAATTTTCGGTAGCGATATTGTGGTCACGAAGCGGAAGGAAATTCATCCATTGCAACGCTGATGTATCTTGAAATTCATCGAAAAAATAATGATGAAATTGTGTTCCTACTTTTTCATAAATGAATGCAGAAGGCTCGTTTCGAAGGTTTTCATTAATCAAAACATTGAATTTGGAAAGCAAAACCAAATCGTTTTCATCTTCAATGAGTTGCAATTGGTCTTGAATTTCTTTGTTAACTTTCAAAGGCAACAAAGCACGCAAAATTTTCTCTTTTTTCTCTCCGAGAATATAATTTTGAATAATTTTTCTGCGATTTTCAATTAAAGTTTCTAAAATTCCAAAAATTTCAGATTCTTTGTTTTTGCCTTTTCCAGAAGCGCCTTTAGCAGCATTATTTAAGAAGTTTTCTTCGTTTACAGGAAAAGGAAAATCTCTTTTTCCCGAAGTAAATTCAATAATTTTTTTGAAAAAGCCTCCAATTCCATTTGCTCCTTGTGAAAAATCTTCGATTTCCAAACCGTTATTTTTAATTAAATCTAAAGAATCCTGGGCAATTTTTTTAGAATTTTCTTTCAGTTCACGGATTTCAGTTCTGATATTATTTTTAGTGTTTTCGTAGGCTTTCCAATCGAAATCTTTATTTTCTTCGAGCCAATGATAATGCTTGTCATTTACAAATTCTTTGGCAGAATCGAGTAGGGTTTTGTTGATGTTGACACGCTCATTTTGGTCGAGGCTATAATTTACATAATCGAGAAAAGCTTCGGAAATTTGTTCGTCTTCGCCAATTTTATTGAGCATTTGATCCACCGCTTCAATCAAGAAAGGTTCTGGTTGAATTTCTAAGTTAAAATTTTGTGCCAAACCCAATTCGTAAGAAAAACTTCTCACCAATTTTGCGTTGAATTTATCAATCGTTCCGATGTTTAAAGTAGAGTAATTGTGCAAAATATAATCAAGCACTTTTTGCGAACGTTGATGTAAATCGTCTAAGGTAATTTTCTTGCCTTGTTCTTCAAAATTCTGCTGAATTCCGAGTAATTTATCGTTTTCGGTGTAGTTTTCTTGGGTAAATTCTTTGAGCCAAGAAAGAATTCTTTCCTTCATTTCGTTGGCTGCTTTATTGGTAAAAGTGAGCGCTAATATATAACGAATAGCGTCTTTTTGATATGGATTTTCAAGGCAAATCATCAACACTCTTTGTACCAAAGTGTAAGTTTTACCAGAACCGGCAGAAGCATTGATGGCGATGTATGGTTTCATTTTACTAATTTCTTGAAATTTTTTGGAAATAAAAAATTTTTAAAACCGCAAAATTGACAAAAGAATTTATTGAAGTAAGCATTTTAAAAGTAAAAAAAAGTTTCAAATCGTTGAATAAAAAAATCCGTCCAAAAAAATTGAACGGATTTTAAAATTTATTGTTTCAGCGACACGCTGTTACATCATTCCTGGCATTCCTCCTCCCATTGGTGGCATTGCACCTTCAGGTTTTGGAACTTCTGTGATTACACATTCTGTAGTTAATAGCATTCCTGATACAGAAGCAGCGTTTTCTAAAGCAACTCTTGTTACTTTGGTTGGGTCTATAATACCAGCTTCTAGCATATTTACATACTCATCAGTTTTAGCATTGTAACCGAAATCTCCGCTTCCTTCTGCTACTTTAGCTACAATTACAGAACCTTCACCACCTGCATTTGCAACGATTTGTCTCAATGGTTCTTCGATGGCTCTTTTTACGATTTTGATACCAGTAGATTCATCTTGATTCGCTCCAGAAAGATTGTCTAGTGCAGAAATTGCTCTTACTAAAGCAACACCACCACCAGCTACAATTCCTTCTTCTACAGCAGCTCTTGTTGCGTGAAGTGCATCGTCAACTCTGTCTTTTTTCTCTTTCATTTCTACTTCAGAAGCAGCACCTACGTAAAGAACAGCAACCCCACCAGCTAATTTAGCCAATCTTTCTTGCAATTTTTCTCTGTCGTAATCCGAAGTTGTAGATTCCATTTGAGCTTTAATTTGGTTTACTCTACCTTTGATTTCTTCTTCGTTACCAGCTCCGTTTACGATGGTTGTATTGTCTTTGTCGATAGTTACTTTTTCTGCTCTACCCAACATTTCAATAGTAACATTATCCATATTGAAACCTCTTTCTTCAGAAACAACTTGTCCACCAGTTAAGATAGCGATGTCTTCTAGCATTGCTTTTCTTCTGTCTCCGAAACCAGGAGCTTTAACGGCAGCAATTTTAAGAGAACCTCTTAATTTGTTTACTACTAAAGTTGCTAAAGCTTCACCTTCTACTTCTTCAGAAATAATTAAAAGAGATTTTCCTTGTTGAGCAACTGGTTCTAGAACTGGCAATAATTCTTTCATAGAAGAGATTTTTTTCTCAACCAAAAGAATATAAGGATTGTCTAGTTCCGCAACCATTTTCTCAGCATTCGTTACTAAATATGCAGATTGGTAACCTCTATCGAATTGCATACCTTCTACTACATCTACAGTAGTATCAGTACCTTTTGCTTCTTCTACAGTAATTACACCTTCTTTACCTACTTTAGAAAACGCTTCAGCGATTAATGAACCGATAGTATCGTCATTATTTGCAGAAATGGAAGCTACTTGTCTGATTTTTTCAGCAGAATCACCTACAGATTGAGATTGAGATTTAAGATTTTCTACAACAGCAGTTACTGCTTTGTCGATTCCTCTTTTTAAATCCATAGGATTAGCACCAGCTGCTACGTTTTTAAGACCTTCTCTTACGATAGCCTGAGCCAAAACTGTAGCGGTAGTAGTACCATCACCAGCAATGTCATTAGTTTTAGAAGCAACTTCTTTTACCATTTGAGCACCCATGTTTTCTACTTTGTCTTCTAGCTCAATTTCTTTTGCTACAGAAACACCGTCTTTAGTTACGTGAGGAGCACCGAAAGCTTTCTCAATCACTACGTTTCTTCCTTTAGGTCCTAAAGTTACTTTTACTGCATTTGCTAATGCATCAACACCTCTTTTTAGAGCGTCTCTTGATTCAATATCGAATTTAATTTCTTTTGCCATAATATTTTTACTTTTTGGCTGTCAGCTTTCTGCTTTCAGCATTTAAAATTATAAAGTTTAAAAATTTCAAAAAACATCAACAATCTTTGCTGATTGCTGATAGCAGAATGCTATCCAAGAATTCCTAATAAATCACTTTCTCTTACAATTAAATAATCTTTACCGTCTAGTTTTAATTCTGAACCGGCATATTTACCGTAAAGAACTCTATCGCCAACTTTTACTGTCATTGGTTCGTCTGGTTTTCCGTTGCCAACAGCAACTACAGTTCCTTCTTGTGGTTTTTCTTTTGCGGTATCAGGAATGATGATTCCTGAAGCTGTTTTAGTTTCTGCTTGTACAGGTTCTACTAAAACTCTGTCTGCTAATGGTTTAAAATTTACTGACATATGTATAATTATTTTTAAATTTTCTGTGATGGAATTCTCCAATTTTGTGCCAATGGCAATTCTGCAATATAAATTGAAAATTGAGAGATAATTTGGCAGATTTTTCTCAAAATGAAGTGAAATTTTGGCAGAAAAAAGCCACTCAATTTTGTGAGTGGCTTCAGGGTTATATCAATTATTTAAGGTTTAATTTTTCTTTCCTGCGGCTTGCATTGGGTTTACCATTCCACCAGCAGCTCCTCTTCTTCTGTTTTCTTGGTTCTGTTTGAACACTTGGAATTTAGAAGTGCTTTCTGGTGTAACTTTATCAGCTGTCCATAGGTTATTAGTTGTATCAATATCGGCAGTTTCTAACATTGGGTCTAATTGAATTGACTTTAATTTTTTGTCAAAATAGTATGTTTTTGAAACTTTTTTCTCGTCTGATCTCCAGATTTGCGCTGGGATTTTGTCGTTTAATTTAGTTCCATCTTCGAAAGTGAATTCTAAAATAATTGGCATTACCATTCCTCCTTTGTTAGAGAAGTCAATTTGGTAGCCTGTGATATTTTTTAGACTTTCTCTTTCTTTGGTGTCAAGATTTTTCGGAGCTTCACCTTTTATGGTGTATTCTTTTTGAGTGTCTACTTTTTCTAAACCTCTTGCGTATCTCCAATAAAAATCTCTTAAAGATTGGTCTTCATCAGTTTTGAAAGTAACTTTCTTATCTTCTTTATTTCTGATTTTAGAAATATCTTCGAAGTCATTTACTTCTGGTTCGTCTACTTTATATTTAAAATCTCTAGCTTGTGGTTTTCCGTCAAAATCTGGAGTTGCCACAGTAACTTTGTCTATGGCGATATCTACTGCATCTGTGCTGTAGAACCATCCTCTCCAGAACCAATCTAAATCTTCTCCAGAAGCATCTTCCATCGTTCTGAATAAATCTGCAGGTTCAGGATGTCTGAACGCCCATCTTTTAGAATATGTTTTGAAAGCTTTGTCAAAAAGTTCTCTTCCCATGATGGTTTCTCTCAAAATATTAAGACCTGTTGCAGGTTTTGCGTAAGCATTCGGACCGAAATGAATAATGTTCTCAGAATTGGTCATGATAGGCTCTAATTGGTCTTTTGGCAATTTCATGTAGTTCACAATGGTGTGAGCTGGTCCTCTTCTTGAAGGGAATTTATTATCCCAAAGTTCTTCGGTAAGATATTCTACAAAAGTATTAAGGCCTTCATCCATCCAAGACCATTGTCTTTCGTCTGAATTGATAATCATCGGGAAGAAATTATGTCCTACTTCGTGGATAATTACGCCGATCATTCCGTTTTTAATTCCTTCTGAATAGGTTCCGTCTTTTTCTGTTCTACCATAGTTGAAACAAATCATAGGATATTCCATACCGTTTGACGCTTCTATAGATTGTGCTACTGGATATGGATAAGGAATGGTAAATTCTGAATACGTTTTAATTGTATGAGCTACTGCTTTAGTAGAATATTTTCTGTATAAATTGTATGCTTCTTTAGGATAAAGACTCATACACATTACTTTATTGTTATTTTCTTCAATCAATTGAGGCATTGCGTCCCAAATGAATTTTCTAGAAGAAGTCCAAGCGAAATCTCTTACATTTTCTGCTTCGAAAGTCCAAGTTTTTCTGTTTTTTGATTTAGATTTTTCTGCTTTTTTAGCTTCGTCTAGTGTAACGATTTCTATTGGTTCTTTAGTGTTTTGCGCTTTTTGCCATCTTGCAAACTGTTCAGCGGTTAAAACTTCTGAGAAATTTTTTCCAGAACCAGTAGAAGCTACAATATGATCAGCGGGAACATTCATATTTACTTTGAAATTTCCAAAAGTAAGGGTGAATTCTCCTCGACCTGTAAATTGGTGATTTTGCCAACCTTGATTGTCCGAATAAACACAAAGTCTAGGATACCATTGCGTCATGGTAAAAAGGTGGTTGCCATCTTCTGGGAAGAATTCATAACCGCCTCTTCCTCCTTGCTTCATTCTATCTGGAATGTTATAATTCCAATCGATTTTAAATTTAAAAGTTTCGCCTTTTTTTAATTTTTTAGGTAAATCTATTCTCATCATGGTTTTATTAACCACATAAGAAAGCGCATTACCATTCGCATCTGTTACTTTTTCTAAATTAATCCCGAAACCATTATCTTTTACGGGTAATTCAGTAGCTTTTAATCTATCAGATGAAATTTGTTTAGCTAGAGTAGAAGAAGATTGATAACCAGCATCTTTAGTGTTGCTGGTGTCATTCTCATCTAATTGTAACCAAAGATATTCTAATTCGTCTGGCGAATTATTGTAATAAGTAATTGTTTCTGAGCCTTTTAAGTTAAGTTTTTCCTCGTCTAGATATGCATTGATTTCATAATCAGCACGTTGTTGCCAATATTCATGACCAGGTGCTCCAGAAGCGGTTCTGTAACTGTTTGGCGTAGGTAAAATGGTTCCTAGTTGCTCAAATTTATTTCCATGATTGCTACCAGGATTATTCTGATGATTTTGGGCGGAAGTACTTACGAAAGCGTAAAGAAAAACAAAAATACTTAGAACTTTTTTCATTATAAATTTTTAATTTTTATCGATTTGTCAACAAATATAAAAATTTGTTACAACAGAGCATGTTTTTTTTATAAAAAATAACTGTTAATGTAGTTTTATGCAGATAAAATTGATTAAGGAATCCTTTCTAAAGCCATTTTTAGTGCAAAAATGAAGATAGGAACAGATATAATGTAAATCCAAATTTTATTAGAAAGTTTCAGAACTTCCGAGAAAATATAATGTATGAATAGTGCGATGGCTACGACTACAATTTGCCCTAGTTCAAGTCCCACGTTAAATCCAAATAAAGGTAAAGTAATGTCTTGTTCACTTGCGAGCATCATTCTTACAGAATTCGCAAATCCCATTCCATGAATTAAGCCGAATAATAAAGCCAAATAATAATTGAGTTGAATGAGTTTTTTCTCGTTTTTAGAAAAAATAATGTTGTCTAAAGCAGTGAAAACAATAGTGCAAGGAATTAAAAATTCTACCCAATCAGAAGGAAATCTGAACACATCTAATGCGCTTAAAACCAATGTTAAAGAATGTCCAATCGTAAATGCAGTTACTAGAATTAAAACTTTTTTCCAATCTCTAAAACTGAAAATAGCAATAAGTGCCAAAATGAATAATTGATGATCTAGAGCGTCTTTTGAGATGATGTGTTCCCAACCTAATTGTAAATAAAATAAAAAATCTTGCATGTTTTAAAATTTGAGTTACGAAAATAATGATTAATTTCGGAACGGATTTTGAAATAATGAAAGCATGAAAAAATTCTTTTTACTTTTTACTTTTTTACTGGGTTTTGTAGTTTCTGCGAAACCTATTCATCCTTATCATGTAGGTTCGGTGGAAATTAATTATAATGCTAAAACCAAAACTTTTGAGATTTCCGCCAAATTTTTCTTAGACGATTTAGAAAATAGTCTTAATGCCAAGTATAATAAAACGTTACACTTTGGCGAAGAAAAAAGTAAAGCAGGATTAGACCAAGCTCTAGAAAATTATTTTGCAGAATATTTTAAATTGAAATCTAATAATAAATTTTTGAAAATCAATTATTTAGGTTTTGAAGAAGATAAAGAATCTGTCAATGTTTATCTAGAATCTGAGGCGACAGAAATGCCTAAAAAAGTAGAAACCGCAGTGAGTTTATTGTACAGTTTTTTTGATGATCAAATGAACATAGTTCACATTATTGTAAATGGCGAACGAAAAAGTTCTAAACTAAACTATCCGGATCGATATCTGTATCAGATGTTTTAAAATTATCATTCAAGGAAATACAGAACTGATGTAAATCTGGGAAAAATTCTTCGTAGCAAGAGCGCAAAAACTCTTTGTGATGCTGGAAAAAACCATAAACAGGAATAGAATTGTCCAGATATTTTGCTTTATTCAAGACATTATTAATGCTGTATTCCATTCCCCAATCAAAACGATAATTATAGAGCCAATTGTCTTTTTCCATTCTAGGAAGGACTTTTCTGAAATTTTCAGGTAAAATGGCTTCGTGATTATTGAGAACTTGATAAACATGAGCAGTGAAATCCCGCCATTCTTTGGCAGATTTTACATTTTTATCATTGGCTAAAAAATAATCAAAAACCACATCTACGAAAGCGCCAGAATACAATCTTACAATCGGTTGGAAAACGGTTTTGGCTTCTAAAACTTTTGGGTGAACATCCGTAAAAGCATCAATAGCTCTGTGAAGCGTAATTCCTTGCTGAATCCCTTCTGATAAATGATCTCGCTTTTTATTTTTAATAAAATCACCAATCAAATTCCCCACGATTTGCTCATCGGTAAAAGAAAGGTAAGTGTGTGCAAGGAAATTCATTTTTTTAAGTATGAGGTATGAAGTATGATTTATAATGTCTTTTTTAAGTTTGATTTTTTAGTAAGAATAATACTTCTTATTATTTTTAATAATTCTGTTGCTTGTGAAGATAAATTTACAAAATTTTCTTCAGAAATAAAATCAGTTTTTCTTAATAATTCTAGCCAAAATAATGTTTCGTCGCATTCTTTTTGTGCAATAGCATTTTTATGGATAAAATCTAAATCAGATTGAGCGTTTTTTGCTTCACGAAGATTAGCGCCAATTGATGTTCCAGACTTTAAAATTTGTTTACTCATTACAAATTCTCTCTTTTCGTCTTTTAAAAATTTATAAAGGTTTACAATTTCAATTGCAAAGTTCATACTTTTATCTCTAACGATATCTGACATGTTTGTTATTAGTTTTATTAATTATTTAGTTCATAAATTCATCCTTCATCCTTCATATTTCATCCTTAAAAAAGTTTTTCGTGGAACTCTTCTATTTTACTCACTTCTTCTATTCTAATCCCGAATTTTCTTTTAGGAATTTTGTTGAGGTTGGAAACAAAAATCTTTTCATAGCCCAATTTTTCAGCTTCCGAAATTCTTTGTTCAATTTGAGGAATCGGTCTAATTTCTCCACTCAAACCTATTTCGCCCGCAAAACAATATTTCTCCGAAATGGCTAAATCTTCGTTACTGCTCAAAACAGCTGCAATTACCGCTAAATCTAGTGCAGGATCATCTGTTTTTATTCCACCGGTAATGTTCAGGAAAACGTCTTTTGCACCCAACATAAAACCAGCGCGTTTTTCTAAAACAGCAAGAAGCATGTTCAATCTTTTGCTATCAAAACCAGTGCAACTGCGTTGTGGAGTTCCATAGACTGCTGTGGAAACTAAAGCCTGAATTTCTATAAGCATCGGCCTGTTTCCTTCCAAAGTAACGGCAACTGCGTTTCCTGAAAGTTCTTCAAATTTTTTGGTGATTAAGATTTCCGAAGGATTTTTAATTTCTTTTAAACCTTGAGTCACCATTTCATAAATTCCTATTTCTTGAGTAGAACCAAAACGGTTTTTCTGAGCTCTTAATAATCTGAAAAGGTGATTTCTGTCTCCGTCAAAATTAAGAACTACGTCTACCATGTGTTCCAGAACTTTCGGGCCGGCAATTTGTCCGTCTTTGGTAATGTGACCTACTAAAATAACGGGAATATTTTTTTCTTTGGCAAATTTTATCAATTCTCCAGAACATTCTCTAATCTGTGAAACCGTTCCTGCAGCACTTTCTAGCAATTGAGATTGTAAAGTTTGAATAGAATCTACAATCATCAAATCTGGCTGAAGATTTTTGGCTTCCATCAATATTTTTTCGATAGAAGTTTCGGTATATAGGAAACAGTTTGGATTTTGAACATCCGTAATTCTGTCGGCACGCATTTTAATTTGCGAAGCACTTTCTTCGCCAGAAACATACAGAATTTTCTTCTTCATTTTTAAGGCGAGTTGTAGTAGAAGCGTAGATTTACCAATTCCAGGTTCTCCACCAATGAGAATAACAGAGCCTAGAACAATTCCGCCTCCTAAAACACGGTTCAGCTCTTCTGAAACGGTTTTCAGACGAATTTCTGTTCCTGTTTCTACTTCGGTAATATTGATGATTTTTTGTTTCCCGCTTCCTAGAATATCATAGTGAGAAGATTTTTTTTCTACGATTTCTTCTACTAGAGTATTCCACTCTCCACAGTTTTTGCATTGTCCGTGCCATTGCGGATATTGCGTTCCACATTTCTGACAATAGTATGCTGTTTTTATTTTTGCCACAGATTTATAATTGATAAATGATGTTGCAATTTACAGAATTTTTGAAATAATTAATCGTTTTTGGGACTTTAGTCAAAATCCATTAACTTTGCACAAACCTAATCTAATGAGTAAAAAGAATACCAAATACATCTTTGTGACAGGAGGTGTAACTTCGTCTTTGGGAAAAGGCATTGTTTCGGCTTCACTTGGCCTGCTTTTAAAATCCCGAGGATTTAATGTAACCATCCAAAAACTTGATCCTTACATTAACATAGACCCAGGAACGCTTAATCCTTATGAGCATGGAGAATGTTATGTAACTGAAGATGGTGCAGAAACTGACCTAGATTTGGGTCACTACGAAAGATTTCTAGATTCTGCCACTTCTCAGAATAATAACGTTACTACAGGAAAAATCTATCAAACCGTAATAGAAAAAGAAAGAAAAGGAGATTTTCTAGGAAAAACCGTTCAGGTAATTCCACATATTACGAATGAAATTAAACGCAGAATAAAAATTCTTGCCAAAGAAAATTACGACATCATCATTACAGAAATTGGCGGAACAGTAGGCGATATAGAATCATTACCTTATATAGAAAGTGTTCGTCAATTAAGATGGGAGCTCGGCGAAAATAATTCTATGGTCATTCATCTTACTTTGCTTCCATATCTTGCAGCAAGTGGTGAATTGAAAACCAAGCCTTCTCAGCATTCTGTAAGACAATTGATGGAAAGTGGAATTCAAGCAGATGTATTGGTGTGCAGAACAGAGCATAAAATTACCAAAGAAATTAAAGCTAAACTGGCGCAATTCTGTAACGTTCCTGCGGAAAATGTAATCGAAAGTATAGATGTAGAAACGATTTATCAAGTCCCGTTAGAATTACAAAAACAAAAATTTGATGAAGTGGTTCTTAAGGAATTGGCTTTGCCAATGAATCAAGAATCTGATTTAAAAGACTGGAAAAACTTCCTCAAAAAATATAAAAATCCTAAGAAAAAAGTAGAAATTGCTTTAGTTGGAAAATATGTTTCGCTTCAAGATTCTTACAAATCTATTGCCGAAGCATTTATTCATGCAGGAGCTTCACAAGATACTGAAGTGAAACTGAGATGGGTTTACAGTGGCGATTTAACCGAAGAAAATTTAGCAGAAAATTTCAAAGGAATCGATGCAATGCTTATCGCACCAGGTTTTGGCGATAGAGGAATAGAAGGAAAAATTCTTGCGGCAAAATTTGCGAGAGAAAATAAAATTCCACTTTTGGGCATTTGTCTCGGAATGCAGATTATGACCATCGAATTTGCGAGAAATGTTTTGGGATTAAAAGATGCCAATTCTGCAGAATTTGATTTAACGACTAAAAATCCTGTCATTTCTTTAATGGAAGAACAAAAAAATGTAGTGGATAAAGGTGGTACGATGAGGTTGGGCGCTTGGAAGTGTCAATTAAAACCTCACACTAAACTTATAGAAATCTACGGAAACAAAAATATTATCGAAAGACACCGTCATCGCTACGAATTTAACTCAGATTACTTAGAAGATTTCGAGAAAAATGGTTTGTACGCTTCGGGAATTAATCCAGATACTAAATTAGTAGAAACGCTAGAATTGAAGAATCATCCTTTTTATATAGGTGTTCAGTATCACCCAGAATATAAAAGTACTGTAGCTACGCCGCATCCGCTGTTTGTAGCTTTGGTAAAAGCAGCTGCAGAAAAATAAATCTTAAACTCTCAATTTTTGAGAGTTTAATTTTTTAGAAATGACAATCTGACAAAAAATTCATATTTTTGTCACCCAAATTAATAAGGAATGCTATTTGAGAAAATTAAATCTCAAATCTTAAATTTCAAATCTTAAATTAAAGTAATGCAAAAGAATAACGGATTAGATAAAAATCAACTGATTAGTTTTGTGATTTTTTCTGCCATTTTGATGGCTTTCATGTTTTATTTTCAAAACAAACAATCAGACGAAAAACAAGTAGCAGATGCTAAAGCAAAAACGGAGCAAAAAGTAGCTTCTAAAACTATTGCTAACAATATTAATGCTACAGTAAATGCAGCTGCAATAAAAAATGTTACAGTAAAAAATAAAGAACTTACTTTAGAATTTGCAAGTTTGGGAGGTCAACTTTCGTCTGTAGAAATTAATCAATACAAAGCTTATAATGCTAAAACCGATAAGCATGATTTGCCACTTTATTTAATAGAAAAAAATAATTCTAGCTACGGGTTTCAGTTTAAAGATAAAACAGGAAAGGTTTTTAATACTAAAGATTTAGTTTTTGTACCTAGTGTAAAAGATAACACAGTTACTATGACTGCTCAAGTTTCTGGTGCTACAATTCAGTATGTGTATCAACTTTTAGATAATTATACTTTAGATTTTAATGTTAAAACTCAAGGTTTATCTTCTATTGTTACAGATGAAAAAACAGATTTTCACTGGAATTATACAGTAAGAGGAATGGAAAAAGGGCGTTCGCAAGAGCAAACCCATTCAGAATTTAATTACGCTTTTGATAATTATGGTTCTACCGATTATGATACCAATGGATTTGAAGAGCCAGAAGAAACCTTAAATTGGTTAGCAGTAAAACAACAGTTTTTCACTTCAATTATAGAGTCTACTAATGGTTTTACGCAAACTAAAGGAACTCAAGAAACAATAGAAAAAGGAGAATTTTTGAAAAAATTCAATTTTGAAGGTCAAGTAAAATTGGCAGGAAATGAATTGAATCAAAATTTCAAATGGTATTTCTTACCACTTGATTTGCCATTGCTTAAAACTTTTGAAGGGAAAGAATTTGACACAATATTACCTTTAGGTTGGAGTTTCATTGGAACTTTGAACAGAATCTTCTTTGTGCCGGTATATAATTGGTTGTCTGATTGGGGAATTCCTGCAGGTTGGGTAATTTTCTTAATGACGATTGCCACTAAACTTATCTTGTCTCCAGTGATGTTTAAGCAGCACAAATTAAGTGCGATGATGAAGGTGGTAAAGCCAGAAATAGAAGAAGTTACAGAGAAATTTAAAGGTCAAGAAAACGCGATGAAGCGTCAACAGGCAACTATGGAAATTTACAGAAAAGCTGGAATTAATCAGATGGCGGGCTGTTTACCAGCGCTGGTTCAGATTCCTATTTTCTATGCGCTTTTCCGTTTCTTCCCGAATATGATTGACTTGAGAGGAAAAGGATTTTGGTTTGCTAATGACCTTACTGCTTATGATGATTTAATTAAATTGCCATTTCATATTCCATTAATCGGGGAGCATATCAGTATTTTTGCGGTAGCATGTACCATCGTAGTTTTAATTTATACGATTATGACTTCTGGACAAATGCAACAACCACAGCAAGAAGGAATGCCAGATATGAGAATTATAATGTATATTTTCCCAATTACTTTCTTTTTCTTCTTGAACACTTCTTCTTCTGGACTTTCTTGGTATTATTTTGTATCAAATGCTTTAAATATATTAATTATCCTTGCGATAAAATATTGGATTTTAGATGAAAAGAAAATTCATGCTCAGATTCAACAAAATAAATCTAAAGCGCCAAAACCAGAAGGTAAATTCCAGAAACGTATGCGTGAAATGATGGAAAAAGCTCAAGAGCAACAAAAAATGCAAGAAGAGCAACGCAAAAAAATGAATAAGAAATAATTCAGTTTAAAATAAATAAAAGTCGGTTAAATTTTTAACCGACTTTTTTATTGGTGTTAATCATAGTTTAATCTAAAAGATTGTCGATGATATTTCGTGGGACCAAATTTCTTCAAAGCTTCTATGTGGACTTTAGTAGCGTACCCCATATTTTTATTCCAACCGTATTCTGGAAATTCTTCATGCAATTGAATCATGAGTTGGTCTCTGTAATTTTTAGCAAGAATAGAAGCCGCAGCAATAGATAATATTTTAGAATCGCCTTTTATAATACACTGATGAGGTATATAATTATAAGGATGAAATTTATTCCCATCCACTAAAATTAATTCTGGTCTTATAGTAAGTTTATCAAGAGCATTATGCATAGCATGTATGCTAGCATTAAGAATATTATGCTGGTCAATAAATTCTGGTGAAAGTTCTGCAATCGCATAATCTTTTACATTATTTTTAATGTAATCATTTAGCTCTAAACGTGTTTTGAAATTTAGTTTTTTAGAGTCATTAACTAAATTTTGCTCAAAATTATCGTCTAAAACCACTGCGGCAGCGACTACAGGACCACATAAACACCCTCTTCCTACTTCATCGCACCCTGCCTCCACATAATTTTCAGACCATTTTTTTATCAATTCCATAAATTTTAACGAAAAACCAACCTTCTTATTGAAAACATTGCAAAGTTAATAATTATTTAAGGTTTTATTAACAAAAAATTTGGATATGTTAATAATGTTTTGCATTTTTGTCTCAATGAAAAATTTAATTTGATATGAAGAAACTAACAAAAAGCGTTTTAGCTGTTGTTCTTACTGCTTCTTTTACTGTGTCGTATGCACAAAAAAGTAAAATGAAGGTAGATACAGCTGGGACTAGAGAGATTGGTGAGGTAATTGTTACCGGCGCACTTGGTATTAAAAAGAAAGTGGACGCACAAACTTCAGCACAACAAGTAGTAAGCTCTGAGCAAATTACCCAGGCTGCTAACCCTAATGCGTTAAGTTCATTAACAGGTAAGGTTTCAGGGGTTCAGATTACCCAAACTAACGTTGGCGTTAATGATACTTATAGTATTTTAATTAGAGGTACTAGATCTATTACTGGATCTAATGAAGCATTAGTTGTTATAGACAATGTCGTTTCTAGTGCAAGAGTTTTGCAGCAGCTTCCTCCAGAAGTAATAGAATCTGTAAACATTATTAAAGGTGGTGCAGGTGCAGCTCTTTATGGTTCTCAAGGAGTTAATGGGGTTGTTGTGGTTACAACAAAGAGAGGCGCAAAATCAAAAAGAATGTCCGTTTCTTATACTGGAGCAGTAGATTTTGAAACTGTTGCATTTATGCCAGATAGACAGACAGAATATGGACAAGGTTGGGATGGAAATAAAATCAATGTTGAAAATGGAGCTTGGGGGCCTTCTTTTAGCGATCCAGCTTATGCAAACAAAATTTTACCTTATGGTATTCCTTTGTATGATTTTAACGGAAATGGACATATTGACTATAATCCAAATGATTTTACTCCAGCCGGAGATGAAGGAGGGTCTGTTCAATCACCGTTTGCTTCTTTTGGTAAAAAACAAGTAAAAGATTTTTTTAAAACAGGATCTATCTTCCAAAATACAGTTACCGTAAATGCTGGTGATGGTGATGGATATGTATTGTTATCTTTAGGAAATGTGGATAGAGGCTTTATGGTTCAAGATGATGAATTGAAAAGAACTACTGCGTTGTTTAAAGCTGGTATGAAAGTGAATAAATGGAGATTTGAAACAATTTTGAATTATTCAAGACAGCAAACTTCAACCACTGATCAGGATATATATCGTCAATTACTTCAAAGTTCTACTGATATTCCTATTACAGCTTGGAAAAATTATCCTGAAACAGCCTATGCATGGAATGTTTATTATAACAACCCATATTGGTATATTAAACATGATAGACACAATAGATTGTCTAATTATTTTAATGTAATTGCTAGTGCTGAATTTGAGTTGAATAAACATATTAATTTTGCTTATAGAGCCAATGTTCAATATACAGGACAAGAGAATGATAATCATGGAGATGGGTGGCAGCCAGTAATTTTAGATGCAACAGCGGTTACATCATATTATAATAAGTATAAACAAAATAATTTCACTTATTATGGTGATTTTTTAGCTAATTTTGATTATGACTTATTTACTGATTTGAATTCTAAATTAACATTAGGGCATAACTATCAAGAAACAAGATTAGATAATGCGCAAGCTGGAGGTACTGGGATTATTATACCAGGAATATATCAGGTATGGAATTTAACAAATCCTTCTTTGCCGTACAGTTTAGATAATAATAAGTATTATAAAAATATGCATTCTTTCTTTGGAAGTTTAGATTTAGCATATAAAAATTATCTTTATTTAAATGCTACCGCTAGATATGAAAAATCTTCAGTTTTACCAGTAAATAATAGAGATTATTTTTATCCGTCTGTTGGGTTGTCATTTATTCCTACTAAAGCTTTTGAAAGTTTAACCAATAATGGAGTATTAAATTATTTAAAAGTAGCAGCTTCAATAAGTAAAACGGGAAACTCTAGTGCAATAGGTTATTATGATGCATACAGTAGAGCTTCTTTAGGAAGTGGGTTTCCTTACAGTGTTTCTGGACCAACAGGAGGTTCTTTAAGTTTTGTGATTGATACTGCGCCTACTTCTAATGCAATTAAACCAGAATTCACGACCAAGAAAGAAATTAACTTATTATTTGGTCTATTTAAAGATAGAATTACTTTTGATGGAGCCATCTACAGAGAGGATACGGATGATTTAATTACAAGGGTAACAACAAGTAATGCAACGGGACTTAGTACAAGTCTTATGAATATTGGTAAGCTTAAAGGTACTGGGATTGAGGCGAATTTGAATTTTACACCTATTAAAAATCAAGATTTAAGATGGGATGTTGGTGTTTCTTATACACAAAATAAAACAATTGTTACAAAATTAACTGATGATTCTAAATCTGTTCGCTTGGCAGGAAACAGTTTTTTAGGAGTTTATGCTGATGAAGGACAAGAACTTTCTGTAATTAAAGGTATTGCGTATGAAAGGGATCAAGAAGGACATATCATTGTAGATGCTACAACAGGTTTACCAAACATTACTTCTACACAAGAAGTTATGGGAAGAACAACTCCAAAATATATATTAGGATTTACAACTAATTTATCTTATAAAGGGTTTAAATTAGGTGTTGTAATGGATTATAGAACAGGACATAAGTTTTATTCTGGGGCATTACAAGGATTTACATTTAATGGTTTAAATGTTGCTTCTGCAGGATTTGATAGATCACAACCTTATATTGTCCCTAATTCTGTTTATTGGGATGGAGCTAAGTATGTTCAAAATACGAGTATAGCAATATATCAAAGTAATTTAACAGCAGGTACAACAGATCCTCAAACTGCTTTACAGAATTATTTTGGTGGTTCTAGATATAATACTGTGGCGGATAATTTTGTTTTAGATGCTACAGCGTTTAAAGTAAGAGAGATTTCTTTAAGTTATACTTTCCCAGATTCTTTAACGGGGAGTAAAATTAAGAATTTGACTATAGGTGTCCACGCTCGTAATCCTTTCTACAAATTTGCAGATGAAAATAAAGGATATGGAGATCCTGAAACTGCGTTTGACCCTAGATATAGAGGGATTTCAAACGCTGGGCAATATCCTAATTTAAAAACTTTTGGAGGAAGTGTTTCTTTAACTTTTTAATTGAATAAAAATGAAAAAAATATTATTAATACTATCAACACTTGCATTGGTTGCATGTAAGCTAGACGACAATATCGATCCAAATCTTCCAAGGACTGAAGACTTATCACCTACAGATTTAATAACAGCTGCAGAAACAACTTCTTATGCTGCGCAAACAGGATCGATGTTACAATTGTCTAATATTTGGACAAATACTTGGGCAGGTAATTATTATTATTACGCAGCACCAATGACAAGAGAATATCAAATGGATGTTACTTCTACATTTTATAATGGGATATGGAATAGTAATTATCTAGCAATGGCTAACTTATCGCAGATTATAACATCTAGTAAAGCTGTGGATTATCCAAATCATGCTGCAATTGCGAAAGTTTTATTAGCAAATTCTATGCAATATATTGTGGATTTTTATGGTGATGCACCATATACTGAAGCTTTTAAACAGCAAGATTTATTAACACCTAAATATGATAAAGGAGAAGATATTTATCATGATTTGGTTGTTAAATTGAATGAAGCTATAGCTACATTGAGTTCTCATTCGGGGGAAGAAGTTTCTTCATCAAAAGATGTTATCTTCGGTGGAGATGTAGATGAATGGGTTAAATTTGCTAAGACGATTAAGTTAAGAATCTTATTACGTCAATCAAAAGTTACAGATGCAACCATTAAAACATTTGTAGATGCTCAGTTGGCTACATTAGCAGGAGAGACTTTTGTAGATTCAGATGTGACAATACAGCCGGGTTATAATACAGGCACACAGGCAGGAATGAATCCTTTGTATAGTAATTATGGTTATTATTTGTATGATGGTTCTAGAAATAATTCTGGTAATAGATATATCATGATTTCAGATCATTTTGCTAAATTATTAAGAGGTGATTCTACTAAGCCAACATCAGGGGTGGCAGATCCTAGAAGAACAAAAATGTATAGAGCTGTAAGTAGTACTGTAAAAGGTATAGAACAAGGTTCTGTAAAGCCAGCTAATACAGCAGAAGCACAATATTCAAGATTGGGCTGGATTTATGATCGAACGGCTGTTGGAGATATGTCAGGAGCTTCTAGTAAAGGTTATTTAATGACCGCTTCTGAAAGTGAATTGCTTCAAGCTGAAGCAGCAGTACTTTATCCTCAGTATTTTACAGATGCTCAAGGACATTATAATCAAGCAGTAGAAGATTCATTCACTTTTTATGGTATTTCAGGCGCTTCAACATACTTGGCAAGTTTAGATTCTAAATCTGTGGGTTGGACAGGTGCTCCAAATAAAATTGCAGCAATACAATATCAGAGATTGGTATGTCTAAATCTTACTAGACCTGTTGAAACATATATTAATTATTTAAAAACTGGTTATCCGGATACGCCTCTTGCTTTAACGGCAACTCATGCTAATAAACCATATAGATTGGTGTATCCTCAATCTGAATATGTAGGTAACTCTGCTAATGTTCCAAATGTAACCACTAATGATGTTTTTGTTAAAAATAACTTTACACCATTTTGGAATAGAAATTAAAAAAAATCTTTTTTAAAGACCGACACTTAAGTCGGTCTTTTTTTGTTATATATAAAATAAATTGTATATTTGATTGTAAAATTTATATAAAAAATGAAAAAAATATCATTAATAATAATGGCTTTATTAGGGAATTTTTATTATTCTCAACATATAAATCCAGTGGCTCCAATTAATATTAGTGGAGCAAGTTTAACTCATGATCAGTTGAAAAGTTATATTGACAATGTAAATAATAATACTTTGATTTATCGAGAGAATGATGATTATTCACTTTTTAAAGGTTCTCCATATTTAGATAGTACTTATAAAAAAGTTAAAATTGATGATTTTTTGATGCCTCAAAAATTGAGATATAACGCCTATTCTGATAAAATGGAATTTGAAAAAGATGGGAAAATTTATGATGCACAAATTCCAGATAATGCAGTTTTGAATTTTTTTGAATTTAATAAGAATTTCAAAAAAATGAAATATACTTTAGATGGTAAAAATTATGATGGTTTTTTAACGATAGTATCAGAAGGGAAATTCCTTGCGTTATATAAAAAAGAAAGTATTAAATTAAGAGAAGGAGATGGTTTAAATAATGGTATTGTTGATCATAGAGGTGCTGTTTTTTCAAACCAAAAGCCTGTATATATTTGTCTTTTTGATAATAAGTATTCTGTTTTACCAAAAAATAAAAAAGAAATTATAAATAAGTTTTCCATAGTACAAGGTCTTGAAAAATTTATTGACGATAATAAAATAGATGTAAAAGACGACCTAGACCTTGCGAAATTAGCAAATTATATTAATGACAATTTAAAATAAAAAATTCTCAAAAATATTTTCAAAAACCATCCGATTTTTCGGGTGGTTTTTTTATTTATTATCTTTGCAAAAATCTTTAGAATGGATATCAAACAAAATATACAAAATTCAATTTCTGAAATCCTTAAAAACAAGTATCAAATTGAAAATCTCACTTTAGAAGTTCAACAAAACAAAACAGATTTTGAGGGAGATTTCACAGTGGTTATTTTTCCTTTGGTTAAATTAGCCAAGAAAAGTCCAGATGTTTTAGGAAATGAATTAGGTAATGAATTAAAAAAACAAGGAGCAATCGAAAATTTTAATGTAGTAAAAGGTTTCTTGAATTTATCAATCAATAACGAAGCTTTTATTCAGAATTTCAAAGAAATAAAAGTTCAGTTTGATGTAAAGGAAAATAAAAATCAGACCGTAATGGTAGAGTATTCTTCTCCGAATACTAACAAACCATTACACTTAGGGCACATCAGAAATAATCTCTTAGGTTTTTCTGTGGCTCAGATTCTTAAAGAAGCAGGTTACAATGTGGTAAAAACTCAAATCATCAATGATAGAGGAATCCACATTTGTAAATCTATGCTCGCTTGGGAAAAATTCGGAAACGGAGAAACTCCCGAAACTTCTGGTCTTAAAGGAGATAAATTGGTGGGGAATTATTATGTAGAATTCGATAAAAATTATAAAGCCCAAATTTCTGAGCTCAAAGAACAAGGTTTAGACGAAGAAACTGCAAAAAAACAAGCACCAATTATTCTTGAAGCTCAAAAAATGCTTTTAGATTGGGAGCAAGAAAATAAGCAAGTCAGAGACTTGTGGGAAAAGATGAATTCTTGGGTTTATGCAGGGTTTAACGAGACCTACAAAAGATTGGGCGTAGATTTCGATCAAGTTCAGTACGAAAGTAACACTTATATTTTAGGGAAAGATATCATCGAGGAAGGTCTTGCAAAAGGTGTTTTTTTTAAAAAAGAAGACAATTCCGTTTGGATTGATTTAACAGAAGACGGACTCGACCAAAAACTCGTTCTGCGTGGTGATGGAACTTCTGTTTATATGACTCAAGATTTGGGAACTGCTGTAGAACGTTTCAAACAAAATGACATTCAAAAACTTATTTATACGGTTGGTAATGAACAAGATTATCACTTCCAAGTATTATTTTTAATTCTGAAAAAATTAGGTTACGATTGGGCAAATCAATTGTATCACCTTTCTTACGGAATGGTAGAATTGCCAGAAGGTAAAATGAAATCTAGAGAAGGAACAGTGGTAGATGCAGACGATTTAATGCAAGAAATGTATCTTACTGCCAAAGAAAAATCTGAAGAATTAGGAAAATTAGAAGGTCTTTCAGACGAAGAAAAAGAAAAATCTTACGAAATTGTAGGTTTAGGTGCTTTGAAATATTTTATGCTGAAAGTAGATCCTAAAAAGAAAATGCTTTTCAACCCTGCCGAAAGTATTGATTTCAATGGAAATACAGGGCCTTTTATTCAATACACGTATGCTAGAATTCAGTCTTTATTGAATAGAGCAAATTTTGTAGAAGCAGATTTTGGAAGTTATCAACCAAATGATTCCGAAAAAGAATTGATTATGCAATTATCTAATTTTAAGGAAGTTGTAGAAAAAGCAGCTGAAACATTAAGTCCGGCTCAAGTTGCGAATTATGTGTATGATTTGGTGAAAACGTATAATTCTTTCTATCAAAACAATCCTATAATGACTTTGGAAGACGAAAACGCTAAGCAATTCAAACTCCAGATTTCAGATTTAACTGCGAAAACCATCAAAAAAGCTTTAAATCTTTTAGGAATTGGAGTCGTAAATAGAATGTAAAATGATTTTAGATTTTTCTAAAAATATCAATATAGAATTACTTTTTCCAGAGAATGAATTCGAGGAAAAGGTGATTTCTTTTTTGCAAGATTGGTTTTCTCATTCTGAAACCGTTTCGGTTCAAACTTCGGGTTCTACAGGAATTCCGAAAGTCTTTGAAATCGAAAAAAAGAGAATGCTCAGTTCTGCGAAAATGACATGCGATTTTTTAGGATTGAAAGAAGGTCACACAGCTTTGCTTTGTTTACCAGTTCAATATATTTCTGGTAAAATGATGCTGGTAAGAGCCATCGAAAGAAAACTGAAAATCATTATTTCTGTGCCAAGTTCCGCTCCTGAAATTTCTGAAAATGTGGAATTCTGTGCAATGACACCATTGCAAGTTCAAAATTCTTTAGATAAAATTCATTTCATCAAAAATCTCATCATTGGAGGAGCAACCGTTTCAGAAAAGTTGAAAAATGAAATCTCTACTACTCTCCAATTCTCCAATTCTCCCACTAGAATTTTCGAGACTTACGGAATGAGCGAAACGCTTTCTCACATTGCTTTGAAGCAGATTTCTCCTGTTCAGGAAAATTATTTTACGATTTTAAATGATGTTGAGATTTCTGTAGATGAAAGAAACTGTTTGAAGATTTTCGCGCCAAAACTCAATCCAGAAATTTTGCAAACGAATGATATTGTAGAACTAATGCATTTCGACTCCGCTCAATGTGACAAAAAGCAATTCAAATTTTTAGGGAGATTTGACAATGTTATTAATTCTGGAGGAGTAAAAATTTTTGCTGAAGAATTAGAAAGTTTGGTTAAAAAACATATTGATAGAGATTTAGTTTTCCTTGGAAAACCAGATGAAACTTTAGGCGAAAAATTGGTTTTAGTCGTCGAAGGAGAAAAAGATGAAAATCTAAAATCTGAAATCTTAAATCTCAAATTTGAGAATAAGTTTCACAGTCCGAAAGAAATCTTATTTTTAGAGAAATTCCCAAGAGCGGAAAACGGTAAGGTTTTGAGGAAAGAAATACTTAAGATTATCGCAGATTGAGCAGATTATGCAGATTTTCATTAGTTTAGTCTTTTATTTTGCAATTATATTAAATTTGAAAAGTTAAATATCTGCTAAATCAGCTTTATCAGCGAGAGATAAATTATGAAAAATTTCGACTTTGAACTTTCTTACAAAACTTCCCGAAGCAGTGGAAGTGGCGGACAAAATGTAAACAAAGTAGAAACTTCCGTAACCGTGATGTGGAAGTTAGAAGATTCTGCCGTATTTACAGATTTGGAGAAAGAAAGAATTGCTTTGAAATTAAAAAATAGAATTAATTTGGATGGAATTCTTCAGTTGACCGTTTCGGAAAGCAGGACACAATTGCAAAATAAAAAAATTGCGATTGAAAAGATTCAGGAATTGGTGAATAAATCGCTCATCGTTCCGAAGAAAAGAATTGCAACCAAACCGAGCCGAGCAAAAGTAGAAAAGCGTCTAGAAAGCAAAAAGAAACTCTCTGAGAAGAAAGAAAATAGAAAATTTAGGTTTTAAGAAATGATAAGATTTGGTTCCATAGGAATCAAAGGTTTGTAGAAATTATAAATAACGTTTAGCTGGAAGCTCCATTGGAGCGAAACAAATAAAAAAAATATGAAAAAGTCAGTCTTCAGAATTGTTAACCGATTCAATAAAAAATTTCTCCCAAAATACAGTCATCTTGATCCAACGAAACTTACAAATTTTCAAAAAGGAATTTTGGCTTTTAGATATTATGTTTTAATCAATTCTTTGGATTGATAAAATTAAACTTTAAAATGGCGCGAGCGAAGCGAGCGTCAATTGTTTCCAAAGCAAACACACAGTTTGTCATTCTGAAAGAATCTAAATATAGTTTTAAATAATTTAGAATATTTTTTCCAAAGGATAGAACGTTTTCAAAAATTCCCCCTGTCACTGCAAGGAGCGAAGCAATCAAGGGTGGATTCAAAAATTAAAAATTTTTGAAGACGGGGTAGTTTAGAATAGTGGAAAGAAAACCCAAAAGTACTTTCTAGCCCCGATTGAACGGTTTGTTTGAGCTCTTTTTAGAAATTTTTTCGTTCAGATTTTGTGCGTGGAGAATTTCTAAAAAAGCGAGTAGTGAAAGCGGGACATTAGTTGAAAAATAAGTACAAACGTCTTGCTTTTATAAAATTTTTACTTTTTAATTTTTACTTTTTACTTGGCTCTTATTTCTTATCTTTGCAAAAATTCTTATAAAAATGAGCAATAAACCGATTACCGAATTTATAGAAAAATATTATTTGCATTTTAATTCAGCTGCTTTGGTAGATGCTGCAAAAGGTTATGTAGCGCATCTAAAAGATGGTGGGAAAATGATGATTACGCTAGCAGGAGCAATGTCTACAGCAGAAATGGGGAAAATTTTGGCAGATATGATTCGTGAAGACAAAGTAGATATTATTTCTTGTACTGGAGCGAATTTAGAAGAAGATTTAATGAATTTGGTAGCGCATTCTCACTACGAAAGAGTACCTCATTACAGAGATCTTACGCCTCAAGAAGAGTGGGATTTGCTAGAAAGAGGTTTAAATAGAGTTACCGATACTTGTATCCCAGAAGAAGAGGCGTTCAGAAGATTGCAGAAACATATTTATGAAATTTGGAAAGATGCAGACTCTAAAGGAGAAAGATATTTTCCACACGAATATATGTACAAAATGATTCTTTCTGGAGTTCTAGAGCAATATTATGAAATCCCAAGAGAAAACTCTTGGATGATTGCAGCTGCTGAGAAAAATTTACCAATTGTAGTACCAGGTTGGGAAGATTCTACGATGGGAAATATTTTCGCAAGCTATTGTATTAAAGGAGATTTAAAAGCTTCTACTATGAAATCTGGAATCGAATATATGATGTTCTTAGCAGATTGGTATCCAAAAAACAGCGCTGGAAAAGGAGTAGGTTTCTTCCAAATTGGAGGAGGAATTGCAGGAGATTTCCCGATTTGTGTAGTGCCAATGTTATATCAGGATATGGAAATGCACGACATTCCGTTCTGGAGCTATTTCTGTCAGATTTCAGATTCTACTACTTCTTATGGTTCATATTCTGGAGCTGTTCCGAACGAAAAAATTACTTGGGGTAAATTAGACATCACTACACCGAAATTCATCGTTGAAAGTGATGCCACGATTTGTGCTCCATTAATTTTCAAATATATTTTAGAAAATTCATAAAGCTAAAGACGAAAGTTAGACGCTGAAAGTTATACAAACGCTCAAATTATTTTGGGCGTTTTTTTATTCCCCTTCTTTGAAGGGGTGGCTTCGCAAGGCGAAGTCGGGGTAGTGTAAGGAGCAACAAAATTTGTAATTCTTAGAAAACACAGTCCCGCTTTTCGCTATATCTTTTTTGTTCATATTTCGACTTCGCTCAATATGACAAAAAAGGATGTCGCTGCAATCGGGGCTAAATTTTACTTTTCGGTTTTTATTTTACTTGTATAAAATTTTTAAATAAAATTTTCGAAAATGGTTCCGAAGGAACCAAATATGTGTAAAAAGAAATTTACCAAAAAATATTTAGCGTTCCGTAGGAACGCAATATATTATTTACGCTAAAAACATAGCGTTCCTACGGAACGCACAGCAAAACAAATCATTTTTTACACACATAGCGTTCCTATGGAACATTTTTTAGATAAAAAAATATTATAATTTTAAAACTTGGAAAATAATTGAGCGAACGTCAATTCCATAAAAAAATTATCTTTGAAATCATCTGATGTCTGAAATCTTACATCTAAAATCAAAAAAATGAACGAAACCTTCAAACAACAAGTCTTTGAAATCATCAAAATGATTCCGATCGGTAGAGTTACAACTTATGGAGCAATTGCTAAAGCAGTGGGGTTTCCAAATCATTCTCGCCATGTAGGAAATGCTTTGAGTAATTATGATGAAGATTTTCCGGCACATAGAGTTTGTAGTGCTTGTGGAATTATTTCTGCGGTAAGTTGTATTCCAAAATTTACCGAAAAGTTAGCCAAAGAAGGAGTAGAAGTAAAAGGAAATAAAATTCAGAATTTTAAACAAATTTTTTGGAATCCTTTAGAAGAAATTAATTTGTAAAAGTGGGAATTCTATTTTGTTAATTTCAATTAAATATTTAATATTGATAAGAATACTGCGGCAGCTTCGCTGCCGCAGTATTCTTTAAAAAAAACTGGCGCGAGCTTTGCTCGCGCCGGTTCTGTATCTGAAAAAAAAATTATTTCTTTTCTTTAATAGCCACTTTTATTTTCTCAGCTAATTCTTCTAAAAGTTCAGGATTGTCTTTTAGTAATTCTTTCACGGCATCTCTACCTTGTCCCAGTTTCGTGTCGCCATAGCTGAACCAAGAACCAGATTTTTTAACAATATCAAATTCAACGCCCAGATCTAGAATTTCGCCAACTTTAGAAATTCCTTCTCCGTACATAATATCGAATTCTGTATTTTTAAATGGTGGAGCAACTTTGTTTTTCACAATTTTTACTTTCACGCGGTTTCCTACTGCATCTTCACCTACTTTTATTGGTGAACCACTTCTTCTGATATCAATTCTTACCGAAGCGTAGAATTTCAAAGCATTTCCACCAGTAGTTGTTTCAGGATTTCCGAACATTACCCCAATTTTTTCTCTTAATTGGTTGATGAAAATCACCGTACATTTTGTTCTAGAAATTGTAGCTGTTAATTTTCTCAAAGCTTGAGACATTAATCTTGCATGCAATCCCATTTTAGAATCTCCCATTTCTCCTTCAATTTCTGCTTTTGGTGTCAAAGCTGCAACTGAGTCGATTACCACGATGTCAATCGCTCCAGAACGAATTAAATTATCTGCAATTTCTAATGCTTGTTCGCCATTATCTGGTTGAGAAATAATTAAATTTTCTACATCAATTCCTAGTTTTTTTGCATAAACAGCGTCAAAAGCGTGTTCTGCATCTATAAAAGCTGCAATTCCTCCCGCTTTTTGAGATTCTGCAATTGCGTGCATGGTAAGCGTGGTTTTACCAGAAGATTCAGGGCCGTAAATTTCGATGACTCTACCTTTAGGATAACCGCCAACTCCCAAAGCAATATCTAAACCAAGTGAACCACTCGGAATTACTTCTACTTCTTCTACTGCACTGTCTCCCATTTTCATTACGGTACCTTTTCCGTAGGTTTTATCCATTTTTTCGAGGACTAATGCGAGTGCTTTTTTCTTATCGTCTATACTGCTCATTTTTCTTAAATTTTATCAAAAATACAATTAATTTGTTTATACCTAGAAAGAAAATTTCGTTATTTTCTTCTTTTCTCCGACAAAGATAGAATAGTTATGCGACAAAATATGTCGTGTAGACTGATTTGAAATTTTATTTTAGATTTGTAAGATAATTTTACATCATGAAAATAATTAAAAGAGCTTCATTTCTCCTTTTACTTTCCATTTTCAGCTTTAATTTGACTTTTGCACAGCAAAAAGTAGATACTGTTTTTGTAGGTAAAGCGACTTCTAAAACTATAAAGCAAAGCATTGATAAAAAAGCTTTGGTTTATATTGTTGTTAGACATGGAGAGAAAGAAAATAATGGCAAAAATCCACATCTTTCTGAAGCTGGAAAAAAAAGAGCCAATCGTTTAGCTCAACTATTCAAAAAAGTAAAAATTCAGAATGCTTTTAGCACAGATTTTTTCAGAACTCAAGAAACTTTAGAGCCTTTGATTTTAGAGAAAAAATTAGATTTGAAGATTTACAATCCAAAAGAAATTCCTGAATTTGTAAAAAATGATTTATCTAAAAACACAGGAGTCAATATTATTTCAGGGCATTCTAATATCAACCCAGTTTTGCTCAATGAATTAATTCAGCAACCTTTGTTCAAAGATATTCCAGACGAAAAATTTAATGACATTTATATTGTCAATTTTTTTGAAAATGATAAAAAAGTGAAAGTTTATCATTTATTATACTAAAAAAACTGCCCTTTTTGAGGCAGTTTTTATTTTAATTATTTGCAACGGTATCTTTATTTTTTTTGGATAATTCTGCAATTCTTGAGATGTCATCCAAAGAGAATTTTCCTAAAACTTTTACGTAAACCAATTCTTTGTCGTCTCTCACGGTAATCAGTAAATCCTTAATCATGGTGTCTGAATCGGTAATGGCAGACATAATTTTAATTTTAGAATCTTTACTGTTTACACTCATCAATTCTTGTAAATTACTGCCAAAAGATTGTCTAGAAAATTGAGCAACCATTTTATCAGAAGCATTTTGTACGGTGTAAACTTTTACTTTTCTAATTTTTTTGATCAGGCGAATAACTTCTTCCGATTCACCGTCTTCTCTCAATGCTTTTTTGATGTAAGGTTTTACGATAAACATGGGAACATTTATTTTGGTAACGGTAGCGTTTCCTTTTGTTTCTTCGTTGTAGAGAGACTTTTCACTAACAATACAAGATTGCAGAGAGACCAAAATGGTGAAAATTGCTATAAGTTTTAGAAATGATTTCATAAGTGTTAATTTTAGTTGACAATGGTTGAAAAGAATCGCCATTTTTAAAAATTTGTATAAATGGCGATTTCAGTGTTTATTTTTTAGGTTTTTCTGGTGTTTTAGGCGTTTTGTCTTCTTTTTGAACGTCATTAATCAAGTTAGAAACATCGTCCATAGAGATTTGTCCGTCTAACATCATCAAGATGTTTTCATCCTCAGAAGAAATGGTTAATAGCATGTTATTCAGTAAATTAGAACTTGTGTCTGCTGCTAAAAACTTGATTTTATTGTCTTTGCTGTTCAGCGTCATGAGTTCATCATATTTCAGATTTTTTACAGCAGCTAGAATTTCATTTTTTACTTTACTAGCTTCATTGATGGCAGCTAACTGAGCAGTGGTAGGATTTTCGGCTTTTTCAGGTTTTTCCATGATGAGGATTTTTAAGCCATTCATTTTACTGATGAGCGGTTTAATTTTGTCCATATCTGAGTCATCAATATTGATGTTATTGAGCAATCTAAACATTGGTTTAGCAATCTTAATAGAAGTTACGCCTTCTGCTTCTTGATATTTTTCAAAAATTGCGTCTAATTTTTCAGTTTGAGCCAAAGCAAATACTGGCAAAAATAGGAGGAATAGGAATGTGATAATATTTTTCATTGTATTAATTTTTTAAAAGTTAATGGATAAATTTTTGATAGGCTCTGCCTGGTTTATAGTTTTGGTAACGTTACTCGCGAAAAGTTGAAATGCTTCCTTCGTAATATCGATGGCTTCTTCTTCGTTATAGATTTTTTTACCATTTACGATTACATAATCTGCGCTGTATTCTTCTGCTGGATTTTCTAGAATTTCATGAGAATTTTCTACAGTTTTACTTGGTTGAGAAGCAATATTTTGATGTTCATTTCTGAACTCTTGATTTATTTTTTTAGTTGGTTTTACGTTGTTTTCAGCAACTTTGATAGTGTTTAAGTTATTGTTAATATCTTGATTTTCAGTTGTTTTTATGACGTTGGTTTGTGCTGGTTTTTGTGAAGAATTACTGTTATTAGAAGCAATAGGTTTCAAGGTTGGTTCTGTGATGTCTGGGTTAAAAAACATCATCATTCCAAAAAGCGTAACCAAACTTGCTGCCATCCAATACCATTTTTGACTGCCACCACCAGATCCTTTTTTCAAAGGAATTACTTTAGTTTCCTCTGGTTTTTCTTCGGTTTTTTTCAAGAAATCTTCGAAATTCCAATCCATTTTTTCTTCCTTCAGTTCTCGGAAGATGTTTTGGTATTCTTTATCTATATTTGGGTTCATTGTTTCGTGTTTTAAATGTTTTGAATTTTTCTGTTTTCAAACGCTAACAGGTTGTTAATCTGTTCTTTTACTTTTTGTCTGGCTCTTATCAGATTCACTCTCACTGCATTTTCTTCTATTTCTAAAATCTCCGAGATTTCCGAGACTTCATATTCTTCTACATCTTTCAGATGAATGACTAATTTTTGTTTTTCGGGGAGCGCATTGATAAATTCTAAAATTTTCTCCTTCAAATTATTGGTTTCCATTTTGTAGAGTTCACTTCTATGAATTTGAAAATCTGCAAAATTCTGTTTCACCGTTTCGTGTTTCAGTTTATTGAGGCACTCGTTTTTCACACATTTTAGTACATAAGATTTTAAATTGAGATGTACCAATTCATCCTTTTTTTGCCAAAATTTCAGCATTAAATCCTGCACCAAATCTTCGGCTTCGTCACTACTCACCAAGAATCGCTTTGCAAAACGATACATCTCGTCTTTCAAAACAAATACAGTATTCTTAAATGTTTCTTGGTTCATAGGTTAGTTTCTATAGGTAAGACAACGAAGGTCGTAAAAATATTACATCAGAAATAAAAATTTTTTATTTTCTTGATTTTTAGTCATTAAAAAACCGCTTTCAAAAATGTTGAAAGCGGCTAGATATTATTTTTTGAAGAGTTTTTCTAATGAATAAACTGCAATTTCTGTTTTGCCATTCTTTTCAAATTTATTTGGAGTAGTCCAGTTAATTATTAAAGCTTTTTCATTGAAATCTATTTTATCTATGCAATTGACGATATTTACAGATTCACAATTTTTAGTTTTAAATCTGATACTGTCTTTTTCAAAGGTATTTAGTTTTATTAATTGAAATGGATATTCTTCTGAATTATAATTTTGTCTTACAATAATATTATTAATTGAATCAAAAGCTAAGACTTGATCAGTTTGAAAGAGTTTTTCGTTTTTCTTTATAGGAAGAATTAAATTTATCCAAGCCTCACTTCCTGTTCCTCTTTGTAGAATAATGAAATTTTCATTTTCCCATTTTGTTTTGATTTTATCTTTATCTAAGACAAAATTTTCAAAATTTTGAGAATTTTTAAATATTGAATTTCCCCAAATTATTTGTGAAGAATCTTTATTAACTGATTTTATTTCATAAAAAGAGGATTCTTTCTTATGGCAAGAAAAAAGCAATAATATCATTAAAAGAAAATCTTTGATTTTCATCTTTGCGAACTTAGCCAATTCGCTTTAGCGAATCTTAAAATATTTATAAATAATAAAGAATCTTTGCGTTTAAAAAGACTAACAATTCTCATAAACCCATTTCAGAATTTCCTTATCTTCTTCTGTTAAAGCTATTTTTCTTCTTGCCATTGCTTTTTCGGCAACTTCGTAAGCAGTTTCTAATCTGAATTTTTCATCTCCTTTAAATCCGCCCCAAGAAAAATGTTCAATCAGATTTGGTGGAAATCCACTTTTGAAAATATTCGCACCAACTCCCACTACAGTTCCTGTGTTAAATTGAGTGTTAATGGCAGTTTTAGAATGGTCTCCCATAATTAATCCGCAGAATTGAAGTCCAGTTTTTACAAATTTTTTAGATGGATAACTCCAAAGTTTTACTTCAGCATAATTGTTTTTGAGGTTAGAAGAATTGGTGTCGGCTCCCAGATTGCACCATTCGCCAATTACAGAATTTCCTACAAAACCTTCGTGACCTTTATTGGTAAAACCAGTGATAACGATATTATTCACTTCGCCGCCAACTTTAGAATGTGGACCAATCGTAGTAGCGCCATAAATTTTAGAACCCATATTAATTTTAGAGCCTTCACAAAGTGCGAGACTTCCTCTTACTACAGAACCTTCCATAATTTCTGCGTTTTTGCCGATGTAGATTTTCCCAGTTTTGCAATTAAGCGTTGCAAATTCTATTTCGGCACCTTCTTCTATAAATAAGTCTTCTTTATTGCCCAAAAATCCGTTGGTTTCAGAAAGTGGAGCAGAATTTCTTCCTTTGGTCACTAGTTCAAAATCAAAATCAATGGCTTTATCATTCAGTGAAAATAAATCCGTAGCTTTTTTAAAGAAAATCAGCTCTTCGGTGATGTCTGTCATTTTCTCAATCTGCGAAAGCGAGAAGTTTTCCATGTTTAATCTAGCCGCCAAAACTTCGTTTTCATAAATCAAAGCTTCTGCCAGTTGCAAGTTTTTAATTTGAGACAAAACACTTTCCGAAGGAAGAAAATTTGGAGTAATCAGTAAACTTTCTTTCTTTTCGTAAGATTTATATTTTTTTTGAAGATAATCTTCGGTGATGTAAGAAACTTCTGAAGAATCTAACAGTTTTTTCCAACGTTCAGAAAACGTAAGAATTCCTGTTCTAAGTTCTGCGATTGGTTTGGTATAGGTAAGTGGAAGAAAATCTCCCCAAAATTGAGCATCAGAAAATATAAGTTGCATTTTAATTGAATGTTTATTATTAAAACTTTCTGTCATTCTGAGAGTAATGAAATGAAGTGAAGAATCTATTGAATAAAAAGATTCTTCATTTTGCTTTGCTTCATTCAGAATGACAAACGAAAAATTATTCTCAAAAATACAAAAAAAGTCCTTCAAAATTTTTGAAGGACTGATTTATTATGAAAAAATCGGCTAAATTACTTAGCGAATTTTTTGTATTTGTTCATGAATTTGTCTACTCTACCTGCAGTATCTACTAATTTTACTTTACCAGTGTAGAATGGGTGAGAAGTAGAAGAGATTTCCATTTTGATTAATGGATATTCTGTACCTTCGTAAACAATAGTATCTTTAGTTTCAGCTGTAGATTTGCAAAGAAACACTTCGTCATTACTCATGTCTTTGAATACAACTAATCTATAATTTTCTGGGTGAATTCCTGATTTCATATCTTTATTGTCTTTTTAAATTTTAGTTGATAATAATTGCGTGTAATGGCACTGCTTTTATTATTCTTAATTTTAGACTGCAAAAATAAAAATATTTTTTGAATTGACAAATAGCGTTTTAAGTTTTTGTGAAAGAAATTTTACAGTTTTTGCGTTTTTAGAAACAGTTCAGCTTTTTTCATTAACTTTACGCTTATTTTTAAACTTCCATGAAGACAAAATATTTTCTTTTTTTCGGGTTTTGGTTGGCTCTTTTTGTTATTTCTTGTAACAGAGACGAAATAGAATTTGATGCACCAAGCAAAAAACTCAGATTTTCGGTAGACACTTTGGTTTTAGACACGGTTTATAATCAGGTGAGAAGCGAAACCTATGCTGTAAAAATTTATAACGACGAAAATAAAGATATTTCCATTCCAAAGATTTATCTGGAATCAGGAAATTCTTCACTTTACAGAATTAATGTAGACGGAAAAGCAGGAACGGAATTTACCAATGTGCCGCTTCGTAAAAAAGACAGCCTTTATATTTTTGTAGAAATTGCTCCTATTGCCAATGCTCCAGAAGCGATTGCCGAAGAAAGAATTCAGATAGAATCGCCAGTTGCGAATCAACATGTTACTTTGCTGTCAGTAGTTCAAGATGTAGAATTTTATATTTCTACCGAAAACAGTCCGAAAATTTTAGCAGACAATACTTCTTGGAACAATACGAAAGCTAAAATTATTTACGGCGACTTGAAATTAGCTGATGGAAAATCACTGACTATTTCTGAAGGAACAAAAGTTTATTTTCATAAAAATGCCAATTTGAAAATCGGGAAAAATGCTCAATTGATTGCTAATGGAGATTTAGGAAAAGAAATCATTTTCCGTGGAGATAGAAATGATGCGAGATATGACACGCTTCCTCTCAACTGGGGCGGAATTCAGCTTGAACAAGGTGCAATTGCCAATTTAAAATATGCTAAAATTTTTGGTGGAACCACTGGTTTAGAACTCAATCACGCTTCTGCTACGCTTAAAAATACGATTGTTCATACTTTTCAAGATTTTGGAATTTTAGGAATTAATGCGACTGTAAATGCAGAAAATTTGGTGGTCAACAATTGTGGACAAGCGAATTTAGGAATTTTTAAAGGCGGAAATTATACTTTTTTACATGCTACTTTTGCCAATTATTGGAACTTAAACAGCACTTTGCCGAGTTTTGGAATCTATGCAACTAACGAATATAACAATGGAACTTCTATAGAACAAGGCGCTTTAACATTGAATCTTCAAAATTCTATTGTTTACACCGAAAGAAATAATGCGATACAATTCAAGCCAACTTCTGGACAAACATTTAATTATTTCATTGAGAATTGTTTGGTGAAATTTGACGCAGCAAATGCAGGTTTTACTTGGGACGGAAATACTAAAATTGTGAATTCCATCAAAAACGAAGATCCAAAATTTGAGAATTATTTCACCCAAAAAATGAATTTGAGAGTGAAAGCAACTTCTCCTGCAAAAACCAAAGGAAAGGTTTCCACAGCAGCTTTGGTTCCTCTAGATATTGTACAAGTGAACAGAACTACCAATCCTACTATTGGAGCTTATCAATAAAAAGTTTCGAGTTGTGGGTTTCGAGACACGAGATTATCTCGCAACACGCAACACGTACCTCGTAACAAAGAAATTATGGAAATAAAAATTCTACAAAATCAAGTTGATGAATGGATAAAAACCATTGGTGTTCGTTATTTTAATGAATTGACGAATATGGCAATGTTAACAGAAGAAGTAGGAGAGGTTGCCAGAATTATTGCCAGAAGATATGGTGAACAAAGCGAAAAAGAATCTGATAAATCTAAAGATTTAGGCGAAGAATTAGCAGACGTTTTGTTTGTAACTTTGTGCTTGGCTAACCAAACTAGTGTAGATTTACAAGCTGCTTTTGATAAAAAGATGAAAGTAAAAACCGAAAGAGATTTTGACCGTCATCAAAATAATGAAAAACTGAAATAATGAGAGAACCCAAAATTATTACGGATTTAAGGCACAAAGTAGAACATGAATGGTTCGGAACGCTCACCAGATTTGGGAGTAGACTGGGAATTCCTGTTTCTAAATTGCGTGTGTTTTTCATTTATTCCACTTTTGCGACTGCTGGTTTTTTCTTCTTGGTTTATCTGATGATGGCATTTACACTTTGGGTAAAAGATATTTTTGTCACCAGAAGACCTAATGTTTTTGACCTATAAATAATGGTTTTCATTAAAATCAAAAATCGTAAATCAAAATTTGTAAATCGTAAATAAAAATGGTTTGGTTTGAAGAATTACAAAACCGCAAGAAAATTTCTAAAATTTTCTACCGCTACGAAAAGACTTTTCCCGAAGAAGAAAGACGTAGCAAAGACCAATTTCTAGATTTGGCCGAAAATCCAGACACCTTTGTTTATTCCATTAATCACGAAGATGAAAATATAGGATATTGTGTAATTTGGGAGCTTCAAGAATTTTATTTTTCAGAGCATTTTGAAGTTTTCGAGGAATTTAGAAATCAAAAATTTGGCGAAAAAATTCTAGAAAGTTTACAAGAAAAATTTGAAAAACTGATTTTAGAAACTGAGCCTGATTCACTTTCAGAAACTGCAGAAAGAAGATTGCGATTTTACGAAAGAAATGGTTTTAGCATCATAGAAAAAAATTACCTTCAACCAAGTTATGGCGAAGGTAAATATGCTGTTAATTTATTTTTAATGGCTAATTTCGAACCTGAAAATTTAGAAACTTTAGTTCAAGAAATTTATAGTACGGTTTATTAACACCCCGTTAAAATTAAAGATTTTGACACCACTTTTTCTCAAGCTTTGCCTCAACCTTTACCTAATTCACTTCATATTCTAATTTAATGGTAATACTCGCTTCTTTTTCTTTTGATTGAGTATTATAAGTTCCGCCGTAAGAAAAATCTTCATTGGAATTAGGCGCTGTAATTTGGATCACACCCATGGTTGCTTTTTTAAGATTTCCTAAATCAGAACCTGCATTTTCTGCAATTTTTTCGGCGCGTTCTTTAGCATCTTTAGTCGCATTAGCAATCATTTCTTGTTTTACTTCTGCGAGTTTGGTGTAAAAATAATTCGGTCGAGAAGAAGTGAATTCTATTCCTAGATTAATAATTTCAGTGATATTTCTAGATAAATTTTCAATTTTTGCCACATCTTTACTTTCTAATGAAACCGATTGAGTTAACTGGTAACCTGCGAAAGTTTGGTGACTGCTTCCATTAGCGTCTGAAACATAATTGTATTGCTTCTGAATATCTACCGCCGAAAAAACGATTTCGTTTTTAGGAATTCCTTTAGAAATCAAATAGTTTTCGATGATTTTTCGATCGTTGGAAAGTGCATCATAAGCTTGTTTCAGTTCAAAACTATTTCTGGAGAAGTTTCCGCTCCAAGTGATGAGGTCTGAAGTGAATTTTTTGGTTCCGAGACCGGTAACAGAGATGGTGTTTTCTGATTTGTTTCGGTTTTTGATGGCGCTTCCTAATAAGCCAAGCCCAATGATGAAGCCTAATGAAGCAACAGCAATGGCGATAATGTTTTTGTTCATAAAATTGTGATTTTAGGTGATGATTTGATAACTTTAAATTTACGAAAAATTATACATCAAATTCAATTCCATACTACTTTAACTTTCTAAAATCATTGATTTTTATTTCTGCTTGTTTTCTGAACTGAGCAATATCGCTTCCTTTGAGATAACCATATTTATAAGCGTTTTTTAAATCTAAACTGCTCATTACATGAAAAATAAAGCCTGAAATTTCACTTTTTTTTAGTCCTAAATCTGTAAAATAATCTTCGCCAAGAATTTCTAGAAAATCTTCGGCTAAATCTATTTGGTCTGCTTGATTAGACACTTTACCTACAGAAAAACCTTCACCTTTAGGTTGTACAAATTCGCCTGCTTTTGGTTTTAGTATTAGAGGATCAGATTTTTGAGTGATGTATTTTGCAATTTCTTTATTGAGTTTTACTTTTCTCACAGATTCTACTCTACTTGCATCTTCTTTTAGATTGCCTGTGAGTTTGGTTTTAATTTCTACTTCTTCTATTTCTACTACGGATTTTATCAACGTAATTTTTATAGAATTTTTAAAATCTTCGGATTTTACGGAATAGGTAATTCTATCAAATTTTTGTTTTACGAATCGCAGTGCATCATTGTTTTTTGCAGAAATCATAAAATTTCCATCGCTGTCTGAATAGGCTTTTTCGTCTATTCTAGTGTTGAGGATTAGAACTCCAGATAATTCTATGTTTTGTTCTGAGGTAATTTTGCCGAAAATGTATTCTTGAGCATAAAAAGAATGGGCGAAAATGAATAAAAAGAGAAGTAGAGTTTTCTTCATGGGTTTTGATTAGCAGCCTCAAAATTATTTTGAAATTTGATTGCTGAAACAACTTTAACCGAGATTAACTTTTTTATGAGTTTTTAAGAAGGAAATTTTCAAAATTTGGTTAAAAAGTTCTAATGATAACGGAATAGCGCCCACGATAGAAGCGGAAATCCTTTTTTGAAAAAAAAGATTGCAACGGATAGCGTGAATTTGGCGCCAATATAAAAGAAATACAGAATTAAAATTTAGGTACATTTTTTGCTTATATTTGCATACTTAAAAATTGGGGTTGACTGGTTTCGACAGCAAGACCAATGGGTAAGTAAGCATGCAGAGAACCGTAGCGCGATCTCTTTAATCCCTTGCTACAGAATTTAACTGGCAACGAAGAGTTTGCTCTTGCTGCTTAATCCGAAGCTTAGTAGGATTAGCGTTTTTCCCGAAGTATAGTAAGGAAACAAGATGTCTCCCGAAAGTTCTGTTCTGCGACGTTCGATTCCGAGGCATAGAAAATGCGGAAATAAGTCCCGAAAAACTTCGGTTCGGGAACGAAAATTTTAGAAGATAAGCGTAAAGTTGGCTGTTTGCTGTCTGCTTTACGACGAAAACCAATAGCAAAATAAGCATGTAGAAAGCTTGCGTATTGCTTGTTTGGACGAGGGTTCGAATCCCTCCAACTCCACAAAAAATCCTGTAAATTATTGATTTGCAGGGTTTTGTATTTATAGGCGCTAATTTAGGTGCTAATTTAAATTATTCACATTAGGTTATAAAAATTTATTTAGAAATTATTTTTGATTATTTTTTTTGCTTCTTATTTCAAGGTTAGCACCAACAAGCCCCCAATAATTAAGCAAGAACCCAATGCCATCTTCCAAGTAAACTGCTCGTTTAAGAAGATAACGGATAAAATAATTGTCATTAGAATACTTGCTTTATCAATCAGTGCTACTTCTGAAACATTGCCAACTTTTATGGCTTTGTAATAGAATATCCAAGAAAGCGAAGTAGTTAGAGCGGAAATACCCAACAACAAAACATCTTTTTTAGTTAAGTTTGAAAAGTCTTTCATATTGTTGGACAAAAAAATATTGAGCCACACAAAGACAAACACAAAAATTGTTCTAACTGCAAGACCTGTATCGCTACTCACATTTTTTAAACCCGCTTTTGCAATAACAGAGGTTAGTCCTGCAAATACCATCGATATAATGGCAAATATTTGATATTGTTTCATTGAAGCACAAAAGAGTTTTTAAAAATTCAACACCAAACCAACACCTGCTTGTTTTCCGTTGTAAAATGGCATTGCCATTCCGCTGTACTTTTCGCTTTTATCTTTAAAGATTTTTTCTTTCATCCAAGGATAAATCCAATAGGCAACTTTTGTACTCAAAATGCCGAAACCTGCACCTGCAACTACATCTGAAAACCAATGTCGATTATTGTACATCCTGAATAAACCCGTTCCTGTCGCTACTACATATCCTGCAATGCCATACCAAGGCGAAACATCTTTGTACTCTTGATACAAAAATTCAGCTCCCATAAAAGCATTTGCGGTATGTCCTGAAGGAAAGGAATTATTGGAAGAACCATCAGGTCTTTCCACTTTTGTCCATTTTTTCAAACCGAAAACAGTTCCGCTCATAATCACATAAGCTGTTCCTAAAATTATGGTTCGGTCTTTAAAGTTATGTTTCCCTTTTACACCCAAAGCATTCAAGGCATATACTGAAATAACCGGTGTATATTGCGAAATATCATCAATGGTAAACTTTTCATCAATATGCTCGTTGACTTCTTCTCTAATCTCGAGATTAAGCGATTTTAGGTCATCACTTTCTAATGCAATTAGACCATAGCCAATCAACGCAGAAGGAATGATTAATTGCTTGTAAGAAAATTTCAACTCTTTTGATACATCGAATGAACCCTTCTTAATGCTATCGTTAGTGTACTGATTAATACTGTCTGCAACTTGCTGAGCGAAAGCGAAACGAGAAATAAAAACTAAAAAAATAACGACAAATAAATTCTTCATAATCTACAAAACGGGAAATTAATAATTTTAGGATACGGTGGATTCAACTTTTATTTGCTAACACAAACTACTTTTCCTTGATCGTCAAAAATGACTTCTTTCGAAGTTTTACCTTTTGTAACATCCACTAAAAAATGGGTGCTTTTATCTGCCATTGTTAGTTTTTCGATTTGTTTGGATGCGGTGTAATCTGCGAAATCCTTTTTCAAAACATCATTGATTATTGCAGGTGCTACTGAGAAATCTACATCTTCTTCTAATTGAATAAATTTCCAATCGGGCGAAAAAATCAGGGCGTAGTCAGTTGCATTTGCTTTTTTTATCACAACTTCTATCGCATCTTCTCCTGTACACATTGGGTCGTGGTCTGCGGAACCAATCGTATATCCGCCAAAATTAGTATTGACATAATCTCGCACGCTTTGAGGCAATGACGCAACATCAACATTTTTACTATTTTCAGTTTCGTTCTCGTTGTCTTCGTTCGATGTTTCCGCCTTTTCGTGACGTTCGTCCTTTTGTTCTGTTTTTTCGTCTTGGTCTTCGTTGTGTTTTTTGTTTTCTACACAAGAAGTAATTGTCAATAATCCTGCTACCATCATTAATGATAGACATTTTGTGGCTGTGATTTTTAAATTCATTTTGTTGGTATTTAAAATTAATAATATCAAAGTTGCAATCTGATTTTGTAGAAAATTAGAATTTTCGGAATGCTGATGACGCTGATTGTGCAGATTGGACTCTCCCGCAGAACTCGCTGATTTTCGCAGAAGTTTATTTGCATTTTCTGCATATCTCTGCGTACTCTGCGGGATATTTTCCTCCGCTGAACTCGCCGATTTTCGCAGAATTTTAAATATCTTTTTCTGCGAGTTTCTGCGCATTCAGCGGGATATTTTCATCAAAATTGATTTGATTGAGTAAGGTCGGTAAAACAATCAACAAGAGCGGAATTGCGACTATAAAACCACCGATAACTGCAATGGCTAAAGGTTGGTGCATTTGTGCTCCCGTTCCAATTCCTAAAGCTAATGGCATTAACGCTATTATTGCTCCAATTGCGGTCATTAATTTAGGACGTAATCTTGTACTGATGGCATAAATAATGGCGTTTTGTTTTCCTTTTTCTTTGATGCTTTCGTGAAATTGCAAGTAGGTAAAAATGGCGTTCTCACCGATAATTCCGACCATCATAATCAGTCCTGTATAACTGCCCACATTTAAAGGAGTATTGGTTAAGAATAGTAATAAATAACTACCCGAAATTCCCAAAATAGAAACCAACAGAATAACCAACGCTACTTTTATATTTCGGAACAAAAACAGCATTACACTAAATACCAATAATGAGGAAATGCAGAGTATCATCAATAATTCTTTAAAGGATTGTTGTTGCTCTGCATACGCACCGCCATAGACAATACTGTAACCTTGCGGTAATTTTATTTGAGCTTCAATTTTCTTTTGAATTTCTTGAATTGTTCCACCTAAATTACCATTATCCAAACGTGCGGTTACAATGCCCAAAGTCTGTAAATCTTCCCGATTTATCTCTGCACTACCGCCTGCAACTTGTACTGTCGCAAATTCCTTCAAAGGCTTTCGCATACCGCTTGGCAAAGCAATCATCGAATTTTCGATTTCATTTAACGAAGCATTGGAATTGTTGCTGTACAAAATTCGGATGGGTGTGTATTGGACATTATCGAAAATATTCCCCACCACATTTCCTTCCAATAAAGTTTGCACCTGATATTGAAAATCGGTTGGCGTAATATTGTATTGCCCCAAAGTAGAAAGATTAGGTGTAATTTGTATGGATGGTCCTGCAATAACAATCCCGTCAAACACATCGGCAGTACCATTCACTTTACTTACCACGTCTGCCACTTTTTTGGAATAATCCTCAATGGTTTTTTGGTCAGTACCGAATATTTTTATTTCAATCGGTTGTACACTACTCATTAAATCGCCCAACATATCGCCAATGACCTGACCAAAATCGACCGTTAAAGGCAATCCTGTTTTTTCAATTTTAGCTCTGATGTCATCGGTCACTTCATCAGTAGTTTTATTTCTACTTTTCTTTAACTGAATTAAATAATCGCCACGATTGGGTTCGGTAATAAAAAATCCCATTTGTGTACCTGTTCTTCGGCTATACGTTTCCACTTCAGGAACTGTTTTCAATATTTTTTCAACTTCCCGAAGCTCACGGTCGGTTTCCTCCAAAGAAGTTCCGGGTGGCGAATTGTAATCTAAAACAATACTGCCTTCATCCATTTCGGGTAAAAAACCGGTGCTGATTTTCGGAATAATTAAGGCAGAAGCCACAATCAAAACAAGAATAAAAACATAAGACAAAATCGGTTTTCGGATAAAGAAGCCCACCCATTTTCTTTCTTTCACATCGTGATGAGAAAACTTATTTTGCTTTATGATTTTCGTAAGAGCGAGATAAACAACAGGCAACAAAATCCAAGTAGCGAAGAAAGAACAGATTAAAGTAATAATCATTGTGTCAGTCATCACTTTAAAATAAGCACCTGCAACACCTGTCATCAACATAAAGGGAAGAAAAATAACAATAGTGCTGAGTGAAGAACCGACTATTGCTTTCAACAAATAATTGATTGCCTTTTGCACCAATTCCTTACTCGAAACTTCGGGATGTTCTTCGTGTGTTCTGTGGATTTGTTCAACGATAACAATAGCATCATCAATAATCAATCCGATGGCTGCTGCAATCGCTCCCAAAGTCATAATATTGAAGGTTTGACCTGTAGCATACAACACCAATAGCGTTAAACTCAATGTAATCGGAATGGTGAGTAAAATAGTGACACTCGCAATCCAAGAACGTAAGAAAATAATGGCAACAATAATCGCTAACAAAAGCCCAATCCAAAGGGCATCGGTTACACTTTTTACGGAATCGTTTACAAAATCTGCCTGATTATAGTAAGGCTTGATTTCAACATCTTTGGGTAAAGATTTTTTTAAATCATCTATCTTCAACAACATTGCTTGAGAAAGGTCAACTACGTTGGCATCGGGTTGTTCCACCACTGCAATCAAAATACTTTCTTGACCATTGGCGTTGACTTTTATGTATTGTTTGGCTTCGTGAATATTAATATCGGCAATGTCCCTAAAATAAATAATACGGTTGCCATCGTTCTGAATGACTAAATTTTGAAGTTGGTCGAGATTTTTTAATTGGGTATTAGTCAGCGTTAAATATAAATAGCGATAATCGGAAGAATAACCGTTGGATTTGATGAAATTAGTGCCATTAAGAGCTTGCGAAATTTTATCAGGCGACAAACCCAAACTCGACATTATATCGGGTTTCAACACTGCCCAAAATTCTTTGTCTTTTCCGCCAATCACACGAATATCACTAACACCTTTTACTTGCGAAAGAAAAGGTTTGATGGTATATAAAGCCATTTGCTTTAGCTCAATATCAGAAACGGAAGACGAAGTGAGCGTAAATCCCATCACAGGCAAAATGGAGGGATTCATTTTTTCGACTGTAATATTAATATCGGCAGGAAGCCGGTTTTTGATTTGATTGATTTTACCCTCAATTTGTTGTTGGCTAATATCAATATTGGATTTCCAACTCATAAATGCAGAAATCTCGCAACTGCCACGGCTTGTCGTGCTTTTAATCACTTCCAAATCGGGCACTTGTTTGATGGCATTTTCCAAAGGTCGCGTAACCATTACCGTCATTTGGTCAACAGGTTGTTGACCTGCATCGGCAATGACTTTTATTTTAGGAAAAGTAATTTGCGGAAATAAGGCAGATTTGATTTTTGTATATGAAAAAACGCCGCCCAAAATCGTGAGCAACACCAGTATCAATAACGGATTTTTGTATTTAACGTAAAAAGATTTCTTATCCATCATTGCATTATTTTTCTATTTTAACAGATGCGGTATCCGATAGACCAAAATTTCCTGAAGTCAGTAATCTGTCCTTAAGACTGATATTGTTTGATTTTAACTCTACCCATTTATCATTTTCCAAACCTTTTTCAATAATTGTTTTTACAGCAGTTGTATCATTAATTAATTTCATTACCCAAAATTCAGATTGAACGTCATCAGTCAAAACAGACGATTTGGGAACAGCGATGCCACTTTTTCGGTCTTTGGTCAAGGCAATTTTTGCGATAAGATTTTCAGGAATTTTTCCGCCATTGTTTACTTTCACTAACACTTTTTCAGTCTGCGAAACAGGGTCAACATTGGGCATTATCTTCGCCACATATCCTGATAAAATTCTATTGTCAGGAAGCAAAACATCCAAACGATTACCAAGATTGACTAACTGATTATATTCGTAAGGAACGTTCATTACAAAACCGAAGCTGCTTTGGTCGGTAACACTTGCCAAGACTTCGCCATCCTGCACGTAATCGCCAATCTGGTGATTCAGCATATCAACATAGCCACTACTCGGACTTTGTACGCTGCTTGTACCCGAAAACCGAAAACTTTTGTCCAACTTATTGATGGTATTTCCCAAAGCTCGGGCTTCTTTTGTCTGTAACATAAACAAGGTTTGACCACGCCCAACTTGGTCGGCTAATTTGATGTTGACTTGCGTGATATAGCCCGTTGTATTGGCTTTGATATCGGATTTTAAAAGATAAGCTGCCGTTGCATTCAGCGTAATACTTTGGTCTAAAGAAACGGTATCTGTGGCATAACCAATTTTTACAGGTGTTTTTGAAGCAACTTCAGGTTCTTGAACAGTTTCCGTTGCTGCTTTATCGTTTTTACACGAAATAAAACCAATAAAAAACAGAATGGAAATTATAGGGACTATTTTCATAGAATTAAGTTTTGAAGATTGTTGAGTAAAATATTTCTTTGTAATTCGTTTTGGATAATACCTGTTTTTAAAATCAAATAATTATTGATAGAAAGAATGAAATCCGTTACTTTTACATCGCCTGTTGGCACTTGTTTCAAGTTGGCTTCAATTAATGTTTTTGAATATGAGAGCTGTTCTTTTGCCATTGTAATCATCTTGTCATAATTGGCAATTTGCTTTTCTATCATTGCTTTTTTCTGTTGGTATTGCGTTTTGTTAAACTTATAAAATTGCTTTTGGTTGTCCAATTGAATTTCGTTTTGTTGCAGTAACATTTTTTTCTTCTTGCCATCATAAATAGACACTTTCAAACTCAAACCTACACTATACCCAAAGTTTTTGTAAGGTGTAACCATAAGTGAAGATGAATAACCACCGTCAGCATAAGCCGAAAGTTTGGGTTTGTAATCTAACTCGATAATTTTTTTGTCGTTGACTAATTTCAGACTGTCAGTTTTGTAAGTGTCTGCGTAAATACTATTATCATAATCAGGCGGGAAAAGCGTTGTGAAATCGGGTGCTTCCAAATTTTTTGTCTGAACATCCTGAATACCTGCCAAATAATTCAGCTGACTGTAATTGCCGTTCCATTCATTTAACTTTTGTTGTAAAGCCAACTTGTTTTGCTGATAATTCACTTTGAAATTCAGATAGTCCGTTTGTTTAAAAACAGATGCTTGCGTTAGCTTTTTCAGAATAATATCTTCCTGCTCAAAAAGATGAATAATTTCCTTCAGGACTTCATATTCCTTTTGATTGCTGTATGCAAATAAATACTGTTCTGTTATTAATCTTTTCAGCGTTAAGGCATCCAATTTTCTTTGATTTTTCAATTGCTCAATTGCGATGGAATAAATCTGAGTACGGGTTTTAAGATTGTCTTTTCCGATAATATCTTTTGTAACCTGCACAATCCCCGAAAGACTTTGCCCATTTCTAATTGCATTATCATAACCCCATCCTTTAATAACAGGTGTGTACGAAGCATCGCCCAAAACATTAACATTGAAACCATAATTTGCTTTCAGCATCAAACTGTCTAAAGCTGCAATTTTGATATTGTTTTGGGAAGTTTTGAGAAGCGGACTGTTTTGCTCCGCAATTTGCTGATAATCTTGAAGTGTGTTTTGGCTGAAAACACTACTATTTATAAGCATTAGCCAAAGTATGAATACGATTCTTTGCATAATCCTTTGTTTAAATGAAATGCAAAATTTTTTTACATTTCACGGACAAAAGTGCAACTGAACTTTGAAAACTTTTTGAATTTTTAGAATGCTATAGAAAAAATATGGCGATTATTTTCAAATTGATATGAAATATTCCAATGATGGAATTGAGTAATTTTTTCAACGATTGACAAACCTAAACCACTTCCGCTTTTCTCCTGTGAAAGCTGGATAAAACGTTTGAAAACCAAATCAGAGTTTAAAGATTTATGACCTGAATTGGATATTTGTAATGAATTTTTGGAAAGCTCGATATTAATATTTCCTTTTGATTCAGTATAACGAATGGCGTTTAAAAGTAAATTATTAATCAAAACTTCTACTAAACCATTATTGCCTTTTATTGTAATATTTTGGTCAATTTGAGTGTCAATTTTCATTTCTTTTTGCTCAAAATATTCTTCAAATATCAAGATACTTTGATTCATTAATTCTGTTAGATTAATAATTTCGGTATCATCAAATTGATGGCTTTCAATTTTTGTTAAAAGTAAAAGATTTTTATTAATTCTGGAACTTCTGTTGAGGGCAGTATGCATTTCTTCTGCAATATGATATTGCTTTTCCGTTAATCCTTCGCTTTGCAATAGAATATCCAATTTGTTTTTTAGAATCGCTAAAGGTGTTTGCAATTCGTGTGAGGCATTTTCTGTAAACTCTTTTTGAGATTTGAATACATTAACGTTTTGAGCAATCAGTTTTTGAAGTGAATCATTTAGTTCTGTAAACTCTAAAGTATCGGTTGGTTCAAATATTAATTCAGTCTGCTTTGTGAGGTTAAATTTCTTTAATTGAGCTAAAGTATTTTGAAATGGTTTCCAAATAGAGTTGGATAATTTTTTGGTCAATAACAACAATCCAACAACGATTAAAATAAAGAAAAAAACCGTCATAATGATAATAACACCAATGGTTTCACCCGATTCTTCGATATTGGTTTGTGTGGTAAGACGGTACGGCTTTTTGTTAATGTAAACAACTGTTGAAAGGATGCGGAAACGGTCAGGTTCTTGGGATTGGATAAAAATATTTTTATTGGTTTCGGTATATATTCTATTTTTCAAATCATCGTCTGAACCAACTTTTTGCAATTTTGAGTTGGGTTGAACTTGATTCCATAGTTCAATGTTCTTTTCAAGCTCAACATCAGATAATTTTAAGCGGTTAAAATTATATTGTACGGCAAAGGCAGCCATTTTATTATGTTCGTCTAATTCACTTTTCCAAATATTATCAATCACAAAATAATAAACCGGAACACTTACCATAAAAATGATAAGTACATAAATAAGAAACGGCTTTATGGTTTTATTTAGTAAAGGCTTCATAAATCATATTTTAAACAACCTCCCATTTATAGCCTGTTCCGTAAACTGTTTTCAGGTAAGTTTCGCACCCTGCTTCGGACAGTTTCTTTTTTAGATTTTTTACGTGGGCATATACAAAATCGTGGTTATCCAACATATCCGCAAAATCCCCTGAAAGATGTTCTGCTAAAGTACTTTTTGAAAGCACACGATTTTTATTTCCAATAAAATAAAGCAATAAATCAAATTCCTTTTTTGTGAGAATAATAGGCTTATTGTTTGCTGAAGCTGTTTTTGCTAATAGGTCAATCGTTAGTTCATTTTGCTGAATGATATTGGTATTGTCAAATTGCTTTCTTCTGATGATAGAGTACACTCGGGCTGCCAATTCCGATAAATGGAAGGGTTTTGTGAGGTAATCATCCGCACCAATTTGCAAACCTTTTATTTTATCTTCTAAAGAATTTTTGGCAGAAATGATAATAACACCATCCTGTTTTTGTTGTTTTTTGAGTTCTTCTAAAATTTTAAGACCATTACCGTCTGGCAAAGTAATGTCCAACAAAATGCAATCGTAATTAAAAATTTCGATTTTATACATCGCTTCGTGAAATGTCGCAGCCTTTTCGCACAAATAATTTTCTGTAGAAAGATATTCGGCAATGCTTTTAGCCAATTCTTTTTCGTCTTCAATAATGAGAATCTTCATAGTACAAATTTATTAATCAATTTTGAAGGAAATTAGAAGCTGAATATCAATAGCAATATAGATTGATTAATTCAATATTAACAGCTTTTACCGCATTGTTTTGGGATTGTTGTATGAGATGAAGAATGTCTAAAAATTTTGAATCCATGCTTAATTCTATGTTTTACAAATTTAGAAATAATTTTGCTGAAGTTTTATTTCAATTGATTGTACAATATTTATTCTATCTCCTACTTCCAAAGTTCTGTTTCTCTTGGTTTTTCTTTTCATTTTCAAGTTTTTGAGTTTGCTTTTCGATGATGTTTTTACTCAGTAGAGAATATAGTATTTTGTTGCGTTGAGCATCCTTAAAAACCTCTTCCAAAGCCGAATCTGGGATTTGATTTTCTTTCGCACATTTCTCCACAATTTCTATCAACTTGTCTTGTATTTCGTCTTTAGAAAACGTGTGAATATTCGGAATTTTTATACTTTCTTGCAAAATGTTTTTTTTAAGCGTATTCTCAATCGATTCCAAATATTTTTTCTTTTCAACAGCAAAAACAGTTTCACTGGTTAAGAGCGCAGAGTTTTTGCTTTTGAAAAAGGAAACTTCTTTTTTTAGACTTTCAATTTTGGTATTGAGTTCTGCAATTTGTTTCTCTTTGAATTCCAGTTCTGTTTTATTTTTGAGAAGTTGAATGTTATTTGTTTTGATTGCCTTTTTGTAGTTTTCAATGGTTTTGTCTGTTTTTATTTTCTGAAAACCGAGAAAATCGGATTCTTTTACAATTAAATCTTCAGATTTTTTAGATTCCATCTCTTGATGCATTTGGCTGTATCGTTCTTCCAAAATTTTCAAATCTTCTTCTTTTTTTCTGATTTTAAATTCAACTGCTTCTAATCTTGCTAACGAACCTGAAATACCTCTTTCCATTTCCAAACATTCCGCCGCTAAATCCTGCATTTTGGAATAATGAAAAGATTGATGTTTCAGCGTTTTGCCTGTATCCAAATCCTGCCAATCTGCCACCAAATGAGCGTGGTAATTAGATTTCCATTCTTTGGTGTCTTTATCATAATGTCCTTCATCTTTGTGAATGGCAATCTGAAAAATTCGGATTTTAAGTTCTTCTTCCAATCTTTTTGAAAGGTTGTGCAAATCCTGCATTGTGTTATTTTCTTTAATCACAACCACAGCTTCCCGAATTGGCATTGCATTTTTTTGTAATTTTCTGCCTGATTTTTCTTTACAGTAGGCTTCTATTTTTAACAGTCGGTCTGCAATTTTTTGTTCCATCCAATATTCATTTTTAGGAGTTAAATCTTTGCGGATATAATCAAATGATTTTTTTCTAAAATTATGAATTTCGGAATCAGATTTTGACGCTTTGAAATTGATTGATGTCTTCATTTTTATTAAATTTGATAATGATGTAACCTGTGTCTTTTTTACTCATGTTACCTAATAACCTGTATCTATTTTATACAGGTTAAAGCCTCGCAGAGCGAAGAAGAAACTTTGTTGGGAGAGAATCGACCTTCAAAGTTGCGAATGAGCTCCTAACTTTTGCCGATAGTTGGTGAAAAATAACCGCACGCAGTATCAGCGTTTTCTTTTGTAAGTTTGATATATTTCACTTTCTTCTTGTTCTTGTTTTGATTTCAAGTCTATCTGCTGTTTTTTTTCGATTTCAGTGTTGTTTTTGAATTGTAAATAGTCGTTCAAATCTTTATGAAGAGCATAAATTTCAGAATGATTTTTGGCTTCGGGAAATGATTTCAGAATTTCATTTTTACAAGTTTCGCCTGCTTTATCATTGTCTAAAAACAAATGGATTTCGGAATAAATTTTTAAATGTTCTTTGGTTCTATTCAACAATGAAATAGAATTCATTACCAACAAATCGCCAATGAAGAATGGTTTCATCTCCACAAAAGACAAAGCATCCATAAATCCTTCAAAAACGACAATTCTTTTCCCTGTTTCATTTTGATTTTCATTATTGAGATTTACAATTGAAATATCTTTCTTCTGTAATGAACCTTTGTAAAATGAATTTCTAAGTTCCCAACCTCCAGAAAAATTTTCAAAACCTATAGCGTAGAGTTTCTTTTCTCCAATGGTAAAATGAATTTCTTTAACTAACGGATATACTACTTTTGAAAGTCCTCTTTGATGAAGATAGCTTTTAAGATGTTCGTTTTGGAGTTTTTTGATTTCGGTGATTTGATAATTTGGTTTTGAATTTATTGAATGAATAACATTCTGCTGTTGAAAAGAAGAAAAATTTTGCTTTTCTGCCCATTCTAAAACTTCTTTTACTGATTCGTTTAGATATTTTTTCATAAAATCGACATTGTTTCCGCCAATTCCTTCGGAGTGTAAATACCAATAATTCAGATTTTTATTAATTTTAAAAGAGGCTTGTGTTTCTGTGTAAAAAGGATTGAGAAACCAAGCTTCTTTTTCATTTTGTTTTGTTGGATGGTGTCCGAGTGAAACAAGGATTTCTTCCAACTTTACAGAGTTGAATTGTTTGCAGTTCATAGATGAAAAATGTTAGGGTTTAATTTTCGCAAATATTTTGATGAATTGATGAGACAGCCGTATATGTTGCTGTATTTTAAAAGATTACATTCTCATCAAAGACTCATCATCTCATCAAACTTCAAATTTTTTGCTCATCAGTTTCTCATCAAAAATCAAGTTTTTATATTTTGATGAGAGTTTTGATGAGATATAAACCATTGATTTTGTTTTCATTATCAATTAATTCATCATTTCATCAAATTTTTGAAGAATGAAATCTTTTTTAATAGTGAAATAGCGTCCAGTTTTATTATTTTGATAAAAACTTCCTGAATAATCAATGTCGTATTTGATGTATGCCAAAGAATTATTTTGTGGTTCAAGTTTCCATGTTTCTTTTAGAAGCTTTCGGATGTCGTTTACAGTCCAATAATGGTTTCTGAACATTCTTCCGAGCATATTGAAAATATCCTGCGGAATGACTTGGATTTCATTTTCTTCGGTACTCTCAAAAAACTCATACAAGAGCTCAATAATTTTTGATTCAAGTTTGTTATTGTTTTTCCAAACCAATTTTTGTAACGCCTTTGTTCTTATCTCAGAATCAGTAAACCACATTCGGGTTTGTTTCTGGCTACAGAACGATCTTTGAATCAGATAGCGAAGGAAATAGGGAATTTCTTTAATTAGGTTTTGAAGGAATTCAGTATTCTCTGTTTTTATAGATTTAACTTTGATAATCCAGAACCGAATTTCTTCTTCATCAATCTGAATAAAATTGTCTTCATTGTTGGAACAAAGAATGAATTTTCCAAAAAATTCAACTTCCTCACGATCTTTTCCTTTCGCTTCTTTCTTATCTTTATCTGTTGTGGAAAGGTACTTAAGGCGCTCAGTAATCTCTTTTTTGTCGAAAAACACCTCATCAATAGCTACAATGAGCATTGAGGCCCAATCTGAATTAAATTGACTGTTAAAGGAATCTCCTTTAATGTAAGTCATATTCAACCCGAAAATGGATTTGAGCCATTTGATAAAAGTGGATTTTCCCGTAGAACGCTCTTTGCTTACCAAACATAATATTGGAAGCATTTGGGTAGGTTTTTCAAGCAAGATTTTGATGTAATCCAAACCCAGCTCAAACTGTTCTCCAAAAATATGTTCCATAAAGTTCAGCGAAAACTGAATTTTTTCTTTGAGAGCATAAGAATTCAAACTTTCTTCAATCGGTTGATAAGGAATTTTATTGTACATGTTGTAAAATCCTTCGATTATTTTTTCATAATTCAAATGACTGGGGATACAGCAAAAACCGTCATATTTCGGAATTTGTGAAAGATAGGTTTTTCCGTAGTCGCTGATAATGGTTTCTCGATTCCAGCGAACCAAGATGGAAATTTTATCGCCTGAAATCAAAGGTTTTTCTATGGTTTTATAGTAGGTAGTGCCTACTCTTAGGTAAGGAATTTCTGAGGTCATTTTTTTTTGTTTTAGTTAAAACTTATTCGCCTATCTTTTATATTTAAGCGATTTGACCTCGTTTAAAGCATTCATCAAATCCAAATGGTTGACTCTGTAAAATCTTCCTATTTGTTCTGCTTTGATATTGCCTTTTAAAATGTGTGAGCGTACCGTCTGGTAATCGAGTTTTAAAATATCAGAACATTCTTTTATGGAATAGAATTTCTTTTTTAACTCGATTTCAGGTTCTTTCTTTAGGGAATAGAGTAAGTCTTTTACTTCTCCTAATTCATCCAAAATGGTTTGGAATGGATTGGTTGTTTGCATAGAATTGATTTTTAAAATTTCTATGCAAATATGAACGGATTGTGTTTTTAATCTATGAATTATAGTAAATTCAATGAAATTTAATATTTTACCATAAGTTCTTTTGATAAATCATCAAATAATTTTTTCTCTTCGTCTTTAGTAGGATATGGCATTCCGCTTGAAAAGGAAGATGGGGAAATTTCAAAATCAAAATCGTCTTTTAATAATTTTATAATGTTAATATTTTTTACATTTTTTATTACCCCCTTTTTTTTGAGAAACGTCAGTACTCCAGAAAAGAAAATAACGGATATGTCAAATTTGTTATTTTCGTCTAAATAAGAATTATTTTTCATTACGAAAATGAATTTGTTATAATTTTCCTCACTTGAAAATATCGACACAAAAGAATTGTTGGGTTTTCTTTCCCTGTATAAAAGGAAATAAAGGAATAGCGTTTTCTCTGCTCCTGCCAAAAAGTTGCCCTGCAATTTCATTAGATTTGAGGAAGTCAATTTTTGTGATGATTCCTTCCTGTATTGTTTCAAACAATAGTTAATCTTATCCTGAAAATTATGACTGTTGAATTTATCAATTTCCTTGAAATGGTAGCTGAAAAAATTATCCAGTTTTTCATATTCGATAAGAAACTCGTTTTTATTCTTTTCTGTCAGTGTCATTTGCTCGGCTTTCCGTCTTGCTTTTTCTATTCTTTCAGAAAGCATCTTTTGAATTTTATCTCCTTTGATCCAATAATAAAGCATCATTGGATAACTAACAAGTTCTTCCCATATATACCAGTGTCCGTATAATTTCTTTTTATCCATAGTTATTTGAAAACTTCATTCATATAATTCACTTTATCTTCTTCGCTAGGACGATAATAATTATTGAAAACTTCTAAGCTTCTATGCCCTGTATAACTCATAATCACTTTGTCTGGAACTCTTTTGTTTTTCATTATTGTAATAAAACTTCTTCTGGCGGTATGGCTGGATATTCTTTCCCAAAACTCAGATTTTTTATCTATCAATTCATCGCCATATCTCATTGTCTTTTTTATTTCATCCGTAAACGCCATTTCCTGAAAAACTTCCTTTATAAATTTGTTCATTTTTTGATTGGAAATACTTGGAAGTGCATAATCATACTTTTCTAAAATCGCTCGTGAGATACTGTTCAATGGAATTGAGAGATTTTTAGTTTTGCTTTTCAAATCGACTACACGAATAAAATCTCCTTGAATATCTTCTTTTGAAATACTACTGTAATTTCCAAAACGCATCCCTGTAACACAACCCAAAACAAATAAATCTCTTACTCTTTCTAATCGTTTATTTTTGTTGAAATCGTAATTGTAAATCTCTTCCACTTGCTGATAGTTTAATGCAATTTCATCTGTCCTGAATTTTGATGGCTTTTTGAAATTGAGAAAACTATTATTGTATGTATATTTCTTTTCAAAAGACCATCCTAAAAAGGTTTTTAACAGTCCAACATTACGATGAACAGTATTTGCCGAATGCTTCTTTTCTTCAATACAGTATTTAAGAAATTTGTTATAAAGTTTTTCATCAAAATTTCCGAGTGTAATTTTAACTTTATAATCTTTTTGGAAATCTTCAAGCAAAGTCTTGTTACATTTATACCTTTTTAGTGTCGAAATAGAGATTGCATTTCCTGTATAATCGTTTTCTTTTTCATTTAAAAAATCCTGATAAACTCTAAAAAAATCACTTTTGACAGTTACCTTCTTAAAATGTTCATCAAATCTTTGTTTAATTACGTCCGTGGTCAGTTCTTCATTAATATTCTTATAACGATTAACTATCTCAGTGAAAAAACCACTATATCTATCTAATTGCTTTTTAATACTTCTGTGATTTTCTGCTTTTTGAGTTCTTCCATTCAAATCATTTGGCTGTCTATTTTCAAAATCCCATTCAGATGGTTTTATTTTTTCTCCAGTAGAGTAGATGAAATTCTTATTTTCATTCCCAAAATAAGAGCGGAAATAAATAAGGGTTTGCTTTTCGCTGTTAGGTTCTTTGAGTTTAAACGTTGAATTCATTAGGTGCTAAAATAGGTGCTAATATTTATATAATTAAGCATAAAAACAATATATTTTTATTTATACAAATATATATAAAATATTGGTAAATAGCATATTTACATAAAATTAGATATAATGAATTTAATAAGGTTCATTTTCCTCCAACTCCACGAAAATTAAAACGCTACAAAATCATTTGTAGCGTTTTTTTATTTCTTAACTTTGAGGAAATTACTGAAAAATGAATAACAAGTTATAATTCATTTTCTCGGAAATTCCCTTAAAATTTTGGTGAAAGATTAAAATGAAAAATTTTAAAAATTCAATTTTATTATTATTTATTCCTTTTCTATGTTTTGCTCATGGAGAAGAAGCACTTTATTTTTTATTGATAGAATTTATAATAAATTGATAATTTTTGTTGGAATATTGTTTTTAAATACGCATTGGAAAAGAAAATTGTTTCTAATTGCGGTACTTTTCATCTCATATTTACTTTCCTTCTTTTTGGTAAATGGATTAGCATTTTTTAAAAATGAAATTTTGATAGTTAGCATACAGATGCTTTTTACAATTGCAATGGTTTTGCTTATATATTTCAAATTTTTAAAGAATAAAAAATAATTACTACATTTAAAATCCGATTCATTCAATCGGATTTTTTAATGTATGCTGAAATCTATTCTCGTTAATTCGCCAGAAACGCAAAAAGAATTTTTAGAATTTCCATCTCGTTTGTTTAGAAACGAGAAAAACTACATTCGCCCTTTAGATAAAGATGTTGAAGAAGTTTTTAAGCCCAACAAAAATAAATTTTTCAGAAATGGAACGTGTGAAAGATTTCTTTTTAAAAATGCAGAGAATCAAACGGTAGGGAAAGTTGCGGTTTTTGTCAATCCAAAATATGAACAAAAGTTAAAAACTGGTGGAATTGGTTTTTTTGATTGTATTGATGACCAAGAAACAGCGAATTTCATCTTTGATTTCTGTAAAAATTGGTTGATGGAACGCGGAATGGAAGCAATGGATGGACCGATAAATTTCGGGGAGCGAGACAAGTTTTGGGGTTTGCTCATTGAAGGTTTTCATGAACCGTTGTACGGGATGAATTTTCATGCTCCGTATTATCAGAAATTGTTTGAAAATTATGGTTTTCAGATTTATTTTAATCAATTGTGTTACGGAAGAAAAGTCTACGATGAGGTTTCAGAAGTTTTTATGAATGGACATAGAATGAATGCCAAAAATCCAAATTTGAAAGCAGTTCATTGGAAAAAAAATCAATTGGAAAAATTTGCGCATGATTTTGCAGAAATTTACAACAAAGCTTGGGCGAATCATGGTGAAGGAAAGCAAATAGAAGCGAAAAAAGTGCTAAAAATGTTTCAAACCATGAAACCTATTTTAGACGAAAATATCTCTTGGTTCATTTACGAAAACGATAAACCCATTGCGATGTGGATTAACATTCCAGATTTGAATCAATGGTTTAAATACCTGAATGGTAAATTCGGTTGGATTGAAAAATTGAAGTTTTTAATGGTTAAATTTTTTATAAAAAACAAGAAAATGGTTGGCTTAGTTTTCGGAATTGTTCCAGAATGGCAAAGAAAAGGCATCGATGGATTTATGATTTGGGAAGGCACAAAACATTTCAGAAAGACCAGAAATTATACAGATTACGAAATGCAATGGATTGGAGATTTTAATCCAAGGATGATTAAAATTGCCGAAAATTTAGAAACGAAAGTCACGAGAAAACTCGCGACATATCGTTATATTTTTGACCGAAATCTTTCGTTTGAAAGACATAAAATGCTTTAGTCTTTAAACACTTCAGAAGCAATTCTTTTTACCACTTCGCTTTTTCCCATAGAATAATAATGAAGAACTGGAGCGCCGTTTTTCATTAAATCTTTGCTCTGCTGAATACACCAATTGATGCCAATTTCTTTTACTTCTTTGTTGTCTTTTGCTTTAGCAATGGCAATCACCAACTCGTTAGGCAAATCTACCTTGAAACGATGCGGAATCATGCTCAGTTGAGACTTGGTAGTAATCGGTTTTAATCCTGGGATAATAGGAACATTAATACCAGAAGTTCTGCATTTTTCTACAAAATCGTGATATTTTTGATTGTCGAAAAACATTTGCGTCACGATATAATCTGCACCTGCTTCTACTTTTTTCTTGAGGTGGTAAATGTCCTGTTCTAGACTTGCTGCTTCCATGTGTTTTTCAGGATAACCCGCTACACCGATGTTAAAATCTGTACAGGCAGAATTTTCTAAACTTTCGTCTAGATAAGTTCCGTGATTCATTTTCACGATTTGTTCTACCAGATCTTTGGCAAAAGCATGTCCGTTTTTCTCTGGTTTAAAATAAGTTTCTGTTTTCACCGCATCTCCTCTTAAAGCGACTACATTATGAATTCCCAAGAAATCGATGTCTATCAAGAAATTTTCGGTGTCTTCCTTAGAAAAACCACCACACAAAATATGCGGCACCGCATCTACACCATATTTATTCTGAATTGCAGCACAAATTCCCACGGTTCCTGGTCTTTTTTTCACTACACGTTTTTCCAGAAGTCCATCTTCGCGCTCTACATATTCATATTCTTCACGATGGTACGTAACATCTATAAATGCAGGATTAAATTCCATCAATGGATCAATCGCATCAAAAATCGATTGTATATTTTGACCTTTTAGAGGTGGCAAAATTTCAAAAGAAAAAAGTGTTTTTCCGTTGGCGTTTTGTATGTGTTCTGTAACTTTCATTTGTCATTCCGAGGAACGAAGCAAGCTGTTCCTATTTTTAAATATTTTAATTTTTTCTATTTTGGGCGTGTTCCATAAAAATCCAAAACTTAATCCAAGCTATTTTTATGAAACCGCGCTTTCCGTTGCAATCTTTTTTTGCCAAAGCTTTTTCCTAGCAAAAAAAGGATTTCCACTGCAATCGCTCACGCGAAATTTATTTTCTAATTAAATTTTCGTTTACAAGTTTTAAAATTGTTCCATAACCAACCACAACTCTGCCTTCACAAAATTTAAACTCTAAACCTTCATATAATTTATTTTCAAAAAGTTGTGGAGAAAGCATTGTTATTTCTGCCTCTACAGTTTCTCCAGGAGAAACCCATTCTTTATTTATGAAAATTTGTCTTCCAGAAGTTGAATTTTTTTCAAAATCAAAATAAAGTTGAGGTCTATATCCTGATTTAGCAGGAGTTGATCTTCCTCCTTCATCGAAAGAGTTATATTTTAAAAATGCTATAAAGTCAAAATCGTTTCTCATAAATTAATCTACCAAATTTGGAGATAGCCATTTTCTCGCCAATTCTAAATCTATATTTTTTCTTTCGGCGTAATCTTTCAGTTGGTCTTCTGTAATTTTTCCTACTCCGAAATATTTCGCTTTAGGATTAGCAAAATAATATCCAGAAACAGAAGCTGTAGGGAACATTGCCAAACTTTCTGTCAATTCTAATCCTATGTTTTTCTTCACTTTCAATACTTCCCAAATCGTGGTTTTTTCTAAATGGTCTGGACAAGCAGGATAACCAGGAGCAGGACGAATTCCTACATATTTTTCGGAAATTAAATCTTCATTTTCTAGATGTTCATCACTAGAATAACCCCAAATTTCAGTTCTTACTTTTTTGTGTAAATATTCTGCAAAAGCTTCTGCCAATCGGTCTGCTAATGCTTTTACCATAATCGCATTGTAATCATCATGCTCTGCTTCATATTTTTGAGCCAATTCATCGGTTCCAAAACCCGTAGTCACCGCAAAAGCACCGATGTAGTCTTGTTTCCCTGATGTTTTTGGAGCGATAAAATCACTCAAAGCCAAATATTCTTTGCCATCAGATTTTTTATGTTGTTGACGAAGCGTTCTGAACGTAAATGTTTCCTCACCATTTTTCAGTTCAATATCGTCTTGCTCATTAGAATTGGCAGGGAAAATTCCGAAAATTGCTTTTGCAGTTAATAATTTTTCCGCCACGATTTTCTTCAACATTTTTTGAGCATCAGCAAAAAGTTCTTTTGCGTGTTCTCCTACAATTTCGTCTTCTAAAATCTGAGGATACTTTCCAAATAAATCCCAACTTCTGAAAAACGGACTCCAATCGATGTAAGGATGCAGTTCTTCTAAATTTTGATTTTCAATCAATTGAATGCCTAAATTTTTAGGTTCAGAGATGGTCTCGATTTCCCAATTGATTTTGAATTTTTGATTTCTCGCTTCTTCTATCGAAATATATTCTTTATCAACTTGTCTGTTCAAAAATTTCTTACGGAAATCGGCATAATCAGTTTTCAATTCCGAAACAAATTCTGCATTTCTATTGCTCAATAAAGAACTTACCACACCAACTGCTCTGGAAGCGTCATTTACATGAACCACAGCATTTTTATATTTAGGGTCTATTTTTACCGCAGTATGCGCTTTAGAAGTTGTAGCACCGCCAATCATCAACGGAAAGTTCAGGTTTTGACGCTCCAGTTCATTGGCAATATGTACCATTTCGTCTAAACTTGGCGTAATCAAACCGCTTAAACCAATAACGTCTACTTTTTCTTCAATCGCTGTTTGAATAATTTTTTCGGCAGGAACCATCACTCCTAAATCTACAATTTCGTAATTGTTACAGCCCAAAACTACGCTCACAATATTTTTTCCAATGTCGTGAACATCACCTTTTACCGTTGCCATCAATACTTTTCCGTTGGCTTTTTGAGCAGAATCTTTCTCAGCTTCTATAAATGGTTGAAGATAAGCCACCGCTTTTTTCATCACTCTCGCAGATTTTACCACTTGAGGAAGAAACATTTTTCCGCTTCCGAATAAATCTCCCACTACAGACATTCCCGTCATTAGATTTCCTTCGATAACATCCAAAGGTTTTGCCGAAATTATTCGGGCTTCTTCTACATCTTCCTCAATAAAACGGTCAATTCCTTTTACCAAAGAATGGGTAATTCTGTCTTGCAAAGGCTGATTTCGCCATGCTAAATCTTCTACTTTTTCTTTTTTTACGGATTTATGTTTTTCAGAATAATCCAATAATCTTTCCGTAGCATCATCTCTTCTGTCCAGCATTACATCTTCTACCAGCTCCAACAAATCTTTAGGAATCTCGTCGTAAATTTCTAGCATTGCAGGGTTTACAATTCCCATATTCATTCCCACTTTGATGGCGTGATAGAGGAAAACCGAGTGCATTGCTTCTCTTACCGTATCATTTCCTCTAAACGAAAACGAAACGTTAGAAACACCACCCGAAACCGAAACATATGGCAAGTTTTCACGAACCCATTTTGTTGCTTCAATGAAATCCAATGCGTTTCTGCGATGTTCTTCCATTCCAGTTGCCACTGGAAAAATATTGAGGTCGAAAATAATATCTTCCGCAGGAAAACGGACTGTGTCCGTCAACAGTTTATAACTTCTTTTACAGATTTCTATTCTGCGTTCGTAATTATCGGCTTGTCCATTTTCATCAAAAGCCATTACAACTACTGCGGCACCATATCTTTTGATGGCTTTGGCTTGACGAATAAATTCTTCTTCACCACCTTTTAAACTGATGGAATTTACTACACATTTCCCTTGAACCACTTGCAAACCAGCTTCTAAAATTTCCCATTTTGAAGAATCTATCATCATTGGAATTCTGGAAATATCAGGTTCTGAGGCGATTAAATTCAAGAATTTAACCATGCAATATTTTCCGTCTAAAAGTCCATCATCAAAACAAATGTCTAAAATCTGTGCGCCTCCTTCTAATTGATGACGAGCAATATCTAGAGCTTCAGAAAATTTTTCTTCTTTAATCAATCTGAGAAATTTCTTAGAACCTGCTACATTGGTTCTTTCTCCAATATTGATAAAATTGGATTCTGGAGTTATAATTAAAGGTTCTAGACCAGATAATTTTAGTTGTCGGTTGTTGGTTGTTGGTTGTCGGAATTTTTGGATCGGATTAGTTTCCATTCTGTAGACTTTTAAAATAGTTAATAAATCCGTTTAATAATTTTTTACAAGCAAGTATTTGATTTAAAAAAGTTTCTAAATCTATTTCATTGATATATTTTTGATCAAACGCTAAATAAATTTGAGTTTCTAATTCATAAAGCGAACCTCTTGAAATATGCAAAAATTGAATGGTATCTTGTGCTGTTCTTCTTCCTAATCCTTCTGCAATATTAGAAGGAATTGAAATTGAACATCTTCTTATTTGGTTTGTAAGTCCATAAATTTCTTCTTTTGGAAAATTTTTAGTTTTTTCATAAATCATATTGACCAATTTTCTGGCTTCAATCCAAACTTCTAGTTCTGTGTATTCTTTTTTCATCAATATTTTTTTAAACCGATAACCATCAACCGACAACTGACAACTTTCTTGGTTGATAATTTTTAACAATATTTGCGATTGCAGCAATGTGGTCAGGAGTTGTTCCGCAACAACCACCCACGATATTTACCAATCCTTTTTCTGCATATTCACGGATTTGTTCTGCCATAAATTCTGGAGATTCATCATATTGCCCAAAAGCATTCGGTAAACCAGCATTTGGATAAGCAGAAATGTAAAATTCAGAATTATTAGAAATGGTTTCTAAATAAGGCGTCAATTGTTTCGCTCCTAGAGCACAGTTAAATCCTACACTCAATAAGTTAAGATGAGATATTGAAACCAAAAATGCTTCAGCAGTTTGTCCGCTCAAAGTTCTTCCTGAAGCGTCAGTAATGGTTCCAGAAACCATAATTGGAATCTGAATTTTTCTTTCTTCCTGAATTTGGTCTATGGCAAAAAGTGCAGCTTTAGCATTTAAAGTGTCAAAAATAGTTTCTACTAAAAGAATATCAGAACCGCCATCTAAAAGTGCTTCTGCTTGTTGTTTGTAAGCAATTCTTAACTCATCAAAAGTAATGGCTCTATAACCAGGATCATTTACATCCGGAGAAAGAGATGCGGTTTTATTAGTAGGGCCAATAGAACCTGCTACAAATCTTGGTTTTTCTGGAGTTATAGCTGTGAATTCATCACAAACTTTTCTTGCAATTTTTGCAGATTCAAAATTGAGTTCGTACACCAAATCTTCCATATGGTAATCTGCCATTGCAATGGTAGTCGCAGAAAAAGTATTGGTTTCGATGATGTCTGCACCAGCTTCTAAATATTTTTTGTGTACTTCTTCTATAGCATGAGGCTGAGTAAGAGAAAGTAAATCATTATTTCCCTTCAATGGAGATTCCCAGTTTTTAAATCTCTCGCCACGATAGTCTTCTTCTGTAAACTGATATCGCTGAAGCATAGTTCCCATAGCTCCGTCTAGAACAAGGATTCTTTGCTGTAAATTTTGATAAAGTATGTCGCTATTTTGCATTTCAATGTGATTAAAAAATGAAATGCTATAAGAAAAGTTGAGGGAATCAACTGTTTTTATGTGTTATCTATCCCAAAAATGAGTAGAATGTAGCACCTTTTCTCGTTTTAGAAACGCGATAGGTTGCCAAGGTTTCACAGAGTCTAATCTCTCCACCTTTCTTGATAACATTTCGATTATATGAAAGAACAAATCTTTTGCAAAGCTATATCATTTTTTTCACAATAAGAAATTGTCATTGAAAAAATTAATCTAAATGAAATTTCATAGTTTTTATTTTTTTCTAACTTCGCATCATGTTATTTTAAAAAATAATGGTTATGAATGCTGAAAAACAACGATTACAAGATATAAATTACAGAACTTGGGGACCTTATGTAAGCAATAGACAGTGGGGAAACGTAAGAGAAGATTATTCCTTTGATGGAAATACTTGGGGAGCAACTGGTCATGATGATGCAGAAAGCAGAACTTACAGATGGGCAGAAGAAGGAATCGCGGGAATTTCTGATGACAAACAACGTTTGTGCTTCGCTTTTTCTTTTTGGAATAAAAAGGATAAAATGGTTAAAGAACGTTTCTTTGGATTGAGCAACCATCAAGGAAATCATGGCGAAGACATTAAAGAAATTTTCTATTATTTAGACAATACGCCTACTCATTCTTACATGAAAATGGTGTACAAATATCCGCAGAATGCCTTTCCTTACGAAGATTTAATCAAGACAAATGCAGAACGAAGCAATAAGGAAACAGAATATGAAATTATAGATACGGGAATTTTTGACCAAAATGAATATTTCGATATTTTTATAGAATATGCCAAAATTCACCATGATGATATTTTAATCAGAGTTACTGTCACCAACCGAAATATAGAAAAAGCACCTTTGGTGATTCTCCCCACACTTTGGTACAGAAATAATTGGAGTTGGGGTTATAATTCTTATAAACCTAATTTTACAACGCGCCATCGTGGACAGATAGAAATAGAACATGAGAGTTTGGGAATGAAAAAGCTTTATTCTCGGGACAAATCCGTGAAAATTCTTTTCTGTGAAAATGAAACCAATACCGAAAAATTATTCGGGAAAAAATCTGAAAATAAATACTTTAAAGATGGAATTAACCATCATATCGTTCATCAAAAAAACACGGTGAATCCTAAAAAATTCGGGACTAAAGCTGCTTTTGTAATAGATACAGAATTAGAAGGAGGAGAAACTAAAACTTTTGACTTCAGAATGTCTCCTCATAAAATGGAGAACGCTTTTTTTGATTTTGATGAGGTTTTTGAAGTAAGAAAAAAAGAATCGGATGAATTTTATGACGAAATTCAAAAAGAATTTAACTGCGAAGATGAAAAAAATGTGCAGCGACAAGCTTTTGCAGGATTGCTTTGGAACAAACAATTTTATCATTATAAAGTTGGAAAATGGTTAAATGGCGACCCAAATTTCCCTGTGGAAAGGAATTTTGAACATCATGTAAGAAATGTAGAATGGAAACACATGAATTGCAAAGACATTATTTCTATGCCAGATAAATGGGAATATCCGTGGTTTGCAACGTGGGATTTAGCCTTTCACTGTGTGAGTTTTAGTATTTTAGACCCAGATTTTGCCAAAAATCAATTGCAATTATTGACCAAAGAATGGTACATGCATCCTAACGGTCAGCTTCCAGCGTATGAATGGGATTTTTCAGATGTCAATCCGCCAGTTCACGCATGGAGCACTTTTAGAGTTTTTAAAATCGATGAAAAAATCAATGGAAAACCAGATATTCATTTCTTAGAAAGTGTTTTTCAGAAATTATTGCTCAATTTTACGTGGTGGGTAAACCGAAAAGATAAAAACGGAAAGAATGTTTTCGGAGGTGGATTTCTTGGATTGGATAACATTGGTGCTTTTGACAGAAATATGCAGTTCAAAAATGGAGAATATCTAGAACAAGCTGATGGAACTTCTTGGATGGCGATGTTTGCCCTGAATATGATGAGAATTTCTATGGAATTGGCATTGTATAATCCAGTTTATGAAGATATGGCGATTAAATTTTTCGAGCATTATCTCTACATTGCAGAAGCTATGGGAAATCTTGGCGAAGGAAAAAATGGACTTTGGAACGAAGAAGACGGATTTTTCTATGACGTATTGCAACTTAGCGACGGAACTGGAATTTCTCTAAAATTAAGAAGTATTGTAGGCCTCATTCCAATGTTTGCGGTAGAAGTAATAGAACACGAAATGCTTCAAAAACTGCCTAATTTTACCGAAAGAATGGACTGGATTCTAAAAAATAAACCTGAACTTGCCAAATTGGTTTCGCATTGGGATGTAGAAGGAAAAGGAAGAAAACATCTCATGAGTATTTTGAGAAAAACGAGATTGACCAAAATTCTGAATAGAATGTTAGACGAAAAAGAATTTTTAAGTGAATTTGGAATTCGTTCGATGTCAAAAGTATATGAAAAAAATCCGTTTCAATTAGAAATTAATGGCATCAATCACGTTGTGCATTATACGCCTGCCGAAAGTGATAGTCGAATGTTTGGCGGAAACAGCAATTGGAGAGGCCCGATTTGGTTCCCGATTAATTTTTTAATCGTAGAAAGTCTTCAGCGATTTTATTTTTATTACGACGAAAGTTTGAAAGTAGAGCTTCCTACGGGAAGTGGGAATTATCAGAATCTAAATTATGTGGCAGATCATTTGAGTCAAAGATTGTGCAATATTTTCTTGCCAGACAAAGACGGAAATCGTGCTTTTAATGGAAACGTAGATAAATTAAACCATGACGAACATTTCAAAAATTACGTGATGTTCTACGAATATTTTCATGGAGATAATGGTCGTGGAGTAGGAGCTTCTCACCAAACTGGTTGGACTTCTACCGTTGCCAAATTAATACACCCTAAATTGAAAAATTAGATTTTTTTGATTTTCTTCCTATAAGATTGAAGTAAAAAAGTCAAAAATTAATCTTTTAAAATTTTCAAGCTAATATTACAATTCAAGCAGTTTTTGTATGAACATAAATGTTTATGATGATACAAAAACGCTTGGGTTTCTAATGCTGAACTAAATTTTACGTTCAGTTTTTTCCATGAAGAGATGATAGAATTTTTTTCAGGGTTCAAATTTTTGTAAAAGTCTATAACTTGGTCAGTTTTTTCGGGATTTATATTTTTAAAATATGTGTAAATAATAGGCAAAACTGCATTGATGAGAAGAATTTCTATGAAATCGTCAGACAATTTTTTCTCTATTTTTTCTTCGGAAGTTTTTTCGAACGTGTAGTGATTTTCCCAAAATTCTGAAGTTTTTACTTTTTCGAAAAGTGATTTTAATTCCTGAATATTTTTAGCCTTTAAAATTTTAGAAAATAAATTGGGCTGAAGATGATACAGCATCGCCAACTGAGAAAGCCGAATCGTTGGAAAAGAAGGAGGCATTAACCGCATAAATTTTACTGGAAAAGTTTGTTCTGAAATTTTAAATTTTGTTTTCAGAAAATCAAATTCTTTCTTCCATTTTTGATTTGTTTCGGTTTCTTTTTCTAATAAATTTCCTTTCCCGAAAAGGAAACTTTCTAACTGAAATCGATTCTGAGAAATCTTCTGAACGATTTTAAAATCAATATTTTCTGCAATATTTTGATAAATTTCTGCATTTACTTTTAATCCAAAACTGTAGGCTAGTTTTTGAAATAAAACAGCTTCGTAATTATTTTTAGATTGAGCCAAAAGATGTTCAATTTCTATAGATTTTTCATCTAATTTTTTGAGTAAAGTCTCTTCTGAAAAAAGAAATGGAATTTTAGAAGCATCAAAGATGCTTTCGCAAGGAATGAACTGATATTGGTTTTCTAAAGTTTGATATTTGGCAAGAATTTCCTCGTTAATATAATCTTTCAGGTCTAAAGTAGGAATTCCAGCTTCTTTGAGTTCAGAAACATCTGTGTCGTTAAAATAAACTACATGCAGAATTACTGATTGATAGTCTTTTTGAAGGTCATGATTGTGAAAATACCAATCCGAAGATTTCACATGAATTTCTATGTTTCCTGCTAAAACGATGTTTTTCGTTTTAATTTTTGCCAAAGAAAAATCTGGTCCAGAATTGGTGTTCAATGTTCCAAAATCTAGAATTTCGACTGGGTTTCCATCGGTATCTTTGAAATCAAACTTGGAAAATATTTTATACTTCCAAAGATATTGGAGTAAATTTTCGTTCATGGTGGTTTAGTTTTTTAGTTTTATTTCCCGCAGATTTACTTTTTGTAGAATCTGCGAGAATGATTGTTAAGCCATTTTATGAAATTCTTCTAGTGTTTCTTCATACATTTTTTCATAAATCGGAAGAATATTGACCAAGTCAAATTCCAATGCTCTTGCTTTAGCTTTTTTCTTAATTTCTGCGAGAAGTTTATCGTCTGAAAGCAATTTTATTGCATAACTTGCCATGGCTTCTACATTTCCTACTTCTGCTAAAAATCCGGTTTCTCCTTGAATGTTTACCTCTGGTATTCCACCTGCATTACTCGAAATTACTGGTGTTTCTGCGGCCATTGCTTCTAATGCTGCCAAACCGAAACTTTCCTGTTCAGAAGGCAATAAGAATACATCTGCAAACTTCAGAATTTGATATAAATTATCTACTTTTCCGAGAAGTTTAATTTTATTGATGAGGTGCGGATTTTCATTGATGAATTCATTGATGACTTCTACATCTGGACCGTCTCCCAAAATCAATAATTTAGATTTTACCGATTTTTCAACTTTGTTGAAAATTTCTAAAACATCTTTAATTCTCTTAACAGGACGAAGATTGGAAACGTGAATCAGAATTTTTTCATCTTCATTGGCAAAATGATTTCTTTGGCAAGTTTTTAAATCTTCAAATTCTGTATTGTCAATGAAATTGGTGATGACTTCAATATCTTTGGTTATTTTAAAAAATTTCAAAGTATCACTTTTCAAACTTTCAGAAACCGTAGTAATTTTATCTGATTGATTGATGGAAAATTCTACCGCATGTTTGTAACTCGGGTGTTGACCAACCAAAGTGATGTCTGTTCCGTGAAGCGTTGTAACTAACGGAATATCAGCATTTTCTTCTTTTAGCATTTGCTTGGCGAAAAAAGCAGCATAAGCATAAGGAATGGCGTAATGCGCGTGCAAAATATCTAATTTGTACAATTTCACCACTTGATAAATCGTGGAAGAAAGCGCAATATCAAACGGTTGATGTTTGAACAAAGGATAGGTTTGTACATTTACTTTGTGGAAGAAAATGTTTGGGTCTGTCATGTCTAATCTTGCAGGTAATTCAGAGGAAATAAAGTGCACTTCATAACCTTTTTTGGCAAGAGACATTCCGAGTTCTGTGGCTACGATTCCGCTACCACCGTATGTTGGATAACAAAGGATTCCTATTTTCATTTTATTTTTTTGAAACGAAGTTTTCCGTTTCTGTTTTTAAATTTATTATATTTTTTTAACCATAAAAGGAACAAAAGCTATATAAATTTTTGAGTTAATCAAAAGTAAAAAAAGGATCGGTTTTTCTTTTTTTACTTTTGTAATACTTGTTTTCAATCATTTCTTTTGATGCTTTTGCGGTTAAACTTTTTTTATTTCTCAATTCCGCTTCCTGCTTTTAAATTTTCATTGACAATAACTGGTAACTTTCCAGAAATTTTTGTTTTTCCTAAAAGTGCTTTTGCAGAAGCTTTCATAGACAAATCATTGTTTTCATAACTTACCAAAACCGTAGAAATTTTAGAAATATCAACATCTTTCAAAGCGTAAGGCGAACCAAAAACGTCTAAAATTACATTTTGTTTTTTGTTTAATTCTGCTAAAATATTTTTACTTTCTTGCGAAATTTTGTACGGTTTGTAAGCCGTAGAATTGTCTTTGTGAAAACCAACAATCACCGTAGAATTTTCTGGAATTTGAGCAATTTCATTTTTTGAAATGAGTTTTACAGTAGTTCCTAAATTTAAATTTTCTATAAAATTCTGAAACGGCGCTTCTTCCAAAGGAAGATAATAATAGGTTTCGGTGCAACTTAAAGGCAAAAGATTTTTTTCGTCTTTCAATAAAGTTATTGCGTTGGAATATAATTTTTCTGAAAGTTCTGCGTGAGAAGCGTTGTTTAAATCTTCATTAATATTTTCAGAGTTTATGGATTTTAAATTTTGAAGTCCTAATAAATATTTGGTTTTCAGAATTTTCTTTACACTTTCTGCGAGACGGTTTTCGGAGATTTCTCCTTTTTCTAAAGCTGATTTTATCAAAGCTTTTCCGTTCGGAACGTCTTGTGAAAAAAGCATGATGTCATTTCCCGCTTTGAAAGCTCTCAAATCTAATTCACCTGCAGGAAATTTTTTCGCTACAGCGTTCATATTCAAAGCATCAGTAATAATTAAACCATTGTATTGATAAGATTTTTTGAGCAAATTGGTAATGACTTCATAAGAAACAGAAGCAGGAATTCCCGATTGTTTTTCTAGAGCAGGAACATATAAATGCGCTACCATAACTCCGCCAATTTTTTTATCAAGCAAAGCTTTGAAAGGAGCTAATTCCACAGAATTGAGTCGCTCCAAATTGTGCGAAACCACTGGTAAATCTAAATGAGAATCGGTATCTGTATCGCCATGACCAGGGAAATGTTTCATAGAAGCGAGAACACCATTGTCTTGTAAACCTTGTGCATAAGCTAAACCTTTCGCAATCACATTATTGATGTCTGACCCGAAACTTCTGTTGCCAATAATAGGATTTGAAGGGTTGGTATTCACATCTACAACGGGCGCGAAATCCCAATAAATACCCATTCTTTTACAGTCCTCGGCTATTTTAGAAGTCATTTCATAAATGAGAGAGTTGTCTTGAATAGCTCCTAAAGTCATAGCCCATGGAAATTTATGAGCAGCAGGAAATCTTTGGAACAATCCCCATTCTCCATCAATGCCAATCATCATTTTTACTCTAGATTTCCCTTGAAATTCATTCAGTAATTGGATGTGTTTTTCTGCGTTGTCTTGCATGAGAATCAATCCACCGATTTTTTCTTTTTCTACCAAATTTCTAATTTTCTGAACTTCTTCTTCTCCACGATTGTTGTACAAAGCTACAATGTATAATTGCCCGATTTTTTCGTCTAAAGACAATTGTTGATACAGAGAATCAGCATATTTTTCGGCTTTTTGCTCTAAATTTTTTGGAGCGTTTTTGGGGAAATATTGTGCCGAAAGATTGGCGAAAATTAAAATGAATAAATAAGTGAGTATATTTTTGATGAATTTCATAAATACAATGTTATTCAACAAAAATACAAACATATTTTTGTGATTGCTATAGAAATAATGTATTTCTAAAATTTTAAATCATTAAAAGTTAAGAAAATGCTTAGAGTTTAGCCTTTTTTGAACCAATTATCTGTGATTTCTTTTCAAGAATTCTACCATTTTTGGAATAGAATTTTGTGGAAATTCGTGTCCTGCATTTCGGTCTTCTATGATAATTTCTTTGTTTTCAGAAGTTTGATAAACGGTTATTTCGCCTTCTGTTTGTGCTGTGTTTTCATTGGCTTCAAAGAATTTTAAGTATTGCTTGGAAGAGAATTTTTGAATTTTATAAGGCACGATTTTATCATTTTTTCCAAAACTGATCCAAACAGATTTTTGTGGTGCAGATTTTAGCCAATTTCCACCAGGACCAGCAACAATAACGAATGCAGCAAATTTTTCTGGTCGCATTTTCCATAAAACATTTACAAATCTAGAACCATTAGAATGTCCGACTGCATAAGTTCTGTCTAAATCTATGTTGTGATTTTTAGAAATTTGAGAAAAAACTTCATCAAAAAACTTTACATCTCGGTTTTGTAATTCGTCTGGATTCATTTGCCAACCGTTGTATTTTCCTTCTTTGTCTACAATAGAATTGGTAACTCCGGGAATTCCTTGCATATAAATGACTAACGCTTCGGGGAAATTTTGATGAAATTTAAGATTTCTACTGGCGTGTTTCGCATTTCCACCATGACCGTGAAAAACAAAAACCACTGGAATTTTTTCTGAATTTATTTTGGGCTCAAAAAAAAGTGCTTTTCTTTCTACGCCATTAATTTGATAAAATTTTTCAGTTTGAGCGAATAGTTTTGTGCTGAAAATCAATAAGAAAACGATGATTGTGTTTTTCATTTTAAATGCTTTAAATCTTTGATGAAAATTAAACAATAAAGTTAAAAATTTATTTTGGCACGCAACTTGGAATGTAAAAACCATTAACCAACAAATAATTACTGATATGAAAAAATATTTTACTTTAATGGTTCTTGCGATTTTCGGAGGATTATTGATGATGAGCTGCGAAATGAACGAAGTAGTAGATAGAGATATTCAAGATAATGATACGTATCCTGTGATGAAGGATGTAACGGGAACTTTTAGTTCTACTAATAATTATGCCTTAGATCAAGCGATTGATATTCCTTCTTCTGATGTAGTTTTGGTGTATAGAAATATCAATTCTAACAGCTCAGCAAGTGCAATTTGGCAACTTTTACCTAAAACTTTTTACTTGAGCGATAACAGAGAATTAGATTACAACTTTATTTTTGATACAAAAAGAGTTCAAGTAAGAACCGAAGCTAATTTTGACCAATCTACCATGACAAGTACAGAAAGAGCTACTTATCTTAACAATCAAACGTTTAGAATTGTACTGGTTCCAGCTTCTAGAGCAAATAGAACTGCCTCACAAGTAAATTACGAGGATTATAATGCGGTAGTGAAATATTTTAACTTAAAAGAACCAAAATAATCACTAAATCATTCAAAACCATCCATATATTAATTTTTTACAAAAAAGAAATCCTAGCAAAATGAATTGCTGGGATTTTTTGTTGGTTAATAAAAATCAGATTTTTTTCCCATAAAAAGTTCTTACCTTTGTTGTCCTTTTAAAATTAAAATTATGAGTGTTCACATCAGTGCCAAAAAAGGCGAAATTGCAAAAACGGTATTACAGCCAGGAGATCCTTTAAGAGCTAAATACATCGCAGATAATTTTCTAGAAGATGTAAAATTGGTAAGCAAGACCAGAAATATATTTTATTTTACAGGTTTGTATAAAGGAAAAGAAATTTCTGTAGGAGCGAGTGGAATGGGAGTGCCAAGTATTGGGATTTATTCTTACGAATTATTTACAGAATATGATGTAGATACCATTATCAGAATTGGGACTTGTGGTGGTTATACTACAGATCTTAATGTTTTTGACCTGATTAATGTAGATGGAGCAGCAAGTGAATCTACTTATGCTAAATTTGCTTGGGAAATGGATGAAGAAATCATGTATCACCAAGGAAAAGCCTTTGATGTAATTAATGAAACGGCTAAAGAATTAGCTCTTGAAACTAAAGCAGCTAATATTCACACCAGTGATGTTTTTTACAGAAAAACACCAGGAATTCCTGCCATTGCAGAGAAATATAATTGTCCAGCAGTAGAAATGGAAGCTTTCGCACTTTTTGCTAATGCCAAACATTTAGGGAAAAATGCAGCAACGATTTTGACGGTTTCAGATATTATTCCAACAGGTGAAGAAATTTCTGCAGATCAAAGAGAAACTGCTCTTAGAACCATGATGACTCTGGCTCTAGAAAGCGGAATTAAACTTTAAATAATTTCAAATAGATACTAAAAAACGCTTCGAAATTCTCGAAGCGTTTTTTTTATTTTTCTGTTTCGTCATCTAGAAGATGCCCGAAATATTCTTTTTTAGTTTTCAGATATTCTTTGCTGTTTTCATTGGCTTCCATCTGAAGTGGAATTCTTTTATTGAGATGAATTTCACTGTTTTCTACGAATTTTATTTTATCAGGATTATTCGTTAGAAGATTGATTTCTTTTACGTCTAATAATTTTAAAATTTCAATTGCTACATTAAAATCTCTATCATCTGCAGGAAGACCTAATTGGAGATTCGCTTGAACGGTATCTAATCCTTTTTCTTGTAAAGCATAAGCTTTGAGCTTATTGATAATGCCAATATTTCTACCTTCTTGACGAAGATAAACGATGATGCCTCCGTTTTCTTGAATAAATTTCATGGCTGCATCTAATTGCTGACCGCATTCACATTTTTTAGAATGGAAAACTTCTCCAGTAATACATTCTGAGTGAAAACGAACATTGATAGGTTTAGAAAAATCTGTGTTTTCTGCAACCAAAGCAATATGAGGCATCCAGTCTTTTTCACTATCCGAAAAAGCCATTACTCTAAAGTTTCCAAAATCGGTAGGAACTAATGATTCTGCCTGTAATGTTATCATCTAATTTTTTATGTAAAGATAAGATTTACTTAGATTCTGTACTATCGAAAGAATCTATAAGACTAATGTTTGTTTTGATTTTAGCCAAATATCTATTCAGTAATTCTAAATCGTCTTTTGGAAGACTTGTTTTTAAGGTCTGAATCGTTTTATAAGAATTGGTGTAATTTTTATAAGCCTTAGTTTGTTCCGCCTTGTTATTCTGTTTGATAGAATAAATGTAATCAGAAATATGCAGTTTCATTTTATAAATTTCTGCATTGAGTTTTTGATTTTTAAAAACTGGAAATTCTGTAAGCGTATTGGTGATTTCTGAGAGATAATTCACCCTTTCCATAGATTTATATGTCTGTTCAGAAAAACTAGTTTGGGTAGAATAACTCGAAAAACTATTAGACAAAGGAGATAAATTTACTTTTTCTACCGAGCACGAAGTCAATAGAAGCAAGGCGAAAAGTAAATTTATTGTATTTCTCATTTTTATGAATTAGATTTTTGATAAAGGATAGGGTTAAGACTTTCGTCATTATACATTTTCATTTGTTTGTATACCTTCATCTTAACATCACCGTTTTCTATATCTAAAAGTAATTGATCAATCGCTTGGCTTAAATCTTTTTTCTGTTCTAGGAGTACATTGAGTTTTTCTGTACATTTTGCTCTATGTTCTTCTGTAGCAGATTCTCTAGTAGCTTCTTGGTTCATGTGATAAACTTTCAAAACGAGAATTGAAAATCTATCAATTGCCCAAGCTACTGTTTCTGTATTGATTTTAGCTTCTGGTTTAGGCGTAATATTTTGATATTTTTGAAAAAAATAACTGTCAATATATTCCACCAAATCAGTTCTTTTTTGGTTAGAAGCATCAATTCTTCTTTTCAATTGTAGTGCTTCTACCGGATCAATATTTTCGTCTCTAATGATATCTTCTAAATGCCATTGTACGGTATCTATCCAATTCTTAGTATACAAAAGATGTTCCAAACTGCCATTTTCGAATGGATTATTGATAGGAAAGTCTACATTATCATGTAAATGATAATCTTCAACAGATTTGTTGAAGATATTCCAAGCGTGTGCGGTAAAAGACATGTTAAGAAGGATTTTGAGATTTATCTTCTGGTTTTTTTTCGTCTTCTTTTACAGCGTCTTTAAATTCTTTAATTCCGCTACCAACTCCTCTCATTAATTCAGGAATTTTTTTACCTCCGAAAAGTAATAAAAGTACGATAGCAACAATTAGGATATGCTGCCAAGAAAGTGATAGTATAATAATTGGTGAAATCATTTTTGAAAATTTTTACAAAGGTAAGGATTTTTTAATACGAAACCCAATCTAATGGATTAACTGGATTGGCTCCATTCCAAATTTGAAAATCGAGTGCAAAATTTCCATCAAAATCAGTTCCGATGCTTCCAATGGTGGTTCCTGCAGAGACTTGTTGGTTTTTGGCAACGTTTACATTGTCCAAGTTTCCATAGATGCTGAAGTAGTCTCCATGTTTAACCAATACAGTTTTTGCGCCACCACTTACCAAAATGTTGCTCACAACACCTGGGAATACACATCTTGCTCTCGTTCCGTTTGGAACTACCACTTTTATTCCGTTATTTTCAATAGTAATTCCTTTGAAAACTGGGTGCGGTTGTCTGCCAAATCGTTCGGTAACCTGACCAGAAGGAACAGGGAAAGACATTTTTCCTTTATTTGCTGCGAAGTTACTTCCTGCGGTAATTGCTCCCACTCCGAAGTCTTTCATTTTTTTCTCTTCTACAGCTGCTTTTTCTTTATCTGTTTTATCTGCTAATGCTTTTGATGCATTTCTAGCTTCATCAGCTTTTGCTTTGGCAGCATTTGCTTTTTCTTCAGACTCTTTTTTCTCTTTTTCTGCTTTTGCTATTTTTTCGGCATCATTTTTTTCTTTGGCAACTCTTTCTGCTTCTGCTTTTTCACGGGCAAGTTTTGTGGCTTTTCTTTCCTCTTCTTCTGCTTTTTTCTTCGCAAGAGCAAGAGCATCAGCTTTCGCTTTATTCTCAGCGTCTATTTTTGCTTTTTCTTTTTCAGCTGCAATTTTTGCTAGTCTTATTCTTTCTGCTTCTGCTTTTTTATCTGCTTCAGCTTTAGCTTTGGCCGCTTTTATCTCTTCATTGATGAGATTTCTGATGGCATTTTCTACCTTTTTATTCTCGGCTTGTTTAGTCCTAAGTTCTCCTACCAGTTTTGCCTCGTTTTTCTTAAATTCTTCTAGAAGTACTTCTTTTTGTTTTCTTTCTACTTGAATTACAGCGAGTTCTTGTTTTTGCTTATTAAGAAGGTTTTCTTTTTCTTTTACAGATTTTTGCTTTAAACCGATTGATTTTTTGATTTGAGTAGCTTTTTGATTAATCTCAGCTGCTTTTTTATCTTGATATTCTCCGTATTGCTTGATGTATTGAACTCTTCTCAATGCTTCTCCTAAATCTCTGGAAGAAAGAATGAAAGTAACTTTGTTTTGAACACCTTTGTTCTTGTATGCTTTTACAAGAATATCAGCATATTCTTTACGAAGAACTTTCAGTTCACGGTTAAGTTTATTGATTTCTAACTGACGGAGATAGATGTCATCTTCTATGAATCTTTTCTCTTTCTGAGTGTTATTATAAACTTTTTCTCGGAGCGCAATTTTTTTATTGACATCATTAAGGTAAGCAAGAGATAATTTTGCTTCTCCTCTAGCTTTGGCAAGAGTAGCATTAATGGCAGCAATTTGTTTTTTTAGCTCTGAATTTTGTTTTTGCAGTTGTTCTTTTCTTCCTTGTTGAGAAAAGAAAATGCTAAAGGCTAGTAATCCTAATAATAAACTCAGTTTCTTATGCATCATTTAATTTCTGTCTTTGTATAATTAGTAGGAATGGAAAAAGGAGTTTCCATCTTCAAAAATTCAAATTTCGTATTTTCTATTAAAATTTGGTCTGTTTTCTGTGCTTTTATAATTATTTTAACACTTTTTGGGAGTTTTTGTGAACCTAAAATTTCATAATCATTATAGCTCACTTCTAGGCTATTATTGTTTTTAATATCTTGTAAAAATACCTTTTTCAAAGTCAATTCAGGAGTATATTCTAGTGAAGTTTTGTATTCACTGGTTTTGCCATTTACCGTGATAATTTGGTTTTTAGCAGAATTCAGCAAATAACCATTTTCATTTTGCAAGAAAGTATAATCTTTTTCATTGACAGGAATAAAGGTTTTACCCAAAAGTAAATTTTGTAAAGCTCTGTAATCTATGAAATTAACTTTCAAAAGATTGTTGATATAGTCAAAATTAGAATCAATATACGTCTTATTTATCTTTTCGTAGGCTTTGATTCCAGCAGGAGTAATATTGGCTCTTGCTTGAGACATAAAAAGGAATGAGAAATTTGCCCAAATTTTTTGGTCATTTTCTATGTAAAATGTTCCATCAATAGTTGGGATAAATCTGTCTGTCTCCGCATTTACTTTGCTGGTGATTTTTAAACTCTCAAAAGCATCTTTTTTAGTAATTGTTTCGAAAAAAGCTTTATTAGAACTTACATTTTCTGCAGGAGCAGGAGCTTGTTCTACGGTTTTTCTAGCTTTACAAGATAATAAAGCTAATGATGAAATAAGGATAAGTATATAATTTTTCATATTTTATGATTGTAAATGTTACTTGTGGAAGAACATTACAATTTTAACGCCAAACCACACAAAATGTTTTGTGTGGTTTAGTTAATTTATTGATTTATAGTGGATTAATCATTTCCTTTTGATAAGAAATCTAACACCGAATAATCTCCTAAGGAAATTTCTCTAGAAACACCAAAGTACTGTGCGTGACTTCCAATCATAGAGTTGCTTAAATTACCATGATTGATGACCGTTTTCTCTTGAATCAAAGAATTTTCTATATTAGAATTCTCTACGCAAGTTCCGTTTCCTAAAGAAACATAAGGCCCGATTTTAGAATTTTTAATTTTTACATTTTCCCCTATAAAACATGGCGGAATGATAAGACTGTTTTCTATTTCTGCTGATGCTGGGAAATTTGCAAATGTTTCTTTTTCGTATTGAAGGATTTTACCATTGGTTTCTACGGTAGCATTTTTATTTCCACAATCCATCCAATCATCTACTTTTCCTAGAGAGAATTTTGCTCCTTTTTGGCGAAGGTTTTCTAATGCAGTAGTAAGTTGATATTCACCACCTTGTTTTATATCATTTTCCATAATATAATTAATTTCATTCATTAGATTCTCTGCAGATTTGAAATAATAAATTCCAATAATAGCCAAGTCTGAAACGAAAGTTTGTGGTTTTTCTACAAAATCTGTGATGAAACCATAATCATCTAATTTTACAACACCAAAAGCAGATGGATCAGCTACTTTTTTAACCCAAATTACCCCATCAGAATTGGTGTCTAATTTAAAATCAGCACGGAAAAGGGTATCAGCAAATGCTACGACTACGTCTCCTTGCATTGATTGTTCTGCACATTTTATAGCGTGAGCTGTTCCTAGAGGTTCGTCTTGCGTATAAACGCTTCCTTTTGCTCCTAGTTTTTCTGCAATTTCTATCAAAGATTGTTCAACTTCTGGTCCGAAATCTCCTATGATAAATGCTATTTCATCTATGTTTTCACCAGCTACTTTTGCTATATCTTCTACTAATCTTTGAACAATTGGTTTTCCTGCAATAGGAATTAATGGTTTAGGAACGGTAAGTGTATGTGGTCTTAATCTAGAACCACGTCCTGCCATTGGAACTATAATTTTCATAGTCTATTGAATTTAAATTTATTTGTGTTTTTAATTGTTATTTTTTTGCGACTCCTGAACTGCCAAAACCACCTTCTCCGCGTTCTGTTTCTTCTAAAGTGTTTACTTCTTCCCAAGTTGCGGTTTCGTGTTTAGCAATAATCATTTGAGCGATTCTGTCACCGTCATTGATGGTAAATTCTTCGGCCGATAAATTTACTAAAATTACTCCAATTTCTCCACGATAATCAGCGTCTATTGTTCCTGGGGTATTCAGAACCGTAATTCCGTTTTTTAGGGCAAGACCACTTCTAGGTCTTACTTGTGCTTCGTAACCTTCTGGTAGTGAAATGAATAAACCTGTACTGATTAATCTTCTCTCTAAAGATTTCAGCGTGATGGGTTCAGAAATATTAGCATATAAATCCATTCCTGCAGAAAATGCAGTTTGGTATTTTGGTAAAGCGTGTTTTGATTTGTTGATTACTTTTATGGTCATCTTTTTAAAATTCTTTTGATAATGGCTTGTTCCTTAAAGGCTACAAAACCGATGAATAATGCTAAAAATAAGTTTCCTACAATATAATTGGTTCTAAAATAGTAAAACGAAATCATAGAAAGTGAAACCGAAATGACGAGATAAAGGATTACTTTTCCCGTGTTATAAGGAATAGGATATTTTATTCTTCCCCAAATGTAGGAAATTACCATCATACTCGTAAACGTTACTAATGCAGCAGTTGCACTTGCCCAATATCCATATTCTGGAATAAAAAGAACGTTAATGAGCACTGTAATTGCTGCTCCGATGATAGAAATATATAAACCAACTCTAGTTTGGTCTGAAAGTTTGTACCAAATAGAAAGGTTAAGGTAAATCCCTAAAAATAAAGCACCTAACATCACCATCGGAATAATTTCTATGCCTTCGTAGTAAAGTGGATTTCTCAAATATTTTTCTGAAATCCATTGAAGATTGACCATCAATCCCATGTAAATCAAGCAATTACAAATTACAAAAACGTCCATTAAAACTGCATAGGTTTTATGATTGTTTTTATCTTTGAAACTGCTGAAAAAATAAGGCTCAATGCCTAATTGATAAGCTTGTCTGAAAACCGTAATAAAAGTGGCGATTTTGTAAACAGCGCCATAAACTCCAATCTGATGGCGCGCTTCTTTATCAGGAAGTAAGTATTTAAGAAATTGTCTGTCAAGCGTTTGATTTACAATTCCAGCCAACCCTGCAATCATTACTGGCCACGAATAATTCATAATTCTTTTCCAAAGTTGAAAATCAAATTTTTTGATGCTGAAATTCACAAATTCTTTGCCTACAATCGCTAAAGTGACAATACTTTGAACCAAATTAGCAATAAAAACGTAACCTACCCCAATTTCTGGATTGTATTTTAGCCCAAGAATTCCCTGTGGAAATTTAGGCAACCATTTGATGAAAAATACCACTAAAAAAAAGTAAACCAATGAACCGATTACTTTAGAAAGCATATATTGAATAGGTCTTCCTTCTAATCTTAAAACTGCTGAAGGAATAGTAGAAAACGCATCAAAAGATAAAATAAATAAGAAAATGACCAAAAAATTCACTTGGTCTGGCGTTTCAAAAGCGTTCGCTAATTCTTGCCTGAAAACATAACCTAAAATCAAATAAATGAACCCTACCGAAAGAATGCTAAGTGCAGTAGTAGAAATTAAGGTTTTTTTGTCAATATCATCTTCTTGCGCAAAACGAAAGAATGAAGTTTCCATTCCGTGCGTTAAAAAAACCGTAATAACTCCAGCAATAGAGTACCAATCTACAAATGGTGAAGATGCAGCTGGCCCAAATGCTCGTGTAACGATAGGAGCGATAAGAAAAGGAAAAATCCTTACTAATACTGAACTTAAACCATAAATGGCGGTTTGTCCAAATAGTTTTTTATACAATTTTTTAGCGTTTTTAGAATGCAAAAATAACTATAAGATTTGGGATTTGGGATTTTAGATTTACGAATTTTTCATAAACCTTAGAATTGAACTTTTACACTTTCACAAAAACCTAAATTTCTTTGGCTTTACTCAAAAGTTAAATTAAATTTGTAAAAATCTAAAAGTAAAATGAAAACCCTAATCAAAAACGCTCAAATCGTAAACGAAGGAAAGATTTTTAAATCTGATGTATTGATTGAAAATGATTTGATAGCAAAAATTTCCTCAACTATTTCCGAAGAAAATGTAGATAAAATCATTAACGCTGAAGGAAAATTCCTAATTCCTGGAGTAATTGATGATCAAGTGCATTTTCGTGAACCGGGATTAACGCACAAAGGCGATATAGAAAGCGAATCAAAAGCTGCAATTGCTGGTGGAGTAACCAGTTTTATAGAACAACCGAACACCGTTCCCAATGCGGTAACGCAAGAACTTTTAGAAGAAAAATACAAAATTGCTTCGGATAAATCTTACGCCAATTATTCTTTTTCGATGGGCGGAACCAATGATAATTTAGAAGAAATTCTAAAGACCAATCCAAGAAATGTAGCGGCCATTAAACTTTTTCTAGGTTCTTCCACAGGAAATATGTTGGTAGATAATCCCGAAATTTTGGAAGAAATCTTCTCTAAAGTAAAAATGCCGATTTGTGTGCATTGTGAAGACGAAGCGACCATCAGAAAAAATACAGAAATCTATAAAGAACAATACGGAGAAGATATTCCTGTGAAATTTCATCACTTAATTAGAAGCGAAGAAGCGTGTTATCTTTCAAGTTCAAAAGCAATAGAACTCGCCAAAAAAACTGGCGCGAGATTGCATGTTTATCATCTTTCTACCGCAAAAGAAATGGAGCTTTTCCGAAATGATATTCCGTTAAAAGAAAAAAAAATCACCGCTGAAGTTTGTGTGCATCACCTTCATTTTACCAACGAAGATTATGAAACCAAAGGTTCTCTCATCAAATGGAATCCTGCTGTAAAAACAGAAACGGATAAAAATGGACTTTGGGAAGCACTTTTAGATGATAGAATTGATATTATTGCAACCGATCATGCTCCGCATACTTTGGAAGAAAAATCCAACAAATATTTAAAATGTCCTTCTGGTGCGCCTTTGGTTCAATATTCTTTGTCTGTTATGTTTGAATATTTCAAAAAAGGCAAGATTTCTTTAGAAAAAGTAGTTGAAAAAATGTGTCATAACCCTGCTATTTTATTCGAAATTGAAAAAAGAGGTTATGTGAAAGAAGGGTACAAAGCAGATTTGGTAATCATTAATCCAAATGCAGAAATTACAGTTTCTAAAGAAAATATCCTCTCAAAATGTGGTTGGAGTCCACTAGAAAACGAGACTTTTCATTCAGAAATTACACATACTTTCGTGAATGGTTTTCTGGCTTATGAAAATGGTAAAGTTTCTCCTGAAAAACACGGAGAAAGATTGCTTTTTGAAAGATAAAATCATTCCTTTTCAAAAAATCTGAATATTTAAGAAACATTTTTGCATTTTTTGCGTCTAATAGAAAAAAATTAATTCAATATGATTAGAAAGCTTACTTTGGCATTTGCTGCAGTATTAGTTTCTGTAGTTGCTTTTGCCCAAAACCAGTTTCAGTGGAAAGAAGCTTCGAGTGGCGGTTACACGTATAAATATGTAACCAATGACCCTGCGAAAGCTCGTTTTTACACTTTAAAGAATGGTTTAACTGTTATTTTAAGTCCTACGAATAAGGATCCTAGAATCCAAGCGTATGTTGCCATCAAAGCAGGAAGTAAAACAGATCCTGCAACCAATACTGGTTTGGCGCATTATTTAGAGCACATGTTATTCAAAGGAACTGATAAATACGGTTCATTAGATTGGTCTAAAGAAAAAGTAGAATTAGAAAAAATTGACGCATTATACGAACAGTATAACTCTACTAAAGACGAAGTTCAAAGAAAAGCCATTTATAAAAAAATAGACTCTGTTTCTGGAGTTGCTGCAAAATATGCAATTGCAAACGAGTACGACAAAATGATGTCTGCAATGGGCGCTCAAGGAACCAATGCTTTCACCAGTTTTGAACAAACCGTTTATACAGATGATGTTCCTAGTGCTTCTTTAGATAAATATTTAGCAGTACAGGCAGAAAGATTCAGAAATCCAGTTTTGAGAATTTTCCATACTGAATTAGAAGCGGTTTACGAAGAAAAAAATAGAACGCTAGATAATGACGGGAGAAAAGTTTCTGAAACTTTATTCTCTAATCTTTTCCAAAAGCATAACTACGGTTTACAAACAACTATTGGTACTGTAGAACACCTTAAAAACCCTTCGTTAATAGAAATCAGAAAGTATTTTAATAAATATTACGTTCCTAATAACATGGGAATTATCCTTTCTGGTGACTTTAATCCAGATGAGGTAATTGCAAAAGTGGACAAAGCGTTTTCTTACATGCAACCAAAACCATTTGATAAATACACTTTCCAACCAGAAGATGCGATTACAGCACCAATTGTAAAAGAAATTGTAGGTCCAGATGCAGAAAATTTAACCATCGGTTACAGATTGCCTGGAAATAAAGATAAAGATGCTTTGTTAGCTGACTTAGTTGGTCAAATTTTAACCAACGGAAGAGCGGGTTTATTAGACTTGAACTTGGTTAAAAAACAAAAATTATTGAGAGCTTCAGCTTTCACCTATTCATTAATTGATTATGGAATTTTATATCTTTCTGCTGCGCCAACTTCTGGCCAAAGTTTAGAAGATGTAAAAGCTTTAGTATTAAATGAAATCGAAAACCTTAAAAAAGGAAATTTTGATGACCAACTTATCACTTCTATCATCAATAACATCAAGAAAAACAAAATCTACGAAACCGAAAAATACGGTGATAGAGCTAGTGTTTTGATGGATGCTTTCACTTCTGAACTAGATTGGAGAGACCAAGTTGCGTATGTAAATGATTTGTCTAAAATTAAAAAAGAAGACATCGTAGCTTTTGCCAATAAATATTTTGGCGACAATTATGTAGCTGTTTTGAAAAGAAAAGGAGAATCTCCTGCAACTGTAAAAATTGAAAAACCATCAATTACACCAGTAGAAACCAATCCAGATAAACAGTCTTCATTTGTGAAAACAATAAATGAAATGCCTGCAACTGCTGCGAAACCAGTTTTCTTAGATTACAAAAAAGATATTCAGAAATCTAAATTAGGAAAAGCAGAAGTACTTTACGTTCCGAACAAAGACAATGATATTTTCAGATTAAGCTATCGTTACAAAATCGGTTCTTTGAATGATAAAAAACAAGGTTTAGCTTCTCAATACATTCAGTTTTTAGGAACTGATAAAATGACTGCCGAAGAAATTTCTAAAGCATTCTACAAAATTGCATGTAGTTTTAATGTTTCTACAGGAGAAGAATACACTACGGTAAGTATTGAAGGTTTGCAAGAAAACTTCGAAAATGCAGTGAAATTGTACGAAGAAGTGGTAAATAATGTAAAAGCAGATGATAAAGCTTTGGCAGCACTTAAAGCTAGATTAAACAAAGCTAGAAAAGATGCTAAAGCCAACAAAGGTGCTATTTTACAAGGTTTAACAAGTTATGCGCTTTATGGTTCAGAAAATAAATTCAACAATGTTTTGACCAATGAAGAACTGAATGCGGTAACCGCTCAAGAATTAGTAGACAGAATTAAAAACCTTAATAATTATGAGCAAACAGTAATTTATTACGGACCAACTCCTGTTTATAACGTTGTTTCTCAGTTGAAAACATTGCACCAAGTTCCTGCAAATTTTGCAGTAGCAGCTCCAGCAAAAACTTTCAAACAAGAAGTTCCTGCTAAAAATCAAGTGCTTTTTGCAGATTATGATATGGTTCAGGCAGAAACCAGATGGATTAGAAATACAGAAACTTACAACCCAGAAAAAACTACGATGGTGAATGTGTTCAATAACTATTTCGGTGGAGGTATGGGAAGTTTAGTATTCCAAACCATCAGAGAAAGTAAAGCTTTAGCTTACAGTACTTACGGATATTATGTGCAACCACAGAAAAAAGACCAAGATTACTATTTATTAGGTTATGTAGGTTCTCAAGCAGATAAATTTAATGATGCTACGGTTGCTATGAATGAATTGCTAACCAAAATGCCAGAATTGCCTAAAAATTTAGATTTGGCTAAAAATCAAGTGAAAAAAGATATTCAGACAGAGAGAATTACTCAAGATGGTATCATTTACAACTATTTAAACGCTAAAAATTTAGGTCTTACTGATGACATTAGAAAGAAAATGTACGAAACAGTAGATAAAATTACGATGGCAGATGTTAAGAAATTCCACCAGAATTATTTCTCAGGAAAACCTTACACGTATGCAATTGTAGCTTCTGAAAAAAGAGTGTCTATGGACGATATGAAAAAACTAGGAGAAGTAAAAAAACTTTCTTTAGAAGAAATTTTCGGATACTAGAAACTTTCAAAATATTTTTAGAAAAGACCGCAATTTTGCGGTCTTTTTTTGTGAATTATCTTCTTTACATAATAGATTTTTTTCTCGGAATTTTATAAATGCTTACTTTTAAGCAATAATTTTAAACAAGACTTGTCATGAATATGTACACGCAACCGATGCTTCAAGAGAACGCATTAAAAGATAAAGTAGCCATCGTTACTGGTGGTGGGAGTGGTTTGGGAAAAGCCATGACCAAATATTTTCTTCAATTAGGAGCCAAAGTAGTGATTACTTCTAGAAATTTAGAAAAATTACAAGGAACTGCCGCAGAATTAGAAGCAGAAACTGGCGGTAAAGTACTTTGTGTTTCTTGCGATGTAAGAAATTGGGACGAAGTAGAAGCTATGAAAGAAGCTGCGATTAAAGAATTTGGTAGAATAGATATTTTGCTCAATAATGCTGCGGGAAATTTTATTTCACCCACCGAAAGATTGACGCATTCTGCTTTTGATTCTATTTTGGATATTGTTTTGAAAGGAACCAAAAACTGTACACTTTCTGTAGGAAAATATTGGATTGATAATAAAATTCCGGGAACTGTACTTAATATTGTCACCACTTATTCTTGGACGGGTTCTGCTTATGTAGTTCCTTCAGCTTGTGCAAAAGCAGGAGTTTTAGCGATGACCAGGAGTTTAGCTGTAGAGTGGGCGAAATACAATATTCGTTTTAATGCAATTGCGCCGGGTCCATTCCCTACAAAAGGAGCTTGGGAAAGATTATTGCCGGGAGATTTAGCCGAAAAATTTGATATGAGAAAAAAAGTGCCATTGAGAAGAGTGGGAGAACATCAAGAATTGGCAAACTTAGCGGCGTATTTGGTTTCTGATTATTCAGCGTACATTAACGGAGAAGTAGTAACCATAGATGGTGGAGAATGGTTGCAAGGTGCTGGAGAATTTAATATGCTAGAACAAATTCCACAAGAAATGTGGGATATGCTGGAAATGATGATAAAAGCAAAAAAGAAATCATAAAAATCAACTTTTTAATCCCGAAATTTATTTTCGGGATTTTTAATTTTAAATCCCTAATTTTATCCTTCCAAAAAATTGAGGTTTTGTGAAAAAAAGTACTTTAAATTCCTTTTATTTCTAATTCTTTGTTTTTCAGTAAGGGTAATTTCTCAAACATGTGGAGGTTCGTTCGGAGCTCCAATTTTCGTAGAAGATTTTGGGAGGGTAAATAATTCTTATCAGACGGTTTCTCCAGCATTGGTATCTCCAGCATTTACCAATTATATTTATTCGTCAGTAATGCCACCCAATGATGGTTATTATACGATTTCAAATACTACGGAATATTTACCTTGGGGTTGGAAAAATTCATTAGATCATACCAATGATCCCTCTGGAACTTATGGAAATATGTTGGTAGTAAATGCAGATTATAGCACGGGAGAATTTTCTAGAAATTTTAGCAGAAAATGGTAATCCTCCTTATTTGTATTCTCTAGACAATGTAAATTGGCAAACTTCTAATATTTTTAAAAATTTGGATGCTGGGATTTATCAGATTTATGTAAAATCTCAAACCAATAGTTGTACTGCGGTTGCTACTTCGGCGGTACTTTTTATTCCAAATGCTTTTACGCCTAATCATGATGGTTATAATGATGTGTGGAGGGTTTCTAATATTGAGTTTTTCTCTAATGTGAAACTTAAAATTTTTGATAAGTATGGCACTCAAGTTTTTATGGCGGAAGATGTTTTAAAATTCAATTGGGATGGTCTATATAACGGAAGAATATTACCTTCAGAAACTTATTGGTATGTTATGGAAATTGATGGACATTATACCAGAACGGGTTGGATTTTTCTAAAAAACAGATAAAATAAGAAAGCCGAATCAACGATTCGGCTTTTCTCATTAATGTATAGGATTTTATAAATTTCTTAAACCTGCTCTAGCTCCACCTGCAGCTACTACAGCTTGCATTCTGTCTCTTTGACCTGCAGAGAACATATACATTGCAGAATCATATACATAATCCATATAGTTCATGAACATTACAGATCTTTGTACACCACCACAAGTATTGTATAAAGGATAAGTTGGTGAACCACCATTAGAACCTGTTTGAGTAGGAGTGTCAGCTACGAAATCGTTTCCACAAGTTGCATCTCCCCAAATGTGACGAAGATTTAAGTAGTGACCAACTTCGTGAGTTGCAGTTCTTCCTAAGTTGTATGGAGCAGTAGCACCAGTTACACCAGTGTATTTAGAAGCTAAAACAACTCCATCATTCCATAAACCAGCAGATTCTGGGAAAGTTGCGTATCCTAAGATACTTCCCATATCACCTACAACCCAAATGTTGAAATATTGTGTTGGGTCTGTAGCATCAATTCCTTTTGTAGAAGCTTTTTTCATGGCATCATTGGTTCTCCAAGATCTTACAGAAGTTGATTTTCTAACTGTTTTTACCAATCTAAATCTTACTTTGGTGTCACCAGCAGCTACTGAAGCAAATTCAGCAGGGATTTTATTAATATCTGAGTTAGTTGCTCCAAAGTCTTTATTAAGTACAGCGATTTGTTCTGCGATTCTAGCATCAGAAAGATTTTCTGCTGTAGTTCTGTATAATAAATTTACAACTACAGGGATTTCTACAGTTCCATCAGCTAATACTCTTCCTAATTTTTTAGCTTGAATGAATTTTTCAGTTCCCGCTTCTATTGCAGCAAATCTTGCTCTTGCTTTTGCGTCATTTTTAAGTAATTCTGCTCTGATTTCTTCAGATGGACAAGATTTTCTAGATGCAGTTGCTGTTCTAGCATTTGTGTCTTCTGTTAAGTTTGCAGTTTCCTCTGTTGTGTTACATGCTGCTAACATACCTAGCGCTATAACTCCGAATAGTAATTTCTTCATATCAAATTAATTTTTAATAAAATTGTTTTTTAATTCACAGCTGCGAATATATAGAGTTGAAATTTAGTGTGCAATATTTTTTTTAAATTTTTTTTCAAAAAGTGTTGATTTTTATTTAATAGATAGGTTTTTTCTTTGATGATTGAGTATTAAATTTACTTAATTCTTTATGGATTTATTAATTTTATTAGGTTTTTTTTTATTGCTGATTTTGTAATTTTGGTGTGAAATGATAGAAATTTTTTATTTTTTAGATAATTTCTTTGTAAAGTTCTCAAAATAGAAAAATCCGCCTGAAAAAATTCCAGACGGATCTCCTATGAAAAACTTAAATGGTAAGTTATATATGAAAAATATCAATGTTATATTTCAACTGGTCTGAAAACCAGTCCGCTTTCTTCGAAATAATCTAATGTGATTCTGTCTCCATCATTTATCTTTCCTGCGAGAATTTCTTTAGATAATCTGTTCAGAACTTCTTGTTGAAGCACTCTTTTTAATGGTCTTGCTCCAAATGTAGGATCGTAACCTTTGTTGGTTAGATATTTTAAAGCGTCTTCAGTCGCAGTTAAGATGATGTTTCTCTTTTCTAGCATTTGATTAAAGCCTCTTAATTGGAAATTCACGATTTTACCAATTTCTGATTTGCTTAATGGTTGGAAAAGTACCACTTCATCTATTCTGTTTAAAAATTCCGGACGGAGAGATTGTTTCAATAATCCGAAAACTTCTTCTTTGGTTGCTTCTAAAGTTTCAGAATCGATATTGTCATCTTTGTCACGCTGTGCAGCGTCAAAACGTTCCTGAATAATATGCGAACCAAGGTTGGAAGTCATAATAATGATAGAATTTTTAAAATTCACTACTCTTCCTTTATTATCGGTTAATCTTCCATCGTCTAAAACTTGTAAAAGCGTGTTGAAAACATCTGGATGCGCTTTTTCTATCTCGTCCAAAAGCACTACAGAATAAGGTCTTCTTCTCACCGCTTCGGTTAATTGTCCGCCTTCATCATAACCTACGTAACCTGGAGGCGCACCAACTAATCTAGAAACAGAGTGTCTTTCTTGATATTCACTCATGTCAATTCTGGTCATGTTGTTCTCATCGTCAAATAAAAATTCTGCCAAAGCTTTTGCTAGTTCGGTTTTACCAACACCAGTTGTTCCAAGGAATAGGAAACTTCCGATTGGTTTTTTCTCGTCATTTAATCCGGCTCTATTTCTTCTAATAGCATCTGCAACTGCAGAGATAGCTTCTTCTTGACCTACCACTCTGTGGTGGAGTTCGGTTTCTAGATTTAACAATTTTTCTCTTTCAGATTGAAGCAACTTGGTAACTGGGATTCCAGTCCATTTTGCAATCACTTCTGAAATGTTTTCAGCGGTAACTTCTTCTTTGATGAGCTCATTCTGATGTTTTTGCATTTCGAGTTCTAATTTTTTCAAATCTTCCTCTTTTTCTCTGAGTTTACCGTATTGTATTTCGGCAACTTTTGCGTAATCACCAACTCTAGACGCTCTTTCTGCTTCTAATTTCAGAGATTCTATTTCTTTTTTAATGGCGGTTAAATCTTCAGATTTTTGTTTTTCGCCAAGCCATTTTGCGTGGATTTCGTTTCTTTGTTCCTGAATTTTCGCAATATCTTCTTTCAGATGATTGATTTTTACTTCATTTTTTTCTCTAGAAATTGCAGCGAGTTCTATTTCTAACTGCATTAATTTTCTGTCGAGAATATCTAATTCTTCAGGTTTAGAATTGATTTCCATTCTTAGTTTAGCTGAAGCTTCATCAATCAAGTCGATGGCTTTATCTGGTAAAAATCTGTCTGAAATATATCTTTGAGACATTTCTACGGCAGCAATAATGGCTTCGTCTTTTATTCTTACTTTGTGGTGTGCTTCGTACTTGTCTTTAATTCCTCTCAAGATAGAAATCGCAGATTCTGTGTCTGGTTCTTCTACCATTACTTTTTGGAAACGTCTTTCTAAAGCTTTATCTTTTTCAAAATATTTTTGATATTCATTTAAAGTGGTTGCACCAATCGCTCTAAGCTCTCCTCTTGCTAAAGCTGGTTTTAAAATATTCGCAGCGTCCATCGCTCCTTCTCCACCACCAGCTCCTACTAAAGTGTGAATTTCATCGATGAAGAGAATGATTTGTCCATCGCTTTTAATGACTTCATTTACTACAGATTTCAAACGCTCCTCGAATTCACCTTTGTATTTTGCACCAGCAATTAATGCACCCATATCTAGGGAATAAATGGTTTTGTCCATTAAATTTTCTGGAACATCACCTGAAATAATTCTATGAGCAATTCCTTCTGCAATAGCGGTTTTACCTACACCTGGTTCGCCAATGAGAATCGGGTTGTTTTTGGTTCTTCTTGATAAAATTTGTAAAACTCTTCTTATTTCTTCGTCTCTACCAATTACAGGGTCTAGTTTTCCTTCTGCAGCGAGTTCATTGAAGTTTTTAGCGTATTTATTTAAACTTTGATAAGTTTCTTCTGAACTTGCCGAAGTTGCTTTGCTTCCTTTTCTCAATTCTTTGATGGCTGCTTCTAATGAATTTTTAGTCACTCCAAAATCTTTTAAAATTTTAGAAACTTCAGAATTTACCTCTAAAAGTGAAAGCCAAAGATGCTCAATGGTTACATATTCATCGCCCATTTTTTTGGCAACATTCGGTGCGTCTAAAAGAATTTTATTTGCTGATTGAGAAAGATAAATGTTTCCACCTTCTACTTTTGGAAGTTTTTCTAATGCCTCACGGTTTTTTTCTCTAATAAGGTTGAGGTCTGCTTCTGATTTTTTCATCAAGAATGCAGAAATATTTTCATCTACTTGAAGAATTCCTTCTAATAAATGTTGAGGTTCAATGCTTTGATGGCCAAAATCCAGCGCAATTTGTTGTGCTTTTTGAATGGCTTCTTGTGATTTTGTGGTATATTGGTTTAAGTTCATATTAATGGTTTTGATTGGTATGCTTCAAAATGTATTCTAAAGTAATTTTTAGGTCAAAATTTCCTGATTTCTGTAATTTCTTAAAATTTTTATAGACAAAATTTCTGGATTTTATATATTATTGAGTTTGGATGTTGACATTTTTTCTTGTTTATGATTAGGTGTTTGTTAAATAAAATTCATAATTTTTATTTGTTTTATTATATAATGTTAATTTTTTTAGAAAATTTATATTGTATATTTGTTGGAAACACAAATACTAATGAAGAATCTCACTCCGAGACAAAAAGAAATACTAAATGTAGCTCTTGAATTGTTCTATAAAAGAGGTTTTGCAGATACCTCCATGAGAGACATTGCAGAAGTGATGAATATAAAAGCTGCTTCTCTTTATGCCCACATTAAGTCTAAAGAAGAAATTATGGAGTGGATAAGTGAGGATGTGAGAACTAGATTTATGGAAAGATATTATGAAATTCTTGATTCTAAATTATCTGTAGAAGAAAGGTTTAGGTTAATGGTAGAAAATCACCTTAATTCTATTTTCCATAATGTAAAACTTTACGATGTTTTTTTTACTAATATCTTTAGACTAAGAGTAGATTTTAAACATCAGCATAAATATTTAGAAAACATTGATTTTTATATCGCTTTTGCTGAAAGTATTATTAAAGATTATCTTAAAAGTAAAGGTATGAAAGATGATGAAAGTCTAGAACTGGTAACTAAATTCTCTATTAACATTCTTAATAATGTTTATAGATACATTCCAGAAGATAAATTTAATGTAGAAAATCATACCGATTTTTTAAGGGATATGTTGCTTTATGGCGTGATTGGGAAAAAATAAATTTATCTTTTATTTTTCGCATAAAATATTATATTTGTTGACATTGGGTTACTCCCGAAGAAATGAATTGATATGAACCATTTTTATATATTAAAAGTAGCTAAAATTCAGAAGGTTACAGATGAGGCAGTGAGAATCACCTTCGAAATACCTTCTTCTATACAAGATAAATTTAAATTTAAACAGGGGCAATATCTTAACCTCAAGTTTAATTTCGGGGAAGAAGAGTTTCGCCGTTCGTATTCTATCATAGATGCACCTTCCGAAAATTCTCAAACGCTTTCCATTTTAGTTAAACAGATGGAAAATGGCACTATTTCTACCTTTCTTAACCAAAATCTTAAAGAAAATGACGAGGTAGAAGTGCAACAACCTATGGGAAATTTCTGTACCAATTATCACGCATCTAATCACAAAAATTATGTAGGAATAGCAGCAGGAAGCGGTATTTCTCCGGTTTTGTCTAATCTCAAAGAAGCATTGTTTCAAGAACCAAATGCTAAAGTTTTATTGTTTTTTGGCAATAAAGATTCTCAAAATATTTTGCTCAAAGAAGAATTAGATGCTTTGAAAGCACAATTTCCAGAGCGATTTCAGGTAACACATGTTTTGAGTAGAGAACCACAAGAAGATGCTCTTTTTGAAGGAAGAATCACTACTGAAAAGTTAGGACAACTTTTAGATAAAAATTCCGAAATAAAACCAGAAGATTCTACGTTTTTTATTTGTGGACCAACCGAAATGATTAAGTCCACTTCGGATTTTCTGAAAAAAGAAAGAAAAGTTCCTGCATTGCAGGTATTATATGAATATTTCTCCGCTCCAGATGATGAAGATAATGCAGAAATGAGCGAAGAATTCAAGAAAATACCCAACTTAGAAAGTTTTGTAACGTTGATTATAGATGATGATGAGTATTCTATTCATCTCAATTCTAAAAAAGAAAGTATTTTAGATAAAGCATTGAAAGAAAACTTACCAGTTCCGTTTGCTTGTAAAGGCGGTGTTTGTTGCACCTGTAAGGCTCAAGTGATGGAAGGTGAGGTTTTTATGGAAAAAAACTTTGCGCTTACCGAAGACGAAGTCGCAAGAGGTTTTGTGTTAACTTGTCAGTGTCACCCTACTACCAATATTGTGATGCTGAATTATGATGTATAATTCATTCTAAAAAATTAAAAAAATGGTCAATTGGAAATTCGCAAAAGCCATCGATGAAAACGAAGAGTTTAAAATAAATGGCACAAACATTTGGAACCATTATTGGCATTGTGTCAACAAAAAAGTAGAAGTAAAAGGACCTTATGAAGGGCAAGTTTACTTTTTCAAAGAGTATGAAATTACCAACGGAGACCAAAAACTAAACTTCGTGGCAGGAGAATTTGTAAATTCTAAAGTAGGGATTTATATAAAAGACGATTTAAGCGACGGAAAATTATGATTTGGCTTATCGCTGTCTGCTTTCTGCAATCAGCTGAAAAGAGCTCATAATCAAAAAAATATTGTATTAAAAAATTTAAAAAATGCTGAAAGCAGATTGCCGAAAGCTGAAAGCAAAAATATGGATACAGAAAAATTTTTACAATACGTTCAAGCCGAAAATAAGGTAGAACCCAAAGATATGATGCCAGAAGATTACAGAAAACTTCTGGTAAGACAGATTTCTCAACATGCTCATTCTGAAGTAGTGGGAATGTTGCCAGAAGCCAATTGGATTACCAGAGCGCCAAGTTTGAGAAGAAAAATGGCACTTTTGGCAAAAATTCAGGACGAGGCAGGTCACGGTTTGTATTTATATGCCGCTACAGAAACGCTGAACAACGGAGAAATAGCTGCAGATAGAGATTCTACCTATAATGATATGCTTTCTGGAAAAGCCAAATATTCTAGTATTTTTAATTATCCAGCGTTAAGTTGGGCAGATATTGGAGCGATTGGTTGGTTAGTAGATGGTGCTGCCATTATGAATCAAGTAATGTTGATGGGAAATTCTTACGGCCCTTATTCCAGAGCGATGCTCAGAATTTGTAAAGAAGAATCTTTTCACCAAAGACAAGGCTACGAAATCCTGATGACGCTTTGCCGTGGAACCAAAGAACAGAAACAATTGGCTCAAGATGCTTTAGACAGATTTTGGTGGCCAGCTTTGATGATGTTTGGTCCGAATGATGACGCTTCTCCTAATTCTCAAAAATCTATGAATTATCGAGTGAAAAGAGAAAGTAACGATTCACTCCGCCAAAGATTTGTAGATGTTACCGTTCCTCAAGCAGAATTTTTAGGGCTGAAAGTTCCTGATAAAAATTTAAAATGGAACGAAGAAACGGGGCATTATGATTTTGGCGATTTACCTTGGGACGAATTTATTGAAGTGCTAAAAGGAAACGGACCGTGTAATAAAAAACGCCTCGAAACCAAAAGAAAAGCACAAGCAGAAAACGCTTGGGTAAAAGAAGCAGCAATTGCGTATGCTGCAAAACAGGAAAATTTGAAAATGAGTTAATTAGATAATTTATAAAATGTTTAAAGGAAGATTTGGAGATTTTTATTTAATTAAAGTTTGGATTTTTATTCTAGTAATAGGTTCAATAATATTTCCTTTTCTACATTTTAAATTAAAAAGTGAATCAAAACTTATGATTGGTATAATTGAATTTATATTTTTTGAAATATTTCTTGGTTTTTTCATTTCAATTCCATCATTATTAATTTCAAATATATTTTATATTATCATGAGTAAACAAAAATTTTCTGATATAAAAGTATTTGTAATTACATTCTTGATTTCGTTTATAACAACATTATCAACATACATTTATTTATTTAATATCAATACTGTCCTAAAAAAAAATTATTAAAAATAGAAACAGCCTAAATACCTATTTTACATTTAGCTTTACATTTAATTTCAAAAAAGAACCCCTTGATAATAGTTTTTGGGGGTTTCAGGCGGTTGCTCAAATGGTTTGTCGAGCCAAAATTGAAGATTAATTTTAACAAAAATATTCAATCGGATAAAAGCTACCAGATTTGATAATTGCCAATTATATTTAGCGATGGATTTCAGGTATTTCAGAATGAGAATAGTGATAAGTGCCGTCCAAATTTGGATTTTCACTGCATTTTCAGAAGTTCCAATGAAGGTTTTGATGTGAAGCAACTGCTTGATATCTCTAAAAAAGATCTCAATTTGCCATCTTTGCTTGTATAATTCTGCTATGGTAGAAGCAGCCCAAGAGAAATTATTGGAAATCATTTCAATGGTTTGCTTGTTTTCATTATCCCAAATAGCCACTCTTCTTAATTTTTTTGGATATTTTTCTTTGGATAAAGGATTTGAGAGTACTATTTCTTCGTCTTTTAGGATGCTTTGAGCTCCTTTTGGTGGAAGTTCTCGTTCCTGTAAAGTTTCAAATTTCAGATTTTCTTTATGTCTTATTACGAAGAAAACACCTTTGCTGTCCCAAATAGAGAGCATTGGAAAATCGTTATAGAATCGGTCTGCAACAATGACTGCTCCCTTTTCCAAAGGAATGTTTTCCGCTCCCTTGTTATCAGCAACACTTCCTTTGGTAATATTCACATAAACAGGAAGTTTCCCGTCATATTCAAGTAAGGTATGCATTTTCACGGCTCCTTTTTTAGTTCGATATGTTGCCCAATCGAACAAAGACAGGCATAGAGAAATAAGGGTAGAATCTAATAAATAGACAGGAACTTTTATTTTGAGTTTTATCCGTCTTTCTTTCGTGTGCTGTCCTAATTGTTCTAATAGTTTGAAATACACGTCTTTAAACAAATCTGCATCTCGTTTTCCATTCTGGTAGCTAATAGAAGATTTGGAAGGTGCTGTTTTTATCCCTAAATGATTCAGGTTTCCTGTGGCACTGCGAAGTCCGTTGGAAATGTCCCGAACCGAAGTGCTTTTGGCAAAATGACAGAAAAGCATAGAAACTAAGTGGTTCCAACTATCAAATCCTTTATTTCGGTAATCGGTTTTCTTCTCAATTACTATTTTTTTGAAAATCCCTCGGTCTATTTTTGAAATAATCTGAGAAAATAATGTTAATTTTGAGTCCATAAGAAGGTTTTTTTGTTGTGCAACCTCAAAGATACTTTGAGTTACTTTAATTCCTTCTTATTTTTTTATTTAGGACGCTATTGATTTAATATAAATTTTTCTAATTATAAGACGAATAATGGAGGATTAATTTTTTGTATTTTATTTTCATTATTACTACTTATTGGATTAGTTATTTTTAAAAATTCTGACAACCATCAACTAACAACAGACAACCAAAATATATGAGCAATTTAGATATGTGGGAAGTTTTTATCCAAACCAAACCTGGACTTTCTCATAAACACGCAGGAACGGTTCAAGCGCCAACTGCAGAACTGGCACTTCAAAATGCTAGAGACGTTTATACAAGACGCGGAGAAGGAACTTCTATTTGGGTAGTTCCCAGCAAATATGTGGTAACAAGTGAAGGAATAGACAAAGAAGCATTCTTTGATCCTGCAGATGATAAACTCTATCGTCATCCTACTTTTTACCAAATTCCTAATGATGTGAAAAACATGTAAAAATTGGTAATTAGACTTTTGGTAATTAGTATTTGGTACTAATTACCAACTACCAAAATACCAACTACCAAAAGTTATGAAGAATTATATCCTAAAACTCGCAGATGATTCCCTAATTATGGGGCAAAGATTGGCAGAATGGTGCGGAAAAGGTCCGTACTTGGAAGAAGATATTGCGGTCATTAACATCGCTCTTGATCAATTGGGTCAAGCCAATAATTTCTACAATTTAGCGGCAAATTTATTTAATGACGGCAGAACTGCAGATGATTTTGCCATGCTTCGTGTCGAAAAAGAATACCTCAATGCTCAATTGGTAGAATTACCAAACGGAGATTATGCCAATACCATTATGAAGGCTTATTTCTTTGCGGTTTACCAAAATTTATTGTACGAAAATTTAAGCAATTCTGCAGATGAAGAACTGAGAGCCATTGCTCAAAAATCTCTGAAAGAAGTAAAATATCACTATACTCATACCGAAACTTGGATGCGTATTTTTGCTCAAGGAACAGATGAAAGCCGAAAAAGAATAGAAGCGGCTCTCGAAAATCTTTGGGAATACACAGGCGGACTTTTTGATGAAGTAGAAGAAGAGGAAAATTTGGTGGCACTGAGTTTAATTCCTGCTTCAAAACAACTTCATGAAGAATGGAAAGCTAAAATCGCAGAAGATTTTGCCAAATTTGGTTTAGAAGTTCCAACTTCAGAATTTATGCAAAAAGGAAGCAGAAAAGGAATTCATACCGAATATTTTGGATATATTTTGTGTGAATTACAGTATATGCAAAGAACCTATCCAAATTGTGTTTGGTAGAAATGCAAGATTTATTAGAAATACTCACTCAGATTCCAGACCCCGAAATTCCAGTGATTAACATTGTGGAACTCGGGATTGTTCGTGATGCAAAAATGATTTCTGAAACAGAAGCAGAAATCATCATTACGCCTACTTATTCTGCGTGTCCTGCTATGTTTAATATCGAAGAAGATATTATCAAATTATTTAAAGAGAAAGGAATTTCTGCAAAAGTAGTTACCAAAATGTTTCCGATTTGGACTACCGATTGGATGACTGATGAAGCCAGAGAAAAACTGAGAGCTTACGGAATTGTTCCACCAGAAAAAGGCGCAGACGAAAATCATCTTCACATTCCCAAAAAATGTCCGAGATGTGGCAGTGAAAACACTACGCAAATCAGCAGATTTGGTTCCACACTTTGCAAAGCCAGTTATCAGTGCCAAGATTGTTTAGAACCTTTTGATTATTTTAAATGTCATTAACGTAAAATTGTAGAACTGTAAAGTTGCAAAATCGCAGAACCAAAAAAAATCACATAAAAACATTAGATTTGTAAAAACGACTTTACGATTTTACAAATTAACAATTCTAAAGAAAATGTACACTCAGATAGAAATAGAAACCCATTTCGAGGGTAAGTTGAAAATCGCATATCTCAATCAGCCCGAAACCTACAATTCACTCAATAAAGTTTTACTCCAAGAGTTGAAAAACTTTATTGTAGAATGCAATGAAGATGAAAATGTGCGTTGTGTAGCACTTTCTGGGAGAGGAAAAGCTTTTTGTTCGGGGCAAAATTTGAAGGAAGCACTTTCACTCGGAAATGTAGAGGAAGAAAGAGTGATTCAGAAAATGGTGGTAGACTATTACAATCCTTTGGTTGAAGAAATTGCACATTGCAGAAAACCAGTCGTTTCTTTGGTGAATGGTCCTGCAGTTGGAGCTGGAGCAATGTTAGCGCTGATTTGTGATATTTGTTTGGCTACAGAAAATTCCTATTTTTCTCAAGCTTTTGTAAATATTGGTTTAATACCAGATACAGGCGGAACGTATTGGTTGCCTAAATTATTAGGACGTCAACAAGCGAATTATCTTGCTTTTACAGGAAAAAAACTCTCGGCAAATGATGCTTTGAAACTGGGTTTAATTGCGGATGTTTTCGGTGATGCAGAATTTTCTTCAAAATCTATGGAAGTGCTGGAAACGCTTTCTCATTTACCTACAAAAGCGATTGCATTAACCAAAAAAGCATTCAATCATTCTTATGAAAACGATTTAAAAGAGCAATTGGAGTTAGAAGGAATTTATCAACAAGACGCAGCAGAAACCCAAGATTTCAAAGAAGGAGTTACTGCATTTTTAGAAAAAAGAAAACCGAATTATACAGGAAAATAAAAAAGATGTGATGATGTGTTGATTTGCAGATTATCACATCGTCACATCATCACATCATCATATTATGAAGAAAGTAGGAATCATCGGCTCAGGAACTATGGGAATTGGCATTGCGCAAGTAGCAGCTACTGCACATTGCGAGGTTTTTTTATACGATGCCAACTTCTCACAAACCGAAAAATCTCTAAAAAATTTAAAAATCACATTAAATAAATTAGCGGAAAAAGGGAAAATTTCTACTGAAAAATCCTTAGAAATTTTCAATCAAATTAAGCCTTGTCAAGAAATCAAAGAATTGAAAGATTGTGATTTGGTCATAGAAGCCATCATCGAAAATAAAGAAATCAAGCAAAAAGTTTTCGCCGAGTTAGAAACTTATGTTTCGGAAAAATGTGTTTTGGGTTCTAATACTTCGTCTATTTCCATTACTTCGCTTCAGTCAGAACTTAAAAATCCTGAACGTTTTATCGGAATTCATTTTTTCAATCCAGCGCCATTAATGCCTTTGGTTGAAGTGATTCCAGGATTGTTGACTGAAAATAATTTAGCTCAAGAAATGTTGGATTTAATGAAATCTTGGGGCAAATCTCCTATCATCGCTAAAGATGTTCCCGGTTTTATTGTTAACCGAATTGCAAGACCTTTTTATGGTGAAGCTTTGAAAATCGTAGAAGAAAATTTAGCAACTCCAGAACAAGTGGATGACGCGATGAAATCTCTTGGAAATTTTAAAATGGGACCATTTGAATTGATGGATTTAATCGGAATTGATGTTAATTTTTCGGTAACGAAAACGGTTTATCAGGATTATTTCTACGACCCAAAATACAAACCATCACTTCTTCAGCAAAGAATGAGCGAAGCCAAATTACTTGGTAGAAAAACAGGAAAAGGCTTTTATGATTATTCTGAACAGAATCAAGAATCAAGAGTCAAGAATCAAGAAATTGTAAAAGATGAAAGTCTGTATGAAATGATTTTCATGAGAATTATTTCTATGTTGATTAATGAAGCGGTAGAAGCAAAAAGATTAGGAATTGCCAATGATGAAGACATAGAAACTGCGATGCAAAAAGGTGTAAATTATCCGAAAGGATTATTGAATTGGGGAAAAGAAATTGGCTATCAAAAGATTTCAGAAACCTTACAAAATTTATACGAGGAATATCAGGAAGAGCGATACAGACAAAGTCCACTTTTAAAAAAACTATAAATTATGAATTTCAAAATTGCATTAGTACAAACAATAACTCAAGTAATAATTTTATCACTTGGTTACTATTTATTAGAAGTATTCGTTAGAAAAAATAATTATACGATTTCTGAATACATTTTAAACTATTGGTTTTATGGAGTTGCAGCTTTTATCGGACTTTTAATCACAAATTTTTTCTGGAATAAATCAGAATTGAAAAAATAAAAGTTATGAAAAAAATAATAATCACAACGTTAGTTCAATCTATCTTATTTGTATTAATTAACACTACTTTAGGATATTTTTTTAATAAAATGCAAATGTCTTTTTACGAATATGTGTTTTCACAAAAAACAAAAATGACTGTAACGTTTTTATTATGGTTTGTAATATTCTTTTTTGTAAATAAAATTTCAAAAAATGGAGAAATCACATGGAAAGATATTTTTAAAAGAAAAAATGAACTTTAAACATTGAATTTATTAGAATGACTCCTCTAGAAACCGCACAATATATGCTCAATCAAGACTATTTCTCACAATGGATGGGAATTTCTTTGGTTGAGGTTCGTGAACACTACTGTTTGATTGAAATGCCCATCAAAAAAGAGATGATTAATGGCTTAAAAACGGTTCATGGCGGAGTAACTTTTGCTTTTGCGGATTCTGCATTGGCATTTTCTTCTAACAATATGGGAGATGCAGCAGTTGCGCTCAATTGCATGATTAATTTTACCAAAGCAGTACGTTTAGGAGACACCCTTTTTGCAGAGAGTATTCTCATGGCAGATACCAGAAAAACGGCAGTTTATGATATTACGATTACCAATCAGCATAAAGTGGTGGTCGCAAGTTTCAGAGGAACTGTTTATAAAATTGATAAAAAAGTAGTTGATTTATAATTTCGAAATCAGATATGAAACAAGTATACATCATAGATTATATCAGAACACCGATTGCTAAATTTCAAGGAGGCTTATCAGAAGTAAGAGCAGATGATTTAGCAGCCATCGTTTTGAAGGAAATTGTAAAGAGAAATCCACAAATTCCCGCCGAAGAAATAGAAGACGTGATTTTAGGTTGTGCCAATCAAGCTGGAGAAGACAATCGAAATGTAGCAAGAATGGCTTCACTTTTGGCAGAGCTTCCTGTAAAAATTGGAGGAGAAACTGTGAACAGATTATGTGCTTCTGGAATGGCAGCAATTTCCAATGCGTACAGAGCGATTGCAATTGGAGAAGGCGATTTTTACATTGCAGGAGGAGTTGAACAAATGACTAGAGCGCCTTATGTTTTGAGTAAATCAGCTCAACCTTTTGGTAGAGATGTTCAGTTGTTTGATAGCAGTTTTGGATGGAGGTTTGTTAATCCTAAAATGAAAGAACTCTACGGAGTTGATGGAATGGGAGAAACCGCGGAAAATCTAGCCGAAATCTATAAAATTTCCAGAGAAGCGCAAGATGAATTTGCATTACTTTCTCAGCAAAAAGCTACTTCTGCTCAAAATTCAGGAAGATTAGCTCAAGAAATTGTAAACGTAGAAGTTCCACAAAAAAAAGGTGAACCGAAAATTTTTTCACAAGACGAATTTGTAAAACCAGATACTACTTTAGATAAATTAGCGAAGTTAAGACCTGCTTTCAAAAAAGAAGGAGGAAGTGTTACTGCAGGAAATTCTTCTGGCTTAAATGACGGAGCTGCTGCCATGATTTTGGCAAGTGAAGACGCCGTTAAAAAATATAATTTGAAGCCATTGGCAAAAATTATTTCAAGCGCAGTGGTTGGTGTAGAACCTAGAATTATGGGAATAGGTCCAGTAGAAGCGACCAAAAAAGCACTTTCTAGAGCCAATCTTTCGTTGGAAGATATGGATATTATTGAACTCAACGAAGCTTTTGCAGCTCAAGCATTATCAGTTTTACAGGAATTAGGGATTGATGCAAAAGACGAACGATTAAATCCAAATGGTGGCGCGATTGCATTAGGTCATCCTCTCGGAATGTCAGGAACCAGAATTGTAGGAACTGCCGCTTTAGAATTACAGAGAAAAAATAAAAAATATGCACTTTGTACGCTCTGTATCGGAGTCGGACAAGGTTACGCAATGATTATCGAAAAAATTTAAAAGTTTTTTTAAAAAACTGACATTGAATTGGAGGCGTTAAAAAATTTTGAAATTGATTTGTTAATAAATTCCTGTTGTTTGAGCGAAGCGAGTTTCAGGGATTTTAGAATTAATGAAAAATTTTAGCCGAGAATTCACAGTCTTGAACTTTTGGTTCTTTTGTTTCAAGACAAAAGAACATAAATAAAAATATATGGCAAATATTTATTCATACCACGGCATAAAACCCATCATCAAAAAATCAGCATACATCCATCCTCAAGCGGTAATTATAGGAAATGTAGAAATTGGGGAAGAAGTATACATCGGTCCTAATGCAGTTTTGCGTGGAGATTGGGGAAAAATCATCATCAAAGACGGCGCAAACGTTCAAGAAAACTGTACGCTTCACGTTTTTCCGGGAATTCCGACTATTTTAGAAGAATCGGCGCATATTGGTCACGGCGCGATTATTCATTCGGCGCACATTGGCAAAAATTGTTTGGTTGGGATGAATGCCGTCGTAATGGACAATGCCAAAATTGGAGACGAATGTATTATTGGTGCGTTGAGTTTTGTTCCCACTGGTTTTATTTCGGAAAATAGAAAATTGATAGTTGGCAGTCCTGCGAAAATTATTCGCGAAGTTTCAGACGAAATGATTGCTTGGAAAACCAAAGGAACCGCTATTTATCAAGAACTGGCTCGTGAAGGAAAAACCGCCATTCAACCATGCGAACCATACATAGAATTTGTAGAACAAACGCCCACCAAAATTGTAGATTACTCCGTTTGGACGAAGTAATGGCGCCAAATTTCCGCCTTCCGTTCCCGCTTTTTTATTTTAAAAAAATAAAAAGAGCTCCACTCAAGTCGGGGCGCAATTTCGTTACAATTTCACCATTTTTCCAAAATTTAAAATTTGAGTATCTTAACCACGAAAAATAAATTCAATAGAAACGGGCTTTAGCCCGTTTTTAAAAAAATAAAAAAGCAATTGGCTTTAGCCAAAATTTATAATGAAATTTTCAAAAAAAATATTTTTTGTAATTCTTGGAGTGATTTTTCTAATTGCACTAAATATTTTTGGGTTTTATCTAAATCAAGAAGGTTTGAGAATTTCAGATTCATTAGAACACGCGCAATCAAAACAACAAGAACAATTTATTAAAAATCAGGAATTTCCATTTTCAGAAATCATAATTTATTTAGTTTTTATTTTTGATTTGGCAATTATTCTATTTTTACTTTTTATGATATTAAAATTTATTTTCAAGAAACTCAAAACATCTAAAATCTAACATCCTCACATAAAATGAAACTAAAAAACTACATATCAGGACAATGGATTGAAGGAAACGGCCACGAAATTCCGCTTTACAATGCTGTAAACGGAGAACTGGTTGCCATTTCAGATACTTCGGGACTAGATTTTGAAGAAGCATTGCATTTTGGTAGAACCATAGGTTATAAAAACTTGTCTTCTATGACTTTTTACGACCGTGGAGAAATGCTTAAAAAAATTGCATTGTATCTTTTAGAAAGAAAGAAAAAATATTATGAACTTTCTTACAAAACAGGTGCCACTCATATTGATTCTTGGGTAGATATAGAAGGCGGTTTTGGTACTTTTTTCACCTATTCAGGTTTGGCGAAAAGAATGCTTCCCAATACACCATTTTGGGTAGATGGAGAAACTCAGAAAATTTCTGCCAACGGAACGCATCTCGGAACGCATATTTTGACACCAAGTGAAGGCGTTTCTGTGCAAATCAATGCGTATAATTTTCCAGTTTGGGGAATGTTAGAAAAATTGTCAACATCGCTTTTGGCAGGAGTTCCAGCCGTTGTAAAACCTTCGCCGTACAGTTCTTATCTTACGAATGAAGTTTTCAAAGACATGATAGAAAGCGGTTATCTTCCTGAAGGTGCAGTTCAATTGGTTTGTGGCGAACCAGGCAATATTTTAGATTTTGTAAAAGATGGAGATTCTGTAGTGTTTACAGGCTCCGCAAATACTGGTAGAAAACTGAAAGCGCTTCCATCAATTTCGGGAAATGCAGTTCGTTTCAATATGGAAGCCGATTCTTTGAACTGTTCTATTCTTGGGTTAGATGCCAAACCGGGAACTCCAGAATTTGATTTGTTCATCAAAGAAGTTAAAAATGAAATGACTACAAAAGCAGGACAAAAATGTACGGCAATCCGTAGAATTATTGTTCCTGAAAATTTAGTTGGTGATGTTCAAAATGCGTTATCAAAAGCTCTTGACCAAACAAAAATTGGAAATCCATTAAGCAGAGAAACCAAAATGGGCTCTATTGTTGGAAAAGAACAAATGCAGATTTTAGAAGAAAAAGTAAATCTCTTAAAAGCAGAAACAGAACTCATCTACGATGGAAAGCATGATTTGGTAGATGCAAATTACGAAAACGGAGCTTTCTTTACTCCGAAAGTTTTTTATAATGATAAACCTTTTGAAAAAAATATATCTCACGAACTCGAAGCTTTTGGCCCAGTTTCTACGATTATGCCATACAAAGATGCAGAAGAAGCTGCAGCTTTAGCAAAACGAGGAAAAGGAAGTTTAGTAGGTTCTATTGTTTCTCATGATGAGAAATTTGTGGCAGAAACTTCTTGGAAAATGGCGAGTTCTCATGGTAGAATTTTTGTTTTGAATAGAGATAATGCCAAAGAAAGTACAGGTCACGGTTCTCCGTTGCCAACTTTAATGCATGGTGGTCCTGGTAGAGCTGGAGGTGGCGAAGAAATGGGAGGTTTAAATGGACTTCACTTTTTCCTTCAAAAAACTGCGATTCAGGGTTCGCCAGATGTTTTGACAGCGATTACTAAAGTTTATACACAAGGTGCAGAAAAGAAATTCAGTGATAAACATCCTTTCCAAAAATATTTTGAAGAAGTGGAAGTTGGAGATTCTCTAGAAACCGCAGGAAGAACTTTTACAGAGGCAGATATTGTCAATTTTTCTAATGTTTCTTGGGATCATTTTTATGCACATACAGATGCAACCAGCTTAAATGGAACTATTTTTGACAAAACCGTTGCACACGGATATTTTATCCTTTCTGCAGCGGCTGGTTTATTTGTTTCAGGGAAAAAAGGGCCAGTTATTGCGAATTATGGACTGGAAAATGCAAGTTTTTTTAAACCAGTTTATGCTGGAGATACCATTACCGTTTATTTGACGGCGAAAGAAAAAATCAACAGAGGTGTAAAAGGTAGAAATATTCCAAGTGGAGTAGTAAAATGGTTGGTTGAGGTAGTGAATCAAAGAGAAGAAGTGGTTTGTGTAGCTACCATTTTGACTTTGGTGGCAAAAAAATCTCCTTTCATTGAACTAAATAGAAGAAATATTCAAAAATTATTGAATGGTTTAACTGAAAATACGAAGCCGAATTGGGGTAAAATGACTGCTCAGCAAATGTTGGAACATCTAGAAACAACTATACTGTATAGCATGGGTGAACCAGAAGCTGAGAAATGCTTCACACCAGAAGAGCATTTAGAAAAGTATCAAGATTCTCTATACAATCACCGAAAAATGCCAAAAGATTTTCCTGCGCCGTTCCTTCCAGAAGATGGAACTTTACCAGTGTTGAAGTATAAAAATCTGGAGCAAGCCAAAGAGAAATTTTTAGAAAATCTTCAGAAATATCAGATTTATTATAGAGAAAATCCAGAAGCGGAGCATATGCATTTTGTCTTTGGAAAGCTCAATAAAGAAATGATGGAGTTGATGCACAGAAAACATTTTACGCATCATTTTGAACAATTTAATCTAATTTAAAAAACTAGTTATGCTACCATTTGTAATATCAGAAATTAAAAATAATATTTCCGAAATCACTTTCGGGACGCCAAAAAGCAACTCATTACCCGGCGAAATTTTAGAAAAATTAGCACAAACCATTTTAGACGAAGCGGCTAAAGAAGAAGTAAAAGCCATTTTACTAAAATCTGAGGGCGAAAAAGCGTTTTGTGCAGGAGCAAGTTTTGATGAGTTGTTAGAAATCAACGATTTAGAAATATCAAAAACTTTCTTTGGGGGTTTTGCTAAAGTGCTCAACGCCATGAGAACTTGCAGAAAAATTGTAGTGGTAAGAGTTCAGGGAAAAACGACTGGAGGTGGAGTAGGAATTGCTTGTGCTGCAGATTATTGTTTTGCGACAGAGAATGCAAGTTTGGCACTCACCGAAATTAATTTAGGAATTGGGCCATTTGTGATTGGACCTTATGTTGAAAGAAAAATAGGTAAATCACAATTTACTGCGATGGCAATAGATGCCGATTTCCGTACCGCAAATTGGGCAGAACAGCATAATATTTACCATTCGGTTTCTCCAACGATTGCAGAAATGGATTCAGAAATAACACGATTTTTAGAAAAATTGGCGAGTAGAAGTTCAGATGCTTTAGCTTTAATCAAAAAAGTTTCTTGGGAAGGAACAGAGCACTTTACAGAGCTTTCCCCAGAAAGAATTCACATGAGCGCAAGTCTTATTCTAGAAGATACAGCCAAGAAAAATATTGAAAAAATTAAAGAAAATCTGAGAAATAAATAAGAAAGAAACTGCAAATTAATTTTGCAGTTTCAAAATAAATATTAACTTTGTATTTCAAAGTGCTTTATTTATGGAAAATAAAAACTACCAAGAAGACTTGCAGCACATCAGAAAAATGATGGAAAAAAGCTCTCGATTTATTTCTTTGAGCGGAATTTCAGGCGTTTTTGCAGGATTATTTGCTTTAGCTGGTGCTATTTATGTTTATTTCTTTTTCAAAAAAAATGGTGTAGATTATTTCGAGGGAACGGTAAAATACTATGAAAAAGATATCATTACTCATTTGGTTATTGTGGCGATGATTATTATGGTTTTAGCGATTTCTTCTGGAGCATATTTTACCATAAAAAAAAGCAAAGCCCATCATCTTCAAATTTGGGATGCTACCACCAAAAAATTATTGTATAATTTTGCCATTCCATTGGGAATTGGAGGTTTATTTTGCGCAGGATTATTGTATCACGGTTTACATGGTTTACTTTCTCCTGCCACTTTAATTTTCTATGGATTAGCGCTATTTAATGCTGGAAATTACACTTTTTCTGACATTAAATATTTAGGATTGTGCGAAATGGCATTAGGAATTGTATCACTGTTTTTTTTAGGGTATGGTTTATTTTTCTGGGCAATTGGTTTTGGAGTTTTGCATATTGTTTATGGTTTGATAATGCATAAGAAGTATAAATAAAATCAGAAATAAATTAGTAAAAGAATTGAATTAAATGTTAAAGATTCATCAACTCAACAAAGAATTTGAAAGCCGTGTCAGATTGGGTATAATGTCCGTTCTGATGGTTAACGATTGGGTTGATTTTAATGAAATGAAGCAACTTTTAGAAGTAACAGACGGAAATTTAGCAAGTCACAGTTCTGCATTAGAAAAATCTAATTACATAGAAATCAAGAAGGAATTTGTAGGCAAAAAACCAAAAACATCTTACCGTGTTACACAAGCAGGAAGAAAAGCTTTCGAAGAACATCTGTCAGCTTTAGAAAAATTATTAGGAAAGTAATTTTTTAAATTGAAAATTGAAAGTGGAGAATTGAAAATTTAAAACAATCAACTGACAACAATTAGTCAAAAATCAAAAAGGAGCAATCCTTTAATTTTTTAGAAATTTACTTTGTGATTCAAAGTACTTTAAATGAAATTTAAATTAAAAATTATGATAACAAGCAAACAAAGAAGCTTCGCAATTTATGGAATTGCAGCTTTATTATTAGTCATTCCGTTTATTGGGATGCAGTTTACCAAAGAAATTAATTGGTCTGGTTTTGACTTTTTAATCGCGGGAATTCTTCTTTTTGGAACCGCATTTTGCGTAGATATGGTTCTAAAAATGGAGAAAAAGAATGCCAAAAGAATGTTTTACATCGTAATAATTCTGTTAGCATTATTTCTGATTTGGGCAGAATTAGCGGTAGGGATTTTCGGAAGTCCAGTTGCGGGAAGTTAATTTTTTTTAAAAACATCTTATGAAAACACATCACTTAATCTTTTTAGTTACAGCAATGTTTGTTGTACTGTTTTATGACCAAGAACCTGGATTAAATATCGGTATTTTAGGAATTTTAGTAGCGGTTCTTACTTATTTTAATACCGAAAAAAGATTCAAAACTCGAACTTTTTATTCAGTTTTGCTCACCAGCATTTTAAGCAGTATTGCTTTTGCTTGGTATGGTGATTTTGCCTCTTTTTTGGCCATTTTCACTTCGCTTTTTTTATTGGGTTTCACTTCCAAAAACAAAGAACTTAAATCCATTCTCGTAATTCCTGTTTTTGCGATTAATTTTGTGACTTTTATTTACCGTATTTTTCAGTTGGAACAATGGTTACCAAAGAGAAAAACCGAAAGTTTTTGGCAAAAAGTTTTAGCGGTGGTTCTAATCCCAGCTTTTCTGCTGTTGATTTTCTTTGCGATTTATACGCACGGAAGTTCACATTTTGCTTCGCTTTTTTCTGATTATGAATTAGATATTAATCTTTGGCAAGTGATTGCGTTAAGTATTTTAGGGTTTTTCTTGGCTTTTAATTATTTCAATTTTTCGATTTATGAATTTTTTATCAAGAACAATCATTATTTGAAAAACGATTTTTTGAATGAAGACAAAAAACTGAAACCTACATACGATTTTCTAGACCTTCCTTTTGAAAGATTAAGCGGTGTAGTTTCCTTTGTAGCATTGAATATTTTATTGTTATTCTTTATCATCACGTTTAATTATGAGCAGTTTGTAGAATTGCCAAAAGCTACGGCCAATCAACTTGCCGAAGAAACGCACGAAAGAGTAGGAGCGGTAATTGCGAGTATTGTGATGGCAATAGGTGTGATTATGTTCTATTTTAAAGGCAGTTTCAATTTTGATACACAAGCGAAATCTTTGAAAATTTTGGCAAAAATTTGGGTATTTCTGAATGCCGTTTTAGTGATTTCGGCTTTTGCAAAAAATTCTGAATACGTATTGAATTTAGGCTTAACCTACAAAAGATTAGGTGTTTATGCATTTTTAATTTTAGCCATTATTGGATTGATTTTTACTTTCATTAAAATTCATCAGCAAAAAACCAATGCATATCTTTTTAACCAAATGGTTTGGTATTTCTACGGAACGATTTTGGTGTGTAGTTTTATCAATTGGGGAAATATTGCCACAGTTTACAATATTAAGAACGAAAAAGCAGACTTTAAATTTCTGTATTCTTTGAATTACAATGATAAAATTCTTAAAGAAAAATTCCCGAAAGATATGAGTGAAAGATCGAATTACGAAAAAGAATTGAATAATAAAAAACCGTTTTTATCAAAAATTCTTTACTACGAAACACTAAATTTTTAGAATTCTAACGAATTGTTACAACATTTACATCAAGCTGAATATTCTACAATTTATTGAGTAACTTTGGTATAATATTAGCTCGCTAATGATAAACCAGATGATATGAAAATTTTAATTAATGTTTTGTGGAGTTCTATTTTGGGAGTGAGTTGTTGTTCAAACAACGGAATTTCTCAAAATGCAAATACAACTACCACTAAAACAGAAATCATGGAAAATAATTCGTCTCAACCATCACAAGGAAGACGAGGTGCAATGAGAACGGTAGAAGGTAATAAAATCATCAGAACTGTAGATGCTTCTCAACTTCCATTTACCATTGGTGAAGAGTTTACAGATGAGAACCAGCAATTTATTCTCGTGATTAAAAATTTTAATAAGCCCACTCTTTCTGCTAAAATCAATACCGTAGAGAAAGGTAGAAATCTCAGAATCAATCAAATTATTTTACCAGATGGTTCTGCGGATGGTCCTTTTTCGAGAGAAATGAAATATACTAAAAAACAAAGCGGAACCTATAAGATTATTTTTGGCAAAAATCTAATGGCAGAAGGAAAACTGAAGGGAAATATCTCCGTGACAGTAGAATAAAATAAAAAAATGTAAATATGAAAAATTTAATTTTATCAGCTTTTGTAATTGCAGCTACTACAGTGAGTTGTGGTACAGTGCAAAGCATCGTGCAGAATACCGTTCCTTATACTACTAATGTTTTGGTTTCTTCAGGAGTGCCAGGAAATCAAGAAATTTCTGTAACGTCTTCTGCTACAAGTTTCGCTCAATATGTAGGAGCAGGAACCAGCATGGTTCAAGATATTAGAATTTCTAGCGCCAAAGCGACTGCTACCAACTTGAGTACGAATGGCGAATTGGGAATTTTTAAATCCATTAAAGTTTATCTTTCTGGAAATAATACTGGTGAAATTTTAGTGGCTCAAAGAACAGATATTGGCTCTAATATAGGGAATACGCTCAATTTAGATCCTGATACTTCTAAAATTTTAGACCAAATTGTAAAAAGCGGTTCTGTGAAAGCTAGAGTAGCTTATGTATTGAAAGATACGGCGACTAATGATACTAATCTCACTATTAGCATGAGATTTTCAAGTATTCCAGCGCCAAATCAATAGAAAAATAATCCAAGAATTTGGATCAAAAGAATCATTTAGAAATATAAAAGCACTCCAAAAAAGGAGTGCTTTATTTATACTTCGTCGTCAGATTCGATTGTGAAAGATCTAGACTTAAAGTCTTTGTCATGTTTTTCAGAAATTACGTCCTCACCTTTTTGAGCGATGATAAAATCTGTAGATTCATTAAACATTTCTCTGAAACTTGCAAAATCTTCTTTGTATAAATAGATTTTATGCTTCTCGAAAGTTGCTTCTCCATTCTCACCAAAATTCTTTTTACTTTCTGTAATGGTAAGATAATAGTCTCCTGCTTTTGTTTCGCGCACATCAAAGAAATAAGTTCTTCTACCTGCCTTCAACACCTTTGTGAAAATTTCATTTTCGTTTCTCTCCTTGTAATCACTCATTGTTACTTATTTTAGAAATCCTATTGAACAAATATAAAAGATTTCTTTTAATCTCAAAATAAATTTTAAAGAAATTGAGATTTTAGCGTAATTTTTAAGTTTTTACGAAGTTTCCGTAGTATCTAAATCATTAAGATTTAATATGAAGTCTGCTCTTTTTGCGCTTGATTCTCTGTGAGTTATGATGATAGAAGTGCAAGATTTAATGTCTTTTTCTATGTTTTGAAGGATGTTTTCTTCGGTCTCTGTATCGAGTGCAGAAAGCGAATCATCAAAGATGAGGATTTCTGGTTTTTTAATGAGTGCTCTTGCGATACAAATACGCTGTTTTTGCCCTCCAGAAAGCATTACGCCACGTTCGCCAACCATGGTTTTGTATTGGTCTTTGAATTCTACAATATTCTTATGCACATCTGCTTTTTTTGCAAATTCTTCTACCAAATCATGCGTAGGATGGTCTATTGCAAAGCCAATGTTATTCTCAATCGTATCTGAGAATAAGTAACTTTCCTGAGGAATATAGCCAATGTGTTTTCTGTATAATTCTAGATTATGGTCTTTTAGATTTTTCCCATCAATTAAAATTTCTCCTTCATCGGGATCAATTAACCTGCATAGTAACAATGCGATTGTAGATTTTCCGCTGCCCGTTTTTCCCATAATTGCCATAGATTTCCCAGCTTCTAGTTTGAAACTTAGATTTTCTAAAGCTTTAATTCCTGTATTTGGATAAGTGTATGATACATTTCTGAATTCTATATCGCCTTTAATTTCATATTGGTCGAAATTTTTGTTGACGATTTCAGATTTTATGTCCAAAAATTCATTCACTCTGGTCATAGAAGCAGCAGCTCTTTGATTAACAGATGAAACCCAACCTACCATAGAAAATGGCCAAATCAGAATGTTAATATACATGAAGAAATCTGCAATGGTTCCTACTGTAAGTTTTCCTTCGAAATAATTTTTACCACCGATGTATAAAATGGCAACATTTAATAAACCGATAACAAATAAAATAATGGTGAAGAAATACGCTTCTGTTTTGGCTAAATCTAATGCTTTGTCTTGATAATCCTTTACTTTTTCGCCATAATTTTTTTCGATGTATTTTTCTTTGTTGAAAAATTTCACCACTCTAATTCCCGAAAAACTGTCTTGTACAAATGTAGAAATCGCACTTTGGCTTTTCTGCATAATTTTAGATTTTCGATTGATAATAGAACTTACTTTGTAAATTAGAAAAGACAAAATAGGAAGAGGAATAAGTGTCCAAAGTGTCATCTCTACATTAGTCATGAGCATGTAAATACTCGTGATGACTAATAAAATCACCAAGTTCGCCACATACATTACACCAGGACCAAGGTACATTCTAATCGCCACTACATCTTCAGAAAGTCTGTTCAGTAAATCCCCAATTGTGGTTTTTTTATAAGTAGTAAGCGAAAGTTCCTGATAATGTCTGTAAATTTTATTTTTGAGTTCGTATTCTATTCTTCTAGAAGCTACAATAATGGTTTGTCTCATCATAAATCTAAAAATTCCAGACAAAACTGAAGTTCCTACGATAATGGCTCCATTAATCAGTAAAGTATTAAATAATAATTCTTTATCTACACTTTTTTTATCTAAAACACTTTTGATAACATCTACACTCTGGCCTACAAACTGTACTTGATAAATAGCAAAAAAGTTAGATGCTATGATAAATAGCAAGCCCCAGAATAGCAGAACTCTGTGTTTCCAAAAGTAAGGATTAAGCGTTTTAAGTGAATTCATAGTTGCAAAAATACAGAAAATATAAGTTTGAAAAAGAAGCAAAAATAACTTCTGGCTTCATGTTTCTTACTTCCAGCATTTTTTTCTATCTTTGCAGCATCTTATTAAAAGCTCTTTGAAAATGTTAGGAAGAAGACAAATCCGCGAAAAAGTAGTGCAGACACTATATTCTTATCATCAGAATCCTATAAAAACTGATGTTTTAGAGAAAAATATGTTTACAGAGATTGAAAAAATCTATTATCTCTATATTTATCAACTCAACTTCTTGGTTGCATTAAAAGATCTTGCCGAAAGACAAATTGAAATCGGTAAAAATAAATTTATTAAGACTGAAGAAGACCTTAATCCTAACATGAAATTCGTGAATAATCAAGTTTTTTTACAACTTGATCAAAACGAAGAAAGACTTTCCTTTAACTCAAAACACAAAAAATATCAGTGGGACTTACACGATGAATTGTTGGTGAAAACATTTCAGAGAATCGTTGCGAGTAAGCGTTACCAAGAATATATGGCCGTAGAAAGCCTAAGTTTTGAAGAAGACCAAAAGTTTGTTGGGAAATTATTTCTAAAATATGTTGCCGAAAATGAAGATTTTCATGAGCGTTTAGAAGAATTAGAATTGTCTTGGGCAGATGATTTCCATATCTCGAATTCTATGATTCAGAAGACCATTGGTTTTATGAAACAAAATCAGCCGAGTCATACTTTAATCAAAATGCTTAAAGATGAAGAAGACAGGCATTTTGCTAAAAAATTATTACTACAAAGCATTTCTCACTGGGAAAATTCTGAGAAAAAAATCGAAGAAAGACTTGAAAATTGGGATTTAGAAAGAATTTCTTTAATGGATAGATTGATTTTAATTACAGCTATTACAGAGATAGATAATTTCCCTCTCACTCCAGCAAAAGTGATTATCAACGAATATATAGAGGTTTCTAAAGTTTTTGCTACCGATAGAAGTCAGATTTTTGTGAACGGAATCTTAGATAAATACACGAAAGATATTTCTAGAGCATAAATTTTGATTAAATTTGAGGAAATTTTTAAAAAATCAGAATCAATGAAAAGAATATTAGTTTTAAGCTTACTAGCTGTTTTGACTTTAGCTTCTTGTAAAAAAAATGAAGCAGCAGAAACATCAACTGCTACTACTTCAACAACAGAGCAAAAAGATCCTTTTGCAGATGATAGAGTAGTAAAACAAAGTGACTTGGTAAGCGAAGCAAAAAATCATGCAGAAACTACATTAGCACTTTCTGAACCAGATTTTAATTTCGGAAAAATCAAAAAAGGAGATGTGGTAGAACACGTTTACGAAGTAACCAACACAGGTAAAAATCCTTTGATTATTTCTGCGGTAAAACCAGGTTGCGGATGTACTGCTCCAGATTATACTAAAGAACCAATTATGCCTGGTCAAAAAGGTAAAATTACGCTAAAATTTGATTCTACAAATTTTGATGGTGTAGTGTATAAATCAGCAGAAGTGTATGCAAACGTATCACAAGTTCCTATCGAAATTAGATTCTCAGCAGATATTCAACCCTAAAAAATAAAAAAATGTTTACAACAATATTTCTACAAGCACAAGGTGGAGGTGATTTCTTCTCAATGATATTACCATTTGTCTTAATGATTGTAATCTTCTACTTCTTAATCTTGAGACCACAAACTACCAAGCAAAAGAAAGAAAGACAATTTCAAGATTCTCTAAAACCAGGCGCTAGAGTAGTAACCACTTCTGGTATGCATGCTAAAATTGTACAAGTAGTAGAAGATGGCGTGATTTTAGAAACCATGAGCGGTAAATTAAAATTCGAAAAAGCTGCTATTTCTAGAGAATTTACAGAAGCTAGATTCCCTGAAACAGTAGGAAAATAATTCTAAAAAATTTAGAAATTTATAAAATAAAAATTCCATCAAATTATTGATGGAATTTTTTTATTTGGTATAATATTATTTTTTAAGTCAGTAGTAATATTAATAAACTCGCTGTAAAAATTCTTGCAATGGTAACCAAAGGATAAACTTGCGCGTAGCTTTGAATTGGAATGTCAGAATCTAAATAATTGGTACTGAATGATAATGCAGCTGGGTCTGTATAACTTCCGCTCATAATTCCTACCAATTGTAAATAATTGATTTTTAAGAAAAATCTGCCTACAATCACCATCAAGATTAATGGAATGAAAGTTACTGCAGAACCATATAAAATCCATAGCCAACCGTTATATTTGATGAAGTTTTCATAGAATCCTTCTCCTGCATGGATACCTACTGCTGCAAAGAATAAACAAATTCCTAAATCTTTCATGAAATAAGTCGCACCGTTATTGATATAAGAGTGAATGAAAGAAATACCGCCATATCTAGAAATAAGCAATGCTACAATCAGTGGTCCTGCTGCAAATCCTAGTTTTAAAGGAATTGGTAAACCTGGTATCATCAATGGAATAGAACCTACAATAATCCCTATTAATAAACCTCCGAAAAGGGATAAGAAATCTGGTTCTATTAATTTTTTCTCTTGATTACCAATGATTTTTTCTGCTTCTTTAATACCTTGATCAGTACCGATAACTCTCAAAATATCTCCGTAGAAAAGTTCTAAACTTGGTCTAGGAATCATTTCTTTACCCGCTCTGAAAACTCTAGTTACTTTTACATCATACGCATTGTACAAATCTAAATTTGAGAGTGTTTTGTGAACTGCAGAAGGTTTGGTTACGAAAATATTTTTCTTGTTAATATCAGAATCAGATTCTATGAAAGAGTCAGTAGAAGGTCTTCCTACTTTTTTGATGAAGTCTTGTAAATCAGCTTCTTTTCCTACAATCATCAGTACGTCTCTGTCTTGAAGCTCTGTGTCTAATTTTGGTGAAAAAACAGAAACCTCGCCACTGTGTTTTAATCTAGACACTACAATGTCATATCCTATATTGCTAATTACTTCACCTAATGGAATTCCAAAATATTGAGGATTCGTAACTCTTAGTTTTTTGTGAATTAATGGTTCTTCGCGATTAATTTTATTCATTCTGAATTTTCTCATTTCTACATCAGGATGAATTTTTAAAAGAACTTTAGATAAAATAATGACACCAATGATTCCAAAAACACCTAAAGGATAAGTGATGGCGTAACCAATTGTTGGGTCGTCAAATGTTTTATCTGGAAACTGATTTTTTAATTCTACAATGGTATTTTTAGCAGCTCCTAAACCTGGTGTATTGGTTACAGCACCACTCATAATTCCTACTAAGTTTTCTATACTCACTCCTGTGAATTTAAAGAGTAGAAAAGTGATGAATCCGCCGAATAAAACTGTAGAAACAGCAAGGATATTAAACTTTAAACCTTCATTTCTAAAAGAAGAGAAGAATGATGGTCCTACTTGTAATCCGATACCATAAACAAACAAAATCAAACCGAAATCTCTAATGAAATCGAATATTTCTTCATTCATTCTATAGCCAAAATGCCCCAAGATTAATCCAGTAAACATTACTGCAGAAACACCGAAGGTAATTTTGCCCATTTTCAATCTTCCAAAGAAAACTCCAGTACCTATTGCAAGCATTATGGTAACTAATGATTGAATTACACTTGGGTCTTCAGTTGGGAAAAGTAAGGTTTTAAGCCACTCGAACATAATAATAGTTTTTTAGTAGTGCAAAGTTACGCTATTGCTATTGCGTGAATAATATTTTTAAACTGAAATATATCAGAAATCAAATAATCTTTTAATTTCCAAAAAAAAGCGAGGAAAAAACCTCGCTCTAATTTATAAAAATCAATTTAATTTTCTTTTTCTTTCTCGCTTTTCTATGTAATCTAGTACGGCTTCTTTGGTTGTAAGCCAGTTTCTACCTTCCTTGAAAGCGTCTATTTTTCCCTTTCTAGCCAATAAACTTACGTATTCTTGTCCATAAGGAAGCCTTTCTTCTTCTACAATATTAGAAATCGGGCGATAATTATCATACGTATTATTGAGAGAACCTAAATAAATGTCTAAACTTCTCTCTAAAGCTTGAAGAACTAATAATAAAATTTTAGAATAATCTCCATTATTTGCTAAGTTTAAAGCATCATAATATTTTTTTCTATCATTTTTAAGGATAATTGCAGGAGGAAAACCTTCTCTCATCAATAAAAGATTGAAAATCAAACGTACAGTTCTACCATTTCCATCGAAAAACGGATGAATCCAAACAAATCTGTGATGAAAAATTGCCGCTTTTATAATAATATTTATATCTGATGAATTTACCCAATCAATTAATTCTGTTACCAATTCATCTACTTTAAAAGCGTTTGGTGGAGTGAAATTAGCTCCAGAAATTCTTACACCAGAAGTTCTGAACATTCCAGCAAAATCTTTTTCAATTTTTTGTAAAACCAAATAATGAACTCTCATAATATCGGTTTTGTTTAAATTTTGTTTATCCGATATTAAAGACTCTACAAATTCTATCGCTTCTTGGTGATTTACCGCTTCGAAATGTTCTCTCAAAGATTTTCCTTTGATGGTAAAACCTTCTTCAATCACCATTTTTGTTTCGTGTAGCGTCAAAGTATTTCCTTCGATGCTATTAGAATTATACGTCCATTCTAGCATTAAACTTTCTTTAATGCTTTTCACAGCATAACTAGGAATTGGGCGTAATTGATCTAATTCTGTTTTTTTTTGCAGAATTCTTTCGAGGTGTTTTTCCAAACCTTCAAAGTGATAAGAATAATTTTGCCAATTCATTTGACAAAGGTAAGGAATTTTTCTTAATATCGGATAAATTTATTTTTATTTTATCCGATGTTAAAAAAACAAGAAAAAAAGAGAGGAAAATTTCCCTTGCTCTCTATTATTAGTCGTAAAATTCAATTTTATATTCATAACTTTTAATCAAAAATTCATCTTGTTTTATTTCCATTTTTGTCCAAAAATTATATTTATCAAAAAAATATTGTTTCAGAGTTTTTGTTTTGTCTTTTCTCTCAAGAAAATTTCTAAAAATCAATCCTCCATTATTATAGGTTTCAATTCTGGAAATTCTTTGTTTTGAATCATAAAAAATTTTTGTTTCTCCTTTTCCTTTATTTTGTATCTCTTGAATCATATTTGTTAGTAAGCCATTTTCATATGTATATTTTATGTTTCCATCAAAATTGTCATAAGTTTCATAATTTTCTTCAATTAATTTTTCATTTAAATATTTAAAATTATAAAAACTTTTTCTTCCTAAAGATTGAGCAGTTATAAGCACGCATTGTTTGTTTTTGTTATATGAATAGATTACATCTTCTGATTCAATTGTTTTTAATTTGTTGCCTTCTAAAAAATGCCTTCTAGAAATGTATTCTATTAGTTGATTATTTAAGAATTTATATTTATAAGAGTTTGTTAGTTTATTATTTATATAATCTTCTCTTTTAATTAAATTAATGTTGCTGTCATAAAAATATTTATAACTCATTTCAACGCCAATACGATAAATATTTTTTTGAAATATTAAATTCTTTCTTTGATCAAATTGAAAAAGATAAATATCTGGCTTTTCATTAAGGATTTTATTGTTTTGAAATCTATATACCGAAATAGATTTATTATTTTCTTTATAATCATAAATCCATTTTTCATTTCTTTTACCATTCTCAAACTTAATTTCTTCAATTATTTTTCCATATTTATCAAACTGGTTAATAAACAAAGTGTCATTTTTAATAGTTTCTATATAAATTTGTTTTTTTATTTTATTTGATGAAACCAAATTTTCATTTTGAAAATCATTCTTTATAAGTGAATCAAAATATTTTGCAGGAGTATTATCCAAGTATGTTTGAGAATAAATGAAAACATTGTTAATAAGTAAAATAATAATGATAAAATATTTTTTCATTTGGAGAAAATTTTAATTTAAAAAAGCGAAGTTCAAAAACCTCGCTCTAATTTACAAATTTATTCTAAAAACCTCGAAGGTTTTGAATTTCTACAAATTAACCTTCAATGCCAATTCATTAAGTTGTTCGTCGTGAATTGGTGAAGGTGCGTCAATCATCACATCTCGTCCAGAATTATTTTTCGGGAAAGCAATGTAATCTCTAATCACTTCGTTTCCATCTAGAATGGCAACTAATCTATCAAAACCGAAAGCCAATCCAGCGTGAGGTGGCGCTCCGAATTTGAAGGCATTCATCAAGAAACCAAACTGCGATTCCGCTTCTTCCTTAGAAAATCCTAATAAATCAAACATTTTCGACTGCAATTCTTTATTGAAAATTCTTACAGAACCACCGCCAATTTCGTTACCGTTCAAAACCATATCATAAGCATTGGCTCTTGCTTTTCCTGGTTCAGTTTCTAATAAATGTACATCTTCAGGTTTTGGCGAAGTAAAAGGATGGTGCATTGCGTGATATCTTCCAGTTTCTTCGTCCCATTCTAAAAGCGGGAAATCTATTACCCAAAGTGGAGCAAATTCATCGCCTTTTCTTAAGCCTAATCTGTTCCCTAATTCCATTCTCAATGCAGAAAGTTGAGTTCTCACTTTATTGGCGTTTCCGCTCATTAGTAACATTAAATCTCCTTCTTTTGCACCGAATTTTTCTGCGATTTTCTTTAGGTCTTCTTCAGAGTAGAATTTATTTACCGATGAAGTAACAACTCCATCATTTTGGAATTTAATCCAAACCATTCCAGAAGCACCAATTTGTGGACGTTTTACCCAATCAATGAGTTCGTCAATTTGTTTTCTGGTATAATCTGCACAACCTTCTACATTAATCCCAACAACCAATTCTGCTTCGTCAAATATTTTGAAATCTTTTCCTTGAACCAATTCATTTACTTCCACGAATTTCATCCCGAATCTAATGTCTGGTTTGTCGTTTCCGTAAGTTTTCATTGCTTCATCAAAAGTCATTCTTGGGAATTTACCAAATTCTTTTCCAGTGATATCTTTCAACAAATGCGCCGTCATTCCTTCGAAAATTTCCAGAACATCTTCTTGTTCTACAAACGCCATTTCGCAGTCTATTTGGGTAAATTCTGGTTGACGGTCTGCACGTAAATCTTCGTCACGGAAACATTTTACGATTTGAAAATATCTATCCATTCCACCAACCATCAACAATTGTTTGAAAGTTTGTGGAGATTGCGGAAGCGCATAAAATTGCCCTTGATTCATTCTACTTGGTACCACGAAATCTCTCGCACCTTCTGGTGTAGATTTTATCAAAACTGGAGTTTCCACTTCGATGAAGCCTTTATCTGAAAGATAATTTCTAACTTTTTGCGCCATTTTATGACGGAAAATCAGTTTGTCTTTCACAGGATTTCTTCTAATGTCGAGATATCTGTATTTCATTCTCAATTCTTCGCCGCCATCAGTTTCGTCTTCGATTGTGAAAGGTGGCAATTCTGCGCTATTGAGAATCGTTAATTTTTCTACTAAAATTTCAATTTCTCCAGTTGGGATTTTTGGGTTTTTAGAAGCACGTTCAATTACGGTTCCTTCTGCCTGAATCACAAATTCACGACCTAATTTTTTAGCATTTTCTAGAATTTCTGCTGAGGTTCTGTCTGCATCGAAAACCAATTGTGTAATTCCGTAACGGTCTCGCAAATCTATCCAAACCATAAAACCTTTGTCTCTGATGGTTTGTACCCAACCAGAAAGTGTAACTTTTTCATTAAGATTTTTGACTGTAAGTTCTCCGTTAGTGTGCGTTCTGAACATAAAATTTAAATTTTAGATGTAAGATTTTTGATTTCAGATTTTTCTGAATTTCAAGTTGCAAAGATAAGATTTTAGGATGGAAGATGGAAGTGAGATTATAGAAGTTTTTTTGATGGTAAAAACTATTTTTATGGAATATATTCTAATAAATCTGCTGGTGTACAATCTAAAGCTTTGCAAATGGCTTCTAAAGTAGAAAGTTTTATTGCTTTGGCTTTACCTGTTTTTAGTATGGAAAGATTGGCTTGTGTAATGCCAATTTTTTCTGCGAGTTCTTGCGATTGCATTTTGCGTTTGGCAAGCATTACGTCTAGGTTGATGATGATTGGCATATTTCTAAATTGTTAAATCGTTTTCTGATTGAAGTTCGTAACCTTTTTTGAAGAAAGCAATAATAAAGAATAAAATGATTCCTAATGACAAAAATATAAAGCTAATATAAAGCAGACTAGCACTCATTTTTAAATTAAGATTAAAAAACCAATTAATAATTTGAATAGGAACAAATAGAATGCTCAACCAAGCCAATTTTTTGAACCAATTTATTGTTTTTAAGTTAAAAATATAATCTTTACCTAAAGCTTCGGTAATTTTATAGCATACAAAACTGAAAATTGTAAAAAAGCTAGAGCTTATTAAGCTATTGATAATGAAACTTTTAGTATAAATTCCAGTTAATAGATTTTGTTCTGAAAATGGAAAATAAATTTTAAATTTCAGAACATCTTTTATTGGATTGGTATATTCATTTTTTGCCCAACCTACATCATTTCCCAGAAGAAAATAGTCTGATAAAATATTGCTTCCTGTTTTATATTTATAGTAGAGTACCGAAAATCCAATGATTTCATAAATAAAATGAAAAGCAATAAATAAGAAAAGGACTAAAAAAAAGTAACTGAAATACTTAGAGACAGAGTTTTTGCCGATGAGTTTCATAATTTTTGTTTTAAATGGTTAAGTCGTTTTCTTCTTGAATATTTTTACCTTCAGAAAAAATTTCTCTAATAAATAATATAATTATACCTATTAATATGGAAAGCAAAGGTGTTCCAATTCCATAATGGTGTGTTTTGTCTATGTATTCAATAATAATATGCACTATTCCTAAAATAATCAAACCTAAACCTAAAACAGTTAGCGTTTTAACTGTGTTTTTTGTAAAGATATTTTTTTTCACCAAATTATTGATAAAATTTAAGACACCCCAAAGTATAAAAGATACTGATATTAGACCAATAATTGTCATAATTATACTCAATGTAGAGTTATCGGTTTGAACAACCATTGAAGAAAAAGGATATTTGAAGTTAATCAGTTCAACAACCAGTTCATTTTTCTGTCCTTCATCAAATTTATATTTTTCAATTAAGTTTTTACTTATATAAGAATTTGTATTATTTGTAAACAAATAATACGTCGCTAAAAGTATAATCCAAAGAGAACTTAAAATAAAGCCTGCAACATAAATTGCAAATGGGATTCTCAACCAATATAAAACCGAATTTTTACCGATTAATTTCATAATTATTTGTTTTAAAATTATATCGCAAATATATAAATAATTATTGTAAAACAATAAAATATTTCAAATTTTGATAAAATTTATTTTTCTGCTTTGCATTTTGCGTGAGGGCGTAACCGAAAATCCCGCAGTAGGCGCAGGCTAAAGCTTTGGCATGAGGAATTGTAGGTGAAGACCGACTTTTTGTTTTTTTTGGAAAGGAATGAAGTGGCTTAAAACAAAAAGGCACGCCCAAAAAATATACATTTTTAAGATGATAAAATGCATTTGTGTACTATTTTAATTTTTTTAACTTTGTAAGAACCAATCATTTAAAACTAATATTTATGGGAAAAGGCGATAAAAAAACGAGAAGAGGAAAAGTAACCGCAGGAAGCTACGGAAAAACAAGACCAAGAAAATCAGGAACATCTAAAGTAGCGGCTCCAAAAGTGGAAGCAAAAGCTGAAAAACCTAAAAAAGCAGCAAAACCTAAAGAAGAAGTAGCTGAAGAAAAGCCAAAAACTACTAGAAAGAAAAAAACCGAAGAATAATCTTCGGTTTTTTTTATTGAGACTTTTTCTAATTTTTAAAAATTGGGACATTAGAACAAGCTTCGCCGAACATGAGCGATTTTACAATAGGTTTCAGTTTTTCTACCAATTCTATGTAAGCATTTTCGGGAATGTCTTCTTCGCTACAGCCTTTTACGAGAACACGTTTAGCTTCTAAATCAGCGAAATTATAATGAGAAATGGCTTCGTGCATTAAAACCACTTCTAAATCTTTCTTGGTTCCATAAACTATCTTTTTAGCAACTCCGGTAAGTTTGGAAGTGATGAGGAAATAAGCCCAAATCGGAACAATAGCGTCTACGGAACAATAAACGTAAACATAAGCGTCACGATAGATTTCAGAGTCTATTTCTGCAACTTTTTTGCGGAAATCTTTTTCTTTCAAAATCATTTCCATGAAAAGAAATTCTTTCAAATCTATTCCAATTCTTTTGCCTTTAGGAGAAAGTGCTGATAAATCAAAATTCACCAAACCGCTTTCTGCTACTTTATTTTTTATTTCGAAATCTTCTGACATTTTTTATTATTATCTTTGAGCAAAATTAAGTCAAATTTTTAGAATAAAAATTTTTAGTCCATCTGAAAATCTAAAATCTAAAATCTAAAAAATCTAAAATCTTGAAATACTATATCATCGCAGGAGAAGCATCAGGAGACTTACACGCTTGTAATTTAATGAAAGCCATTTTACAGAAAGACCAAAATGCAGAATTCAGATTTTGGGGAGGAGATTTAATGGCGAAAGTTGCGGGTGAAAAACCTGTAAAACACTATAAAGATCTCGCTTTTATGGGTTTTTTAGAAGTGGCGATGAACATTAGAACCATTTTGAAAAACATAAAACTTTGCAAAGAAGATATTAAGAATTATCAACCAGATGTTTTGGTTTTGGTAGATTATCCGGGTTTTAATTTGAGGATTGCAGAGTTTGCCAAAAATCTTGGAATAAAGGTAGTTTACTATATTTCTCCTCAACTTTGGGCTTGGAAAGAAGGCAGAGTAGAAACCATCAAAAAATATGTAGACGAAATGCTAGTGATTCTTCCTTTCGAGAAAGATTTTTATAAAAAACATCAAGTAGATGCGCATTTTGTGGGGCATCCTTTACTCGATGCGATTTCTGATTTGCCAGAAATTTCTGTTGAAAATTTCAAAAAGGAACATGGTTTAAATGAAAAAGAAATCATCGCACTTTTACCAGGTTCTCGCGAACAGGAAGTAGAAAAAATGCTCACTTTGATGCTTTCGGTTAGAGATTCTTTTAAAAATTATCAGTTTGTAATAGCAGGAGCGCCAAGTTTACCCAAAGAATTTTACCAGAAATTTGTAGATGATGATGTGCATTTTGTTTCCAATAAAACTTATGATTTATTGAGATGTTCTAGAGCAGCTTTGGTGACTTCGGGAACGGCAACTCTAGAAACGGCGTTGCTGAATGTTCCAGAAATTGTGTGTTACCGAACCAGTAAAATTTCTTACGAAATTGGGAAACGTGTGGTGAAAAATATCAAATTTATTTCTCTGGTGAATTTGATTATGGACAAAGAAGTGGTGAAGGAATTGATTCAAAATCAACTCAATACAGAAAATTTAGTTGATGAACTTCAAAAAATTCTGGAAGGGCCAAAACGTGACAAAATGCTTCAGGACTATGAACTTCTCAGAGAAAAATTGGGTGGAAAAGGAGCAAGTAATCACGCCGCAGAAATTATTGTTAATCTATGATGAAAAAAATAATTACACAACTCGCAGAAATAGAGAGTTTAAAACAATTTTCCCATAAAAATGCACCTGAAATTTCAGAAGCCAATATTGGTTGGCATTTAGAACACTCTCTTTTGGTGATTTCTAGAATTTTAGAAGGTTTGCCTACTTCTCATCCAGAAAAATATCAACCTAAATTTTCTTGGGCTAAATTTATGGTCATGACTTCGGGATATATACCTAGAAAAAAAGGAAAAGCTCCGAAATTCACTATTCCTACAAATGAAAACTTTCTAGAAAATATAGATAATTATCTAAATTCGGTTCGAGAAAATTTACAAATGATTAAGAATCTCCCTTCTCAATCTTATATAGAACATCCTTATTTCGGACATTTAGATGTAAAACAAACTTTAAAATTTTTAAAAATTCATACTCAGCATCATCTTAAAATTGCAAGAGACATATTGGCTAAATCTCATTCGTGAATTTAATTAAGAATAAATGACAAATAGAAGAGTAACAAGAGGTTGCTCTTTTTTTATTATAAGGGTGAGTGTTTTCAGGATAGTTTCTTCATGTTTTAATCAATTTCATTGCGTAAATTTGTTAAAAATTAAGAATTATGGCTTTTAACGAAAAGGATTATCAGAAAATTTCTACGGACCGTACTTTCATCATTGATTGCTATACAGAAATGTTGTCTAGAATTAATGAAAAGGAACTAGTAGATTTAATCAACAATACAGAAGAAGGGAAAAAGTTCGAAGAAAATGAATTGTCTAGCGAGAAAATTATACAATCATTAAGTATCTATTTTCAATTGATGACATTGGTAGAAGAAAACGGAGCTACACAATATAGAAGAAGATTAGAAGACCAAGAAAAAATTACCGCAATTCGTGGTTCATGGGGAGAAGCATTCCATTTTTGGAAAAATTCCAATGTGACAGAAGAAGATATGCTGAATGCGGTTTCTGCTACACATGTTATTCCTGTGCTTACTGCGCATCCTACTGAAGCAAAAAGAGTTACAGTTATAGAATTGCATAGAGAATTGTACTTGCTTTTGGTGAAAAAAGAAAATACTTCTCTCAGTAAATTAGAGCAAAATGAAATTAAAGAAAAAATTATTCAGCTTCTAGAAAGATGGTGGAGAACAGGCGAAATTTACCTAGAAAAACCAGATATTAAAGATGAGAGAGCAAATGTTTTATATTATCTTACCAAAATTTTCCCGAATGTTTTAGTGAAAAGTGACCAAGAAATCATCAATTCTTGGATTGAGTTAGGGCTTAATCCTCAGAAAATTAAAAATCCAGATTATTTTCCGAAAATTAATTTTGGAAGTTGGGTTGGTGGTGACAGAGATGGTCATCCTTTTGTAACACCTGCAGTGACTAAGGAAACACTTTTACTTCATCGAAAAGCCGCATTAGCATTGATTAAAGAAGATTTAATTCATTTGGCAAAGAAAATTTCTATTTCGGCGGTGTCTAATCCTGTTCCTTTTCAGCTTTCTGAAATGATTCAGGAGAAAGTTTCTGCATTAGGTGAAATGGGCAAAAAAGCAGTAGAAAGAAATCATTATGAACCGTGGAGACAATTCGTAAATCTTATGATTTGTCAATTAGAAAATACCATAACAGAAAATTTTGAAGATTCTAAAACCTATTATAAATCTAGCAAAGCGCTTCAAGAAGATTTAAAAAATCTGAGAGAAGTTTTGGTACAGAATGGTTTCCAAAGCATTGCCGAAGATTTATTATTCTCGGTAGAAAGAGCGGTTCAATGTTTCGGTTTTCATTTGGCTAAATTAGATATTAGACAAAATAGCGCTTTCCATGATAAAGCTATTTCGCAGATTCTTAAAGCCAGCGGTGAAACAGATTATGATTTCGAAAACTGGGAAGAAGAAAAAAGAGTAAATTACCTGAACCAAGTCTTGAGCAACAATGCTTTTATTACAGATGTTACCATTTCTTACGGTCCAGAAGCAGATAATGTTTTAGATTGTTATAGAGTCATTCGTCAACATATCAGTCAGTACGGAGCAGAAGGAATAGGTTCTTTAATTGTAAGTATGACCAGAAATTTAAGTGATTTATTGGTGGTTTATCTATTAATGAGAGAAACTCAACTTCTTAATACCAAAATAAGAGTAGTTCCACTTTTAGAAACTATCGAAGATTTACAAAATGGTTCAGAAATTTTAGAAAAATTCTTGCAGCATCCTATCACAATTAGCAGAGCTAAAAATTTAGATGGAAAACAAGAAGTAATGTTAGGTTATAGTGATAGCAATAAAGATGGCGGAACCATTGCAAGCAAGTGGAATCTTCATAAAGCAGAAATTGCTTTATCAGAAATCGGCAAAAAACATAATACCGAAATTTATTTCTTCCACGGAACTGGAGGAACCATCAGTAGAGGTGGTGGTAAATATCATCGTTTTCTAGAAAGTATGCCAGAACAAACCGTTTTTGGAACCGTGAAAATCACCGTTCAAGGTGAATCTGTAGCGCAACTTTTCGGAAATCCTATGACAGCGAAATATAATCTCAATGCACTTTCGTCTGGAACTGCAAGACATATTATTCAAAATAAATACAAAACCGAAAAACCACAATATCCATTTGATTCTATGGAATTTCTGGCTCAAAAATCCTTTGAACATTATAGAAGTTTAATAGAAACTCCAGGATTTATCAATTTTTACGGTAAAGCAACTTGCATAGATGTTTTAGAGAAAAGTAAAATAGGTTCTAGACCAGCTAGAAGAACGGGAACCAGAACATTGCAGGATTTACGCGCCATTCCTTGGGTTTTCAGCTGGAATCTTTCTCGTATCGCACTCACAGGTTGGTACGGTTTAGGTGAAGCGCTCAAAATTTTGAAATCAGAAAAACCACAAGAATATCAACAGTTAAAAGAAGCGGCTCAAAATTGGAATTTCTTCAAATTTTTAATGATTCAGACCGAGACCAATCTTATTTTGTCTAATCTAGAAATTATGAAAAAATATGCAGAATTAGACCAAAATGAAGAAGAAAGAAACCTATTGATGGATAAATTTCTTACCGACCATCAAAATGGAGTTCAGCTGATAGAAGAATTGTTCGGTGAAGCTGCTCTGGAAAGAAGAAGCGGACAATATGATAACTTGAAATGGAGAAACCAAAAATTAGATGTTTTACACCATTTACACCTTCAATATCTACAACAATGGAGAAATTTAGATGACGAAAATAAACTAGAAAAAGACAAAATTCTCAATAAATTATTAAGTTTAATCAATGCCATTTCAAGTGGCTTGAAAAACACTGGATAAGAGTATAAAATTCCTTAAATGTAACGTTTAAGGAATTTTTTTGTTTAAAAATGGAGAAAAAGAACTCGTGAGTTCAATAAATTTTTATATTTGGTTAAACTAATAACCAAATTGTATGAACAAGCAACCACTTTTGATTTTGTGGATTTGTTTTATTTTCGGGATTCTTATTTCCGAAAAGTTGAGTTTGTCAACGGTTTTAGTCCATGTATTTTTGAGTTTTAGCTTCCTATTTTTAGTTTTTAGCTTTTTAAAAATTCATTTTTTCTTCAAAATTAAAGATTTTGTATTGGCAATTTTCTTTTTGGGATTAGGTGTTTTCGCACATGAACTCCATAATAAAGAACAAGTTCTTCCAAATTTTCCTAGTTCTTCGGAAGTGGTTTTTACTTTGGATAAAAAGCTGAATTCCAACGAGAAAAATAAACGCTACGAAGTCAAAATTTTGAAAGTTAATGAGAAATCGGTTGATTTAGGCTTGGTTTTGTCGGTTCCAAAAGAAGAAAAGGAACTGGATTTCAAACATTTTTATAAAGCCGAAATTTATCTCAACAAAGTAAAAGCGAATGTGCAGGATTTTGGATTTGATTATCAAAAATATCTTGGTAGAAAGCAGATTTATTTTCAAGGATATGCTCCTAATTCTTTTCAAGTTGCGGAGAAAGAAAACCTTACTTTGTCCGAAAAAATTAAACAAAAACGCTTAGAAATTTTGAAAAATATCGACAAAGCAAAACTTTCTGAAAAATCTAAAGAATTTACGAAAGGAATTATATTGGCAGACCGAACAGAAATGGACCGAGAAACGGTAGAAGATTTTAGCAAATCTGGATTGGTGCATATTTTGGCGATTTCAGGTTCGCACATGGCAATTATTTTTTGGCTGATTTTACTGCTTTTGAAACCAATTTTTCCTGCAAATTTTAGAAATGTTCCGATTGTTATTTCTTTGATATTCATTTGGTTATTTGCAATTTTTATAGATTTTGGAAGTTCTGTGATTCGTTCGTGTATTATGATTACAGCATATTATTTCTATGTTTTATTGCAACGGAAACCAGATTTGTTACATGCAATGGCGATTTCTGGTTTAGCGATTTTGATTTTTGATACAAATCAACTTTTTGATGTAGGATTTCAATTGAGTTTTATTGCGGTTTTCGGAATTTTTTGGCTCAATGAACCGATTTTGAAATATTTGCCAAAGCCTAAAAATAATGTTCAGAATTTTTTGGTGAATGTAATTTCGATTAGTATTGCTGCGCAATTGGCGACTTTACCATTGGTTATTTTTTATTTTCATCAATATTCTCTGATTTCGGTTATTGCGAATCTGGTGGTGATTCCTTTTTCTGAAGTAATTATCGTTTTTGCATTGTTGATGACCATTTTGTTGGGTTTTGGCTTCGAAATTTCTTGGTTAAATGCTCTTTACGATTCTGGAGTTCAACTGGTTTTGAAAGTGATTCATTTTTTCGCAAGCCTTGATGTTTTCTTCTTTAAAAACATACCAATGCATTGGTCAGAAGTCATCGTTCTTTTTCTTATGATTTATTTTTTGAGGAAATTTTTAACACGTCATCATTTAAAATCACTCATCAAAGTAGGATTTTTGGTCATTTTATTTTTAATGCTTAGAATAGGATTTAACTACTATGAAAATTCTCAATCTGAAATCTTAGTACACGAATTTTTTAAAGAAAAAATAATTTCTGTTAAAGAAAAAGATAAAGTAGTCTTTTTTGTGAAAAATTCTAAAAATTTAGAAAAGCAGAAAAAGTACATCATAGAGCCTTATTTGGTTGCTAGAAGAGTGAATGATTTTAAAATTGTATTTGTTCCTCAAAATGTAAAATCTATAGTCATAAATAAGAAAAATTATAGACTATAATAATTTATTTAGAATAGTTATAAACTGAAAAACATGACATTTGTCATAGTTTCAAACGTTAACAAATTCTTAATTTTGTGAAAATTCAAAAAAATAAATAAACAATGGCAGGATTAACTCAATCTACAATTGGTAGAAAGTTTTTAATGGCGCTTTCAGCAATGTTTTTGCTTGTCTTTTTGTTGATTCACTTGTCGGTAAATTTACTATCGATATTTAGTGAAGATGCATTTAACACAGCGTCTCATTTTATGGGATACAATCCTTTAATACAATTTGTGTTGCAGCCGGTTTTAGTAGCGGGTGTAATCTTTCACTTTGTAATGGGCTTCGTTTTAGAAATGAAAAACAAAAACGCAAGACCAGTAAAGTATGCTGTAGCAAATAACAGCGGAAATTCTAGTTGGTCTTCTAGAAATATGATTATTTCTGGAGCAGTAATTTTAGCTTTCTTAGGACTGCATATGTATGATTTCTGGATGCATGAGATGAATTATAAGTATGTAGAAGCTCTATCAATCAATGAAACAAGATATTGGGAAGAGTTACATGCTAAGTTTGCAGATTTATGGAGAGTGATTTTTTATGCAGTTTCTTTTGTTTTATTAGGATTGCACTTATCACACGGTTTCCAATCATCATTCCAATCGATTGGAGCTAGACATCCTAAGTATTTAAAATGTGTAAACACTTTAGGAACTTGGTATTCTATTTTAATTCCGCTAGGATTTATCATAGTAGCTGTATTTCATTTCGTAACTCAATAATTTACATAATATTATGAGCAAATTAGATTCAAAAATTCCAGCAGGTCCTTTAGCAGACAAATGGAAAAATCATAAAGCACACATGAATTTGGTTGCACCAAATAACCGTGATAAAATAGATATTATTGTAGTAGGAACTGGTTTAGCTGGTGGTTCTGCTGCGGCAACTCTTGCAGAGCAAGGATATAATGTAAAAGCTTTTTGCTACCAAGATTCACCAAGAAGAGCGCACTCTATTGCAGCTCAAGGTGGTATTAATGCAGCTAAAAATTATCAAAATGATGGTGACTCTGTTTACAGATTATTCTATGACACCATCAAAGGTGGAGATTATAGAGCAAGAGAAGCTAACGTACACAGATTAGCAGAAGTTTCTGCAAATATCATTGACCAATGTGTAGCACAAGGTGTTCCTTTTGGTAGAGAATACGGCGGTCAGTTAGATAACCGTTCTTTCGGTGGAACTCAGGTGAAGAGAACTTTCTACGCAAAAGGTCAAACAGGTCAGCAATTACTATTAGGTGCATATTCTGCAATGAGCCGTCAAATCGGTAAAGGTAGAATTAAAATGTACAACCGTCACGAAATGATGGACTTAGTAATGGTAGATGGTAAAGCTAGAGGTATTATCGCAAGAAACTTAGTAACAGGAGAAATCGAAAGACATTCTGCTCACGCTGTAGTGATTGCTTCTGGTGGTTACGGAAACGTATATTTCCTTTCTACTAACGCGATGGGTTCTAACGTTTCTGCAGCTTGGAAAATTCACAAAAAAGGAGCGTATTTCGCAAATCCTTGTTTCGTACAGATTCACCCAACTTGTATTCCAGTTCACGGAACACAACAGTCTAAACTGACTCTGATGTCTGAATCTCTTAGAAACTCTGGAAGAATTTGGGTTCCTAAAAAATTAGAAGATGCTCAAGCAATCAGAGAAGGAAAACTTAGACCAGAAAGTATAAAAGAAGAAGATAGAGATTACTATTTAGAAAGAAGATATCCTGCATTCGGTAACTTAGTACCTAGAGACGTAGCTTCTAGAGCTGCTAAAGAAAGATGTGATGCTGGTTTCGGAATCGAAAATAATGATACTAAAGAAGGTGTATTCTTAGATTTCTCTACAGAAATTATGAAAAAAGGTAGAGAAGCAGCGACTGAGAAAAATATTCACAATCCTTCTGAACAACAAATATATGCTTTGGGTAAAAAATGGGTGGAAGAAAAATACGGAAACCTATTCCAAATGTATGAGAAAATTACAGCAGACGATCCATACGTAACTCCTATGAAAATTTATCCTGCAGTTCACTATACCATGGGAGGAGTTTGGGTAGATTATAACTTAATGAGTACTATTCCTGGTTGTTTCGTAATTGGTGAGGCTAATTTCTCAGACCACGGAGCAAACAGATTAGGAGCTTCTGCTTTAATGCAAGGTTTAGCAGACGGTTATTTCGTATTGCCTTACACGATTGCAGATTATCTTTCTGCAGATATCAGAACAGGACAAATTCCTACCAATTCTTCAGAATTTGAAGCTGCTGAAAAAGAAATTAAAGATAAAGTAAACTTCTTCTTAACCAATAAAGGAACTCATTCTGTAGACTACTTCCACAAAAAACTAGGAAACGTAATGTGGAACAAAGTAGGTATGGGTAGAACTCCAGAAGGTTTAGCAGAAGCAATTAAAGAAATAGAAGAAATCAGAAACGATTTCTGGAAAAATGTAAAAGTTCCTGGCGAAGCAGATGGAATGAATACAGAACTTGAAAAAGCATTCAGAGTGGCAGATTTCTTAGAACTGGGTCAATTAATGGCGAAAGATGCTCTCGAAAGAAAAGAATCTTGTGGAGGACATTTCCGTTGGGATCACGCTACTCCAGAAGGTGAAGCAGAAAGAGATGACGAGAACTACAAATATGTAGCAGCTTGGGAATACAAAGGTGATGATATCAACGCCGAAGTATTGCACAAAGAAGAATTGGTGTACGAGAATATTGAAGTGAAAACGAGAAGTTATAAATAATCTCCATAAAATAATTTAAAAAATGAGTGCAAAAAAAGGATTAAACCTGACTCTAAAAATTTGGAGACAGAAAAATAATAAATCAAAAGGTCAGTTCGAGACCTACAAAATATCAGATGTTTCTACGGATTCTTCTTTCCTTGAAATGCTAGATATGCTAAACGAACAATTGGTAAATAACGGAAGCGAACCAGTAGCATTCGACCACGATTGTAGAGAAGGAATCTGCGGTATGTGTTCATTGTACATTAATGGTAGAGCTCACGGTCCAGATACAGGAATCACAACTTGCCAATTGCACATGAGAATGTTCAAAGATGGCGAAACTATCACTATTGAACCTTGGAGAAGTGCTGCGTTCCCAGTAATCAAAGACTTGGTAGTAGACAGAAGCGCATTTGACAGAATTATGGCTGCAGGAGGTTTCGTTTCTGTAAATACTTCAGGAAATACACTTGATGCAAACGCAATCCCAGTTCCAAAAGAAGATGCAGATAAAGCAATGGATGCAGCAGCTTGTATTGGTTGTGGAGCTTGTGTAGCAACTTGTAAAAATGGTTCTGCTATGCTATTTGTAGGTGCTAAAGTTTCTCAGTTTGCTCTTTTACCACAAGGTAGAGTAGAAGCGAAGAGAAGAGTACTGAACATGGTAAAACAAATGGACGAAGAAGGCTTCGGTAACTGTTCTAACACAGGTGCTTGCGAAGTAGAATGTCCTAAAGGAATTTCTCTAGAAAACATCGCTAGAATGAACAGAGAATTTCTTGCGGCTCAATTTACTACAGTAGATTAACCTTATCAATGAAATAATTTAAAAATCACCTCTTTCTTTGAGGTGATTTTTCGTTAAAACTTTCCCAAAACACAAAGTTTTTTTCTGCAAATAAAACTAAAAGTATATTTTTGCGTGATTAAAAACAAAAACAACTTTTTTAAAGAAATGAAAAAATATTTTTTATTATTCTTATTCTCCATTTTAATGCTATCATGTTCTAAAGGTGGCAAAGTAACTATAAATGGTAAAGTGACTAATGGCTCACCATTAGAAAGATTAGAAATTATAGATGCTTCAGGAATTGCAACTTTACCGCTTGCTAATTTTGGTGTAGATGCCAAAGGAAATTTCTCAGAAACTATAGAAATTCCTAGAGATGGAGTTTATGTAATTACTTATGGTGGGAACACTGGTTTCCTTTATCTAAAAGGTGGTGATCAAGTAAATCTTGATTTTGAAGCGATGCTTTTCCCTCAAGGAATGAAAATTACTGGTGATGCTAAAGGAAATACAGAATACTTAATGGAATCTCAGCAATTCATTAACCAATATATGTCTAAATTAGACCAATCTGTTATTTCTAAAAAAGAAGAAGATTTCCTAAAAGAATTAGAAAAATATAAAGGTGATATTACCAAAAAAATGGATGAAATCGCTAAGGTTAAAAAACCAGACAGCGATGTAGAAAAATTCAATAAAAGAGAACTAGATGTAACCTTATTGATGATTTCTTCTCAGTACGAAAGCATGCATGGTCCAGCTACCAATGATCCTAAATATAAAGCAGGAGCTAAATTGTTAGATTTCCAGAAAGGTCTAGAAAACGAAAGCTATGTAGAAGATATGCCTAATTACAGAAACTACGTTATCAGTAAATTAAGTGCAGGTTTCCAAAAATTCTTCGAAGGACAAAAGAATGCTGCTCCTACTTCTAATGTGCAAATGTTCTCTAAATTCTTAGATACACAAAAAGATGTTTCAGATAAAACTAAAGAATATCTTCTTGCTGCGGTAGCTGCTCAATATGATTTAAGAGAGCCTGCTAATCCTAAATTACAAGAAGTTTTCAAATTTTTAGATACTAAAATCAAAAATTCTGCAATCAAATCTGAGTTGAAAAATTTAGAAGAAGCAATTTACGGAATTGAGCAAGGAACTGATGTTTCTGGTTTAAGTTTAGTAAAACAAGATGGCAGTAAAATAACTTTAGCAGATCTTAAAGGAAAACCTACAGCATTAGTGTTCTACGCTTCTTGGAATCCTTACATTACGGAAAGCACAATGCCAGTTCTTAAAGAAATGGTGAAATTCTATGGTTCAAAAATGAATTTTGCTTTCATTAATTTAGATGATACTCAAGACCAATTCGTGAAAACTTCTAAAGCGATGTTTACAGGGATTCAAGGAAACAATTATTATGCAACTGGTGGCATGAAATCTGAAGTTGCTAAGAAATTTGCAGTATACGGATTTAAAATGCCAAGTTTCATCATCATTGATAAAGACGGTAAAATTTCTAGTAAAACTTACTTAAATATCGCAGACCCAGCTCTAGTAGATGGATTGAACAAAGCTTCTGGTTTACAAGCTCCAACTGGAATTCCTCAAACTCCAGAAATGATGGCTCCACCAACTGAGCATTCTGCAAATGATGGTCACGGTCACTAAAAAAAGATAAAAATATCATATCAAAAAGCGGACTTTAGTCCGCTTTTTATTTTTCAATAGACATCAAATCAACAATCACTCTGAAAATTAGTTTTAAAACATTAATTTTGCAACGTTATGAGTAAGAAAAAGAAAAACATTATTTTAGAAAATATTAAATTAATTACTGCTGGTGCAAAAGGTGTAGCCGTAGGAAAAACTGAAGAAGGGAAAACAGTTTTAATTTCTGGTGCGGTTCCGGGTGATGTAGTAAATGCCAGAGTGAAAAAATCTAAATCTAAATACTTCGAAGCAGAAGCCATAGAAATTTTAGAAAAATCACCTTACAGAGTTGAGCCGAAATGTATTCATTTCGGAGTTTGTGGTGGTTGCAAATGGCAGAACCTTTCTTACCAAAAACAACTCGATTTCAAGCAAGAAGAAGTTTATAACAATATCAAACGAATCGGAGGAATCGAAAATTTTGAAATCTTGCCAATTCTCGGTTCAGAGCAAGAATATTTCTACAGAAATAAAATGGAGTTTTCTTTTTCTAATGCTCGTTGGCTTACTCAATATGAAATCAGTTCCGAAGAAAATTTCGGTAATAAAGATGCTTTAGGATTCCATATTCCAGGAATGTGGAGTAAAATTTTAGATTTGCAAGAATGCTTCCTTCAAGAAGCACCATCTAATGATTTAAGATTAGCTGTAAGAAATTACGCCATCAAAAATGGTCTAGATTTCTTTGATGTAAGAAATCAAGAAGGCTTTTTGAGAACTTTAATGCTTCGTCAAAACTCGCAAGGCGAGTGGATGGTTTTATTCCAATTGTACAGAGAAGAGAAGGAAAACAGAGAACAATTATTCGATTATATTTTAGAGAAATTCCCGCAAATCAAAACATTGGTATTTGCCATTAATCCGAAACAGAATGATTCTATTTATGATTTAGATGTGCAAACGTATTTCGGCGAAGGTTTTATTTATGAAGAAATGGATGGGCTGAAATTTAAAATCGGACCAAAATCTTTCTTCCAAACCAATTATAAACAAGCGCTTAATTTGTACAGAAAAACACTAGAATTTGCAGAAATTTCTGAAAATGATGTAGTATACGATTTATATACAGGGACAGGAACGATTGCACAATATATTGCCAAAAAAGCAAAATACGTAATCGGAATCGAGTCGGTTCAGGAAGCAATTGATGCGGCAAAAGAACATGCTAAACTCAATGGTTTGGATAACTGTGAGTTTTATTGTGGTGACATGAAAGACGTTTTCACCGAAGAGTTTTTAGCTAATCATCCAAAACCAAATGTTTTGGTTACCGATCCGCCTAGAGACGGAATGCACCAAAAAGTGGTAGAACAAATTCTGAAAATAGCACCGCCTAAAATTGTCTATGTTAGCTGTAATTCTGCTACTCAAGCTAGAGATTTAGCACTGATGAAGGAACATTATGATGTGGTGAAGATTTTGCCAGTAGATATGTTTCCGCAGACACATCACGTAGAAAATATAGCGCTATTAATAAAAAAATAACTAAATTGGGGGTTCGAAACAGAATCCTCAATTTTTTTATCTTATAGTTGAGGTATTTTAACCAAATAAAAAATTAAAATATCGAATGAAAAATGTACTGAATTTGTTTTGCGCATTGTCATTAATGATGTCAGCGAGCGCATTTTCTCAACAGAAAGACAGTGTAAAAGTAGATGTAAAAGCTAAAAAAGACACCGTAAACACTGCAAAACCAAAAGACAAAAAACCAGAAAAAATTCAACCTTTCGAGAAAGTAATTACCAGCAAAGCAGTTAGCGATGAAGGAATTATTACCGTTCACAAGGTAGAAGACAAATATTATTTCGAAATTCCGGATAAAGCACTAAAAAAAGAATTTTTGGTAGTCACCAGATTGACCAAAGCCGGTGCCGAAATGAGAATGGGAACAGTAGGTTATGCAGGAGATCAAATCAGTCAAAACGTTATCAGTTTCGAGAAAGGACCAAATGATAAAGTGTTTTTACGTTCTATTTCTTACGTAGATTATGCTAAAGATTCTACCTCTGCAATGTATAAAACAGTGATGAGAAACAACGTAAATTCTATTGAACAAGCTTTTGACATTAAAGCTTTCGGTAAAGAAAAAAACTCTACCGTGATAGATGTTACAGATTTTATCAATGCTGATAATGATGTGGTTTCTTTTGACACTCGTTTCAAGAAAGGATTTAGAGTAGGCGCTTTTCAAAAAGATAAATCTTTTGTCAATTTCGTGAAATCTTTCCCAGCCAATATTGAAATTAATACGACTAAAACCTACAACAGAAGTGCAGGAGAAGCTTCGCCAATTCCAGGTGCTCCAAAACCTGAAGTGAGCGGAAATTATACTGTAGAAGTCAATTCTTCTATTATTCTTTTGCCAGAAAATAAAATGCAGGCAAGGTATTTCGATCCTAGAGTAGGTTATTTTACAGTAGGTTATACCGATTTTGATGAAAATCCTCAAGGCGTAGAAAGAGTTTCTCTAGTAAAAAGATGGAGACTGGAACCCAAAGCAAAAGATTTAGAAAAATATAAAAGAGGAGAATTGGTAGAGCCAGAAAAACCAATAGTTTTTTACATAGACCCATTAACTCCAAAAAAATGGATTCCATATTTAATTCAAGGAGTAAATGATTGGCAAAAATCTTTTGAAAAAGCAGGTTTCAAAAACGCTATTTATGCAAAAGTTCCGAATGCTAAAGAAGATCCAGAATGGAGTTTAGAAGATGCAAGATTCTCGGCTATCGTTTATAAACCTTCAGATGTTCCTAATGCTTCTGGTCCTTCAATTGCAGATCCTAGAACTGGTGAGATTTTAGAAAGTCACATCAATTGGTATCATAATGTGATGAAATTGTTGAACGATTGGTATTTCGTACAAGCTTCACCGAATGATCCTAGAGCTAGAAAAGTAGATTTTGATGATGAATTAATGGGGCAATTAATCAGATTTGTTTCTTCACACGAAGTAGGTCATACCCTTGGTTTGAGACATAATTTCGGGTCTAGTTCTACTGTTCCTGTAGAAAATCTTAGAAATAAAGCTTGGTTAAAAGCCAATGGACACACTCCTTCAATCATGGATTATGCGAGATTTAACTACGTTGCACAACCAGAAGATAATGTAGGAGAAGCTGGATTAATGCCAAGAATTGGTGATTATGATGATTGGGCAATAGAATGGGGTTACAGAAGATTTTACAACTATAATTCTCCAGAAAAAGAAAAAGCTCATCTTAATAAATGGGTGATGGAAAAATTACAGAATCCAAGACTTTGGTTTGGTACAGAAACCAATCCTTATGATCCGCGTTCGCAGAGCGAACAAGTAGGAGATAATCCTATGATTGCTGGAAAATACGGAGTGAAAAATCTTCAGCGAATCATGGAAAACATAGAAGCGTGGAGTACAAAACCAAATGAAGATTACAGCAGTCTTAATAATAGATTTACTCAAGTTTCTGGTCAGTTTGCTCGATATTTAGGTCATGTTTCTAAATACATCGGTGGCGTAAAAGAAACGCCGAAAATGGTAGAACAAAAAGGAGCTATTTATGAATTGGTTTCTAAATCAGAGCAAAAAGAAGCTTTGAAATTTTTATCAGAAAATGTATTTACCACTCCAAATTGGTTGTTGAAAACTTCTGTTTTAACCAAAATAGATAAATCGCCTGTAGAAGTGGTAGAAAATCTTCAAAAAACAGTGCTCAATAGAGTTTTAAGCGAAGGTGTTTTGAATAAACTATACGAAGGAGAATCTTTAGATGCTAATGCTTACGCTGTGTATGATTATCTTCAAGATATTAAAAATAGTGTATTTTCTGAGTTGAAATCTTCTTCTAAAATTGATATTTACAGAAGAAATTTACAGAAAAATTTTGTAGAAACTTTAATTGCGAGAACTCAAGCAAGTAAACCAAGTACGGGTAGAAATGCTGAAAATGTTTCTGATAATTCTGATGTGAAATCATTAACCAGAGGAGTTCTAAGAGAAATAAAAGCAGATGCTTCTAAAAATGCACAAAATGCACAAGATGCAGTGACCAAATATCATTTAGAAGATTTGGTTTACAGGATAGATAAAGCTTTAGAAGTAAAATAATTCAAAAATAAAGTTCATCATTTCCAGAAAATGGTGAACTTTGTTTTATAAAAGAGATTTTTCTAGAAATTTGAAATAAGAAAAATCAAAATAGTAAGTTAAATATCTGAAACCGACTTTCAAGTTGAATAGGCGTTTTCAGAATATTATTTCCTCGTAAAAAAATGAAAAAATTAATCTTTCCCTTTTTGATTTTAGGGTTTTTGCTCACTTCTTGCGAAAACGATGACGATGTTTGCGTAAGTGGAGAAGCTACACCTCGACTAAAAATTAAATTTAAAAGTGCAGATAATAAAGTGCTGACTTTAGATTCGCTTTATTTAGATGTAGATTATGGTAATAATAATATTTTAACAGTTGTAAGAGCTGCTAAAGTAGATTCTGCATTGATTCCAATTCGAGTAGATGATGCAGGTTTTACAGAATTATATGTGAGAAAAACTAAAAAAGGTAACGTTTCTAAAATAAAACTGAATTATAATACCACTTCTGAGTATGTTTCGCCAGCTTGTGGTTTCAAAAGACTTTACCAAAACCTTACTGGAACTCTAGAAACTGCCAATCCAGTCACTAAAGTAGAACTCAATCAAAATCAAATTATCAATGAAAACAAAGCTCACCTTTATCTTGTTTTTTAGTTTTTGTTTGGGTTTTTCTCAAGAGAAAGATTCAGTAAAAACCAAATATCAATATAAACCCAATTTTACAGTAGGAGTAGATGTGCTGAATGCTGGATTATCTGCTTTTAGTGATAGAAAATTATTTCAAGGATATGTTTCTTCTGAGATTAAGAAAAATCTTCATGCCGTTTTAGATGTAGGTTTTGAAAAAAATATTTATCAGAAAAACGGTTATGATGCTAGTGCAAACGGAATTTTCGGAAAATTAGGAGGCTATTATATGCTTTCTATGGATACCGAAAATCCTAATAATGGTTTTTATGCAGGAGCAAAAATGGCAGCAAGTTTTTACAATCAAGAGTACAAAAAAGTTCCCATTCGTGGTTTTGGTGGCAGCGACCAATATCTTGCCTTTCCATCAGTGAATCAGTCTGCCTATTGGTTAGAAGGTTTTGCTGGAGCTAGAGTTCAGCTATTTAAGTCTAATTTATATGTAGATGTGAATGCTCAACCAAGATTTTTATTTTTTTCTACCAAACAAGAAGAAATGAAACCCATGATTGTACCTGGATTTGGCAAAAGTTCTACTAAGTTTAATGTAGGTTTTAGTTGGAATTTAGCGTATCAATTTTAGCAAGTTTTTATTGAGATTGTAAAAATGTTACTTTTTTTTAAAAAAAATGTAATTTATTTTAAATAATTGAATAAAAGTGTATAACTTTGATACCCTTTAAAATTAAAAAAATAATTAAAATTTATGTAGATGAAGAAAATTCTATTCTTTCTAATGGCTGGATTATTATCAATAAATATCTCGGCTCAGACAAAAAAAACAAGTAAAATACTTAGCAAATCTCCCAACGGATATATAAGATGTTATTCTACTGAATACGAAAAAAGTATACAGAAAAAAAACAATAGAAGAGCTAGTACAGACGTTTTTGAAAATTGGATTGCTACCAAAATTTCAAAACAAAAAACCTTTAATCAAAGAATTACCGCAGTAAGAACAATACCAGTAGTTGTTCATGTAGTCAACAAAGGTGAGGAAGTAGGTACAGGAACAAACATAAGTGATACGCAAGTTATCTCCCAAATTACGACACTTAATAATGATTACAGAAAAAAATCTGGAACAAGAGGTTTTAATACCAATCCAGTAGGTGCAGATGCTAATATAGAATTTGCTTTAGCAGTAAGAGATCCTAATGGAAATCCTACAAATGGTATTGATAGAATTACTATTGATAACGATTACTGGGATGAAAATGCTGTAGAAACTGAATTAAAACCGAATACCATTTGGGATCCTACAAAATATTTAAATATTTGGGTAGTTAATTTTGGTGGAGATTTAGATGGTGTTTTAGGTTATGCTCAGTTTCCTGAAGCGACTACTTTAAGTGGGATAGATTATCCTCCTTTTACTGCCACTACAGATGGTGTAATTATTGGTTATCAATTTTTCGGGAATTTAGATTATGATGATGGGAGTTTTAATTTAGATTCTACCTATGGTTATGGAAGAACTGTAACTCATGAAGTAGGTCACTGGTTAGGATTACGTCACATTTGGGGAGATGAAGATTGCGGTACAGATTACGTAGCAGATACTCCAATTCATAAGACTGAGAACTATGGATGTTTTACACATCCTAAAGTAAATACTTGCTCGCCTCCTACAGCAGACGAAATGTTCGAAAATTACATGGATTATACAAGTGATACATGTATGAATATTTTCACAATTAACCAAGTTGATAGATTTAATGCCGTTTTAGCTAATTCACCAAGAAGAAAAGAATTATTAACTTCTGATGCATTAACACCTGTTACATTGTATGCTAATGATGCAGAATTAAAATTTAGTAATGTAAATGTAGAAGCATCTACAACTTGTAAAAAAGCTACAGCAAATGTAAGGTTAATTAATAGAGGAACCTCTAATTTAAATACTGCAATAATCTCAATCAATGATGCAGGTACTAATTACAATCAAAGTTGGTCTGGTAATTTAGCTCCTAATAAAGAAACTTTAGTGCCAATAACTTTATTAGGAACATCATTATCTAATAATGTCACAATTGGTGTTTCTTCTGTGAACGGTGATGTAGATGCTAGAAATACTAACAATGCAGATTCTTTTAGTTATGAGTTTTTAGCGGCTCAGAACTTTGCTTCTTCTACCGTGAAATTAGAATTACAATTAGATGATTATGGTTCAGAAACTTCTTGGGAAATAGTAAATAGTGAAGGCATAGTGCTTTATTCTGGTGACTCTTATGAGGATATAGAAAATCCAGCAGTTAAAAAATTTACTTTCAACTTACCTAATAATTCTTGCTATACTTTTAAAATTTATGATACCTATGGAGATGGTTTTTGCTGTGATTATGGTAATGGATATTATAAACTTACAACTGATTCAGGTGTAGTTATGGTTAATCAAAATACGTTTAATAAAGACAAAGAAATATATCCATTTATTTTGGGAACTTTATCTACCCAAGAGAATAATAAACTTGGAGTAAATATTTTCCCTAATCCAGCGGTTGATGTTTTAAATATTACTAAAGTATCTAATAATGCTACTTTTACCATCTATAACGTTGCAGGTCAATTTATTTCAAAAGGAAAAGTGACCAATAATAAAGTCAATGTTTCGTCCCTTGCAAAAGGAGTGTATTTCATTGAGATTTCTGAAAAAGGAGCAACTTCTAAAATGAAATTTATCAAAAAATAACCTTGTAGGATATAAATAAGAAAACCTTGAGTTCTAGACTGCACCCAAAAGTTTAGACAAAATTAAACAATATTTTCAAAGGAAAGAGTTCGGTACTGTACCGGACTCTTTCCTTTGAGATTGAGTCTTATTCTATCATTGTTGTAATAGTGAATGTACTTCACTATTTCCATCTTAAGTTCCTGAATGGAACCAAACTTTCTGGCATAAAACATTTCTGATTTTATCGTTCCAAAAAAGTTTTCTATCACCGCATTGTCCAAACAGTTTCCTTTTCGGGACATACTTTGAATAATACCTTTTTCTTTTAACAAGTTTTGGTAATGTTTCATTTGATATTGCCAACCTTGATCAGAATGTAGAATGATGTTTTGTGTAGATTTTACTTTTCTGAATGATTTCTTTAGCATTCTGATGATTTGGCTAAACACAGGTCTTTCAGATAAGTCAAAACTGACAATTTCACCATTAAATAAATCGATGATTGGAGATAGATAAAGTTTATTACCCGATACATTAAACTCTGTAACATCGGTTGCCCATTTCTGATTAGGAGTGTCCGATTTGAAATTCCTCTGTAGAACATTGGGCGCAATTTTCCCTTGCTCTCCCTTGTAAGATTTATATTTCTTCACTCGGATAATACTCTTTAAACCTAATATTTTCATAAGTCGTAAAACAGTTTTGTGATTAATCAAAATTCCTTTTTCTTTCAAAAGCAAAGTAATTCTTCTATAGCCCAACCTTCCTTTGTGACGATGATAAATCTGCTTAATCATTTCTTTTATTTCCGCATATTTATCTTTCATTTGAAAGCGTTTTTGATAGTAATAAAAACTGCTTCTTGCCATCGATGTACAATGCAGTAGTACTGCTAAATCAAAGTCCTGCCTTAACTCTTCGATGGCTTTGGATTTTTCCTTTCCTGAATTAAGGCGTCTAACTTTTTTAAAATGGCGTTCTCGGCTTCTAAATAATAAATCCTCTCCAACAGTTCTTCCTCCCTTGTTAAGGGTTTGCCTGTTTTCTTTTTTTTTCGCGTGTAATTACTCATGGTTTTAGGTCTTCCTCTGGGTATGTTTTCTAAACCTAAAATACCATTTTTTTTGTAATTACGCTGCCAACTAAGAATACTGGACTCCGCAGGAATATTAAACCTTCTCGACGCTTCTTTTAAACTTAAATTCTCTTTCTCAATTACTGATAAAATCTTTAATTTAAAATCTTTTGTGTAATGCGTATTGGAAAGCCGAACAAGTCCTGAAACTCCATAAAGTTCATAAAATTTTATCCATTTACGAACCAAGGAACCACAAACTCCAATGCGTTTTCCTAAATCGTCTGTTCCAATATCCCCTTTGTGATATCTCTTTATAGCTTTTAATTTAAAGTCTAATGAATATTTACTTTTCCCCATAAAAAATGCCCCTAAAAAGTGTCTAACTTTTTGGGGGCAGTCCATTCATCTCAAGGTTTTCTTATTTTTTTAAATTATAATTTACAAATCCATTCGTTGTAACTCGTCTGTAACTTGATGAGTAAATTCCTTTAAAGACTCTAAATCAGTATTATTTTGAATCACAAAATCCGCTAATTTCACTTTGTCAACTTCAGGCATTTGTTTATCGATGATTTCTTTTACTTCTCGGTATGTTCTGCCATCTCTATCCATCACTCTTTTTATTCTGATGTTTTCATCAGCAGTAACCAAAATTGATTGATAACAACTTTCATTCAATTTTAATTCAAAAAGCAAAGCCGTTTCTTTGAAGACAAATTCTGCGGTTTGAGCATTTACCCAATTTTCAAAATGAATTTTCACCGCAGGGTGAATGATTTGGTTGAGTTGTAAAAGCAATTCTTGATGGTCAAAAACTTTTTCAGCAACAAATTTCCGGTTGTATTTTCCGTTTTCGTCATAAGATTCTTCGCCAAGAAGTTCTATAATTCTAGACTTTAGATTTTCGTCTATATTCACCAATTCTTTTGCCCAAAAATCAGAATCATAAACGGGAAATCCCAACTCTTCTATAAATTTAGAAACTGTTGATTTTCCACTTCCTATTCCGCCCGTAATTCCAATAATTTTTTTTGCAGTATGTAAACTTCCAGCTTCCATCTTCTAACTTGCCGCAAATTAATACCCAAAAACTTCGTTAAAACTGAACGTTTCATCTAGCTTCACGCCTTTTTCAGTCATTTTCAGACTGGCCAATTCATGATGAGCATCGTGTTCGAAGAACAGTAAATATTCATTCTCTACACATTGCTTCAAAAATTTTCCTTTTTCTTCCATGGTAAGAAGCGGTCTCGTGTCATATCCCATCACGTAAACTTGCGGAATGTGACCCGCTGTTGGAATTAAATCTGCTGCAAAAACAATCGTTTTTTCTTGATATTGAATTACAGGAAGCATTTGTTTTTCTGTATGTCCGTCTACAAAAATAACATCCATTTTCAAATCTGGTGCAAAACCATAATTTCCAGTTTTTGGAGTAGGCAGGAATTGCAATTGTCCGCTTTCTTGCATCGGCAAAATGTTTTCCTTCAAGAAACTTGCTTTTTCACGAGGATTAGGTTCAGTTGCCCATTGCCAATGATTTTCGTTCGTCCAAAACTGTGCGTTCTTAAAAGCTGGTCTATAACCAGATTTATCATCATTCCATTCAATGGCGCCACCACAATGGTCAAAGTGAAGGTGCGTCAAAAAAACATCGGTAATATCTTCTCTTACAAACCCGAATTTTTTTAAATTTTTGTCTAAAGATTCGTCTCCATAAAGCGAATAATGTCCGAAAAACTTCTCATCTTGCTTATTTCCTAAACCACAGTCTATTAAGATGAGTTTTTTGCCATCTTCCACCAAAAGAGAACGAGTTCCCAGTTCAATTAAATTTTTAGAATCTGCAGGATTGGTACGTTCCCAAAGAGATTTCGGGACGACGCCAAACATAGCACCGCCGTCTAATTTAAAATTTCCGCATTGTATAGGGTAAAGTTTCATATAAAGTGTGATTTTTACTAATTTAATTAATTTTCTGATAGTTTATATTTTTCATTTTCTTAACCTAACTCTTTGCCTCAACCTAAAAAAGTTCTCCTGGGTTTTTCGGCCTCGAAATTCCTAAATGTTTGTAAGCTTTTTCTGTAACTTCTCTTCCTCTTGGAGTTCTGATGATAAAACCTTCCTGAATCAAAAACGGTTCGTAAACTTCTTCCAAAGTTTCTGGATTTTCGCCAATAGAAGTTGCCAAAGCAGAAATCCCAACGGGTTTCCCTTTGAAATTTTCTATCATTACGCGCATAATTTTATTGTCCATATCATCCAATCCATATTCATCTACATTCAGAGAATTGAGAGCAAACTTGGTAATTTCAATTTCAATTTCGCCGTTTCCTTTAATTTCTGCAAAATCTCGAACTCTGCGCAATAGTGCATTGGCAATTCTCGGAGTTCCTCTGCTTCTTCTCGCAATTTCTAGTGCTGCATCTTCATAAATGGGAACGCCTAAAACTCTTGCACTTCTCTCGATAATCATTCCCAAAAGTTCTACCGTATAATATTCTAATCGAGATTGAATCCCAAATCTTGCCAACATTGGTTTTGTGAGCATTCCAGAACGCGTAGTGGCGCCAACTAAAGTAAAAGGATTCAAGCCAATTTGTACAGAACGTGCATTTGGACCTGTTTCCAGCATAATGTCGATTTTATAATCTTCCATGGCAGAATACAAATATTCTTCCACCACAGGCGAAAGTCGGTGAATTTCATCAATGAAAAGCACGTCGTTTTCTTCCAAATTCGTTAAAAGTCCAGCCAAACTTCCGGGTTTATCTAAAACTGGTCCCGAAGTAATTTTACAATTTACGCCTAGTTCATTGGCAATAATATGCGCCAAAGTTGTTTTTCCCAAACCTGGAGGCCCGTGTAAAAGCACGTGGTCTAAAGCGCCACCTCTATTTTTAGCAGCCGCCACGAAAACCTCTAAATTATCCAACGTTTTTCTTTGTCCCGCAAAATCCTTAAAACTTTGTGGACGAATCTGTTCTTCCTGCATTAATTCCTCATCAGAGAAATTTTCTTTATCTGCGTGTAAAAAATCTGGCATCAGTGAAAATTATATCTTCAAATTTATTGTTTTTTGCTCAATTTACGACATAGAATTCGGAGGCGTTAAGAAAATTTTGAAATAATTCGTTAAAAAATTCCTGCTGTTTGAGCATTGTTGGGAATGTGGTGGAGCGAGTTTCAGGGATTTTAGAATTATTTTGAAATTTTTAGCCGAGGATTCAAGTCTTGAAATAGTATTCGCCGACATAAAGGAGGCAATTTTTGGTTCTTTTGTATCAAGACAAAAGAACAAATTGTTTATTTTTACAATTATGAAACTCATAGGTCCTTTCAAACAAATTCTTACACTCAATAATCTTCCACTTCGAGGAAAACTCTCTGATGAACAATTAGAAATTATCGAAAACGGCGGAATTTTAATTAACAACGAAAATTTAATTGAAGCAATTGGTGATTTTGAAAAATTGAAATCTGACTTCCCAAACGCTGAACTCGAACCTCGAACCTCGAACCTCGAACCTCAAATCCTTCTTCCCGCATTCATAGATTGTCACACGCATATTTGTTTTGGAGGAAACAGAGCCAATGATTTTGCCATGCGCAATGCAGGGAAAACTTATCTAGAAATTGCAGAAAAAGGTGGTGGAATTTGGAGTTCGGTTAAGCATACCAGAAATGCTTCCGAAGACGAACTTTTAGAAAAACTATTAGAAAGAATCAATCGCTTAATTTCACTGGGAATTACGACTATTGAAATCAAATCTGGTTACGGATTGAATGTAGAAAGTGAACTGAAAATGCTTCGCGTGATTCAACAAGCACAAACTAAAACCAAAGCAACTTTAATCCCAACTTGTCTTTCTGCGCATTTAAAACCAAGAGATTTTGAAGGGAGTAATGAAGAATACTTACAATATATTGTTGATGAAATTCTACCAAAAGTAAAAGAAGAAAATTTAGCGAAAAGAGTAGATATTTTCATCGAAAAATCCGCATTTCAACCAGAAGAAAGCCGAAAATTTTTAGAAAAAGCAAAAGAATTAGGTTTTGAAATCACCGTTCATGCAGACCAATTTACAGCGGGAAGTTCTAGAATTGCAGTGGAAGTTGGTGCTGTTTCAGCAGACCATTTAGAAGCGACAATTGATGAAGATATACAATATTTAGCCAATTCAGAATCCGTTGCAGTGGCACTTCCTGGTGCGAGTTTAGGTTTGGGAGAACCTTTTACCCCAGCGAGAAAAATTTTAGATAAAAACGGAATTCTCGCTATTGCAAGTGATTGGAATCCCGGTTCAGCACCAATGGGAAATCTCATTACCCAAGCTTCCATTTTAGCCACTTTTCAGAAGTTAAGCACTGCCGAAGTTTTAGCTGGAATTACATTCCGTGCGGCAAAAGCATTAAATTTGACTGATAGAGGAATTCTGAAAAAAGGAATGAAGGCAGATTTTGTAGTTTTTGAAACTGACAATTTTCAAAATATTTTATACAATCAAGGAAGTTTGGTGGCAAGTGAAGTATATATTGATGGAGAAAAAATTTAATTAAACATGGACAACATTTGGCAAGGACGTAACGATGGAGATTCACCGCTTCATCACAGAGTATTTCAACGAGTAGAAATAGTGGAGAACTATGAAAATATTTCACCGAATAATTTCGTTTTGCATGGTTTTGCGGTAGATGAAGGCGTTAGAAGAAACAAAGGAAGAATTGGCGCTGCCAAAGCTCCAGACATCATTCGAAAAAATATGAGCAATTTTCCTGTAGTTTCTCCAGATTTTAAATTATTAGATTTCGGAAATATCACTAGCGAAGACCAAAATTTAGAAAAAAGCCAAGAAAATCTTGCTGAAAAAGTTTCTAAAATTCTGCAAAAAAATGGAAAATCAATTGTTTTAGGAGGCGGCCATGAAGTGACTTTTGCGCATTATTCTGGCATCAAAAAAGCATTTCCAAACCAAAAAATTGGCATAATCAATCTCGATGCACATTTTGATAACCGTGAACCAGAAAATGGAGTAGGAGCAAGCTCTGGAACGGGTTTTTGGCAAATCGCCCAAGAAGGAGAAATTCATTCATTGCACATCGGGATTCAGAAAAATTCTAATACATTAAAGTTGTTTGATACTGCCCATCAATTCGGGATGAAATACATTTTGGCAGACGAAATTTTTTTTGAAAATCTACCTAAAATCTATCATCAAATAGATGAACTAATTCTTTCGGTAGACCAATTGTATCTCACCATTTGCATGGATGTTTTCAACGCGTCTATTGCGCCCGGAGTTTCGGCTGCTGCGTACAACGGAATCTTTGCAGATGCTACTTTTCTACATTTTTACAGACATATTTTGAAGTCAGAAAAATTGGTCGCGCTAGATGTTGCGGAGGTAAATCCAGATTTTGACATTGCCGAGAGAACCGCCAGATTAGCTGCCAGTTTGGTAAATGAGTGGTTTATGATTTCGTAGGGACAAATCGTGATTTGTCCAATAATTAAAATTTTTAGGAGCAACACGTTTTCTGTTTTCTTTCACTTTCAGTCCTGCTTTCGCTACTCGCTTTTTTGTTTTTTTTGTCATATTGAGTGAAGTCGAAATATCTAAAAAAAAACAAAAAGAGCTCAAACATATCGCTCAATCAGGGCTAGAAATTGGTTTCGGTTTTATTTTCACTTTTTTAAATGATAAGCATTTAAAATTTTTATCTTTGGCAAAACCACGTTTAGGCTTTGGTACAGTATCTTTGTACACTTTTTTAATCAAAAATTATGGAACAATTCCTTCAAAATAAATTACAAAATTCTCAAGACGCTTTCCAAAAATGGAAAAAAATTCCATTTGAAGAAAGACAAAAACATTTCACTCAACTATCTGAAATTCTGAATGATAGAAAACAAGAATTTGGCGAAATTATAACCAAAGAAATGAATAAACCGATTTCGCAATCTGTTTCAGAAATAGAAAAATGTGCAGTATTATGTGATTATTATGCGGCCGCAGAAAATGTACTGAAAACGGAACAATTAGAAACAGAGTTTCAAATTTCCGAAATCCATCACGAACCTTTGGGCGTTATTTTGGGCGTTATGCCATGGAATTTTCCTTTTTGGCAAGCGATTAGATTTGCAGTTCCTACCATTTTAGCAGGAAATGTAATCGTGCTAAAACATGCTTCAATTTGTGAAAAATCAGGTGAAACCATGCAAGAAATTTTCGAGAAAGCAGGTTTTCCAAAAGGTATTTTTACCTTTTTAAAAGTTTCTCACACGCAAGTAGAAGAAATGATTGCTCATCCGATTATTAGAGGCGTTTCTCTTACAGGTAGTGAAGCTGCAGGAAGAAAAATTGCCGAAACTGCAGGGAAAAATTTAAAAAAATGTGTTTTGGAATTAGGTGGAAGTGATGCTTTTATTGTTTGTGAAGATGCAGATGTTTCTAAAGCAGCAAAAGAAGGAGCACAAGCAAGATTACAGAATAACGGTCAAACTTGTGTAGCTGGGAAAAGATTTGTCATTCACGAAAAAATATATCAAAATTTTGTAGAAAAATTCACAGAAGAGTATCAAAAATACCAACCAGAAAATCCTATGAATGAAGAAACGAAGTTAGGATTAATGGCGAGAGAAGATTTGGCTTCAGATTTAGAAAAACAATATCAAAAAGCGCTTAACAACGGAGCGAAAGCTATTGTAGCATTAGAATCTGTAGGAAATATGGCTTTTAAACCAGGAATTTTAGAAATGAATCCAGAAAATCCTATTGCTCAGGAAGAATTATTTGGTCCATTGGCAATGGTTTTTAAAGTAAAAAATGATGAAGAAGCTTTACAAATTGCCAATAATACCATGTTTGGATTAGGAAACGCCGTTTTCACCTCAAATAAAGAAAGAGCTTTGTTTTTCGCAGAGAATTTAGAAAGCGGAGGCGTGGCAATTAATCAAATTTTTCGTTCAGATGTAAGATTGCCTTTTGGCGGAAGAAAGAATTCTGGATATGGAGTAGAATTGTCTCTGTATGCGCTCAAAGAATTTACCGCTCCCAAAACCATTATCGGAAAATTTTAGAAATTTAAAAAAATAAAAAAGCTCCAAAATTATAGACTGCACCCAAAAGTTTAGACAAAATTAAACAATATTTTCAAAGGAAAGAGTTCGGTACTGTACCGGACTCTTTCCTTTGAGATTGAGTCTTATTCTATCATTGTTGTAATAGTGAATGTACTTCACTATTTCCATCTTAAGTTCCTGAATGGAACCAAACTTTCTGGCATAAAACATTTCTGATTTTATCGTTCCAAAAAAGTTTTCTATCACCGCATTGTCCAAACAGTTTCCTTTTCGGGACATACTTTGAATAATACCTTTTTCTTTTAACAAGTTTTGGTAATGTTTCATTTGATATTGCCAACCTTGATCAGAATGTAGAATGATGTTTTGTGTAGATTTTACTTTTCTGAATGATTTCTTTAGCATTCTGATGATTTGGCTAAACACAGGTCTTTCAGATAAGTCAAAACTGACAATTTCACCATTAAATAAATCGATGATTGGAGATAGATAAAGTTTATTACCCGATACATTAAACTCTGTAACATCGGTTGCCCATTTCTGATTAGGAGTGTCCGATTTGAAATTCCTCTGTAGAACATTGGGCGCAATTTTCCCTTGCTCTCCCTTGTAAGATTTATATTTCTTCACTCGGATAATACTCTTTAAACCTAATATTTTCATAAGTCGTAAAACAGTTTTGTGATTAATCAAAATTCCTTTTTCTTTCAAAAGCAAAGTAATTCTTCTATAGCCCAACCTTCCTTTGTGACGATGATAAATCTGCTTAATCATTTCTTTTATTTCCGCATATTTATCTTTCATTTGAAAGCGTTTTTGATAGTAATAAAAACTGCTTCTTGCCATCGATGTACAATGCAGTAGTACTGCTAAATCAAAGTCCTGCCTTAACTCTTCGATGGCTTTGGATTTTTCCTTTCCTGAATTAAGGCGTCTAACTTTTTTAAAATGGCGTTCTCGGCTTCTAAATAATAAATCCTCTCCAACAGTTCTTCCTCCCTTGTTAAGGGTTTGCCTGTTTTCTTTTTTTTTCGCGTGTAATTACTCATGGTTTTAGGTCTTCCTCTGGGTATGTTTTCTAAACCTAAAATACCATTTTTTTTGTAATTACGCTGCCAACTAAGAATACTGGACTCCGCAGGAATATTAAACCTTCTCGACGCTTCTTTTAAACTTAAATTCTCTTTCTCAATTACTGATAAAATCTTTAATTTAAAATCTTTTGTGTAATGCGTATTGGAAAGCCGAACAAGTCCTGAAACTCCATAAAGTTCATAAAATTTTATCCATTTACGAACCAAGGAACCACAAACTCCAATGCGTTTTCCTAAATCGTCTGTTCCAATATCCCCTTTGTGATATCTCTTTATAGCTTTTAATTTAAAGTCTAATGAATATTTACTTTTCCCCATAAAAAATGCCCCTAAAAAGTGTCTAACTTTTTGGGGGCAGTCCATTATGGAGCTTTTATTTTATATATTTGTTAATCTGAGTGTATTGGTTTTTCCACCTTCATAAACTGGCATTGCATTGAGATTTACTACGAAATCTCCTTTTTCTACATAGCCATAATGATGTGTTAACATGTTCACTTGGATTACCGTTTCGTCTGTAGATTTGTTCATGTCATAGTAGAACGCTCTTACTCCCCATAAAAGGTTCAGCATGGTAAGAACTCTTCTGTTTGAACTGAAAACGATAATTCTAGAAGTAGGTCTGTGTGCAGAAATTTGGAAAGCAGTGTAACCAGAGTGAGTAAGCGTAATAATGGCTGCTGCACCAGTAGTTTCTGCAATTTTAACTGCGTTTAGACAAACCATATCTGTTACGAAACGATCGTCTACACAAGTTATTTTTTCTATAATATCATTTTTCTTTTCGTAAAGATTAGTAGATTCTATATTCTTAATGATCTTTGTGATGTTTTTAACTACATCTACTGGATATTTTCCTACAGAAGTTTCACCAGAAAGCATCACCGCATCAGCACCGTCTAATACGTTGTTTGCTACGTCATTTACCTCGGCTCTAGTTGGAGTAAGGCTACTGATCATGGTTTCCATCATTTGCGTAGCGATAATTACTGGTTTAGAGTAATATCTGGCTTTGTCTACTAATTTTTTCTGAATGACAGGAACTTCTTCCATTGGAACTTCTACACCTAAATCTCCACGTGCAACCATTAATCCGTCACATTCTAGAAGAATTTCGTCAATATTTTTTACACCTTCTGGTTTTTCAATTTTTGCAATAATTGGAATTTTGAAATCAGAATGCGCTTGAATTAATTTCTTTAAATCAATAATGTCTTGAGCATGACGAACGAATGAAAGTGCAATCCAGTCGAATTCATTTTCAATCATGAATTTAGCATCTTCGATGTCTTTTTCTGTCAAAGCAGGAAGAGAAACATTGGTGTTTGGTAAATTCACTCCTTTTTTAGAGCTTAATGGTCCACCTTGAATCGTTTTTGCTTTTACGGTATCTTTTTGGTTGGTTTCGATAACTTCGAAAACTAATTTCCCATCGTCAATAAGGATTCTTTCGCCAACTTTTACGTCTTGCGGGAATTTTTCGTAAGTCATGAATACTTTGGTTGAATCTCCTTCGCAAGGCTCATTGGTAAAGGTAAGTACGTCTCCTGGATTAAGGAAAGAGCCTTCTTTTACCACACCTACTCTTAATTTAGGACCTTGTAAATCTCCTAAAATAGAGATGTTATAACCGTATTCTTGATTGATTTCTCTAATAATGTCTACATTTCTCTTAACCAGTTCGTAATCGGCATGAGAAAAATTTATTCTAAAAACATCGGCTCCAGCTTTTACCAGTTCTAGCATGATTTCTTTCGTAGAAGAAGCAGGTCCTAATGTTGCGATTACTTTGGTTTTTTTCGCTCTCTTATTCATAATAATTAATTAGCTTGTATAGTTCGCTATTGGGTTGTAAAGAAAAATCTTGTATTTGAAACATGATGTTTTCTGGCAGCAAAATTAGTGAAAAATCTTTAAAACTATCCTTTGCATAAATAATGTAGTCTACATCTTTATTTTTGGGCATCAGAAATTTGATTTCTTCAGTCTGTGCAAAGAGTTCGTTGTCTGTTTTTTTTCGTAATGGTGCTGATTTGTTAGATACTATAGAATAGCAATTTTTAGTTTCTTTATGATATCCTTCGAATTTTGTAAAACAAAACTGTTTTATTTTTAAGTCGTCTGTTCTTACGAATTGGAAGGGATTTATTTTGTTAATTTCGAAAAATATTTCGTGATCGGGTAATTTTTTAGCCAATCTAAGTAAACCAATGTCCATTGGTTCATCATCTTCTAGGTCAAGAAATATTTTTTTGCTTTTCAACAATGTGTTCTTTTTTATTTAAGGAGTAAAACGCTCTTTGTGCTGCTTTTTCTTCTGCTTTTTTCTTAGAAGTTTCTGTGGCAGAAGAGATTTTTACATTATTTAAGTAGATACAACTCTTAAATAGAAGGTTCTTATTGGGCAAAGTTTCTTCGGTGATATCATACTTTATTGTCACCTTTTTCTTTTGACTCCATTCTAGCAATAATCCTTTGTAGCTTACGATTTTGTTTTCTAGTTTTTCGATATGTTTATCGGTAAACAATTTTTCTAAAACAATTTTTTCGCAAGTTTCATAATTGGTGTCTAAATATAGCGCACCAATAAAGGCTTCGAAGAGATTCCCCGAAATGTTTTCACCTAAATTACCATTTCCACCATTTTGAATAAAATCTCTAAGCTTCAGTTTTTCGCCTAGAGAGTTAAGGTTTTTTCGATTGACAATTTTTGATTTCATTTGGGTAAGAAATCCTTCATTGGCAACAGGATAATTTTTATAAAGGTAGCAAGAAATGATGCTTCCTAAGACTGCATCTCCTAAAAATTCTAATCTTTCGTAGTTTTTAGCTCCTATAGTTTTATTAGGAATTTTCAGAGAAAAAGCTTCATGATAGTAATCAAGATTTTTTACATTCTGCCCAATTATTTTACTAACTCTGGCAGAAAGTAGCTTTTCTTTTTCAGTCTTTTTTTTGAAAGGTCTTTTAAGTAGAAATTTTTGTAATGAATTTTTTAAGCCCATTATAATTTCTTGAATAGAACGCAAGCATTGTGACCTCCGAAACCAAAGGTATTACTCATGGCTACTTTTACATCTTTTTTTACAGCGTGGTTAAATGTAAAATCTAATCTGCTGTCAATGTTTTCGTCATCAGTAAAATGGTTAATAGTAGGAGGAACAATACCATGTAAAATAGTTCCTAACGCTGCTATAGCTTCTATTACACCAGCTGCACCAAGAAGGTGACCAGTCATAGATTTAGTAGAGTTTATTTGAATATCAAATGCATGCTCGCCTAATAGTTTAACAATTGCATTAGATTCTGCAATATCTCCTAATGGAGTAGAGGTACCATGCATATTGATGTGGTCTACTTCATCTGGAGTTACACCAGCGTCTTCTAAACAATTTTTCATCACTAGATAAGCGCCTAATCCTTCTGGATGAGGTGCAGTCATATGATACGCATCTGCACTTAAACCACCACCTGCAAGTTCTGCGTAAATGGTAGCGCCACGTTTTTTAGCATGTTCATACTCTTCAAGGATGATACAACCTGCACCTTCTCCTAGAACAAATCCATCTCTGTCTTTGTCAAATGGTCTAGAAGCAGTTTTATAATCATCATTTCTTGTAGAAAGAGCCATCATAGAATTAAATCCTCCCATTCCAGATGCGGTAACAGCAGCTTCTGAACCTCCACATACAATTACGTCTGCTTTTCCTAATTGGAGAAGCATTTTAGCATCTATCAATGCATTTGTAGAAGATGCACACGCAGAAACTGTAGTATAATTAGGTCCATGAAAACCGTATTCCATAGAAACATGACCCGGAGTAATATCCGCAATCATTTTTGGAATGAAGAAAGGATTAAATCTAGGTATTCCTTCAGATTTTGCCCAGCCTAGAACTTCGGTTTCGAAAGTTTCTAAACCTCCAATTCCTGAACCCCAGATTACACCCACTCTGTTTTTATCTACTTGATCTTCGATAATTCTAGAATGTGAAACAGCTTCACGAGCTGCCACCACACCGAGTTGAGTGTTTCGGTCCATTTTTTTTGCTTCCTTTTTTTCAAAATGATCTAGAGGATTGAAGTTTTTAACCTCACAAGCAAATTTTGTTTTGAAGTTAGTAGAATCGAAGAGAGTGATAGGAGCAGCGCCACTTACACCTTTTACAAGGTTTTCCCAATACTCTTGAGCATTATTACCAATTGGTGTAATTGCACCAAATCCTGTTACTACAACTCTCTTCAATTCCATAGTTTTGTTAATTTTTGTAATAAAAATTATTGTTTGATAACTTCTTCAATATAAGCGATTGCGTGACCTACAGTAGTGATTTTTTCTGCCTGATCATCAGGAATCTGAATGTTGAATTCTTTTTCAAATTCCATAATTAATTCTACAGTATCTAAAGAATCTGCACCTAAATCATTAGTGAAGCTTGCTTCAGGAGTTACTTCTGTTTCTTCCACGTCTAGCTTATCTGCGATGATAGCTTTTACTCTTGATGTAATGTCTGACATAGCAATTTGTTTTAAAAATTTTTGTTAATTCAAGTGCAAATATATAAAATTCTGTGCCAATACAAATTTTTTTCATATATTTTGATTTTAAATTATTGTAAATCAGTCTAATAATATTTTAGTGATACGATTTAGAGATTAATTCTTAATTTTGTGACATTATTTCAGACTATGAGTAACTTTTTTGAAAACGATGATGATGTTTTTACAGGCAAAGACCATACTCCGCTTCGTGAGGATGCTTTTGTAAAGACACCAGAAGAAAAAATAAAAATTATAGAAGAAAAGTTTGCAGAGATTATGCACACTTTGGGTCTTGATATGACCGATGATTCTCTTAAAGATTCACCAAAACGTGTTGCTAAGATGTATGTAAACGAAATTTTTGGTGGACTTTTGCCAGAAAACAAACCAGGGATTTCTACTTTCAGTAATAAATATAAGTATAGACAAATGCTGGTAGAGAAGGATATAACGGTGTATTCTTTCTGTGAGCATCATTTTTTACCCATTATTGGCAAAGCGCACGTTGCGTATATTTCAAACGGAGACGTAATTGGGCTTTCTAAAATCAATAGAATTGTAGATTATTACGCAAAACGTCCGCAAGTTCAGGAAAGATTAACGATGCAGATTGTAGATGCGCTGAAAGAAGCTCTCGGAACGAAAGATGTAGCTTGTATTATTGATGCAAAACACCTTTGTGTAAATTGCAGAGGAATAAAAGACACCGCAAGTTCTACCATCACGGCAGAATTAAGCGGAATTTTTAGAACTAATCCTATTACCAGACAAGAATTCTTACATTATGTAGGAAGTCATGCGAAATTGGATTAAATACAATTGGATAATTTGAAAATAAGATAATTTGAAAATTTTAGAAATGAAGAAAATACTACTAATATTTATTTTAATCATATTTTCAAATTGTCAAGACCAAAAAATTGAATATAATTTTAAGTCTCAAGAGAATCAAGTATTAACTGTAGAAGAAGATTTCAATACTTTTTTTGAAAAATTTAAAAAAGATTCTGTTTTTCAAAAACAACGAGTTGTTTTTCCTTTGAAAATTAGAGTTTTTAATACAGATAATTTAATAACAGAAGAAAATAGTTTTGAAGAAAAAGACTATGAGTTTCTCAAAATAGATGAAAATGAAGTTTCTATGGAGAAGAAAATTTCTAAAGATTCAGTAAAAATTATTTTGAAAGGAAAAGATAATGGAATTTATATTGAAACTCAATTTTTAAAAGATAAAGGAATTTGGAAATTAGAGTCATATAATGATCAATCCACATAAATTATGACCAGATTTAAAAAAATATCACACCAGATTTTTACAACTACAATTATTTGTTGTTGCTGATTTTTATGTTTTCAACTTTTATCTTAAACTTTACCTCAACCTAAAAAATTATGCAACTTAAAATATACAATTCGCTTTCTGCGGAAAAAGAAATTTTCTCACCTATTAACGGCAACAAAGTAGGAATGTACGTTTGTGGACCTACCGTTTACAGCAATGTGCACCTTGGAAACGTGAGAACTTTTATGAATTTCGACTTCATTTATAGAAGTTTGAAACATTTGGGTTATGATGTTCGTTACGTAAGAAATATTACAGATGCAGGACATTTAACAGATGATGGAGATGTAAATAACGACCGTTTCGTTAAGCAGTCTCGTCTCGAAAAACTAGAACCTATGGAAATTGTGCAAAAGTACACCGTAGATTTTCATAAAGTTTTAGAAAAATTTAATCTTTTGCCTCCAACGATTGAACCAACTGCAACTGGTCACATTATCGAACAAATTGAATTGACTAAAGATTTAATCGAAAAAGGTTTGGCTTATGAAAGTAACGGTTCTGTGTATTTCGATGTAAGAACTTACAACGAAAAAGGCGGAAATTATGGCGAACTTTCCAAAAGAAATATAGACGAACTTTTTGCCAATACTCGTGATTTAGACGGACAAAACGAAAAGAAAAATCCACAGGATTTTGCCCTTTGGAAAAAAGCAAGTCCAGAACATATTATGAAATGGATTTCACCTTGGGGAGAAGGTTTTCCAGGTTGGCATCTTGAATGTACTGCGATGTCTACTAAATATTTAGGCGAACAATTTGATATTCATGGAGGTGGAATGGATCTTAAATTTCCGCACCACGAATGCGAAATTGCTCAAGGAAAAGGTTGCAACGGTGTTTCGCCAGTGAAATATTGGATGCATGCGAATATGCTGACCATGAACGGACAAAGAATGAGTAAATCTACAGGAAACTATATTCTTCCGCATCAATTAATTTCTGGTGAAAATGATTTTTTTGAAAAACCGTTTCATCCAACTGTAGTTCGTTTTAATTTTTTACAAGCGCATTACAGAAGTGTTCTCGATATTTCAAATGAAGCAATGTTGGCTTCAGAAAAGGGATTTCAACGATTGATGGAGTCTTTGAAAACGCTTTCAGCAATCAGCAATCAGCAATCGGCGGAAAGAGGAAAGCAGAAAGCAGAAAGCGATTTTAATTTAAATTCTTGGAAAGAAAAATGTTATGATGCTTTGAATGATGATTTCAATTCGCCAATTTTAATTTCTCATCTTTTTGAAGCGGTAAGTTTTATTTTTAAACTAAAAGATGGAAAAGAAAATATTACTTCTGAAGATTTAGAAGAATTAAAAACCTTGATGAATGCTTTTGTATTTGATGTTTTAGGTTTACAAAATATTGAAGAAAATAACAATTCAAAATTGGACCAAACATTACAAGTTTTAATTGAATTAAGAAATCAAGCCAGAAAAGCCAAAAATTTTGAACTTTCTGACCAAATTCGTGATAAGTTATTAGAACAAGGTATAGAACTGAAAGACGGAAGAGAAGGTACTTCTTACGTTTTAAATTAAAAAAAAAACTAAAATATAGTAAAAGCTTCAGAGATTTTCTGAAGCTTTTTGTTTTCTTTTCCTTGAAAACAAATTAAAAATCATATAATTAATTTTTTCTAAAGCATATATATTTTTGTAAATTCGTGATTTGAAAAACGAAAAAAATGAAATTATATTTCACTATTAATTATGGAACTGAGTTTGGGCAGAGGTTAGCCATTCAAGTTTCTGAAGGGAAAAATGTGAAAACACATGACCTTCATTTCTCCGATAATAGAAATTGGAAGGGCGAAATCGATTTTTTCTCTAAATCTATAGAATACAAATATTTGGTTCTAGATGCTAATAATCAAATCATTAATGAGGAGATTTGCCATCATCGATTGAATTTTGTGAATAATTTCCAAGAGTATAACATTTACGATGTCTGGAACAATAAAAATTTCCCCGAAAACTATCTCAATAATAAGATTCTTCGAAATAAACTAGGAGATTTCAAAGCAGAGAAAGTTGCCATTCTTAAAAAACATACGCATCATTTCAGAATAGAAGCGCCGCTGTATTCGCCTGATTGGAAGGTTGTGATTCTAGGAAATAATGAAGCTTTGGGAAACTGGAATTATGCTGACGCCCCAAAAATGGCTCAAACATCTGTTGGCGTTTGGGAATTGGCAGTAGATTTAAAAAAACAAAAAGAATTTGTACAGTATAAATACGGGATTTTCGACGAGAAAAAAGGTGAAGTTATTGCAGTAGAATACGGTGAAAACAGATTAGCTTTCCCTAATCAGGATGCGGAAGTTTTGCAAGTTCACGCAGATCATTATTTCAGATTTAATGCCGAACAATTATACAAAGCAGCTGGAGTTGCCATTCCTGTTTTCAGTTTAAGAAGCGAAAGCGGTTTTGGAGTTGGGGAATTTACAGATATTAAAAAATTAGCAGATTGGGCTCATAAAACCAATCTTTCTATCATTCAGATTTTACCTATTAATGATACTACAGCAAATTACAGTTGGACGGATTCTTATCCTTATGCGGCGATTTCGGTGTATGCATTGCATCCTCAGTATTTGAGTTTAGAAAATTTGCAGTATTCAATTCCAGAAAATTTAAAAGTAGAATATAAGCACAAAAAAGATGAATTAAATGCTGAAAAGTTTGTGGATTATGAACAAATGATTTCAGGAAAATGGAAATTCATCAAAGCTGTTTTTGAAGAAAATAAATCTGAAATTCTTAAAGACAAAGATTTCTTAAAATTCTTGAATGAAAATGCAGATTGGCTGAAACCTTATGCTGCTTTTTGTGTTTTAAGAGACAAAAATAACACTCCGAATTTCAATAATTGGAAAACGCATAAAAAATACGTTGCAGGAAAAATTTCTCAATTTTTTGATGCAAAACATGCCGAATTTGAAGGTGTAATGCTTCATTCTTGGGTGCAATATCAGTTGCATTTGCAGTTAAAAGACGCTGTAGATTACACTCACGGTTTAGGAATTTCTCTGAAAGGAGATTTACCAATCGGTATTTACAGATTTTCTACCGATGCGTGGACAGAGCCAGAACTCTTCGGGATGGATTTTCAAGCGGGAGCACCACCTGATGAATTTTCTGATTTAGGTCAAAACTGGGAATTCCCAACGTATAATTGGGAAGTAATGAAAGAAAACAATTACGATTGGTGGAAAAAACGCTTTAACGTAATTGCGCGCTATTTCGATGCGATGAGAATAGACCATATTCTAGGATTTTTCAGAATTTGGAGAATGCCAATGACTGCTACACAAGGGATTTTAGGATATTTTTATCCTGCGGTTCCTGTGACTTTGCAAGAGTTTTCGGCAAGACATATTCCATTTAATTATGATAGATATTGCAGACCTTTTATCAATGACCAAATTCTTTGGGATAATTTCGGTTACGAAAAAGAGGCGATTGCAGAACATTTCTTGTATCAAGAAAATGGCGTGTATCATTTCAAACCAGAATATGATTCGCAAAGAAAATTAGTAGATTATTTTAAAACTCATCCTAGAGATTGGATGGAAGAAAAACTGATTTCACTTGCAGCAAATGTGTTATTCTTAACGGAAAATAATGGTGAAGACATTGTTTATCACCCAAGATTTAATATTCAAAAAACGTCTTCATATCAACATCTTTCTGATTGGGAAAAGAATGCATTGCATGAATTGTATATCGATTATTTCTTCAGAAGACAAGATGGACTTTGGCATGAAAAAGCCATGGAAAAATTACCAATGTTGCTTTCTGCAACAGATATGTTAATTTGTGGCGAAGATTTAGGTTTGGTTCCAGATTGTGTTCCTGGTGTGATGGATGCTTTAGGAATTACAGCGCTCAAAGTTCAGCGTTCGCCAAAAGAAGATGTTCCGTATTACAATCCTCAAAATGCAGGTTATATGAACGTAGTTACAGCTTCTTCTCACGACAGTTCTACATTAAGACAATGGTGGAAAGAAAATAGAGAACTTACGCAGAATTATTATAATAATCAGCTTAATCAATACGGAACTGCACCTTCAGAACTTCTTCCAGAATTGGCAGAAATTATTATGAAACAGCATTTACATTCTCAAGCGATGTTAGCGATTTTCCCAATTCAAGAGTATTTTGCTACAGATTATGAAATTGTAAATCCTTATGCAGATGACGAGAGAATCAATAATCCAGCGGTTTTCCCTCATTATTGGAGATATAGAATGCATATTGCACTAGAAGATTTACTACAAAAAGAACATTTTAATAATAAAATTGCACAGTTTGTAAGTGAATCAAACAGACAATAATTGAGATTAAAATTCCTTAGTTACACAATAAAAAAGTTAAAATCGAGTTTAGATTTTAACTTTTTTTATTTTTCTATATCAAATTCTTAGTTAGTAAATATGGCTTAAATTCTACGTTTTTAAAAAGATACACCCTAATCGTTATCAAAAAATAGAAAGTTTGGCACGTATTTTTAATAATGCATAATAGAACCTTAAATAACTAAGAAGATGAAATCTATATTCACAAAATTATTCCTCGTTTCTGCGTTATCAGTTACAGGAATTTCATACGCACAATATTATCCTAATGATGATTATGGCAACAATTATGGCTATGAATATTATTATGATGATTACAATTATCCAGACGAATATTATTATGAATATCCTAATAATTATTACACCAATGATTTATATAGAGGATATTATAATGATTACAGGAATACGATTATCAGTATCAATTGGGATAGATTTTTTGTAGAATTCAGGCTTTCTCCTTATCAAATCAGAGAAATAAGAATCTTAAACTCACGTTTTTCTAATTATGGACATTGGCAGAGATATTACAGATATAATCCTAACAGATGGTATTATGACAGATTTATTGCATTAGAAAGAATTTTAGGTCCTAGAATTTACGTAGTATATTATCAAAGATATTATAGAAACTATAATCCAATTGTTTACTATCAAAATTATAGAGTAAAACATTATAGACCAACGGTTTATGTGACTCCTAGATATAGAAATGTAGATGTAAGAACATTTAAAAATGATGCTTACAGAACAGGAGGTTTCAGAAATAATGATAGAGCGTATAATGACAATAGAAATTTCGAGAAATCTAGAGAAAATTCAGGTTTTAGATCAGGTTCATCTGATGAAAGACTAAGAGATAATGGTGGTTTTAGAAGTTCAGATTCTAGAAATGATAATGACAGAAACTACGGGAACCAAAGTCAACAACCATCTAGAAATGAAGGCTTCAGAAGTGTTTCTCCTCAAAGAAGTGAAAACCAAAACAGAGGAAATGACGCAGTAAGAAGCGGTGGTTTTAGAGGTCAAGGTCAAGAAAACAAAGCTTCAGAAAATCGTTCTTCAGGAAATGGAAGAGGAAATGGCAACGGAAACGGAAACAGAGGTGGCGGATTTAGATAGAAACATCATACTTTACATACCAATATTTTGATTTTTAAATGAGGAACTATTCTATTGTTCCTCATTTTTTATGATAAAAAACATAAACCAATTTTTAGGCACGAGATTTGATTACGTTAAATAAGAGAAGTAATTCTTCATATCAAATTAATTTTTACATTCACACAAAAGCGGAACTTTGGTTTCGCTTTTTTTATTTAACATTAAATTTATTTAAACTTGAATTTTGAGAAAATTTTTGTTCTAACTTCGTAGTTATGAAAATTTTATATGCGATTCAAGGAACAGGAAACGGACATGTTTCCAGAGCGAGAGAAATTATTCCCATCCTCAAAAAATATGGTGAACTTGATATTCTCATCAGTGGAACACAAGCCGACGTAAATTTAGATGAAGAAATAAAATATCAGTTTAAAGGTTTCGGGTTTGATTTTGGTACCAATGGCGGTATCAATTATAAAAGCAGTTTCAGGAAGGCAGATTTCAGACAATTGATAAAAGATATTAGAAATCTCCCAGTGAAAGATTATGATTTGGTGATTAATGATTTTGAACCCGTTACAGCTTGGGCTTGTAAACTGAGAGGAAAAAAATCGGTAGCGCTGAGTCATCAATCAGCATTTTTGTCTCCTAAAACGCCTATTATTTCTGGAATTCATTTGGGTGCAATCATTCTCAAAAATTATGCTCCAGCTACTGATAAAGTGGGATTTCACTTCGAGCGATATGATGATTTTATCAGAACTCCTGTGATTCGTTCGGAAATAAGGAACTTAAAACCAGAAAATTTAGGACATTACACGGTTTATCTTCCTGCTTATTCAGATGAATTTATTTTGAAAAAATTATCAAAACATCCAGACCAAAAATTTCAAGTTTTTTCTAAACATACTCGCGAAGATTATTCTCAAGAAAATGTAGAAGTCTATAAGGTGAATAATGAAAAATTTAATCAATCTCTAGCAAAATCCGAAGGATTATTAACGGGTGGCGGTTTCGAAGGTCCCGCTGAAGCTTTATTCTTGGGTAAAAACCTTTTGTGTGTGCCTATGTTTCATCAGTATGAACAACAATGCAATGCTTTGGCTGCCGAAAAAATGGGAGCAACTGTGATTTGGAGTGAGAAAGAATTTGACCAAAAATTAAATCATTGGCTCAATAATGCAGCTCCCATTCAAGTCAATTTTCCTGATGAAACAGAAGAAGTCATTAAAAACCTCATCGAAAAATACAGCTAAATTTTTTAACAAAATTTTAGCTTTTTAGCTTTTAACCTTTGTAAGATTATGTCATCAAAAAGATAATTAACCAAATAATTACAAAAAAAATGACAAAGAAAATAATTTTAAGTGCAGCCATTTTTGGTGCAGTATTCATGTTCGGACAAGAGAGACAAGAACTTACGCCAGAACAAAGAGAAGCTAAAAAAGCGGAAATGGTTCAGAAATCGAAAGAAAGACAACAAGCTCATTTAGACAAGATGACCACAGAACTTAATCTTTCTAAAAAGCAAGTGGAACAAATAAAAGCTTTACAGGAAAAAAATAATGCAGAAAGAGAAGCGAATAGAGCAAAAATGGAAGAAATGAGAAAGCAAAGACAACAAGAAATGCATGCGAAAAGAGATGCTCATGATGCAGAAATAAAAAAAATCCTTTCGCCTGAACAATATGATAAATGGCAAAAACAAAGATTAGAAAACATGCAGAAACAAAGAGACGCATGGAAAAATAAAGCCATGAGAAAAGGAGGAAAACAAGGCGGAATGAAACCACAAAATACACCTCAATAAAACACAAACTTCATAAACTTTTTATTTTAATTTTTAATTCACACAGCGAGATTTTTTCTCGCTTTTTTTGTGATTTTTATCAAGTTCTTAAAGGTTTGTTTAATAAAAGAATTTTTATAAATTTAGCAAAAACTATCAAAACCATTATATGAACCGTTTTTTTTCTTTTATTTTATTGTCTTTCAGTGCTTTCTTGTTTTCTCAAAATTATGCGGTTTCTGCGATTCCAGAAAATTTACTTCATAAAGCCAATGCTGTTGTAAGAAATGATGAAACCATTATTGATATAAATGCCATAGATAATATGGTGCAGACTTACAATAAAACCATTACCATACTGAATAAATCTGGTGAAAATTTTTCGAGTATTCGTATTCCTTATGATAAAAGTGTTTCGGTAAGCAATATAAAAGTGTCTATTTTAGACCAAAACGGAAAAGTCATTAAGAAATATTCTAAAAGTGATTTTACAGATGCTAGTCATAGTCCTAGTTTTTCCTTTTATGATGATAGCAGAATTTTGTTTCTGAATTACATGTCAATCACTTATCCGTATTCTATACAGTATTCTTATACCACAGAGACTAGAAATACAGTTTTTATGCCAGATTTTTTCCCAATTGATGGCTATAATATTTCTACAGAAAAAAACAGTTTAGTAATTAATAATAAATCTGGAATCAGATTGAGAACTAAAATGCATGAAAATGATTTTGCGAAAATTTCGTTTACAGAAAATGGACAAAAATATTTTTACAGTTTTTCTAATGTTCCAGCAGTAGAAGATGAGCCTCGTTCGCCAAGTTTAAATGAATTTTTACCGAGAGCAGAGTTTTCATTAGATCAATTTTCATTAGAAGGGAAAAAAGGAAACCTTACTCAGTGGAATGAATTCGGAAATTGGTTTTATCAAAATCTAATCAACCCTGTTTCTGAAGTTACGCCAGCGCTTCAAGCAGAAGTAGCAGCACTTAATCTTACAGGAAGTACGCATGATAAAGTTAAAAAACTTTATCAATATATGCAGAGTAAAACCAGATATGTTGCGATAATGGAAGGAATAGGTGGTTGGAAACCTATGTTGGTAGAAGATGTTAGAAAAAAAGGATATGGTGATTGTAAAGCATTAACCAATTACATGAGAACCTTATTAAAAGCGGCAGGAATTAAATCTTATTATTGTAGAATAAAAGATGATCGTTCAGTTCAAAAGTATGATGAAAATTTCCCAAAAATGTTTGGAAACCATGTAATTCTGATGGTTCCTACAGAAAAAGGAAATATTTGGTTAGAAAACACTTCACAAGAAATTGCTTTTAATCATTTGAATTATACCTCGCTCAATAGAAATGTGATGGCCATTTCTGAGGACGAAATCAAGTTAGTCAATACACCTACATATAAACCAGAAGAAAGCAGTGAAATTCTAAATGCTGAAGTTAAACTAAATCCAGATAATAGTATAAATGTGGATGCTAAATTTAGATTTTCTGGGGCACAATATGATTTCCAAATGCCACTGACTACGCTTAACAAAGATGAGGTAAAAGGAGCGCTTAAAGAAAGATTTTATTACCTTAACATGGAAAATCTAGAGGCTAATAATGTGACTAATAATAGAGATGAAGCGCTGATAAATTATGAAGTGAAGTTGCAAGCGAAAAATTATTCTAAAAAATTAGGAAATGACATCATTTTAAGAGCAATGCCGTTCTTAGATCTTATGCAAATGACCAGTCATGAAGACAGAAAATTACCATTAGAAGTCTATTTTTCTTATCAAGATACTTACAATTTTTCCCTGGAAATTCCAGAAGGATATAAGTTGGCAGAAGTTCCAAAATCTGTACAGTTAAATTCAGAGTTTGGCAGCTATTCTCTCCAATTTTCTATGGAAAATGGCAAATTGGTTACTCAACGAAAAATTACTATCCTGAAAAATATTTATCCTAAAGAAAAATTTAAAGAATATATAGAATTCAGAAAAAAAACCAATAACCTAGATAATACTAAAATTCTTTTAACTAAAATATAACCATGAAGACTAAAATTTTTACTGTTTTTTTATTCTCTATTTCTGTGTTTGTGTTTTCGCAGCACAAGTTTATGAAATATCCAGAGTTTAATAAAAACGAACTTTCTAAAACAAAATCTACCATCAAAGAAGATGCTCATGCAGAAATATTATACAGTTCTATTAGTAATTTGATTATTAATGGAGAATTAGAAACCAAAGTCTTTAAAAGAATTAAAATTTACAATAAAGAAAAATCTTCTCAGTATCTAGATGTTGAAATACCTTTATATGAAGGAAATGGAGAAAGAGAGTCGGTTTCTGGATTGAAGGCAGTAACTTACAATTTAGAAAATGATAAAGTCGTTAATGCTAAAGTAGAAAAAGACGCAAAATTTAAGTCTAAGGAACAAAAAAATCAAGTAATTCAAAAATTCACGTTTCCTAATGTGAAAGATGGGTCTATTATAGAATATCAATATCAATTAAATTCTCCTTTTTTACAATTGTTAGACAAAACTTATTTGGAGTTTGATATTCCTGTTATTTATGAAGAATATATTTTTGATTTTCCTAAGTTTTTTGGCTACAATTATAATTTTCAAGGAGGATTAATGCCAAAATATAAAGAAGATCAAGCTCAAATGATGTATGGTCAAGATTACTACAGTTTGAGGCTAGGTTTCGAAAATGTACCGCCTTTTAAAGCCGAAAATTTCATAAAAAATGAAAGGAATTATATTGCTAGTGTGAGACCTGAGTTAAATTCTACAAATTTTAATAATATTTTTAAATCTTACGCTACAACTTGGGATGATGTTAGAGATAAGTTAAAAGAGTATGATGATTTTGGAGGACAATTAAGTAAAAAATCTTTGGCAAGAAATGTGCTTTCGCAAGATATTTTAAGCATGACTTTGCCAAAAGAAAAAGCGGGTAAAATTCTAAAATTTGTTCAAACTACTTATACTTGGGACGGAAATGTTGGGTTATTTACAGGAGATGGTATTAAAAGTTTAATAGACTCTAAAATAGGAAATAGTGCAGAGATTAATCTTTATTTAATTATGCTGATGAGAGAAGCTGGGCTTAATGTAAGTCCAATGATTATGAATACTGTAAATAGAGGAATTTTGAATATTGCATTTCCTACAATTGGTGCTCCTAATTATGTAGTAGCTTGTTTAGAAGATAATGGTAATTACTATTTGTATGATGCAACTTCTAAATTTTCTTTGCCCAATTTATTGCCACCAAGAGCTTATAACTATAACGCTATTCTGTTAAAAGATAAAAAAGCAGAAATTCTACAGATTAATAATTTCATCGAAAGTAAAACCTATCTTAATGTAGATGCTAAACTGAATGAAGATACTACTTTTGAAGGCAAATTTAAAGATAGAGATACTAAAACTTTTGCGATTCTTGCCTATGATGAATATGTAGACAATAAACAAGACTACGAGAAAAAGTATAAGGAAAGATACACTTTTAACTTTAATAATTATAAATCAGAAGTAGTAAATGATAATGAGTTTCAGACCAGTTTTGATTTTATTTCAGATAGTTTTGTAGATGGAGTTGGGGGTAAATTAATTTTCAATCCACTGCTATTTTTATTCAGACAAAACCATGAATTTAATCAAACCGAAGAAAGAAAATATCCTATAGAGTTTCTTTCTCCTTACGAAACGGTAAAAAAAGTGGTAATTACCATTCCAGATAACTATAAATTTGAAAATCTTCCGAAGTCTAAAAAATTCAAAACCGAAGATGAAGGGATTGTTTATTCTTATGTAGTGAGCACTGAAGGTAATAAAATCACTGTAGAAACCTCAGTGAAGATAGATTCTGATAATTATCCAAGAGAATATTATCCAGCATTTAAGCAGATTTTTGATGCCATTACACAACTCGAAGGTCAGCTGGTAACGCTGGTAAAAAAATAAACGAAAAGCGAGATTTTTTCTCGCTTTTTTCTTTGCAAGGATTTGTGTAATTTTAGGCAAAATAATTTAAAATGTTAATTTACGGAGTAGACCACTTTACTTACCAAGATGTCATCAATATTATCAATGGTAAGCAGAAAGCAAATTTGGATAAAAAATCAAAAACCCAAATCCAGAATTCTTACCAAAATGTACAGAAAATCGTAAAATCAGATAAAACCGTTTATGGAATTAATACAGGTTTTGGTCCGCTCTGTGATGTGAAAATTTCCGAAGAAGAAACCTCACAGTTACAAGAAAATCTTATCATTTCGCATTCTGTAGGAGTAGGAAATCCAATTGCTAAAGAACTTTCAAAAATCATGATGGTGTGTAAAATTCACGCTTTGTCAAAAGGATTTTCGGGGATTTCTTTAGATGTTGTAGAACGATTGATGCTCATGCTAGAAAAAGATATTATTCCTGTAGTTCCAGAGCAAGGTTCAGTTGGCGCAAGTGGAGATTTGGCGCCACTTTCTCATTTGGTTTTACCACTTTTAGGTTTAGGAAAAGTTTGGGAAGGCGAAAATACAGTAGAAACTGCCCAAGTTTTAGAAAAACATCAATTACAGCCTTTAAAATTACAAGCTAAAGAAGGTTTAGCGCTGATTAATGGAACTCAATTTATTCTGGCACATGCGATTTTAGGCTTGGATAAATTTAAATACTTATTAGATTTAGCAGATTTAGCTGCTGCTTTTTCGATTGAAGCATATCAAGGTTCTGCAAGTCCTTTTAAGAAAGAATTACACGAAATTAGAGCGTATAAAGGCAGTCAATTGGTGGCGAAAAGAATGACCAAACTGCTTAAAAATTCTGAAAATTTAGAATACCACGAAAATTGTGGAAGAGTGCAAGACCCGTATTCTATGCGTTGTGTTCCACAAGTTCATGGTGCGAGTAGAAATGCTTATGAACATTTAAAACAAATGGCAGAAACAGAATTGAATTCTGTAACGGATAATCCTATTGTAATTTCTGATGAAGAAGCAATTTCTGGAGGGAATTTTCATGGTCAATTAATGGCGCTTCCTCTTGATTACGCTACTTTAGCTGTCGCAGAATTAGGAAATATTTCTGATAGAAGAAGTTATCTTTTACTCGAAGGGAAATATGGTTTGCCAAAATTATTGATTGAAAGTTCTGGATTGAATTCAGGATTCATGATTCCGCAATATACTACTGCAGCATTGGTTACCGAAAATAAAACGCTTTGTTTCCCTGCTTCGGCAGATTCTGTTCCTACGAGTTTGGGTCAAGAAGACCATGTTTCTATGGGAAGTATTTCGGGTAGAAAATTTAATCAAGTTTTAGGGAATTTAGAAAATATTTTAGCGATAGAACTTATGTTTGCAGCGCAAGGTTTAGAGTTCCGTAGACCGCTGAAATCTTCTAAAATCATCGAAGAAAACTATGTGATTATTCGTGAAAAAGTGAAAAAACTAGAAAACGACAGATTAATTGGCGAAGATATTCTTACCATTGCAGAAATGGTGAAAAATAGAGCATTTAAAGTGGAGGTTTAAATAAAAGGACTTCTATATAGAAGTCCTTTTTTGTTATAAGTGACCCGTCCTAAAATAAGTTTACACCAAATAGACTTATTATGGAAAATCGAGAGAAGACAGTAGAAAAGCGTACACAACAAGATTACACAATGGCTTTTAAATTAGGTATTGTAAGCCGTGTAGAAAAGGGCGAATTCACTTACAAACAGGCACAGCAACATTACGGTATCCAAGGTAGAAGTACCGTTTTGGTTTGGCTCAGAAAATATGGTAATTTAGATTGGAGCAAACCCACCATTCATACCATGTTACAATCCAAAGAAACACCCGCCGAAAAGATTAAAAGATTAGAGAAAGAATTAGCTGATGAGAAACTAAAAACCAAAGTTCTCAATATGATGATTGATATCTCGGACAAGCAATACGGCACACAGATTCGAAAAAAGTTTACGCCCAAACAGTCAGACAACTCCAAGAAAAAGGATTGAGTTTATCCAAAATCTGCAGATTGTTTGGGATAAGCAGACAAGCCATTTACCAGCAGCGCCAAAGATTATGTGTTCGGGAAAAAGAATTGGAGAAAGTTAAACGATTTGTTGAGGAGATTCGTTTAGAACAGCCCAGAATAGGAACAAGAAAACTTTATTATTTGCTTAAAAATAAGTTCAAGCTTGAAAAGATAAAAATAGGCAGAGATGCGCTGTTCAATTATTTACGAAGAGAAAACCTGCTTATTTATCCTAAGAAAAGATATACAAGAACAACTTTCTCCAAACACTGGCTCAGAAAACACCCCAACCTTTTGAAAACGACTTGCCTGAAAAGAAAAGAACAGGTATTTGTAAGCGATATCACTTATATAAAAACCAAAACGAATGTCTGTTATTTATCTTTGGTTACGGATGCTTACAGCAGAAAAATAATGGGTTACGAATTAAGTGAAAATATGAATGCTGAAAATGTAGTCAAAGCTCTGAAAATGGCCGTTAAAAACAGAACAACACATCTTCCGCTTATTCATCACTCAGACAGAGGATTGCAATATTGCTCAGAAGTGTATCAGAAAGTACTTGTTGAAAACAAAATAAAACCCTCAATGACAGATGGCTATGATTGTTATCAAAATGCTTTGGCAGAAAGAATAAACGGAATATTGAAGCAGGAATTTTTAATTTATAAATGCAAAAACATTCAGGATTTAAAACAAATGGTTAAAGAAAGTATTTATATTTACAACAACAAAAGACCACATCTTAGTCTGAAGATGAAAACCCCGGAAACAATCCACAAAAAATCCGGAAAATCAATATCTTCCGGATTGGTATCTTAATGTAAAACTTGTAAACCTATTTTAGGATTAGTCAAAGATATTACTCTTTTATCAAATTTTTAGTTTGCGTATTTCCTTCTTTATCCGTAATCCTTATAAGGTAATTTCCTCTTTGTAAAGAAGAAATATTCATTTCTTTGGAAGTAGATTCTTTCAGTTTTTTACCAGAAAAGTCATAAAGTTCAATCTTAGTAATTTGTTTTTCAGATTTTACAAAGACAACATTTTTTGCAGGATTGGGATAGATGGAAATAGTACTTTTTGCCATGCGATTATTTTCAGAAGCGCTGAGCGTATTATTTTGATATAAATTTAAAATCTGTGTACTTTTAAGAGCTCTATCATATATTTTTAAATCATCAATTGCTCCAGCGAAAGCATTAATTCTAAAAGAAGTTAACGTAGTGTTTATTAAAGGTTTAGGAGAAGTGCCTTTTATTACTCCATTTATATATATTTTTACATTATCTGCTTCAAAAACCAGAGCTGCATGATACCATTGGTAAGGATTTGTAGTTCCGTTTGTAAAACTAGCATCATAGGAAGCCCCAGAAAAACTAACGCTATTAGCATTCATGTAAAATCCAAAGGCATTGTATTGTGAGGTTCCGCCATAACCTAATGCTGCATAAGAAGTTATAGGGTTGAAAGTAGTGTGATAGTACCAAAAAGAAATAGTTCTGTCTCTTTTCCCAAGTGGTAAATTAGGAATATTACAAACTCTTGTAGCAGAAGCCGTGGTAACCATTGCTTGGCCAGCTCCAGATCTTCCAGCAGTATAAGTTATAGGATAAGATGCATTACTTGTTGTAAAACTCACACTATTTGAATCATCTGCAGCAGTATTATTAAACGAAAAAGATTTTATTAATCCTACAGTATTTGTATTGGGCTCATTATATATATCTGTAACTTCACTGTCGGAAACAGCTCTATCATATATTTTTAAATCGTCTATTAAGCCATTAAACCATTGTTCTCCACCAACACCAACACCTAATTTAAAAATATCTGAATTATTAATAGTATTCCAGGATTTAGTCATAGAACCCATTAATTGTCCATTTCTGTACATTTTTGCAGTTGTTCCGTCATAAGTCATCACGAAATGATACCAAGTTCCTACATTGTTGGGATTTCCTCCCATCATTACGGTATAATTGTCTGTATGAGACATAAACATCGTTCTATCTACGCTTACACCACCGCCACATGCATTTCCAGACGTACCAGTTCCGTAAGTGAAAATTGGGCCGTAATTTAATCCTGCATCTGCTAAAGATCTTGTCCAGAATGCAATAGTTCGTGGAGCATTACCATAAGGTAATCCAGGAATGGTAGCTTGAGATTGCAAAGTGTAGGTCATTCTGATTGCAGAATTGGGATATCCACTTCTATCATAATCAAATGAAGTGGGTGAAAAAGAAACTGTATTTGCTTCGTTAGTATAAGAATTATCAAACTTAAAATATTGAATGAGCCCCGCTGTAACTTGTGCATTCCCAACTGTAAAAAATACAACTAGTAAAAAAGTAAATGTTTTTGTTTTCATAATTATAACCTATAAAATTTAGCTAAATTTATAGGTAGTATTTATTGAAAATTAAGCAAATTAACCAAACCTGCTTTTGAGTTAACGAAAGCTTGCTTTTAGTTTTTTGTTTAATCATTTACAGAAAACAAATCGCAAAAAATTTCAATAAAAAACTTCAAAAATAGAAGTCCTTTTCGTGAGAAATATTACTCTTTTATTAAACTTTTCGTTTGCGTATTTCCTTCTTTATCAGTGATTTTTACAAGGTAATTTCCTCTTTGTAAAGAAGAGATGTTCATTTCTTTTGAAGCTGATTCTTTTATTTTTTTACCTGAAAAATCATAAAGTTCTATTTTTGTAATAAGAGTCTCAGATTTCACAAAAACAACATCTTTTGCAGGATTGGGATAGATGGAAATGTTGTTTTTGATATTAGACAAGTCAGCTGTAGCCAGCGTTCCGGAATATAAACTATTTACCTGAGCATCTGTTAGTGCCACGTCAAAAATTTGTAAATCATCAATCGTCGCATTTAGAGTTAACCAAGAAGAAGTACTTGGAGTAGCACCTATTTTAAATAAATTATTGATTGTGTTAGATGTGTTGATTGCTAAATTTTGTGTTTTGATGAGTGCACCATTCATATAGATTTTAATTTTAGAGCCATCATAAGTCGTTACTAAATGATACCATTGTCCGTTATTAAAAAAGACATTAGAATTTTCATTAATGGTGATTGTTACACTATAACCGGCACCCCAATTGTATTGTTCTAAACCATTATTGTAGTTCATGGTAAGGCCAAAAGCTTGTCCGTTTACAGCATTTCCATAACTAAATATGTAACTTCCACCGGTTGCATTATATTGGTTGAATTTTATCCAAGTTGCAACAGTTCTAGGGTTATTTCCTAATGGTAAATTATTGATAATTGCTTTTAAACCTCCAGCATTGGGAATATTCACTGCTTGTCCACCATTTCTACCCGTAACAAATGAAGTCGGAAAAGTGGCATTCAGTTGACCAAGTTGTATAGTAGAATTGCTATTAGAATATGTATTATTAAATGTAAAGTGATGAATTGGTGTTTGTGCAAAAGCCAAGACAGAAATAAACAAAGTGAAAATGAGTAGAGATTTTATTTTCATCATTTTTTGTTTTTAATGGTTAAAAAATAATTTTGAAATTCGTTTTCTATGTCTGTAATATCAATTTGTTTTGCACTTTTTTTCGGCATGTAGAAAATAATATCCCAAGAAAGTTCTTTAATATTGAATTTCTTAAATCGGCCATTTTCTAAGAATCTTACTTGATCAGAACTATTGATTTTAATGGTTTTGATGTTTTTCTTTTTTAAGAAAATTTTGGCTTGATCTAAATAATATAAGCCATCTTCTACAATCACAGAAAACTCATCTTCACTCGCAGATTCTTTTTTCAGTTGGTTAATTCTATCGTTAGAAGGCATTACAATCACTACTGCTTTTTCTTTAATATTCAATGTTTTTTGAGCCGGTAATACGTTGAATGTGAAAAGAAGTAGAAGAGCAAAAAGGTTTAATTTGAATTTCATCATTTTTAGAAAATTTAAAGAAATTACCACGGAACTTATAGAAAAGTCCCGCAGTAATCATATGAAGAAGGTTACTTGTTTGCGTTTGCTTTAGCACAATCTATCGGGTCCATTCCAGAGTTGGCATAATCTGTAGGTGGAGTGATATAGTTTTCGGCTAAACTTCCTGGTGCAGAATAAGAATTTTGCTGTTCTATTTGCATATTCATAAATCCACAAGTTCCGTCAGGTTTTTTGAAAACTGCTACAATAGCCATAATTCTAGAAGTTAAAGTTTTTACATAAATTCCTTGATTGTTCCTTAAATCTTGATATTGTGGCGCCCATTCACTTGTTGGGTAACAATAGATTGGCGTTTCTTTCCAGCCGTAATCTGCTACACGTTTTTTTACTGCTGCCATCATTGCTTGTTGAGAAGGTGCTTTTGCTGGAGTTGCTTTTTTAGGGAGATTCATATTTGCAGAATAAGCTTCTTCTTTTTTCTTGTCCATATCTTTAAAGATTTGAGCAATTTTTGCAGGAGTATAGTTTTTAATTTTGTCTTCCATTCCTGCTTTATAGAAGAATAAATATTGCTGTCCTTCAAATAAATTATGTCCATAAGGATCACTACCAGAAGCTGCGTAGGGTTCGTCTGAAGCGTAAAATAATCCTGGTTCTAGTTGTAGCAAACCTTTTACTTCTCCTTTTTTTACACCTTTTGCTGGATCTTTGTCTAAATACTGTACATATGCAATATCTGGCATATAACAGTCTATGTAATGTAAAATTCCTTTGGATTTCATTTGTTGCAATAGCATGGCTTTGTATTTTGCATTTACCCCAGAGCTAATCCAAGTGGTATATTGAGCATCAATAATTGGATTTCCTTCGCTGTTTTTTTGAAAATGATATCTCGAATAAAGATTGACTTTGAAATTAGCATCATCAAATTCAAGATATACTTTTTTAAGGGCTAAAACCTTACCATTAGTAATATTTTTAATTCCTAAAGGAACCGATGCGTAATAAATTCCACTTGGTCCGTCTTTTTTAAAATTTTGTTTTTCTAAAAAAGGATCTGCAGCATCTTCTTCTAGTGCCTTTAAGTCCTTTTTGTCTGGAGTAATCGCTTTTTTGGCATCTCCTTCTGGTGTTCCTAATGTTTTTTCGGCAACTTTAGTGAGGAGTTTTCCGAATTGTGCATTCGCTTGAAGAGTAAAGCAGGTAAGAAGGAGAATAGAAATAGTTTTTCTCATAATGTTTTTATATATTAAATTGTGTTTTCATCAATAAACCAATAGCGATATAATTTTTGTAAGAATTGGCTAAAGTGTTTCTTCATGTTTTTTTTGCAAAATTATTTCTAGTGATGCTTTGTTCTGGAGTACATTTAACCAAATCTGATTTTGGATTAACGTAACTAACTTTTAGATTTTCGTTAATTCAAAATGGTTTTTAGTAAACTCTGAAACGGAGTGAGAAGAATTATTGTTAATTTTGTTTATAATGATTAAGAAAATCTTATTTTTTCTAGCGGTTTTAATAAATTTTGTAGTTTCTGCACAAAATAGTATTCCCTATTATTATCATCTCAGTAAGCAAAACGGAATGCCTACAGAAGTGGTTTATGATGTTTACCAAGATAGAAAAGGTTTTATTTGGATTTCTACAGAACAAGGTCTATTCAGATATGATGGTAAAAATTATCAGAATTATGCGTTAGATGAACAGACTTCTAAATCAGGTTCTTGTATCAGCGAAGATAAATATGGAAGAATTTGGTATAGTAATTTTGATGGATATCTCTATTTTATAGAAAAAGGACAACTGAAATTGTTCAAACCTCACATTCCTATTGGTTATCTTAAATTTGGACTTATTAATAATTCGCTTTTTACGGTAGAAGAAGAGGGAGTAATCGTTTATGATTTGATGACGGGAAAGAAAAATAAATCTTATCCTATCAATCAAAAAAAACTCAATTTTACGCATAGTGACGGAAAGAATTTTTATGTTTTCGCAGATGAATTGCTTATCATCAATGAAAAAGGAAAAACAGCAGTTCAACTTCCAGAAGCGCTTAAGAATTTCAGAGCAGGAATTATGCAAAACACCAAAAATGGTTTGCTTTTTACTTCTAAGCATGAGAGTTTTGGGTATTATTTTAAAAACAATACATTTTCTAAAGTTAATTTTCCTAAAGAAATCACTTTCGTGCAAAACACGTCTTTTGATGGAAAAGAAAACTGGCTTTGTACTACTGATGGCGCTTTTAGCACGAATTTAGCACAACCTTTTTTCAAAGGATATAACATTTCTACGGTTTATAAAGATAGAAATCAGAATTATTGGTTTGCTACCATTAATAATGGAATTTTCTTAGTTCCCAATCTTCATGTGCAGTTTTTTGAAAGTAAAAATATTATCACTTCACTTTCTGCGTATAAAAACCAACTGCTCATCGGGACACAAAATGAAGAGTTATTTCTGAAAAATATTGAAAATCAAAACGAAAAGTTAATTTTTAAGGGAGAAAATAAACACGAGATTTATTTGTTGAAATCTTTCAATAATTCTCCGAATATTTTTACTTCTTCTTATGGTTTTAGAATTCTAGACCAAAATGGAAAATTAGTCTACCAAGACGAAGCAGCCATCAAAGATATTGCTCCATTAGACGAGAAAAACTTTGCTTTTGCAGCGAGCGGAACTTGCGGTTTTCTCAGTTTTGGAAAAACAAAAACGGATTGGCAAAAAATCTTTCCTCCTCAGATAACTTTAGGAGCTCAGAATACTCTAATCAATAAAGTGAGAGGGAAATCTGTGGTTTTCGATGCGGAAAATTTAAGACTATATTTTGCAACCAATAAAGGTCTTTTTGTGGTTTCAAAAAATAAAACTCAAGAAATTTTATATCGAGGAAAATCTGTGTATATCAGTAGATTGGTTCAATATGGCTCGCAGATTTTTGCACTTACTCAGAATAATAAATTGTTGCAAGTAAAAGACTTTCAAATCATTCAACCAAGTATTTTTCAGTCGCTTTCTCAGAATAAAATTCTCAATATCAGAATGATTAATGAGAGATTGTATCTAAATTCTGACAATGGAATTTTTGTCTATGATTTTAAAACTCGAAAACAATACAAAAAACTTTCTTACAACCAAGACTTTGAATTCAGTCAAATTACAGAAATAGGCGATAAGGTTTTTATTGGTGTAAATAGAGGGATTTTATCCTTGCCACTTTCTTATCAAGAGCATCAGAATTACCCGAAATTAATTTTAGATGAGGTGAAAATAAATGGTAAAATCACGTCTTTTTCTTCTCAAAAATCATTTGAAAATGATGAAAACAATTTAGAATTAAGATATGCTTTGCTCAATTTTACTCCAGGAGAAAAATACAAGGTTTTTTATAAAATAAATAATGGAAATTGGCATCTCGCAGACGAAAATTCTAGAAAATTAGACTTTCCGTCACTTTCGGCTGGCGATTATCAAATCACATTGAAAACCGAAGATAAAAATGCAGCGCCCATTGTTTTGAATTTTACCATAAAACAAGTTTTTTGGAAATCTTGGATTTTTATACTTTTTATAGGCGGTTTGTTGATTTTTTTAATCAATTTTTATTATCGATATCAAATCAGAAAAATAAATTATACCAAACAGCTAGAAATTGACACCATTCGTTTAGAAAAAGAGAGCAACAGTTCGAAACTCAAAGCTTTTAAATCGCAAATGAATCCGCATTTTTTCTATAATGCTCTGAATACTTTGCAGTCGTATATTCTAACCAATGAAAAAAAGCCAGCGCTTACTTATTTGTCTCAATTTTCTGGATTAACGCGCAAAATTTTAGAATTTACAGAACAAGATTACATCTCTTTAGAAGAAGAAATAGAAACGCTGAAACTGTATTTAGAATTAGAAAAAGCGAGATTTAATGGAGATTTACACTATGAAATCTCGACTAAAAATATTGACCATCTTTCTAAAATTCATATTCCTGTTTTGCTTTTACAGCCTTATGTAGAAAATGCAATTAAACACGGACTTCTTCATTCTAGAAAAGAAAAAATATTGAATATTTCCTTTGAGCTGAAAAAAGATTTTCTCTGTATTAGGATAGAAGATAACGGAATTGGTATCGAAAAAAGTAAAATTATTAATGCTCAAAAAGGCAACCAAAAACCAGCTTCTTTTGCAACTTCGGCACAAGAAAAAAGAGTAGAAATCCTTAATAAAATGTATAAAAATTCTGTTTCTATCATCATAGAAAATAAGGAAAACGAAAATGGAGTTTCTATAGGAACTTTGGTGAAAATTCAACTAAAACCCATTAATGTATTATGAAAGCACTGATTGTAGATGACGAAGAAAGAGCTAGAGTTTCTCTTAGATATTTAATTGCAGAATTTTTGCCCCATTTAGAAATTGTGGCAGAGTGTGATGGGATTCCTAATGCTGTGAAATCTATACATAAACATAAGCCAGATTTGGTTTTTTTAGACATCGAAATGCCTGGACATTCTGGATTAGAGATTCTAGATTTTTTTGACGAAAAAGATTTAAATTTTGGAATAATTTTTACCACAGCTTATCAAGAATATGCCATTAAAGCATTTAAACTTTCGGCGGTAGATTATTTGTTAAAACCCATTAATCCTATAGAATTGCTAGAAGCGGTAAATAGATTTCAGAAATTAACAAGTCAGAAAATAAAAGTGCTTCACGAAAGCTTAGGAAAAGATTTTTCAGAAACCAAAAAAATAGGAATTTCTCATAGCAACGGAATAGAACTTATTTTGCCAGATGAAATTATTTATATCAAAGGAGAAGGAGCGTATTCAGAAATACATTTGACGGATGGTAAGAAGATTCTAGCAAGTAAAAACCTGAAAATGTTCGAAGAGAATTTAGCCGAAAATCCACAATTTATAAGAGTTCACAAATCTTATATCGTGAATTTTAATCATCTCATTTCTATTAATAAATCAAACGGAGGAACCATTGTTATGACTAATCAGATGGAAATTCCTTTTAATTCTGATAGTTATGAACTGATTTTAGAAAAAATAAATTTGATAAAAAAATAAAAAAGACACTATCCCAAAAAGTGTGTAAGTTAAAAAGTTAAGGCTTGGATTTTATAATCTGAGCCTTTTGTCAAAAATAAGCATAAATTGGTTTAAAACAATACCCCAATTTTGGATTGGCATTGACCATTTTTTGGTAGCTTCCTTTAAAGCAAGAAAAACCGACTTCAAGACTGCATCATCCGTAGGGAAAGACATTTTGTTTTTGGTATATTTTCTGATTTTTCCATTGAGATTTTCAATTAAATTAGTAGTGTAAATAATTTTACGGATTTCCAAAGGAAAGTCAAAAAATACAGTCAGTTCGTCCCAATTATCTCTCCACGATTTTATCGCATAAGCATATTTGGATTCCCATTTTTCTGCAAAATCATTCAGAGCGGCTTCTGCCGCTTGTTTATTTGGAGCATTATAGATGTGCTTCATATCGGCAGTAAAGTCTTTTCTGTCTTTCCAAACCACGTATTTACAGGCGTTTCTAATTTGATGAACTACACAGATTTGGGTTTGAGATTCAGGAAAAATTGAGCGAATAGTCTGGGTAAATCCATTCAAATTATCGGTAGCTGTAATTAAAATATCTTCTACACCACGAGCTTTTAAATCGGTTAAAACAGTCATCCAAAAACTAGAACTTTCGTTTTTTCCGAGCCACATTCCGAGAACTTCTTTCTTGCCATCACGGTTTAAACCTACCGCTAAATAGATGGTTTTATTGATGACTTTTGAGTTTTCACGAACTTTAAAGACAATTCCATCCATCCAAACAATGAGATAAAGGTCTTCTAATGGTCTATTCTGCCAACTCACTACTTCGCTTGCAACTGCATCAGTAATCCTAGAAATGGTAGAAGTAGAGACTTCAAAATCGTACATCTCACGAATTTGCTCCTCAATATCGCTCACGCTCATTCCTTTAGCATAAAAGGAGATAATGATATTTTCTAAACCTTCTATAATATTGTGTCTTTTAGGAACTAGAGCTGGTTCAAAACTACTTTCTCTATCTCTGGGAATTTTTATTTCAGATTCACCAAATGAGGATTTTATCTTTTTGGTTCCGTGTCCGTTACGATAGTTTCCAGTGGTGGTTTTTTCGTGTTTCTCGTTGTCGAGATGAGCATCAAGTTCGGCTTCGAGCATGTGTTCTACAGCTCGTTTGTGCATTTGTTTAAAGAATGAGGTTAAATCTTCTCCATTCTTAAAGGATTTGTAGAAATCCTTGTTGTTTAATAAGTCTTCTTTGTCAATCATAACTATGTAAATATATAAAATAGTAAAAAGTTATTTCCGAAAAATTTTTTGAGCTTTTATTGCTCAAAATTTTTCAGAATAACTTTTCAACTTACACAGTTAATGAAATACTACCATAAAAACTTTGCCAAAATTCTCAACCTTTACCTTTACCTCAATCTATCATTACACTCGTCATGCTCAAACTTCCACCAATCAATTCATCATTAAAAAGCGAAATTTCATCAGATTTTTCTTTCAAACCAAGCGTGTAAATCAGAGGTAAATAATGATCAGGAGTAGGAATGGCATTTTGCAATGCGGCTCCTTGTTTTTCAAAATGAATTAAATTCTGAAAATTTCCATCAAGAATCCATTCATTCGTTTTGGCTCTCGCTTCTATTGCCCAATCCCAACCAGCACCAACCGTATTGATATTCTTCCAGTCAATCATTCTAAGATTGTGAACCACGTTTCCACTTCCGATAATCAGAATGCCTTTTTCTCTTAATTTTTGTAATTTTTTAGCCAAATCAAAATGATATTGAGCAGGCTGAGTATAATCAATACTCATTTGGATCACTGGAATATTTGCTGCGGGATACAAATGTTTTATCACGCTCCAAGCTCCATGATCTAGTCCCCAACTATCGGTTTCTATAACTGAAGTGGGCGCCAAAAGTTCTGCTGTTTCTTTCGCCAATTCAGGATTTCCTTTTGCAGGATATTCTACCTCGAAAAGTTCTTGCGGGAATCCATAAAAATCATGAATCGTTTTCTGCATTTCTCCCGAAGTTACATAAGTTCCTTTGGTGTACCAATGCGCAGAAATACACAAAATAGCATTGGGAGTAGGAATTTTTTTAGAAATTTCTCTAAATCCTCTCACAAATTGGTTTTCTTCTATTGCATTCATCGGCAAACCATGTCCTAAAAATAGAACCGGCATTTTTTCGCTTTTGGGCAATTGTTCAGAAATGTATTCTAATACGTTGATGTTCATTTTAATTAAAAATTGATGCAGAATGCTCTAAAGCGTTCTGCATCTTTCATCGTTTGTGTTTGTTATTATCCTTTTACGAATTGTAATTCTCCAGCGATTTTTACTTCATCGCTTACTAAAACACCGCCAGTTTCCAAGGCTGCATTCCAGTTTAAACCGAAATCACTTCTTTTGATTTTTCCTTCAAAAGTAAATCCAGCTTTAGTGTTTCCCCAAGGATCTTGGTTGATTCCACCGAATTCCACTTCTAATTGTACTGGTTTAGTAACTCCGTTAATAGTTAAATGTCCTGTTACATTATCAGCTAAAGAAGCACTTTCAAAAGTAATCGTTGGGTTTTGTTCTGCATTGAAAAAATCTGCACTTTTCAAGTGAGTATCTCTATCTGTATTATTTGTGTCAATAGAATCTGTTTGGATAGTCGCGCTTACTTTTGCGTTTTTGAAAGTATCATCTTCTGCTTCTACTTCAGCAGTAAAAGTGTTGAAAGCTCCTTTTACGTTAGAAATCATCATGTGTCTTACTTTGAAGGTAATTTCACTGTGCGTAGTGTCTAAGTTCCATTTTGTTGCCATAATATTTTGTATTTTTTAGTTAATTATTATGGTGCAAATGTACAGCGCACAGAATCCTAGATGCATTGATGTAAGATAAGAAATGATTTTTTTAATACATCTACCATTAATTTGAAAAGATTGATAATCTGTAATGTGTGTATTGTAATGTTCTCAATAACCATGCCACAGCATTTATTTCAGGAAGTAAACAGTTAACGCAAGTGTTATTTCGTGTCAAAAAAAAATTAGGGTAGATTGTTTTTATTTTACTTTTCGTTGGTATTTATTTCATCTGTTTTTTGTGTTTTTTGAGACATTTGTTCGAATCAGGTTCGAATCAAGTTCGAATCAGCTTCGGAAAAAGGGTACTTTTTGCGAACAAAACTCGAGTTTGACTGCCACTTGATTCAACTCAAACCCTTATTTGTTTTCTTCAAAATGTGCGTCGTCCTAAAATAACTATACAACTGTTTATTTATAATTTAAATTGCTTATTTTGAGTATATTATAAGAATGGAAAGCAGTAAATTCTAAAAATATCTATACGTAATGCGAAACAAAATATACACAAAAAATACTGAATGTATAGCATGTAGGTAAAATTTACCAAAAAAATAGCTCTTTCACAAAACTTTTGTATATTTGAGTAATGTGGTCGAAATCCGCTCTGCTACTTCCGACCACATCGGTTCGGCTAAAAGACAACACGTAACAAAATGGAATACTTAGTAAAAGACGAACAACTCGAATTAAAATATGAACACGGAAAAGGTGCTTGGACTTATCATATTCAAATCCCCAACACCAAACACATTGTCGGAAAATGGGGTTCATTAAAAGTATCTGGCACTATTGACAATTACAAAATTGATAGTATCAACCTATTTACAATTACAGGGCAAGACAAACTAATTTCCATTAATGACAAAATCCGTAAAGCAATTAATAAAAGCGGAGGCGACAAAGTTAGGGTGACACTTTACTTGCTGACTTCAAATAAACAAATTACCGAAAAGGAAATTTTAGAAACATTCAAAGAAGCAGGAGTTATTAAAGCCTTTGAAAAATTGACAGACGAAGAACAAAAAGAAATTATTGGCAAAATTGCATCATCCAAATCGGAAGACAAACAAGTTAAAATGATTTTGAAATTTATTGACCAATTAAGCAAAAGCAATGATTAAAGAGACTTCGCTTGACTTCCTTTAAAAACTTAAAAATAATAACTCAAAAGATTGGCTTGAACAAAACCGAGATTGTTATGACCATTACAAAACTGACATTTTAGAATTAACAGAAAACCTTTTGACAGGATTATCAAAATTTGACCAATCCATTTCACAAGCCAATTTAGACCCAAAAAAGTGTTTGACAAGAGTAAACAGAGATTTGCAATTTTCAAAAGACAAGACACCATACAAAAACTATGTTTTAATTGTATTCAACAAAAATGGTTTTCACGGCAACACGGCAGGATATTATATCCAAATTGAGCCAAGTGCTAACTTTTTAGGTGGTGGAATTTGGCAGACAGCACCTGAACTTCTTAAAAAAATACGTCAAGAAATAGACTATTCATTTAATGACATTAATAAAATTATATCATCACCAAAGTTTCAAAAGACCTTTCCAAATGGAATACAAGGTGTAGGCAAACTAAAAAAAATGCCAGACGGTTATGACGAGACAAATCCAGCAAGCGAACTTTTAAAAATGAAAGGATTTTGTACTAAGGAAATCATAAGCGATAAAACTCTATTAAGTAAAGACTGCATTGCAACAATCTTGGACAGTTTCAAGACTTCAAAACCGTTAATTGACTACATAAAAAATGCAATTGAGTATGACGAATAAAAAGCCCGAACAGCTAACAGCCGTAGCTGTTGCACAACTCATTTTTTTAGAAAATAGTTTTTAAAAACATAATATTTAGAACTCTTTAGAAGCAATTTTAGAGAGGGATGTTTTTAAAATATTAAAATTTAGAGCGCTTACAATGGTGTTTTTTATGTTGTAAAGTATGGTTTTTATACAAATTTTTGTATATTTGAGTTGTGCAACAAGCACATTGTATTGGCAAAATGCGGGGAGAAGTGCAAAATTGAAAAGCAGTAAAAATAATCCGCTCATGCTTTTCAATTCCGCATTTTTTTGTAAGTTAGCAGTATTGAAAAAGCATTCGCTACGTTAAGTCTAAATTGAACTTTTCGTTCCATTTAGCCCGCACTTCGCCAATACTTTTTCCGTTATCTGTCATTTTAAAACAAAAAACCGTTAAAAATTAAATATTATGAAGGAATACAAAGTTGAATCTTTAATTTATTACACTAAGTTAACACTTGATTCTGAACACATTGTGAAAAAATCAAAAGAAGAAATTCAAGAAAAATTGGATGAATATTCTAAAAATGGATATAAATTAACTTCAACGACTTCAACCAATTTCGGTTTTGCAGTTTATATTTATTTGTTTTTTGAAAAAGATGCTTAAAGAAAAGATTACAATTTTTTTTAAAAAATATTTTCCAGAGTTCGCTTTGATTTTCATAAGTGTTATTCTTGCATTTCTATTAACTGAATGGAGCAGTAATAAAAACGAAAAACTGTCCCAAAAAACAATTTTGACTGAAATAAAAAATGGATTACGGTCTGATGTTAAAGACCTTCAGGCAAACTTGGACAATCACAAATTCAGCATAAGAGGTGTGAGAGTCTTTAGAAATTGGACAATGGAGAAGAAAATTCCTCAGGATTCTATTGCTTTTTACTATTATGGTCTATTTCGAAATTATACTCCTATTATAAATAAAACAGGTTACGAATCTTTAAAATCTAGCGGACTTAAAACAATCAGCAATGATTCGTTGAGATTTAAAATTATTACTCTTTATGATTTTCACTACAAAATTATTGAAAAACTTGAAGATTCTCACCCTGAAATGCAAGATTTCCAGAACTTTTTCAAGCCAACAAACGATATAATTCACTCAAATTTATTATTTGATGAAAAAGGAAATATTGTTGGAATTCAGCCTTCAAAAAATATTTCTGAAAATGACAAAAAAGCATTGTTAAGTTATTTTTGGCGAATGGAAATAAATAAAAAGTTTAAAATTATGAGATATAATGGGATTATTGAAAAACTTAAAGAACTTGAGAAGAATATTGATGTGGAAATAAAAAACGACAGATAACATAGGTAGCTGTTGCACAACTCCCATTTTTAGAAATACTATTTCCAAAACATAAAATTTCGACCTCTTTAGAAGCAATTTTAGAGAGGTTTGTTTTTTAATACTTTTCAGTTAAGTATTTCCAGTATCGTTTTGGAACCCACTGAATATGAAGTTTCATGTTTTTTCGTTCAGGAATTCCTGTTTTTACAAAGTAACGTTGCCAAAGTGTTTGGTATTTTTTCTCTTCTTCATGATGGAATTGTTCAGAATTTCTGAAATTTTGCAATTGAGAAGAATCAGGTATGAAAAAATGAACTTCTTTTAAATCATAGAAAATTCCGTAATGCCTTTTCAAGTCAAAAATCATCCATTTTTGGTCGGCGTATCTTTCTTTAAAATGTTTTCTAATGAGTGGTAAAACATTAAAATCAGGTTCTATTTTGGCAAAATACACTTCATCTTGTAATAATTCAAATCGTACAAAAGCCAGCATTCTGTGTCTTTCTCTGCTCACACTTCTACAAATTTTAGAAATTTCTAAAATATCTTCATTCCCAAAATCTTGTAAAATATTTTGTTTTGGATGTTTTATAGAATGTCGAACTGCGCTCAGAATTAATCTTTCTAAGTCTTTTCTCTCCGAGAAATAAACAATCATGAGTTGAGAAATGCCTTGCTTTCCTAGGTTTTGTTCTAATTTTTTCAGAACTCGGTCAGATTTGTTAAAATCAGTAATGACTTCGTGTGTTTCTGCGAAGAAATTCTCTTGACTGTAATTTTGTTGAGCAACAATTTCCACCACGTCATATTTGTACTCGAAAACTTCAAATACAGCCGTCATTAATCCTTCAAAAGTGGAATCGTAGAGTAGGGTGGTCAATTTTTATTAATGATAATAAATTATTAATGAAATATAAATGATAATCTTTATAATTAAATATTCGTGCATTCGTGGCAATTTAAAACAAACTCAACTGCTCCGAAAACGGATTTTGCCATTTAGATTTCATGCCGTTTACAATGATTTGTCTAAAATTTTGCTCATCAATCAATCGGTTGAAAATATTTTGACTTTCAAATTCTATGAAATATTTGGCTCTGTTGGTGGCAACGCCCATTTTTTTGAGGTGCTCTAAATTCAGTTTCTGAAATTTTCTCGCCATCAGAATTTTATTTACAGAAGTTACGCCTACTCCAGGAATTCTTAGCAGCATTTCTTTCGGAGCGGTATTGATATTTACAGGGAACTTTTCTCTGTTTCTTAGCGCCCAAGCTAATTTTGGGTCTACTTCTAAATCTAGAAATGGATGATTTTTGTCTAAAATTTCATTGGCATCAAAACCATAAAAACGCATCAACCAATCTGCTTGATACAGTCGGTTTTCCCTTTTCATTGGAACTTGTGCATGAATGGAAGGTAAATTTTTATCTTCTAAAACAGGAACGTAACCAGAATAGTATACCCGTTTCATGTTGTAATTTTGATAAAAATGTTTGGCTACATGAATAATTTTCAGGTCTGTTTCATTGGTTGCGCCCACAATCATTTGGGTAGATTGACCAGCTGGAGAGAATTTCGGAACTTTTCTGAAAATTTTCCTTTCTTCTTGATAAACCGTTAAAGCATTTTTAATAAAACCCATCGGTTTTATCATGTCTTGATGGGATTTTTCGGGAGCGAGAAGTTTTAAACCAGATTCTGTAGGGATTTCCAAATTAATGGAAAGTCTGTCTGCATATAATCCCGCTTCTCTAATCAGTTCATCACTTGCTCCAGGAATGGTTTTTAGGTGAATGTAGCCATTGAAGTTATGTTCTTCTCTCAGTTTTTTGGCAATTCTCACCAATCGTTCCATGGTGAAATCTGCATTTTTAAAAATTCCAGAGCTTAAAAATAAGCCTTCAATGTAATTTCTGCGGTAAAAATTCATGGTGAGATCTACCACTTCTTCCACCGTGAAAGCTGCCCGTTTTATGTCGTTTGATTTTCTGGAAACACAATATAAACAGTCGTAAATGCAATGATTGGTCAAGAGAATTTTGAGCAAGGAAATACACCTGCCATCTTCTGTGTAAGAGTGACAAATTCCCGCAGTATGACTGTTGCCTAATCCGCCTTTGTTTTTGCGATTTCCACCACTCGAAGAGCAGGAAACGTCGTATTTAGCAGCGTCTGCAAGGATTTCTAATTTTTCTTTTATTCTGTCGAAATTCATAATCTTCTCAGGTCAAAGATAGTACCAACAAAATAAAATTTCAATAGATTTTGTCTAAAGTTATCCGCAAAAAATGTTAAAAAGAAATAATTCTAATAGTTAATTTAAATCTTAACAAAATCGCAAATCACAAATCACAAATCGTAAATTAAAGCACTTCTTTTCTGATTTTTGCAATCGCTTTTTTCATGCTTTCATTGAAGTGTTCTTTTTCTAATCGGCTTGGTGGTGCTTTTCTTACTTCGCAGTCAGAGATGCTGCAGGTTTCACAGGTTACGCCTACATCTTCAGATTTAATGCTGTCGTTTTTCGCAAATTTTATTTTTTTCAAAGAATTAGCATTCAATAAAATTCCCAAGCAGTAACTTCTGTTGGTTCCGTCTGAAAATGGATTTCTGTGAGAGGTAGAAATAACCAGATAACTCAATCCAGAATCTTTATAATGCGAAATTTGTGCAGAAGTAGCGGTCTCGTTTTCTTTTAGTTCTTTTAGATTTTTAATGGCAATCCAGCGTCTGCAATAATGTTCGTTAGTCGCATTTCCGTGAGGAGCTTGTTGTTGATTTAAGTGTAATTCCTTGAGAATTTGAACCTTGTCTGTGTTTTTCTTTTTGACAAAACACAAATAAAATAAATCTTTTATCCCAAATTCGGCTGAAAGTAAATTGGTTAATCGGTAATAAAAAGTTTCAGGAGAATTGGTAAAATGGGCAATTAATTCATCAAATTTTTGAGAATTAAAGTCTGGTTCGTCAAAGAATTCTTCTGTTTTTTCAATCAATTCATCTTTTGGAATCAGAATACAACCTGCAAAATAGGAAGCGTAGAAATTGCTCAATAATTCTTCGAAACTCGTAAAATCTAACCAAGAATAAGTATTCGGTCTTGGGTTAAGTTCTAAAACTTGAAAGCCAATTTCTTTGGCAAGAATAAAGGTTTTTTGGTTTTCGTCAAGCAAACGATTGAGGAGCAATAATTTTTTTTCAGGAACGTAAAGCGAACGAAGATGATTTAAGGTTCCGTATTGCTCAAAATCTTCGGATTTTATTTCATAGTCGAAAACATCAATCAGGATTTTTTCTAAATGTTTGATGTCAATATTTTTCCCAAGCTTTAATTGATTTTCTTCGGCGAAATTTTTGGCTTTTTCTTCGATATCGGGGAAGTGATTGTCGTATAATTCTTGAAAACTTCTCACTACGGCAAAGTAAAAACGCTCTTTTCCGAGATTGTAATTTTGTGAAATTTCAATCAAAGTGTTGATAAAAGCAGTTACTTTTTTAGGAGCTTCACTGATGATATTAATGAGTGTATTTTTATTGATTCCAAAAAGTTCTAGAGGAACTTCTTTGAAGAAATCACTTTGTAAAATCTCACTAAAAGGAGCTAGGTTTTTGTCCAATTTGGTAGAGACTAAATCGTCAAATTTACAATTCAGTACATCAGCTAACTGAATGATTTTGTCGTGTTTAGGGTATTTTTTTCCGTTTTCTATTTCGTTGAGATACGATTTAGAAAGTTTGGTTTTATCTGCTAAATCTTGCAAAGACCAATTTCTTTTTTGTCTCTGTTGTCTCAGTTTTAAACCAAAAACGGTCTTGATAAAATCACTTTCGCTGCTCATGATAAAATTTTTATTGAATCTAAATAAGGCGTAAAACCCTTTAAAATTCAAAGATAAGAAATATAAGCGATTTTTCGCATAATAATTTTTTCTAAAAATTTAGCGAACGTTCGCTGTAAGTGAAAATATTTTTTATATTTGCAAAAGAACTAATTCAAAATCTATTCATTTCGTTTCAAATAAAACTAATAACCACATTTTTTTGAAACCCACAACAAAATATACTATGGAGTCTAATTTTAAAATAACAGCCACTCATCATTATCCCGAAATTTTCTCGGAAGAATTGGTGAAATTCTTGATTCACTTGCATAAAAAATTTAATGATAAGAGAATAGAACTTTTGGAACAAAGAAAAAAAGTTCAAGAAATGATTAATCAGGGAATAATGCCTGCTTTTCCTAAAGAAACTCGTGGAATAAGAGAAGAAAATTGGGTGTGCAGCAGATTGCCAAAAGATTTACAAGACAGACGTGTAGAAATTACAGGTCCTGTTGATAGAAAGATGATTATCAATGCTTTGAATTCTGGGGCGTCTACTTTTATGGCAGATTTCGAAGATTCTAATTCGCCAACTTGGGAAAATTGCATGGAAGGACAAATTAATCTTTCTGATGCGATTAATAGAACCATAGATTTTGTAAACGAAGAAGGGAAATCATACCAATTGGGCGAGAAATTGGCGGTGCTTTTGGTAAGACCTCGTGGTTTACATTTAGACGAAAAAAATATTACAATAAATGGAGAAAAAGCTTCTGGCTCTTTAATTGATTTCGGGATTTATTTTTTCAGAAATGCGAAAAAATTATTAGAAAACGGAAGCGGTCCTTATTTTTATTTACCAAAATTAGAGCACTATAAAGAAGCACGATGGTGGAATGAGATCTTCAATTTCTCACAAAATTATTTAGGTATTTCTCAAGGCACTATTAAGGCCACAGTTCTCATCGAAACCATTACTGCTTCTTTTCAGCTCGATGAAATTTTATACGAACTCAAAGAACACAGTTCTGGACTCAATTGTGGAAGATGGGATTACATTTTCTCTTACATCAAAAAATTCAGAAATCACAAAGAATTTTTAGTTCCAGACAGAGATCAAGTGACCATGACTTCGCCTTTTATGAGTGCTTATTCTAAACGAGTAATTCAAGTTTGTCACAAACGTGGAGTTCATGCAATGGGAGGAATGGCAGCGCAAATTCCTGTGAAAAATAATGAAGAAGAAAACGAATTGGCATATGCAAAAGTTCGTGCAGACAAAGAGCGTGAAGTGAAAAACGGTCACGATGGAACTTGGGTAGCACATCCTGGTTTGGTTCCTGTAGCGAAGAAAATTTTTGATGAATTTATGCCGACTCCAAATCAAATAGATAAAAAACATGAAGACTATCATATTACAGAGGCAGATTTATTAGAAGTTCCAAAAGGTGAAATCACCGAAAAAGGCGTGAGAAAAAACATCAACGTAGGAATTCTTTATATAGAATCTTGGCTCATGGGAACTGGAGCTGCTGCATTGTACAATTTAATGGAAGATGCTGCCACTGCAGAAATTTCTAGAACTCAAGTTTGGCAATGGCTGAAAAATCAAGCAAAACTTAATGACGGAAGAACATTGACCCAAGAAATGGTTCTGGAATTTGAGAAAGAAGAACTCGAAAATATTAAAAAATATGTAGGCGAAAATCGTTTCGAGAAAGGAAAATTTGATTTAGCAACCAAACTCTTTAATGAATTGATTTTCGATGAAAATTTCGAGGATTTTTTAACCTTAAAAGCGTATCCGTTTATTTAAGAGCCAAGTAAAAAGTAAAAAGAGCCAAGAAAAAACTCTGTGTTAAAAAGAGGAAAAACCTTTGCGGACATTGCAAATCATCTTTGATGATTCTTTGTGAACTTAAAAATATTTTCAAGAAAAATAAAAAAAATCTTTGCGCGCTTTGCGTTTAAAAAAATCAGTGTTCTCTGTGAAAAACTCCATGAACGCTGTCAATTATAATAAACAAAACAAACCCAAAATATCATGAACAGACAAGAACAAATCCAAGCGCTCGAAAAAGAATGGAGAGAAAATCCAAGATGGAGCGGAATTACAAGACCTTATTCGGCTGAAGAAGTTTTAAAACTCAGGGGAAAATACAAGTTAGATTATACCATCGCTACTCAAATGTCTGAGTTGCTTTGGAAAAAGTTAAATAATCAAGATTTTGTTGCAGGTTTAGGCGCTTTAACAGGAAATCAAGCGGTTCAAGAAGTGGACGCAGGTTTAGAAGCGATTTATCTTTCTGGTTGGCAAGTTGCCGCAGACGCGAATCTTTCTGGAGAAATGTATCCTGATCAATCGCTTTATCCTGCCAATTCGGTTCCTGCAGTGGTGAAAAAAATCAATAATGCACTTTTGAGAGCAGACCAAATTCAGTCTGTAAATGGAGGTGGTGAAAAAGATTACTTAGTTCCAATTGTTGCCGATGCAGAAGCTGGTTTTGGTGGAAATTTGAATGCTTTTGAATTGATGAAACAAATGATAGAATCTGGTGCAGCTGGTGTTCACTTCGAAGATCAATTGTCTTCTGCTAAAAAATGCGGTCATCTTGGCGGAAAAGTTTTGGTTCCAACTCAAGAAGCGATCAATAAATTGATTGCAGCAAGATTAGCAGCAGATGTTTGCGGAGTTCCTACGGTTTTAGTGGCAAGAACAGATGCAGATGCAGCAGATTTATTGACTTCTGATATTGATGATAGAGATAAAAAATTTGTAACTGGAAAGAGAACTTCTGAAGGTTTCTTCCAAGTGAATTGTGGTGTGGAACAAGGCATTGACAGAGGACTTTCTTATGCGCCTTATGCTGATTTAATTTGGATGGAAACATCTAACCCAGATTTAGAATATGCGAGAAAATTTGCAGAAGGAATTCATGCGAAATTCCCTGGAAAAATGTTGGCGTACAATTGTTCTCCATCTTTCAACTGGGCAGCGAAATTAACCGTTCCTGAAATGGAAACTTTCCGTGAAGAATTAGCAAAAATGGGATACAAATTCCAATTTATCACTTTGGCAGGTTTTCACGCTTTGAATACTGCGATGTTCGAATTGGCATTGGCTTACAAAGAAAGAGGAATGGCTGGTTACAGCGAATTGCAAGAAAGAGAATTTGCATTACAAGCGAAAGGTTTCCGTGCAGTGAAACACCAAAGTTTCGTGGGAACTGGTTATTTTGATGCAGTTCAAACCGTAGTAACTGCAGGAAATTCTTCTACCACAGCTTTAGCTGGTTCTACTGAAGCGGAGCAATTCCATTAATTAAGAGCCAAGTAAAAAGTAAAACGAGCCAAGTAAAAAGACTCAAGTAAAAAGTAAGAATATAGTTTAAAAGATTCTGAAATTTTAGAAAATAAAAAATGATTTATTCATAATTCATTTCCATTTGTCACTCTTAACAAACAAAGAGTCCATAGTTTTTAATTTGTTGAAAAAATCGCCTCGCAATTTTGCGAGGCGATTTTATTTTATAACTTAATTTTCACTTTACTTTCCTTAGCAGAATCCCAAACCAAATTCACTTTCAAAGTTTTCTTTTCAGAATCATAAGTGTATTCTAATTTTTTACAACCTGCTTTTACAGAATTTGGATTTTTAGAAACATGGTGAATAACGAGTTCTATATTTTTAGATTTTGCAGAAAAGTTAGCGCCCACTTCATTTTCCAGTTCAAAAGTGATGGTTTTTCCGTTGGTTTCAGCATCAAATTCCATCATTTCAAATTGTCCTTTTTCGTAGGCTTCGTTTTGTAAACCATCATCATTGTACAATTTAAGTTGGGTTTCTTTTACTTTTTCGTCAAAATAATAATGCAAAATCAAAGAATTTCCATCATATTCTTTGGTAGATTGCATCGGTTTCGCCATTGGAATAATACTTCCTGCTCTTACAAAAGTTGGGATTTTATCTTCTTCCGTGGCAAAAGTCTGAGTAGTTCCGCCAGAAATTTTTTCATCAATATAGAAATTTACCCAATCAGAATTTTTAGGGAAATAAATGCTTTGTTCTTTTTGTCCTTTATTTAAAATCGGAGAAATTAAGAAATCTTTGCCCCAAAAATAAGCGGTATTATACGTGTAAAGTTCTTGATTTTCTGGTTCTTCAAAAAATAAAGGTCGCATTAACGGAGTTCCGTTTTTATGATTTTCGAAAACCAAATTATAATTATAAGGAAGCAAAGCGTAACGCAATTCAATCGCTTTTTTGGCTAAATTTTTTGCTTTTTCGCTTCTGTAAACCGGTTCGCTTGGAACATTTTCGTCAGCGTGAGGTCTGTAAATTGGGTTGAAAACGCCGTATTGCAACCAACGAGCATACAATTCATCGTCTTCATTTTTTCCTGCAAAACCTCCCAAATCACTGTGCATAAAAGCTATTCCTTGAAGTCCCATTTGTAAAACAATGTCAGGCTGACTTTGCAATCCGCCCCAACTTCTAGAAACGTCGCCACTCCAAGGAACGAGGCCATTTCTTTGAGCACCAGAATAACCAGCTCTCATCAAAATAAACGGACGAGCATTTGGTGAAGTTTCTGCAAAGCTTTCTTTCACTAATTTCGCCCAATCCATTCCGTAAATATTGTGAACTTGGTCGCCATTTTTTCCGTTTCCGTGAAGAATGGTAGAAGGATGAACTTCTGGTTCACCTAAATCTCCCCAAATTCCTGTAACGCCTTGATTTAATAAGTCTTTGTAAATATTTTTGAACCAAGAATTTCCTTTTTGGCTGTAAATGTCAATCAAACCAGTGTGCCCGAAATAAAAATCGTACATAAATGCTTTTCCCTCGTTGTTTTTTGCCAAAATATCTTTGTCAAGAGCTTCTTGATAACGCGAAGAAGTGTTCACTACGAAAGGTTCGGTGATGAGAATGGTTTCTACGTTGTTTTTTCTCAAATCATCAATCATTTGTTGAGGTTTTGGGAAATTATCTTTGTCCCAAGCAAAATTTCCTAGCGTTCCTTGAATAGATTTCCCGAACCAATATAAATCTAAAATAATGGCATCAACTGGAATCTTTTCTGCTCTAAATTTTTCGATGGTTTCCACGGTTTGTTGTTGCGTGTGATACCCAAATTTACTCGAAAAATTCCCTAAACTCCATCTTGGAAGCATCGGTTGTTTTCCTGTTAAATCTGTGTAATTTTTAACCAAATCTTCCCAAGAATTTCCTGAAATGACTTGATACACTTTTCTTCCAGAAACCGTTTCGTAAGTCAATGAATTGTCTTTTTTGCTGTCTAAATCGAGGTAACCAATAGGAGCATTGTCAAAATGAATCAAATATTTTTTACTTGAAACTACAATTGGCATCGTGAAATTGAGCAATGGAGCGTGAGTTTCAAAACCGTAATGAGCACGATTGTAGAGCATTAGTCTATTTCCTCGGCGATTCATTCCGAGCGCTCTTGCTCCAGCTCCATATAAAACTTCGTCTGGAGAAAGATTGAAATTTAATGTTTCAAAATTTTGTGGATGATTATTGATTTCGCCGTTTTCATACGTTCCGTAACCATTTTTTTCTGAAATCAAGAGTTCATCACCTTTGTAATATGAAATTTGAAAAGGCACTTTTTGAATTTTTACGGTAATTCCAGATGTTTCAATCCATGCAAAACCTCTGGTTTCTCTGAAGTTGTATTTTACAACTTTTGGAGAGAGAATTACGGCGTGAGAATTTTCTGTAAGCGTTTGATTTTTTGGGATAAAAGCCGTTTCTACCATTTCTGGCGTGTAGAATTTCACTTGATATAATCCATCATTGACAGAAATTTCTGCTGTGTTATTTTTAAATTCAATTTTTTGAAAAAATCTCTGACTGTTTTGTGCAAATAGATTGGTTGCCAAGAAAAGCAACAAAAATCTGAAAAGGTTTTTCATTGTTGTAAATAATTATAATATTTTGAATTAAAATTTAATTAATTTTTTATAATATGTTTTTCCGTTTCTGTCAATTATAATTAGGAAGTAATTACCAGGTAAAATATTCTGTGTATTTATAAAATTTTCATTTGAATATCTTATTTCATTTCCTAAAATGTCAATTAATTTTATTAATTTAATATTGTTTAAATTGATTTTAATGTAATCTTTAAACGGATTTGGGTATATAGATATTTCGTTTTTTATATCTGATGTATTTAAGGTTTTTCCTAAGTTTTGAAACCATGCTATTTCTTGATTAAAATTGTATATATTTTTTGCGAAAATATCTTTTTTGCCATCATTGTCAATGTCAATAAAGTCTAAACTGTTAGAATAGAAATTTGAAGATATAATGTTGCCGTTATCAAAAATATTATTTCCTATATTAGTATAAAGTTTTAACAAGTTATTGTCATAATTTGTAATAAAAATGTCTAAATCATTATCATTATCTATATCCGTAAAAAATAATTTATCTGAGGAGAAAAAGGATTTAGGAAAATTTATAGATTTTTGTAAGGAATAATTACCTTTACCGTCTGTATTTTCAAACCAGCTTAATTTGTAAGAATTATCAAAATATATTATATCTAAATCATTGTCATTGTCCAAATCAATAAAATTTGTTATTTCTTTTATGTCTGCTCTTGTATTATCCAATACAAAATTACCCTTGCCATCGATATTTTTATAGAAAAAAGTGTTGTAAGATTGATTTGAAATAATGTCTAAATCATTATCATTGTCATAATCAAATATTTTAAATGTATTGGCTTTTATGTTTAAAATTGATTTGTTGAAATTAGCTTTTCCATCATTTTTTAATAAATAAAAAGTATTTTTATTATCAAGAGAATAATTAACTAATATGTCTGATATATTATCTCCATCAAAATCATTAAAAACTAAATTTTGAATATTATATATTGATGAAGAGACATTTGTTTCTGTAAATATTGAATGTTCAGTGTATTTTAAATTAAGATCATCAATATTTTCTAGCCAAACTATTTCATTGGTTTTGTTTGGAAAATTTGCAGTCTGTTTTGTAAAAAGAATATCTATATCTCCATCATAGTCAATGTCATCATAGTGAAATTTATCATTTCCATTGGTGCTTTCGTTAGTAATAAAAGGTGATATTTTTTTTGGAAATTCAAATTGACCTAGACTATTGTTATTAATTCTTAAAATAAAATCGTAAAAAGAAAATAATGAAAAATCTGCGTCTCCATCTTTATCAAAATCTAAAATTTGATAATCATATACAGGAGCTATTGTATATATTAAATAATCTTGCTTGATAAATTCTTCATTATTTTTTTTATACCAACGAACTCTTTGATCATAATTAGAAACGGTAACTAAATCTAATTTATTGTCACCATCTAAATCACCGTAACTTAAATTTTGATTATTTGTTTTTGTACCACCAGAACCAAGAGTAGAGTTATTAATTTCTGTAGTTATTAATCTTTTACTACTAAATGTACTATTACCTAAATTTTTAATCCAAAATACTTCATTAAAAGTGAAAACAATAATATCAATTTTGCCGTCTTCATCTACATCCATATTTAGAAGTGATATAGCTTGTTGAGTGCCAAGGTTAAAAACTGTTTTAGTAGATATTCCTCCAATGCCATTGTTGTAAATTATTCTAATTGTATTATTAGAGTAACCTAATGTTTTAAAATTTGCTGTGTCTAAATCACCATCATTATCAAAATCTCCAATAGAGGATAATAGAGAATATGAAGAACTACCATCGTAAGTTCTAGTAAATATTCCTGTTCCTGAATTGATATAAATATCAGAGTCATTTGTAAGTATATCTAAATCATTGTCTTGATCTAAATCAATGGCTGAAAATTTTGATGGAGCTTCACTGCTAGTAATCAAATGTTCTTTGGTAAATGTTCCTTTTCCATCAGTGTTTTCTGCCCAAACAAAATATACAGTATAATTAGAGGAAGTTTTATAATATGAATAGCACAAATCATCATCTCCATCTTTATCAACATCAAAAAAAACAGGAGTTCCATAAATATAATAATTACCTATAAATTTTGGAGAACCAAATGTACCTTTACCATCAAGATGTTCAAGAAATATTATTCTGTATATTGTTGCAGATACTTCTTTTAAAGCAAAAATGTCTAAATCCCCATCCTTGTCAATGTCAATTGTTTTAATGTATGAAATTCCGTCGGATTCATTATTTATAGACTTTGATGAACTGAAATTACCTTTTCCATCTAAATTTTTAAACCATACTAGATTTGAAGATGTGTTTTTGCCTACAATTACATCATTATATCCATCATTGTCTAAATCACAAACTAAAGTTACATTTGGAGCCTGTCCACTTTCAATGATAGTGTTTTTCTTGAAAGTAACTTGTGCATTAACTGAAATAATAAAGTATAAGAAAACGAATGAGTAAATTTTTGACATTTTATTTTTTTTCAAATTTATTAATTATTTGATTAAAGTCTTTAAATTAATTAGATTCAAAAATTCTTTATCTTTGCACCATGATACGCATTACCAAAATTTTCACCTTCGAGACGGCGCATGTTTTGTATAACTACGACGGCAAATGCAAAAATATGCACGGACATTCTTACAAACTTTTTGTGACCGTAAAAGGAACTCCAATTAATGACATCAATAACGTGAAAAACGGAATGGTGGTCGATTTTGGAGATATCAAAAAAATTGTAAAAGAAGAAATTGTAGATGTATGGGATCATGCTGTTTTGCTAAATGCACTTACTCCGCACAAAGAATTGGGAGAAGATTTGGCTCAAAAAGGACATAAAGTAATAGAGTGCAATTATCAACCAACTTGTGAAAATATGCTCTACGAAATTGCCGAAAAAATTAAAAATAAATTGCCTTCTCACGTTCAATTGGCATATCTGAAACTCCACGAAACCGAAAATTCTTACGGAGAATGGTTTGCGGAAGAAAATTCTTAAAGAGCCAAGTAAAAAGTTAAAAGAGCCAATAAATAGAATTATTAATGAAGTCGCAGAGCGACGAAAAATATTTTACCCTAAGATTTTAATCTTAGCTAAAAAAATGAAAATCGAATTACAGCCTGATAAAAAAATCTACTTCGCTTCTGACCAGCATTTTGGTGCGCCAACTCCAGAGTTGAGTAAGCCAAGAGAAGCTAAATTTTTAGCATGGTTAGACGAAATAAAACAAGATGCGCAAGTTCTGTTTTTAATGGGCGATTTGTTTGATTTTTGGCACGAATGGAAATATGTAGTTCCGAAAGGTTATGTAAGAATTTTAGGAAAATTAGCAGAATTGAAAGACAGTGGAATTGACATTTATTTCTTCGTGGGTAACCATGATTTGTGGATGAAAGATTATCTGGAAGAAGAAATTGGGATTCCAGTTTTTTTCGAAAAACAATATTATGAAGTTTCTGGGAAAAACTTTCTTTTAGCTCATGGTGACGGACTTGGACCAGGTGATAAAGGTTACAAGAGAATGAAAAAACTCTTTACTAATCCTATTGCGCAATGGTTTTTTAAGTGGCTTCATCCTGATATTGCGATGAAAATTGCGATTTATTTTTCTACCAAAAATAAGATGATTAGTGGAGTAGAAGACATGAAGTTTTTAGGCGAGGATAAAGAATTTCTTATCCTATATTCTAAAGAAAAATTGAAGTCTGAAAATTTAGATTACTTCGTATATGGTCATCGTCATTTGCCTATGATTATAGATTTGAAAGTTGATGGGAAGGAAGCGAAACATGTGAATCTGGGTGATTGGATTTCGTATTTTACGTATGGTGTTTTTGATGGAGAGGAATTTAAAATATTGAAACACGGAGACACAGTGAATGCACAGAGCACACAGGAATAAAAAGCTTTTGCAAACTTTGTAAGTCCGTGGTTTAAAGAAATACGGAGACACAGAAAATAACAGAAAGCACAAAATTAATTCTCTGTGAGCGCTGTGAAAAACTCAATGTCTCTGTGGCTAAAAAAAATAATATAGTATGCACGAAAACGAAATTTCTAAAATTATTTTTGATTTGGGACTAAAAATTCATAAAAAATATTGGTCCTGGACTTTTGGAAAGTGCTTATGAAGAATGCTTATTTTATGAAATTTCAAAAGCTGGATTATTTGTAGAAAAACAAAAACCAATGCCATTAATCTAAGAAGTGAAATTAGATATTGGCTATAGAATTGACTTATTAGTTGAAAAAAGCGTTGTAATAGAAGTGAAATCCTGTGAAGCACTAAACGATGTGCATCTTGCTCAAGTTTTAACATATTTAAAATTAAGCGGTTGTAGATTGGGATTACTTATTAATTTTAATACTAACTTATTTAAAAACGGTTACAGAAGAATATTGAACGGAAATGTTTCCTTATAATAACTCTGTGAACTCCATATAAAATCTCTGTATCTCTGTGTTTAAAAATATTTTTAATATAAAATCTGAAGCAGATTTCCAAGCGGCATGTTTGGAAACGTTTCTCTATCAGTACGAAAATGTAGAAGTTTACCAAAAATTTGTAGATTTTTTGGGTAAAAACCCTTCGGAAATTAAAGAAATAAAAGATATTCCGTTTTTACCAATCGAAATGTTTAAAAACCATTTGGTATTAGACAAAGTTTTCGTGAACTTCGTTCGTAAACCTTCGGTTTATGCTCAGACTGACAAACCTTTAAGTTATTTTCAAAGTTCGGGAACTACGCAAATTCAGACGCGTTCTAAACATTATATTGCAGATTTTAACCTTTACGAAGAAAGTATTTATAAGAGTTTTGAGCAATTTATAGGGAAACCAGAAGATTATATTTTCTTAGGTTTATTGCCTAATTATTCAGAAAATCCGCATTCTTCATTGATTTATATGGTAGATTTTTTGATGAAAAAGTCTGGAAAGCCAGAAAACGGATATTTTCTCTATAATCACCAAGAATTGTTTGAACTTTTACAGAAATTAGGTAAAGAAAATAGAAAAGTAATTCTTTTCGGTGTTTCTTTTGCCTTATTAGATTTTTTAGATTATTGTCATTCTGAACGAAGTGAAGAATCTGTTTCAATTCGTTCGGAATACCTCACAGTCATAGAAACGGGTGGAATGAAAGGTAGAAAAGAAGAAATGACCAAAGATGAACTTTTGAAAATTCTACAAAAAGGTTTCGGGACAGATAAAATTTTCTCTGAATATTCGATGACAGAACTCCTTTCTCAGGCGTATTCTCTAGGCGAAAATATTTACGAAACGCCCAACTGGATGCGTGTTCTAATCAGAAATACCGAAGATCCGTTTTCTTATATGGAAGCAGGGAGAACTGGCGCCATTAACATCATAGACTTGGCGAATAGACATTCTTGCAGCTTTATTGCGACACAAGATTTGGGCAAAATTGTAAATGATTTTGAGATTCTTCGCTATGCTCAGAATGACAAACATGCGTTTCAGGTTTTGGGAAGAATTGACCATTCTGATATTCGCGGTTGCAGTTTATTGGTTTCATAAAATTCTGCGATGATTAAAGTAGAGGAACTTACTTTTGCCTACATTCAAAAATTTTGCGATTTTGAAAAAGATATTGTCTTGACCAATCATTTCAATACAGATTGGGAAGCTGATATTTTGGTGATTAATCAGGAAGGTTTTTCTCATGAAATTGAAATTAAGTTATCGAAGAGCGATTTCAAAAATGATTTCAAAAAATTTTATCAAAATCAAAATAGCGGAGAAAAATTTCTGAAGCATGACAAAATTGGTTGTGGTGATTATGTTTGTAATCATTTTAGTTTTCTATTGCCAATGGGAATGATTGCATTGGAAGAAATTCCTGAGCATTGTGGCGTGATAGAATTTTATCACAATGAAGATACTTGGAAAACGGATTTCTATATCCGAAGATTGCCTCAAAGAATTCATGAAGATCTTTATTGGAATCTAGTAGACCAAAAAGATTTTTTAAGAAAATTATCTAGAAATTATTACTTCAAAAAACTAGAATTAAAAGGAAAAACTGAAGAATTTATTTTCAGAAATGAATTGGGAAATAAAAAATAATATTCCTTTTTTTAAGATTTGTGTTAAAAAAATGACTTTTTTTTCTAGAAAAATAACAAAAGTCATAAAAAAATGCTTCTTAAAAAGATTTCTTTTATATATCTTTACTTTCTTAAATACGAACAAAATGAAACATAGATTTACTTTATTGCTGGTACTCTTATTATCTGTAATTTCCGTAAAAGGACAAGATTATTTAGATGATATTATGTTCCAGTCTTTTGGTTGGGATGAATACTCTCAGTCAAGACACACCAGTGAAGGTGGCTTTTACGAATATTATAACTCAAGAGCCGGAAATTTAAAGGCGATGGGTTTTGATATGATTTGGTTGCCACCACCAAGTGCTTCAACAGGAGGTGTAGGTTATTTTCCTACAGAATGGTTCAATTTTTCTCAAACTTCTTGGGGTTCTGAAGCTCAATTAAAAAAAATGCTTGCTAATATGAATGCAAGAGGTCTTTATCCTATTGCAGATGTTGTAGTTAATCACAGAAGTGGTACAAAAAATTGGACGGATTTTACCAATCCTACTTGGGGGTGTGAAACGATTTGTAGTAATGATGATGCTGCAAATCCTGCTAATGTTTATACAGGATGCAGACCTTTTGGAGCTGCTGACACTGGTGAAGAGTTTCCAGGTTCTAGAGATTTAGACCATACTAATCTTACCGTTCAAAACGGAGTAAAAGATTTTTTGTCTAGATTAAAAGCTTTAGGTTTTAAAGGATGGAGATGGGATGTAGCGAAAGGTTTTTCAGCTTCATATTTTGGGAACTATATCAATGATAGTAAGCCATATTATTCTGTAGGTGAGTTTTGGGATGGAAATGTAAATGCTTTGAAAAATTGGATTAACGGTACTTATTCTGGCGGAGCTACTATTTCTGGAGCATTTGATTTTTCTCTATATTATACTTTATCAAAAATAATTCAAGAAAATCCTACTAATCAATATTCTACATTAAATTCGAGTGGTAGCATGGCAGGTTTAGCTGGGCAAATTGGGTTCTCTGAAAAAGCGGTTACTTTTGTTGATAATCATGATACCTTTGTTAAGGGTTCGGCTTTTTTAGGGTCAAACATTCCTAAAGCTTACGCTTATATTCTTACTCACCCTGGAATTCCATGTGTTTTTGCGCCACATTATTATGGAGGAACTTATGCTAAAGATGGCGTAACAAGAAATTATGGTACAGGTTATGCTTCTGAAATTAATAAATTAATGGCAATAAGGAAAACTACTGGAATAAATGCGTATAGCCATATTACCATTGATAAAGCGGAGGTTGGTTTATACGCTGCTTATATTAAAAAAAATGCATCAGATACAGAACCAGTAGTTGCTGTTAAAATCGGACCTTATTCTTGGACGCCTTCATTAGGAACAGGTTGGATTCTTTCTGCTTCTGGTGCTGATTATGCAGTTTGGACTAAAACAGCAATAAATGTTGCTCCAATTATTACTATAACTCCTTCTAGTAGCAAAAATGTTTCTGGAACAAATGTTACAGTTACTATTTCTGCAAGTGATGATAGTGAAAACGCTCCTACTATTAGATATACCTTAGATGGTTCAGAGCCTACAGTTTCATCACCACTTTATAGTTCTTCTTTTACAGTAAATTCTAATACTACTGTAAAAGCGGTAGCTTTTGATAATTTAGGTTTAAGTTCAGGAGTTGTAGAGAGAGCTTACACTTTTGAAACACTAAGAAATATTGTAGTAAGATTTAAACCGCCTACAACTACCCCAAATTGGCCATCACCAAAAATCTATTATTGGAATTATTCTCCATCTAATGCACTTCCTGCTGCAACTTGGGGAACTCCTATAAATATGACTGCAGATGTGGATAATCCAGGTTGGTTTAAATATACTTTCCCGAATGTTAGCCAAGTAAGTTTCTTATTCAGAGATGGAAGTTCTACTGGTACTTTAGGAGTAACCAAGACTGGTGATATTGTGAATGTAACTCAAGACTCTTGGTATGAATGGGATCCTACAAATTCTTTATTCGTGAAACAAGTGAGTTTGTCTACAGATGATCTAGCGGTGAATGCTAAAAAAGTAACCCTAGAAATTTTACAGAATCCTGCTTTAAACGGAGTAATTCGTGTGAGATATTCTAATGCAAAAGGTGGTAATCTTTATCTTTATGATTTGAGTGGTAAAATGCTTAAAACTCAAAAAGTTTCAGCCAATTCTGGAGATGATACTATTTCAGTAAGCAATTTACAAAGTGGTAATTATTTACTGATGCTGAAATCAGATCAAGGAATGTCTGTTTCAAAAGTAATTATCAAATAAGATTAAAATATAAATTCAAATAAAAAGCCATTCGAAAGAATGGCTTTTTATTTTTGAAAATAGAGTAGATGGTTTTTCTATTTTCGAAAAAAAATTGACATAAAAAAACCTTCAGAATGTTTCCGAAGGTTTTTATGTTTGATATTATTTCATTCTGATTATAAAGAAGCAGAGTGTAATAATAAATCTGTTAACTTGTTAGAGTAACCAGTTTCGTTATCATACCAAGAAACTAATTTTACGAAGTTTGGTGATAACATGATACCAGCATCTTTGTCAAAGATAGAAGTTCTCTTATCTCCTACGAAATCTTGAGAAACTACTAAATCTTCAGTGTAACCTAGGATTCCTTTTAATTCACCTTCAGAAGCAGCTTTCATAGCAGCGCAAATTTCTTCGTAAGAAGTTGCTTTTTCTAATCTTACCGTTAAATCTACTACAGAAACGTCAGCAGTTGGTACTCTGAAAGACATACCTGTTAATTTTCCGTTTAATGAAGGAATTACTTTACCTACCGCTTTAGCAGCACCAGTAGAAGAAGGGATAATGTTTAATAATGCACTTCTACCACCTCTCCAGTCTTTCATAGATGGACCATCTACTGTTCTTTGAGTAGCTGTAGTAGCGTGTACAGTTGTCATAAGACCTTCTACGATTCCGAAGTTTTCGTGAACTACTTTTGCTAAAGGAGCAAGACAGTTAGTAGTACAAGAAGCGTTAGAGAAAATTTGTAAATCAGCAGGTAATTCTTTGTGGTTTACTCCCATTACAAACATTGGAGTATCATCTTTAGATGGAGCAGAAAGAACTACTTTTTTAGCACCTGCATTAATGTGAGCAGAAGCTGTACCTTTATCTAAGAAAAGTCCTGTAGATTCTACGATGTAATCTGCACCAACTTCGTTCCATTTTAAATTATTAGGGTCTCTTTCAGAAGTGATTCTGATTGTTTTTCCGTTTACTACTAAGTTATTTCCTTCTACTCTTACTTCTCCATTAAATTTGCCGTGAACAGAATCATACTTCATCATGTAAGCCATGTATTCTGCGTTGATAAGGTCATTAATCCCTACGATTTCAATGTTATCTCTTTCTAACATTGCATTGAAAACTAGACTTCCAATTCTACCGAATCCGTTGATTCCTACTTTAATTGTTGACATATTTTTTGTTTTTAGTTGTTTAAATTAATTTACATTGCCAAGATTTCTGCAATCTGGAGTAAATCTTGATTGATTTCATTATGCTTTTTAATAGCATCTTCTATTGGCGTAAAAACTAAATCGTTTGATCTAATTCCTGCCATTACATTCGTTAATCCTTTCATAAGTCCTACCACAGCTCCATATCCCATTCTACTTGCCAAAACTCTGTCTGCACAACTTGGTGCACCACCTCTTTGGATGTGTCCTAGAATAGAAACTCTAATATCATAATCTGGGAATCTTTGTTTAGTTTGTTCGGCTAATTCATAAGTAGAAGCTAATCTCTCACCTTCAGCTACAATAACAATACTAGAAGTTTTTCCTCTTTTTTGTGCTTTTTCGAAAGTTTCGAACAAATCTTCTAAGCTATCTTTCTTCTCAGGAATAAGAATATCTAATGCTCCAGAAGCAATACCACTGTTCAAAGCGATAAAACCAGCATCTCTTCCCATTACTTCGATGAAAAATACTCTATTGTGAGAAGTAGCAGTATCTCTAATTTTGTCAATGGCTTCCATTGCAGTATTCAGTGCAGTATCATAACCGATGGTAAAGTCTGTACCGAAGATATCATTGTCAATGGTTCCTGGAACGCCAATTACTTTTACGCCAAATTCTTCTGCAAAAATTTTAGCTCCTGTAAATGTACCATCTCCACCAATACATACTAATGCGTCAATACCATTTTTCTGGCATTGCTCGAAAGCTTTTTGTCTACCTTCTTCGGTTCTGAATTCTTTAGAACGAGCCGAACGAAGGATTGTTCCTCCTAAATTAATGATATTGTTTACAGAACGAGGTCCCATTTTGGTAAAATTACCTTCTATAAGACCAGTGTAGCCTCCTCTTACTCCTACACATTCTATTTTATGGTAGTTAGCAGTTCTTACCACTGCTCTAATTGCTGCATTCATTCCTGGTGCATCTCCACCCGAAGTAAGCACCGCGATTTTTTTCAAACTTGCGTTACCCATAGTATTTTAATTTGACATGCAAATTTACAAAATAATACAAAACGAGCTACCATGTTTTTGGTCATATTTGATTTTTTGGCTATTAATAAAATATTGCTATTTTTGCTGGAATGAACAAAAAATTACATTCAAACAGAAGATTTCTGGCATCACTTTTTGCAAGTGTATATCTGTTTGCTGTAGTGTTTTCGGGGTTTTTCCATACTCACACCAATAATTTCAAAGAAGATTTACTGTCTTTTAGCAAGAAACCCGTTTCTGAAAAAATTGTAAATTTTGGTGGAGTAGATGATTGTTTCTCTTCACACTTTTTTAATGCTGGGATAGGAATTTTAGATTCCGACGCAAATTTTCTGTTCATTATTTCTAAAAAATTTACGCTTAAAAATTTCCAATATCACTTTACTGTACCTACAGAAAAAGTAGTATTCTTCTCATTACGGGCGCCACCAGTTTTCATTTAGAATTTTTTATGACTTGCGATGCTATTTTTAGAAGTTCGCAAATTCCTTATTATTTCAATTTTAACAAAAATTAATCTAAATGTTAATCAAAAAAATATATTTTTTTGTTGCAATGCTTTTTGCAGCACAGTTGGTGATGGCTCAATATAAATTAAGCGGAAAAATCACTGATTTTGATACTCAAGAGCCTGTAAAAAATGCTTCAGTTTATCTGGTAGACCTTAAAAAAAGTACCGTTTCAGACCAAAATGGTAATTACACTTTCCAAAACTTAAAATCTGGAAAATATTTCGTAGAAATCACAGGAGATAACTATACTTCATTATTGGTTTCCATAGAAGTGAGTCAAGATGCTGTTTCTGATTTCACCCTTCAAAAATCTGCCAAAGAAATAGATGAGGTGGTGGTAACGGCAGTTACCAGAGCTTCGGAACTGAAAAAGATTCCAGTAGTCATTAAATCTGTAGATAAAAATATCATCAACCAAAACGCTTCCACTAATTTAATTGATGGATTGAAAAATATTCCGGGAGTGAACCAAATTACTTCTGGAGCGGCGATTTCTAAACCTGTAATCAGAGGTTTAGGTTACAATAGAGTGATTACATTGGTAGATGGAATCAAGCAAGAAGGTCAACAGTGGGGCGGCGAACACGGAATAGAAATCGATGAATTTTCGGTGGGGAAAGTAGAAATTGTAAAAGGTCCAGGAAGTTTAATGTACGGTTCAGACGGAATTGCAGGCGTACTGAATTTTATTTCTCCAAAAGTAGCTGCAAATGGTAAAATCGAAAATCAATTGATTACCAATTATCAAACGAATAACAATTTAATTGCGACTTCTTTTTCGAATAAAGGAAACAAAAACGGCTTCGTTTGGGAAGGAAGATTGACCAATAAATTGGCTGGTAACTACGAAAACAAATATGACGGAAAAGTCTTGAACTCAGGTTTCAAAGAATTGGACGGCAACTTAATGTTAGGAATCAATAAAAACTGGGGACATTCTTATTTTAACGTGAGTTCTTATAATACTACTTTGAATATTGTGGAAGGAGAAAGAGATGCTGATGGAAAATTCACGTTTATCAATAACAATGGAGACGATGTTACCGCTACTGATGAAGATTACAAAGGATATAAAGTAGGATTTCCACACCAGAAAATCAATCATTTGAGATTAACTTCAAACAATTATTTCTTATTGAAAAACGGAACCATCAATGCTGATTTTGCTTTTCAAAATAATAAAAGAAAAGAATTTGCAGACGCAACTAAGCCTGATGAAAAAGAATTGTTCTTTGATTTAAATACCTTCAACTATAACGTAAGATATAACGTGAAAGAAACCAATAATTGGGAAACTTCTTTCGGAATTGGTGGGATGCAACAATCGAATACCAATAAAGGAGTAGAAGCGCTTATTCCTGATTATCAATTTTTCGATGCAGGAGCGTTTGTTTTCACGCAGAAAACTTTTAACAAAAATCTGACTTTAGCAGGAGGATTGAGATTTGACAATAGAAATGTAGATGCTCAAGAAATGCTGGAAAATACCGATGTGAAATTTGCGAAATTTAATAAAAATTACAGCGGAATTTCTGGAAGTTTAGGTTTGTCTTACCAATTAGACAAGCAATCTACCATTAAATTAAATCTTTCTAGAGGTTTCAGAGTACCGAATATTGCAGAACTTTCTTCTAACGGAATTCATGAAGGAACTTTCAGATACGAAATTGGTGATATTAACTTAAAATCTGAAATCAGTCACCAAATTGATGCTGCTTATTTCTTAAATTCAGACCATATTAGTTTTGAATTTACACCGTTTGTCAACTTCATTTCTAATTATATTTATACCGAAAAAATGCAAGATGCCAACGGAAATGATGTGATTATTGACCCAAGTGATCCAGTTCCTGCATTTAGATTTACTCAAGGGAACGCTCAGCTTTTCGGTGGAGAGATTTTCTTAGATTTTCATCCGCATCCATTTGATTGGTTGCATGTAGAAAATTCATTTTCTTATGTAAGAGCTACGCAGAATAATCGTCCAGAAAATGAAAAGTTTTTACCATTTATTCCAGCGCCAAAATATCGTGGAGAGATTAAAACCAATTTCGAAAAAGTGAATAATACTTTTTCTGATTTTTATGCTAAATTTTCAGTAGACCATTATTTCAAACAAAATAATATTTACAGCGCTTTTGATACAGAAACAGCTACTCCTAGTTACACACTTTTGAGTGTAGGAATTGGCGCAGACATTAAGGCATTTGGTAAAAAAGACTTTTTCAATGTTTTCATTAGCGGAGAAAACTTAACAGATGTAGCGTATCAGAACCATTTGAGCAGATTAAAATATGCTCCAGAAAACCCAGCAACAGGTAGAATGGGCGTTTTTAACATGGGCAGAAATTTCAGTGTGAAACTGATGATGAATTTCTAAAAATCTAAGAAAATTACTTTCTTGAGATGATAAAATTCTCGTTAAAGCGAATTGACTTTTTATAAGGAAAATTTACCTATAAAAAATGCTTTCTGTTTTCATAAAAAAACACTATTTTTGCAACTCAAAATTTTTAACAAGATGAATGTTACAAGAACCAATCATGACGAAGTAAGTGCTTTGCTTACAGTAACTTTAAATAAATCTGATTACAAAGATAAAGTTGAAAAACAACTGATCAATTATGCTAAAAATGCTACTGTTCCTGGTTTTAGAAAAGGAAAAGTTCCATTGAGCATGGTGAGAAAACAATTTGAAGCGGGTATTGCTTTTGAAGAAATTAACAAACAAATTTCTGAAGCATTGAACAACTATGTAAACGAAAACAATTTAAGATTAGTTGGTCAGCCAGTTCCAGTTCCTATGAACGAACTAGATTACAATGCAGAAGAAGTTTCTGTAGGTTTCGAAGTTGGTTTTGAACCAGATTTTAATATTGATTTATCTTCTTACGAAGCTCCTCACTACAAAGTAGAAGCTACTGATAAAGAAATCAACCAAAGCATCGAAAACATGCAAAAAAGATTTGCTGATAAAGATGCTCAAGATAAAGCGACTAAAGATTCTTATGTAGCACTTTCTATTGCACAAGTAGTAGAAGCTGATGCAGAAGGAGAGCACAATCATCCACCGAAAAATGTAGTAGTTTCTGCTGAGCAAAAAGAAGCTTTCGGTTTGGTAAAATCTCACAAAGTAGGTGATGTAGTGAAGTTGACTAAAACTCAGTTAACGGAAAACGAAACTTTGGCTAAAGATTTAAATTACAACGAGCATGAACTAGGTCACATTCATCATGAAGATTTAGAAGCTACCGTTACAGAAATCTATAAATTAAACTTAGCACCACTAGATCAAGAATTATTTGATAAAGTATATGGTGAAGGAAACATTAATTCTGAAGAAGAATTAAAAGCAAGAGTAAAAACTGAATTAGACGAATATTTCCAACAAAATGCAGATATTCACTTTGTGAATAAAGTATTAGAAAACGTTTCTGAAAAAACTGAAGTTCAGTTACCAGAAGCATTCTTAGTAAAATGGTTACTATTCTCTAATCCAAACATCACTTCTGAAGAACAAGCAAAAGAAATTCTTGAAGCAGAAAAATCTATCATCAAAAATCAAATCATCGAAGGAAAATTATTCCAAGATTATGATGTAAAAGTAGATTATGCAGATGTTTTAGCTCAAGCTGAAGTTTTAGTAAACAACCAATTAGCAATGTACGGAATCCACAATCTTCCACAAGAAGAAGTACAGAAATATGCAGTAGAAATGCTAAAACAAGAAGAGCAAGTAAGACAAATTTCTCAAGAAGTTGCAATGGGTAAACTAAAAGATGTTATCCTAGAAAAAGCAAGCAAAAAAGAAACTAAAATTACACACGAAGAATTTTTAGCAGAATTACAAAAATAATTTTCTAGAAATTTCTTAGAAATATAAATCCGTCTCGAATTTCGAGACGGATTTTTTTAACACACATTTAACTGATTTTTCTTTTCTAGATAAGTTTTTTCTTTATATTTTTATCGTATTAAATTATTATTAATCAAAATTAAAACTATGAGAAAACAATTTCTTTCTTTTGTGTTGTCTTTCTTTTTGATTGCCAATGCATTTGCTCAGAACATTCCTCTTGATCCTAGCGTCAGAACGGGCACACTTTCTAACGGGATGAAGTATTACATCAAGAAAAACGTAAAACCAGAAAAAAAAGTAGAATTCCGTTTAGCGATTAATGCGGGTTCTATCAATGAAGACGAAGACCAGAGAGGTCTTGCTCACTTTATGGAGCACATGAATTTCAACGGGACTAAAAATTTCCCAGAGAATAAATTGGTAGATTTTCTACAATCTATCGGGATTAAATTCGGGCAACACCTTAATGCGTATACCAGTTTTGACGAAACCGTTTACATGCTACCCGTTCCTCTTGACAAGCCAGGAAACCTAGATTCAGGGCTTAAAGTAATGGAAGATTGGGCTTTTAACGCATTACTTACCGATAAAGAAATAGAAAAAGAAAGAGGCGTAGTTTTAGAAGAATTGCGTTTAGGATTAGGAGCAGACAAAAGAATGCTAGACCAATATCTTCCTAAATTAGCTTACAATTCTAGATATGCAGACCGATTACCAATTGGTAAAAAAGAAATTCTACAAAATTTCAAACCAGAAGCGCTGAGAAGATTTCACAAAGATTGGTACAGACCAGATTTAATGGCTTTGGTAGTAGTAGGAGATGTTAATGTAGATGAAATGGAGCAAAAAATTAAAGCCAATTTTAGCAAATATCAAAATCCTGCAAATGCTAGAAAAAGAGTAGATTATGAGATGCCAAATCATAAAGAAACTTTGATTTCTATTGCTACTGATGCAGATGCAACTTCGTCTTCGGCGCAATTTTATATTAAAGATGATGGTCCTGCAAAACCAGATGTTACCGTAAATGATTATCAAAAAAGCATTGTAGAACAATTGGCTGCTACCATTGTGAATAACCGTTTGCAAGAATTAACCAATTCTGAGAAGCCACCATTTATTTTCGGATATGTTTCTCATAGCAATTTCTTGAGAACCAAAGATGCTTTTCAAGCGTATGCGATGACCAAAGAAGGCGAACAGAAAAATGCGCTTAAAGTGCTGTTAGAAGAAGTAGAAAGAGCAAAAAGATTTGGTTTTTCTCAAAATGAATTAGACAGAGCAAAATCTGAAACCCTTTCTAACTTAGAAAAATCTTATAACAATAGAGATAAAACAGAAAGTGCAAGATTGGTAATGGAATATGTAAGAAATTTCCTTAACCAAGAGCCAATTCCAGGAATTGAATGGGAATATGAATTGCACAAAAAATATTTGCCAAGTGTGACTTTAGACCAAGTGAATAACATTCTGAAAAATTATATCAAAGATGATAGCAGAGTGATTGTGGTAACTGGTCCTAAAAAAGAAAATGCAGTACTTCCTACAGATGCGCAGTTATTGGCAACTGTAGATGATGTGAAAAATGCACAATTAAAACCTTACGAAGACAAAGCTGCCATTAAAACTTTGGTAGAGCCTTTTAAATCCAATGGTAAAATTGTAAAAACCGAAGCAGATGCTAAGTTGGGAACCACTACTTTTACATTAAGCAATGGCGCAAAAGTAACTTACAAAAAAACAGATTTCAAAGAAGACGAAATTGTTTTCTCAGCGATCAGTTTAGGTGGAAGTTCTTTAATTTCTAATGAAGACATCGAAAAAACACAATGGGCTTTTCCAGCGCTTTCAGAATCTGGATTCAATAAATATTCTAAAAATGATATTACCAAATTCCTTTCTGGGAAACAGGTTTCTGTAATGCCTTATGTAGGAGGAATTTCTACAGGATTCAACGGAAATTCTACCAAAAAAGATTTCGAAACGCTTTTCCAAATGATTTATGGTTATTTTACCAACCTAAATTATGACGAAGCAAGCTACAATTCTTATAAAGCGAAACAACAAGGATTTTTAGATAACCTTTTGGCAAATCCTCAAACGTATTTCCAAAGTGAAGTTCAGAAATATTTGAACCAAAAAAATCCTAGATTCTTCGGAATTTTACCAGATGCTAAAGCTTGGGAAAAAACCAGCTATAAATTAGCGTACGATATTTACAAAAAATCAGTCGCTAATGCAGGAAACTTCCATTTCTATTTTGTAGGAAATGTAGACGAAAACCAAATCAAACAACTTTCTGAACAATATTTAGCAAGTTTACCTTCTACCCAAAAATCAGAAACTTATAAAGATTTAGGATACAGACCTCTTTTCACTTCTACAGAAAAAGTGATTAAAAAAGGAAAAGATCCTAAAAGTATGGTGATGATTAGATTCAGTGGGGAAACCAAATATAATGAGAAAGAAGATCTTGCCATGAGAGCTTTAGGTGAAGTTGCTACGATTAAAATCATCGAAAAACTTCGTGAAGATGAAGGCGGAATTTACGGAGGTGGAGCAAGAGGAAGTTTAAACAAAGTTCCTTATGGAAGCTACAATTTCAGCATTAATTTCCCTTGTGGACCAGAAAATGCAGAAAAATTAACCAAAATCGCTTTGGCCGAACTTCAAAAAATGATTGACAACGGGCCAGAACAAAAAGATTTAGATAAATTTAAAGAAGGAGAAGCGAATGATGATGTAACCAATATGAAAGACAATAATTATTGGCTACAAAACATCACGAGCTATCAAACTCAAGGTGGCGATAAATACAGCGTTCTTAATTATTTAACTAAAGTAAAAGGACTTACTGTAAAAGATTTACAGGCAGTTGGTAAAAAGTATTTAACCGAGAAAAACAGAATGGTATTTACTTTAATGCCAGAAGTAGAAACTCCTAAAACGGATGCTCCAAAAGCAGCAGTTTCTGCGAATGTAACGGCTCAACAAGTGATTGATAATTACGCCGCAGCTTTGGGTGGGAAATCTAAATTAGAAGCGGTAAAAACCGTGAAAACACTTTCTACGATTAAAGTAATGGGCATGGAAATGGAAGCGACTACTTTAGAAATGGCACCGAATAAATCTAAAGCGGTTCAAAAAGTTATGGGACAAGAAATGGTTCAAGTTTTTGACGGCGAAAAAGGTTACATGATGCAAGCTGGTCAGAGAATGGATTTACCAGCTCCTGCAATTGAAGAAGCAAAGAAAAAAAGACTATTCGAAGTGCTTTCTTACAATGCGGCAGACTTCAAAACAGTAGAAAAAGTAACGGAAGAAGGTAAAGAATTATATCTTTTAGCTGGTGCTGGTAAAAAATTATATTTTGATACCAAAACTAATTTATTGGTGAAAAGCACTTCTGACAAAGGAGATATGGTTATTCTAGATTACATGGAAGTAGACGGAATTAAGTTTCCTAAAAATATCAAATTAGCCATGATGGGACAAAACATGGAAATGACCAATAATCAAGTTATCGTTAATAAAGAAGTGTCAGTAGAAGACTTCAAATAAAACTTGATTTTTATAAAATGTAAAGTCCGAGAATGAAAATTCTCGGACTTTTTTATGTCAGAATATACGAACTTTTTCGTATTTATTGGTAGAAGTTTAAACTCCAAATTTGTAAAAATCATTATTCATAAATTTTTATAAATTTAGACTTAGAAAAGTCTCTGCATGAAATCAATTTTATCTTTTGTATTCATTTTTACACTGAGTTTGACTTTTGGGCAAAAATCAAACCATAAAAAAATAGATTCTATTAATAATCTTCCGTTTGAAGTAAGGTTAAAAGATGCCGCTATTTTGGACAAGGTTTATCTGAAAAATGCAGAAGAATCTGCAAAAATTCATTATGACTTAGGAGAAGCTAAATCTTACAGTAACCTTAGTTTGGTCTATTATTATCAAGGAAAATATGAGAAAGATTTGGCGTATTCTCTGAAAGCGATTCACATTTTCGAGAAATTAAATGACTTAGAGAATCTTTCTTTAGAATGGGGAGAATTAGGGTATAGAATGAAGAAAAGAAATCTAGAGAAAGCGATTCAGTACATGCAGAAATCTAAACAAATTGCAGAAAAGAATAACCTTCAGAAACCCTTATTGAGCATTTATAACAATTATGGTGTGCTCAAAGAAATGAAAGTAGAATATGACAGCGCACTTTTCTACTACGAAAAAGGTCTCGCCTTAAAACGAAAAATTAATGACCAAGTCGGCATTCCTTATAGTTTGAATAATATTGCAGGGGTTTTTGTGCTCAGAAAACAATTTGACAAAGCGGAGGAAAACTATCAAAAAGCCCTTGAAATCAGAAAAAAAATAAATGATACGGTAGGAATTGCAGAAAATTACTCTTACCTAGGAGATTTGCATTTGATGCAAAAAGACTTCAAAAAAGCGATTGGGTTTTATCAAAAATCAACAAAAATCACCGATAAACACAAGTATTTAGGACTTTCGCAAGATTCTTATCGCAAGATTTCAGAATGTTTTGAAAATTTAGGAGAACATCAAAATGCTTTGCAGAATTTCAAGAAATTTTCAGCACTCAAAGACAGCCTCATTAATCAGGAAACCAATTCTAAAATTGCCGAATTAGAGGTGAAATTTGATACCAATGAAAAAGAAAAACAATTACTTCAGAAGCAAGCCGAAGTAGAAACTTCTAGAATTAAATTTTCGGTGGCGATTGTATTTGCGATTTTAGCCTCTATTATTGGCTTTCTTTTTTATCGTCAACAAAGATTGAAAAACAAGCAGCAACATCAGGAATTTGAATTGAAATCTGCAATGGCGCAAATCGAAAGTCAAAATAAGTTACAAGAACAGCGCTTGTCTATTTCCAGAGATTTGCATGATAATATTGGTGCGCAATTAACCTTCATTATTTCGTCTTTAGAAAATACAAAATTTGGAATTCCGAATTTAGAAACTGCGGTAGAAAAGCGTTTAGACAAAATCAGTGACTTTACCAGAAATACGATTGTAGAACTTCGAGACACGATTTGGGCAATGAATAAAGCAGATTTTACGATGGAAGATTTGAGTTCTAGGATTTTCAATTTTGTGGAACAAGCGCAATCTGCCAATCAAAATATTTTGTTCAATTTTAGCATTGACGAAAATCTTAAAAACAAGAAATTTTCGTCTGTAGTAGGTGTAAATTTATACAGAACGATTCAGGAATCTGTGAATAATGCCATGAAATATGCTAATGCTCATCATATAGTCATCAATGCAGAAAAATTTCAGGAAGGTTTAAAAATTGAAATCAAAGACGATGGAAAAGGTTTTGACACCGAAAATGTAGATGTAGGAAACGGATTGCTCAATATGAAAAAACGAATGGAAGAAATCGGGGGAAATTTTTCCATCAATTCAGAAATCGGGAAAGGAACCAGCGTAAATGTAGAATTACTGAAATTTTAAAGAAATAGAACTGTAGAGTTGTAGAGTGGGAGAATTGTAGAGTGGGAGAATTGGGGAATTGGAGATTGTTTGGGAAAAATTATGAAACATGAATCCCGAAACTCGAAACCCGCATCTCGTATCTCGAAACTCGCAACTTGCAACTAATAAATAATATACCATGATAAAAATAGCGATAGTAGACGATAATCTTTTTTTGCAAAAAACGGTTCAAGAGAAACTGTCTTTTTTTGAAGATATAGAAATCAAATCAAAATCTCTGAACGGAAAAGAATTGCTCCAAAAATTAGAAAAAAACTCCAACTTAGATTTGATTTTGATGGATATAGAAATGCCAGAAATGAACGGAGTAGAAGCTACTGCGGAAGTAAAAAAGCGTTATCCTCACATCAAAATTTTAATGCTAACGGTTTTTGATAATGATGAAAAAATTTTTAAATCCATCAAAGCTGGAGCCGATGGTTATTTGCTGAAGGAAATTAATCCTCAAGAATTATACAATTCCATCAAAGAAACGCTTTCTGGAGGCGCTGCAATGACGCCGTCTATCGCGCTGAAAACATTGAAATTGCTCAGAGAACCTCAGGTTTTCGAAACTGAAGAAGAAAAAGAAAAAATTACCCTCACCGCAAGAGAGATTCAGGTTTTGGAACAATTAAGCAAAGGATTGAAATATGATGCTATTGCAGAAAATCTCATCCTTTCTAAAGGAACTATTAGAAAACATGTAGAAAATATTTACGCTAAATTACAGGTTCATAATAAGTTAGAAGCAGTGCAGATTGCTAAGAAGAATAAATTAATTTAAATAGTATACCATGAAAAAGTTTCTCTATTTGTTGTCATTCATACTTGTTACCACTATTTCTGCACAAAATTCTAAAGATGCAGTTTTGAATGTAAACGGTAAACCAATTGCTACAAAATCTATTCAAAAAGTAGATACTACAAAAGTGAAAATCGGCAAAAAAGTTTCGAAGCAGAAATTAGATTCTACTTTTGATTTAACGATGTATGCTGTGAAAGAAGTTTACCGCAGAAACCCTATTGTTACGCTTTTTTTCGCAATTATGGTTATGATAGGAATATTCAAGATTTTTAAAAATTAGGGAAAAGCCAAAGAGTAATATTAATTAAAATTCTGAAAAATATACGATTTTATTCGTATTTACTTGCTTATTTCTTCCGAGTATTTTTACCAAAAAAAATTAAACTATGAGAAGAAAATTTATTTTATCGGCTGTTTCAGCATTGATGATTTCGGTATTTACTTTTGCGCAAGAAGGTAATAATTCTGTGAAATTTAACCTAGGAACTTCTTTTTCTAAACCAGGTGACGAACTGGCAAAAGTGGCGAGAGAAGGTAAAAGCATGCAACTCTCTGTAAGTGCAGAAGGTGCAAGATTTTTCAATTATAAAAAAGACTCTAAATTAGGTTTTAGAATTGCAGCAGTAGTAGGTTATGACAATACACACATTCTTTCTAGTGATGCGATTACTCAAATTAAGACGTCTATTCCGAATATTAAAGGAAGAATTTATCCTTTGTGTTTTAAAGGTTCTGCTTTTGATTTTGCAGGATTAGTAACCAAAGAAAAAGATTTGGGAATTGGTTTTTTGGATATTCCTGTGTATTTAATCTTAATTTCTACGGTGAATAGTTTACACTTTGATTATGGAGTTGGTTTTGGAAAACTCAAAGAATCCTCAAATATTTATGATGATAGTTTTGTAGAAACCACTACCAATAGAACCATGAATTATTTTGGTTGGGGATTTCAGCCTGTTATTTACAATTCTGAAAGTGAAAAATGGTCTGTAAATGCAATGTTTGATTTTGGGAAATTTAAATGGACGAACGGAAACGGAAACACATCGTCTTTTAAAATGAGTACAGTAGGATTTGGTGCTCAATATCATTTTTAAAATTTTAAAATCATGATAAGAAGTCTGTTTTCTTTGATTCTTGGATTGGTTTTTACGCTAAATTTTGCCCAAGAAAAAACATTGAATGATATTTTAGCAGGACCTTGGAAAGGTTTTTCGAGTGAACAAATTCCAAACATGGGAGAAATAAATACTGGCGTTTATATGAAATTGGTTTTTAATGAAAAAATTGACGGAAGTAAAACCGAATATCCTTTTTATGGAACCAATCAAGTAGAATTTATTTACACGAATAATTTTGGAACCAAAACATATTTCGCAACAGTAAATGTGAGTGGAGTTTTTAATCTAAAAGACAAAACACTCTATGTGAATGATGACAGTTTTGCTTCTTATGATACTTTACCAGACGGAATGATTTGGGAGTTGGGGAAATTTAAAGTCACGGTTTATAGAGACCAAGATCATACAGGATTTTTCTTGCTAAAAGGAGTGACCTTAGACAATCAAGGTTATGCAAAATCTGGTAGTAAAGTGTATTACACCACAGATATGAATTATAATCCTTGGAAACAAAAATATTAAAACACCTATACAATGAAAAAATATCTATTTATCACGCTATTTTTTATAAGCATTGCTGTTTTTTCTCAAGAAAAATACAAGGCATCAGATTATTCACTGCCCAATAATGTAAAAAGCTATAATACATTTGTTTACAAGTACGATGTAGAATTAGGTAAATATTTCGTCATCGAAAAACACATCAGAATTTTTGAAAAAGGTTTGATAAAATATGATTATGTTTTGGATAATTATTTGGATAGATTTACTCAAATCAAAAGATATACATATAATGCTCAAAATCAATTGATTTCTATAGAAACAGCGGATGATTATGAGAAGCCTCAATACTATCCTTACATAGATTTTTTTTATGAAAATGGCAAATTGTCAAAAATTTCTGAAGTTTTAGGTAACAAAAGAATTTTTACAGATTTCAATTATGATAAAAAAGGAAGAATTCTTAAGGAAAAAAGATATCAAGATGACAAATTAGTATTATCAACAGTAGATTACAATTATATTTCTGATAAAAATTATACAACCAAGAAAGTAGTTTTTATCAATGATGATTCTAAAAAAATTGTAGATGAAGTTTTTGAAAATAATTTGAAAATTTCAGAAGAAATAGACGACCCAGCTGCTAAAATTTCTTACACTTATCAGTATGACAAAAACGGAAATGAAGTGATGAAAAGTGATATGGCAACAAGTTTTGATAGTCATTACGTTTACGGAAAAACAGGCGCCATTCTTAAATCCAAAAAAACAGAGTATGATGATTTAGAATTTGACATTGTTAATTATTTTGAATTTTCGGAAATTACTTACGAAGATGGTTCTACAGAAGGAAGCAGAGTTTTTGATAAAGAATTTGCTAAATCTTTCAATATGAGTGTTTTGAGTTACGATGCGATAGATGATTTGAAATAATTTATTATATTTGGAATAAACATATAACATGATGAAAAAAATAATTCAACTTTTAGTGCTTTTGTTCGTGCAATTTTCTTTTGCACAACAAGATAATGTGGTGAAATATTTAGCAGAAAATTGGGGTGTAAATAAAGATGTAGCAAAAATAGAAGAAGTGAATTATTCTGTAGGCTTTACTTCTGGGAAATTTGAACCAAGAGAAACCAAAATTTATACCTTCAAAAACGGAAAAGTAATTTCTATAGAAACACAATATTCTAAAGATAAAGTCATCGAAACTTTCGAATACAATGCGAAAGGAAAGCCTGTAAGATTTTCATATATTTCTACAGGAACAGACAAAGCCAGTGAAAACATTTCTACATTTAGCTATGACAAAAACGGAAAACTTATAGAAATTAAACCTTCTAATCCTAGATTTCATTGGCAATATAAATATCAATATAAATCTGATGGTACATTGGCTTCCGTAGAAATTTTTGACAATGGAAAATTGGATTCTACATGGAACTTCACCTCTTATCAAGACGAAAAAAATTATCAATATATTGATGAAAATTACTCGGCTAATGATGGTAAAAAAGTTTTTGAATTAAAAGAAAGTTTGGTAAACGGACAAAGACCTATGAGAAAAGAAGCTTGGTTAGAAGGAAAAGATCCAAACGGAAATGTTTTTAAAATCAGAGAAAACAACGCGGTTTTCGGGAAATATTATTTTTTTAGAAAATTGACTTATACTAACGGAGAAACCACTGGAAGTACAGAATATAATCCCTATTTCACAGAAGGGATTAATGGAGATATTTTTCAACTTCTAGAAAATAAAAACCCTAAATCTACCTATAAAATCAGATTAGGCGAAGACGGAAAATTTAAAATGGAGAATCAAGCAAATCAGCCTATTCCAGATTTGAGCAAAGGTTTTATCAGTCCCAACAAAACAGATTTCATTTATTTTGACCCTAATAATGGAGAAGTTGCATTGGTAGAAGATATGAAACCTAGTGAAGAGTTCGTGGCGATGAAACCGTATAATGTACCTTCTAAAAGATATATTGTCATCAATAATGATTATCAATTCATCATTTTCGATAACGGAAAACAAATCGATACTTCTAGTATGAAATTGGCTCAAGATATGGGAAATTTAGTCATTCAAGAAAATGGTGTGCCGAAATATTTTGTTCCGAATTTGGACAAACTTACTTTCTTGAAGTTTTATCCCCTTTATATTTTGGCGCTTTAAAAATTTTGAAAACATGAAACAAATAACATTTTTCACCATAATTATTTCCATTTTCGGATTTCCTCAAGAAAAACTTACGACTCAAGATTTTGGCTTGCATAAAAATACAGAAACTGTGATTTCTAAACAATATTGGGAAGATGACCAATCGAATATAGTTTTTACAGAAGAATTGAAATTCTACAATACATTTTTAGAAGAGAAAAAAACCAAAGATGGAGATTATGTTACTGTGAAAAAATATTACTACAATATTGATAATTTATTGGTGAAAATAGAAACAGAGCATGTTCATTCTGGCGAGAAGGAAAAAGAGGTTTTTCACTATAAAAATCTTCAGTTGCAGAATTCTGAACTTTGGATGCATGGTAAAATGTTTTCTAAAACTCAATATTTCTTTGACAAAAATAATAGATTGACAAAAGAAATAGAAAAAGATGCTAAAAATAAAGTGACCAGAATAGTATAGTACAAAAACTACAAAAATGACGATTTTTTCACCAAACTGATAAAGGATTTTCAAAATGATAAAGTGGAAGAAACCGCCGAAGAAATTTATGAAAATAAATTATTGGTAGAAGCCAATTATGAAATGTACAACCTGAAAACCAATGTTAAAAATACTTATAATAAAGAAGGTTGGATTGTAAAAGAAGTGTTCAGCAATAGTGAAGTGGTAGAAAATACCTTTACTTATGAAGTAGATGAGAAGGGAAATCCTATAAAAGTTACCAAAACCAATTCCCAGAATCAAGGAAATTATGTTTTGGTAATCAATAATACATATTCTACTTTTCCTACGAATTAAATTCGCGTTCCCATTCTTCTGCTGCTTCGCAAAGGGTTTTGTAAAAATCTTCGCCGTACTTTCTAATCAGTGGCGTTTTCAAGAATTTATAAACAGGAACTTGCAATTCTTTTCCTAAGGTACAAGCGTCGCTACAAACGTCCCATTCATGATAATTGATTGCAGAAAAATTTCTGTATTCTGTTATTCTAATAGGATAGAGGTGACAAGAAATAGGTTTTTGCCAATCTACAACACCATCTTCGTAAGCTTTTTCGATTCCACATTTGGTGATGCCTTTTTCATCAAAAATTACATAAGCGCATTCTCCACCATTTACGAGTGGCGTTACCAAATCTCCATCAATATCAGTAACGTGTGTTCCTTGTTGTTCTATGGCAACTATTCCTTCTGGTCTAAGATAACTTTTAATTTTTGGATAAATTCTTTCCAAAATTTCATTCTCATTTTTGTCAAGCGGAGCTCCCGCATCTCCTTCTACACAGCAGATTCCTTTGCATTTGCTGAGGTTACACACAAATTCTTCAGAAAAAATATCTTCAGAAATTAATTTATCATCTATTTGAATCATAATCTTATTAGTTCGTCTAAATCTATATAAGTAGTAAGTTTAAAAAGTAATAAAGTGAGAATAATTATCCATACACCGAATTCTTTCATCCAATATTTTTTCAAAAATCTCAAGGCTCTAGAAAGGATAATCACATTCGGTAAAACCAATAAAAGTAAATATTCATAATTTTTGCCCATGTAAAGAAATACAGTCACCAATTGTGCCAAGAAAAACAAGAGCATAAAAGTGTACTTAAATTTACTAGAAGGACTTTTTTTATTAAAATTGGCAAAATGGTCCATTACAGCATACAACACATATAAAGCAACGGGTAAAAGAAAGTATAATGGATAGTAATCTTGCATGAAAGAATCTTCTACATAAGGAATATAACTTTCGTCAAAATCATGATAACCAATAAGATACATCACACCAAAATAAGTTCCAAAAACCAATGCATTTCCAAAAAATAATCTGAAAATATTCAGCGAAATATGATCTGAAGTAGAAATAAGGTGAATCAACACGAAAATAAACATAGGCCAAGTTGTAGGCAAAAACAAGAAATTCACCGCCAAAATTGCGCCAATAATCAGGTATGAATTTTTCCTTACTTCATCTTGATTGCTGGTCAATAAAACCATTACAAAAGAGTTGGTGAACAAAGACATCGCAATTCCTATGTCTAAACTTCCCGGATATAATGCAAACACAAAAAAGGTATACAGAAAAAGAGGAAGATGAGTATTGTAATTCAGGCCAATAGCGTTAAAAAGAAAATATCCTAAAGCAAATCCGCAAAACGTAATAATGCTAGAAAAAACACCTAATGTTTTGAAATCCAATATATTAAATGATATGATCAAAAGAAATAAAAAAAATATATAGACAGGAATCGAAAAAATATTGCTTTCTTTTGATAGTAATCTGAACATTTTTATTAATTTTGTGCAAAGTTAATTTAAAATAAGAAAAAAATGACGTCTTTTTGGTTATTCTTAAGTGATTTGTTCAAATGGTCTTTCGGATTCTATGATTTCGCAGGAAACGTATTGAACTGGATTCTATTTATTGTAGCTAGTGCTTTATTTTGCTATTGGTGTTATGTTTTAGTAACCACATTAGGGAATAATAAAGATAAAGAATATTATTCACCTACAGAAGGTAAATTCCCATACTACAACCCAGAATTACACACTAAAGAAGATTAATCAGATTTCTTACATAATATAAAATCCCGAAATTGTAAAATTTCGGGATTTTTTTATTCTATTTGTTAAAATTAATTGTGACAAGGAACTACTAAAACAGGAATAGGAGATTTTTTCGTGATATCTTTGGTAAGACTTCCTACGAAAACATCATAAATGCCGCTTCTTCCATGACTTCCCATGACGATGTAGTTGGCCTTTTTGTCTTTAGCATAATCTAAAATAATTTCAGCAGCGATGCCTTGTTTTAGTAAATGTTCACAAGCTACACCTTTTGCTTTTATTCTTTTTTCAATTTCATTCAACTCGGCGAGTTCTTCAGAAATTTCAGATTTTTCTATCTCTGGGAAATATTGAAATCCCATATCTCCTATAGCAAAGCCTATATCTGCAGGAGCTACGTGTATTAAATAAATTTTTCCGGCTATTTCTTTTGCAAAATCTACAGCGCCTTCTACAAGAATATCAGTAGTGTCAGAAAAATCGATGGGTAAAATAATATTTTTCATGGCGTGTGTTTTAATAACAGTACTAATTTACAATTTTTAAACGGGAAATAAAAGTTTTTAGAAATGATTTATTGTATGCGCAGACTATAAACTTTTTCGCCTTCTAGAAACATTTCTAGCTCATCGTTTTCTGATACCTTTCCTACACCTTTTGGAGTTCCTGTGAAAATTAAATCTCCCACTCTTAAAGTGAAGTATTGAGAGACAAAAGCAATAATATCATCTGGCGAAAACATCATTAGACAGGTATTGCCATCTTGTACAGTTTCTTTATTTTTTTTGAGTTGAAAATTCAAATTTTTTAAATCAAAATTCTCTTTTGGGAAAAAATCAGAAACTACAGCGCTTCCGTCAAAACCTTTTGCGAGTTCCCAAGGTAAACCTTTTCCTTTGAGCTGAGACTGTAAATCTCTCGCTGTAAAATCTATTCCAAGCGCAATTTCGTCATAATGTTTAGGTGCATTTTCTTTTTGGATATATTTTCCGCCTTTAGAAATTTTAAGCACCACTTCTAATTCATAATGCACGTCATCAGAAAATTCTGGAATATAGAAATCACTGCCTTTCTTGAGAACAGCAGTGTCTGGTTTCATGAAAATAACTGGATTTTCTGGAATTTCGTTTCCTAATTCTTTCGCGTGTTCTGCGTAATTTCTTCCTATGCAAATGATTTTCATAATATTAAATTAAAAATTTTCATTAAACATTTTAAATTCCACTTCAAAAGGAGTTTCGTTTTCACTAATCTTTTCTCTGAACTTTTCTTGATATTCCATATATTTACTATAACAATCTATTCTGCTCCAAGATTCATCAATTCGATTGATTTTAAATTCTTCAAAAATTCTGTCCTGAATAATATTATCAATCGGAATATGAAAATAATCTACATTTTTTGTTATTCCGGGAATTTTTTCTTCACCTAAAAGAAAACAATATTTTAGAGTCATATTAATCCATTTTTGAGCTTGCCCAATGGTTAAAGTATAATCTAAAGAATATTTTTTTAATTTTTCAGTATTTTCTTTATGCCACTCATCGAATTGTTTTTCATTAAAATCATTCTGGCAAACTTCCTCAATTAAGTTACAAAGTAATTTTTCCCATTTATTTTTGACTTCCTGATGATTCTGTGAAAGATTTCTTAACGTTCTACTAAAATCACGATAAGCTCTCCAAATTGCTTTTTTTTTGCAATCTGAGTGGCTTTTACTGAAATATAAAGTGATATAAAAATGTTCAATATCCTTATGAGAAATGTTAGTTTTCATTATGTATTAAGCATAATATCCATAAATTTCGCTAATTCTATTGTGTTTGAAAGCTGAACTAATTCAATATCATCTGAATTGTTGAGATTGATGAAAACTCTCATCAAATCTTTCTTTCCATTTTCTAAAGAAATATTGATAATATTTTCTTTTTTAATTTCAAATTCTTGAGTTTTACAAGTTGCATCTAACGAACCACTATCTTTTGTGTAAAACTCACCAATTCTAATAGATTTAATTTTGATAAAGTTCCCTTTAACAGAAATCATATCGCTTTCAATAAAAGGTAGTTTTCCTTCTACTAATGAAATTTCATATTCATTTTCTCCTTTTTTAATAATGGAAATATTTTTCATTTGTGATAATTTTAATAGACAATCTCTTAGATGAGTGAAGCGACTTTGCGAAAAACCTTTGCGTCTTTGCGTGAAAAATCTTAAAACTTACTTCTCAACTGAATCTTAGTCAAGACCTTCTTGGTATAAAGTGGGAAATCAGCATTCTGAATCCAACCGAAATATCCTACATCTTTCGTGAAGACATCTTTTACTTTTTGACCTTTATATTTTCCAAAAGTGAAAATTTCTTCGTCTTTATCATCAAAGGCGATAAATCCTGCCAAATCTGCAAATTTATTATGGAATGAAAATTCGCTTAAAGCAGCAATATCATTCGGCAAATCTGCATATTTTTCGATTTGAGCATCCAGAACTTCGAAGGTTGCTAAAGTATCTGCTTCCGCAGAATGTGCATTTTCTAGAGATTTTCCGCAGTAAAATTGGTACGCTGCGCTTAGATTTCTAGGTTCCATTTTGTGGAAAATGGTTTGAGCATCAATTGGTCTGTGTTTAGATAAATCAAAATCATAACCAGCTCTCAACAATTCCTCTGCTAAAAGTGGAATATCAAATCTATTCGAATTAAAACCTCCTAAATCAGAATCCTTAATCATATCAATGATTTTCGGAGCCAATTCTTTAAAAGTAGGAGAATCTTTTACATCTTCATCAGAAATTCCGTGAACAGCAGTAGCTTCTGCAGGAATAGGCATTTCTGGATTTACATACCAAGTTTTGCTTTCTCTAGAAGCATCTGGAAAAACTTTCAGAATGCAGATTTCTACAATTCTGTCTTTAGAAATATTAATTCCAGTAGTTTCTAAATCAAAGATACAGAGCGGTTTATGGAGTTTTAGATTCATAAAATTTATTTTGGTAGGGACAAAGTCGTGACTTGTCCTTACATTTGTTTTTGAAAAATTAGAGAAACGATTATATAAAAAACGATAACCATCGGGATTCCAGCCAATCCTAAAATAGAAATCAGTAGAATTCCGCCCAAAAGTAAGATGAGTTTTGGGTAATTATCTTTCAGTTTCATCGATTTAAATTTAAGCGCAATCATTTTGATGGGACTGATAAGTAACCAACAGCTTGCTGCGACGAGACCTAGTAAAAACAAAGGGTTTTCAAACGTTCGCCAAAACATTCCCGTTTCTTGAAAAGCATAATACATTCCGAAAAGTAAAACCGTATTACTTGGTGTGTTGAGTCCTTTGAAATAATAGCTTTGCTCTTCATCTAAATTAAAAATAGCCAATCTGAGACATGAGAATAAAGCCACGAAAAGCCCTAAATATTTCAACTGAAATGGAAGTTCAAAATCCATAAATTGATTACCGAAACCTTCTAGTGCTTTAAACATCGTTACACCAGGCAAAAGTCCGAAACTTACCATGTCTGCTAGAGAATCTAATTGTGCGCCGAGATTAGAATTGGCTTTAAGCGCTCTGGCAACAAATCCGTCTAAAAAGTCTAAAACTAAAGAAATGATGATGCAAAGTGCGGCAACTTTATAATTTCCGTTTACTAAATTGATAACACCGATGCTTCCAGAAAATAAATTCCCGAGAGTGAAAGCATTGGCTAAATTATTTTTTATAAAATTCATGGCGTTTCAGTAAGCTTCAAATTTAACTTTCTTATTTGAAATATCACTCCAAAAAGTGAAAAAAATGCAGTAATCATTGTAAAAAGTAAAGACGCAGAAACTGAAATTTCTGGATGGAAACTGAACCATTTAGACGCTTGTAGAAAAAGCATTTCTCTCACCCCAATTCCTGCAAAAGAAATTAAACTGAGCACAGAACTTGCCAAAAATACTACTGCGTATATAGTGAAATTGTTCGTAATATCTAAACTTTTTAATAAAAATATAAAACTGATGACTTGTAAAATTTGGACTAAAAATGAATAGGAAAAAGCTTTAAAAAAAACTTTGGTATAAGTAGAAAAAAGCTTTTTAGTCAAAAAATAAGTAAAGAAAAATCCTACCACTAAAAGAACAAATAAGATGGGGAAGAATTTGGCTTCCAGCAAATTGAAGGAAAATCCCAAAATCAATACGCAAATTGCCAAAAGTCCGCTTAATCGGTCATTAAAAAGCGATGAGGTAATTTTTTTGGCACTCCAACCAAAATTTTTATTCAAAAGATAGACTTTGTAAGCGTCTCCACCAATTCCACCTGGAATGAAAAAATTATAGAACATTCCCAAAAAATAGAGTTCTAAATTGCTTCTAAAACTCAAATGGAAATCATTGGCTTTGAAATAGAGTTCAAGTCTTTTGGTAGAAATAATTTGGGAAGCCAAAAAGAGAATAGCAGCCAGAACGAGATAAAAAACATTCGTTTTTGCCCATAAAACAGTTACTTCCCGAAAAGGAATTTTCTGAAAAACGAAATACAACAAAGCAATGCTAATGAAAATTTTAGCAAAGTTGATGAGTAGTTTTTTAAGATTGACTTTCTCCAAATGTTGTGATATTTCTGATGTTAAAAGGTCTTTTTTCTTGAGATTCGTAGTAGGTTTTCATCAACATGTCTACAATAATTCCTGTGGTGAAAAACTGAATGCCAATGAAAATAAGTAATACGCCAAGGATTAATAAAGGTCTTCCGCCAATGTCATTTCCTAAAATTTTGAGCGCCAATAAATAAATATTAACCAAAACTCCCAATGTAAAAGTGATTAAACCGATATTTCCGAAAAGATAAATCGGTTTAGAAAGGTATTTTTTATTGAACAAGACCAAAAGCAAGTCATTAATGACCTTGAAAGTTCTGTTCATTCCGTATTTAGAAACACCGTGTTGTCTTGGGTGGTGTTTTACGGGAATTTCTGTGATTTTAGCACCGTTTAAATGCGCCATTAAACTAATAAATCTATGGTTTTCGCCGTAAAGATTAAGTTCTTTAGCTGTTTCATTGGTGAAAACTTTCAGCGCACAACCTTGGTCAGAAATGTTGAGTTTTGTAGATTTTTTGATGATGAAATTCGCAATTTTTGAAGGAATGGTTCTGATGGAAGAATCTTTCCTTTTTTGACGTTTTCCTACCACCAAATCGTAATTTCCATTTTCTAAAAGTTCTACCATCGCAGGAATATCTGAAGGATCGTTTTGCAAATCTCCATCAAGTGTAATCACGTAATCACCAGTTGCATAATCGAAACCAGCCATCATTGCAGAACTTTGTCCGTAATTTTTTTTGAGCTCAATCAACACTACATTTGGATGTTTTTTTTCTTTGATTTCTTGTATGGTTTTATCCGTAGAATTGTCGTCTATTAAGATGAGTTCATAGTGATATCCATTCATAGCATCAGAAATTCTGTCGATTAAAATTCCTGCATTTCCTTCTTCGTTATACATAGGAATAACGAGAGAGTAGAATTTATTTTTATCCATTTTAGCGCTTGATTTGTTACCTTTGCAAAGCAAATTTTTGCAAAAATACTAAAAAACCTGATTTTTATAATGAATCCAAATCAATTACTTTCTAGAAATCAAATCTTTTTTCTTTTTGTAGGCTTTGTTTTGGTGTACTTAGTTGGGCTATTTATTCCATTGATGGAAAATGATTCTGCTCAACATGCTACAATGGCGATGAGAATGGCCAATTCTGACAATTTTTTAGAAATTTATAAAGGAGATAATCCTTATCTAGACAAACCGCACTTGCATTTTTGGCTCGCAGCTTTATCGATGAAAATTTTTGGAATTAATCATATTGCATATAGAATTCCAGCGATTTTATGCTTGTTTTTAGCAGCTTTTTCTGTTAAAAAGATAGCTGATTTATTGTATAAAAATGAAAATCTAAGTTATACCGCTTCACTCATATTTTTAGCGTCACAAACGATTATACTTTCTGCACACGATGTAAGAACAGATGCTGTTTTGACGGGTTTTATTGCACTTTCTATTTGGCAGTTTTTAGCTTTTATCAAAACACAAAAAATCAGCAATGTTATTTTAGCAGGGTTTTTTACAGCATTGGCTTTTTCTTCAAAAGGTTTGATGGCGATTGTGATTATAGGATTTTCGGTATTTTCTTATTTGCTGTATTCTAGAGAATGGCTGAGGTTTTTTAATGTGAAAATCATTTTTGCTGCACTCAGTTTTGGAGCGGGGATTTTACCGATTTTGTATGCATATTATCATCAATTTGGAAACGAAGGTGTAGAATTTATTTTGTTTAATCAAAGTGTAAATCGTTTACAAGCCAAAGGTTTTGAGCAAAATAGTCCTGATTATTCTTTCTTTTTTCACACATTACTTTGGGCATTTTTACCTTTTTCAATCGCATTTTACACGGGTGTTTTCGAAAGAACTAAAAATTTGATTCAAAAAAGATTTAAAAAAGTAGAAGGTGTAGAGTTTTTAACTTTAGGCGGGTTCTGGTTGGTGATGTTGGTATTTAGTTTTTCTAAATTTAAGTTGCCTCATTATTTAAATGGACTAATTCCGATTCTTTCTGTTTTTACCGCTTCTTATATTTTTGAAATTTTCGAAAAAAATCAATGGAAAAAAGCCAGAGTTTTTTGGGTGATTCAGTTGGTGGTGATTTCGGTAAGTTTAGTAGGCGTTTTATTGCTCACGTATTATTTTACAGGAATTCATGAAGTGGTTTTATTTGTGGTTGGTTTGTTTTTTGTGGGAACTTTACTGTTTTATATTTTCAAAAAAGGAAATATGGTGAGAAGATGGGTTTTGGTCTCTTTGCTTTTTACTATAACCATTAATATTTTTCTCAATTCGCAGTTTTATCCTGTTTTGACCCAATATCAAGGTGGTTTAAAAATGGCTCAATATTTTGAAAAAAATCAACTTTCAACCCAAAATCTTTTCATGCCGAAAGATTATGAAATCTGGTCTTTTGATTTTTATACCCAACAAAACACGCCTAGAAAAGACGTTTCTCTGTTGAAAAAAGGGGATAGAGTTCTGGTATACGAAAATGATTTACAAAATGTTACACAACCGTATAAAATTCTTCATCAGGAAACGCATTTTAAAATCACTAAACTTTCCCTAAAATTTCTGAATCCTAAAACCAGAAATGAAAAGCTGAAAAAACTTTATTTAATCGAGATATTAAACTAGTGTTTAATTTTCCGAATTTTGGCACTTGCTTTGTTATTAGTATGATAAGAATAACAATAAATTTGTTGTTTAATAAAAAATATTTACTTTTAGCAAAAATTTAAAATTAGAAACATGAAAAAATTAGCATTCGCATTTTTCGCTTTATTCTTCAGTGTTCTTTCATATGCTCAGATTGAAGGAAAATGGAAAACAATTGATGATGAAACAGGGAAGCCTAAATCTATCGTAGAAATTTTCAAAAAATCAGACGGTAAATATTATGGCAAAATTGTACAATTATTACAAAAACCAGAAAATAACAACTGTGTAAAATGTACAGATGATAGAAAAAACAAGCCATTAGTTGGTTTAGAAATCATCAGAGGTTTAAAGAAAGACGGTTCAGAATTTACTGATGGAACCATTACAGATCCTAAAAAAGGAAAAACGTACAAGTGTACTGTGACCAGAAACGGTGATAAACTGAATGTAAGAGGTTACGTAGGAATCTCATTAATCGGTAGAAACCAAACTTGGCATAGAGTAGATTAATCTATTTTAGAGATAAAAACAAACAAGACACGTCCTAAAAGATGTGTCTTTTTTATTTGTTGACTAAAGTAATAATTGATACATAATAGTTTGATAAAAATTCCTTAAATTTGCAACTCAACAAATTAATCAAAATGAAAGAAGTACAATTTCGTGAGGCTATCTGTGAAGCAATGAGCGAAGAAATGCGTAAAGACGAATCGATATATCTCATTGGCGAAGAAGTAGCAGAATATAACGGAGCTTACAAAGCTTCAAAAGGAATGTTAGCAGAATTTGGTCCAAAAAGAGTAATAGATGCACCCATTGCAGAATTAGGTTTTGCTGGGATTTCTGTAGGAGCTGCAATGAACGGAAATAGACCTATAGTAGAGTTTATGACTTTTAACTTCTCTATGGTGGCTATTGACCAAATTATTTCTAATGCAGCGAAAATGTATCAAATGAGTGGTGGACAGTGGAATGTGCCAATCGTTTTTAGAGGGCCTACTGGTTCTGCAGGTCAGTTAGGAGCTACACACTCTCAAGCTTTTGAAAGTTGGTATGCAAACTGCCCAGGTCTTAAAGTAATTGTTCCTTCTAATCCATATGATGCAAAAGGATTATTAAAATCTGCAATTAGAGATAATGACCCTGTAATTTTCATGGAATCTGAACAGATGTACGGAGACAAAATGGAAATTCCAGAAGAAGAATACTACATCCCAATTGGTAAAGCTGATATCAAAAAAGAAGGTAAAGATGTGACTTTGGTTTCTTTTGGTAAAATCTTAAAATTAGCCATGCAAGCAGCAGCTGATTTAGAGCAAGAAGGAATTTCTGTAGAAGTAATAGACTTAAGAACAATTCGTCCGCTAGATTATGAGACAGTTCTTAATTCTGTGAAGAAAACCAATAGATTAGTAGTTCTAGAAGAAGCGTGGCCATTTGGTTCTGTAGCTTCAGAAATTACTTACATGGTTCAGCAAAAAGCATTTGATTATTTAGATGCACCAATTAAGAGAATTACAACTCCAGATGCTCCTGCTCCATATTCAGCAGCATTATTTGCAGAGTGGTTCCCGAAATTAGAAAAAGTAAAACAAGAGATTAAAAACGTTTTATACGTAAAATCTTAAAACTTTAATCATATTTTAAAAAAGCGCAATCATTTTTGGTTGCGCTTTTTTAATTTCATGTAAAATTTTCTTAGGAAAAAGTATTTCCTCTAGAAATTAGATTAAATTTGCATTTATTTTTAAACTTGAAAAATGTCAGACGTTTTAGCTGGAGGTCATCATTTTGACACCAAAAAATTAACTTTCATAGGTGTTTTAGTTTCATTAGGAATTGTTTTCGGAGATATTGGTACCTCACCATTGTATGTAATGAGTGCCATCATTAAGTCTGGAAAAGAAGCTAAAATGATTTCTGAAGAATATATAGAAGGAGCACTTTCTTGTATTATTTGGACACTAACATTGCAAACCACCATCAAATATGTTCTTATTTCTCTTAGAGCGGATAACAAAGGTGAAGGTGGGATTCTAGCTTTGTTTTCTTTGGTCAAAAAGATGAAAACAAAATGGTTGTATCTCGTTGCAATTGTAGGAGCATCTGCATTAATTGCAGATGGGGTAATCACGCCTTCTCTTACGGTAATGGCTTCAATAGAAGGTCTTAAGCAAATCAAAGGATTAGATTTAGGAATCAATTCTATTTTGGCAATGACGTCTGTAATTCTGGTTGTAATTTTTGTCGTTCAGCAATTTGGAACCAGTTTTATTGGAAAGTTCTTCGGACCAGTGATGGTGATTTGGTTCTTGTTTTTAGGAGGATTCGGTGTGGTGAATTTAATGGAACATCCAGAAGTTTTAAAATCATTTAATCCTTATTACGCATATAAATTAATAGTAACTTCTCCTAGTGCGATTTTGATTTTAGGGGCTGTTTTTCTTTGTACTACAGGAGCAGAAGCTTTGTATTCAGATTTAGGACACTGTGGTTATAAAAATATTAGAGTGAGTTGGGTTTTTGTAAAAATCATGTTGATTTTAAACTATTTAGGTCAAGGTGCGTGGTTACTAAATAACTACGGAATGGTTTTCACAGGAACAAATCCTTTCTTCGGAATGTTACCACATTATTTAATTATTCCAGCAGTAATTTTAGCAACAGCAGCGGCAATTATTGCTTCTCAAGCATTAATTACAGGTTCATTTACTATTTTTTCAGAAGCGATGTCTCTTAACTTTTGGCCATTCCAACAGATTCAATATCCTTCTGGTTTAAAAGGTCAAATGTATATTCCAAGAATCAATTGGGGTTTACTTATTTTCTGTCTAATTGTAGTATTCTATTTCAAAGAATCTGTACATATGGAAGCAGCGTATGGTTTATCTATTACGGTAACCATGATGATGACTACCATCTTATTGATTGCATGGTTGTGGAGAAATAGAGTGAATAAAATTTTTATAGCAATTTTTGCCTTGGTTTATTTGTCTATTGAAATAGGTTTTTTCAGTGCTAACATCATTAAATTCTTCGAAGGTGGTTGGATTACCGTTTTCTTAGCAGGTTTCGTGGCAGTTTGTATGTATGCTTGGTATAATGGTAGAATGATTAAGCAGAATTTCATCAAGTTTGTAAAACTGAAAGATTATGTTTCTACCATCAAGGACATTAAACTAGATGAGTCTATTCCGAAATATGCGACCAATCTTGCTTTCTTAAGCCGTGCGAAGAAAGAAGATGAGGTAGAATCTAAAATTATTTATTCTATCATGCGCTCACAGCCGAAAAGAGCAGACCATTATTTTATTTTAAATATCATCAATCAAGAAGATCCTTTCACCTATAAATATTCAATTGATGAGGTAATGCCAGGAACGGTGTATAAAGTGAATTTCCTTTTAGGATTCAAAATTGATAGAAAAATCAATGATTATTTCAATCAGGTGTTATTTGATATGATGAAAGAAGGTATTATTCCTGATAGAAGTAGCCACCCATCTCTTAGAAATCATAATATTCCGCCAGATTTAAAATATGTGATTATTGATAACGTTTATATTAATGACTTTTTATTGACGGTAAAAGAAAAAATCACCTTGAATATCTATAATTTCGTGAAATATATCGGTAGTAGTGATTTCAAAGCGTATGGTTTAGCACCGCATAATGTTTTGGTAGAATCTGTACCACTAATCAATAACCCGATAAGAGAGAAAAAAATTATTTTAGAGGAGTTTAAACGTTACGATTCTTAATATAAAATGAAAACCTCAAGCAATTGAGGTTTTTAGATTTTGTCTCTCATTAAAATTTACCTTTTATTAGTTAAAAATTAATAAATTTGCTTTTCAATTAAAACAATGGAAGCTACTCAAAAAGAAAAAAATATAGGTGTAATAAAAGATGTTCTGAAGCAATATTTACAAGATAAAGCCTACAGAAACACTCCAGAAAGATATGCCATTTTAGAAGAGATTTATAATATGGATCATCACTTTAATGTAGATGATTTATATCTCATCATGATTAATAAAAAATATCATGTTTCTAAGGCAACCATCTATAATACTATAGAAATTTTTCTAGATGCAGGCTTGATTCGTAAACACCAGTTCGGCGAAAAGACACTTTCTTCATCTTCTTACGAAAAATCTTATTTTGATAAGCAACATGACCATTTAGTGATTTACAAAGATGGCTCAGACAAAGAGATTGAAGAAATTATAGAATTTTGCGACCCTAGAATTCAGGGCATCAAACAATCCATCGAAGAAGCGTTTGGCGTGAAAATTGACAATCATTCATTATATTTTTACGGACACAAAAAAAAATAATGAAAAAAATCCTTTTCGTACTCTTCATTTTTATTTATGCTTTAGGTTTTTCGCAGATTGATAAACTCAATTCCAAAGAACCTTTAGTAAAAGACCCTTATTTCAAAAAAGAAACCAATGTAGCGGTTCAGCCCGGTCAAAAAGTACGTTTCATTCACTCAGATTTATTCGAAAGAAAACCAGACATGTACGGAGGAAATCCTTTCTTCACAGGAAATGTGCAATTCGAACACCAAGGTGCAATGTTGACGGCAGACCGAGTGATTTTCTACGAAAAAGAAAATTTTGCTAAAGCCATTGGAAACGTTTTGCTTGTTACTTCAGACGGAAACAGAATTACCTCAAACGAAATGGAGTATGATGGAAATACTCAACGAGGAATTGCCCGTGGAAAAGTGGTGCTTACTGATGCGAAACAAACCATTTCTACAGATGTTTTGTATTATGACAGAGTAAAAAATACAGCTTATTTCAATTCTGGTGGAACCATTAATGATGGCAGAAACACCATGTGGACTCAGTCTGCTACTTATTTCATTGATTCTAAAACCAATGAATTTACCAATAATTACACTATTGATAATGCCCAATATAGAGTAGAAGGAAAAAATATCAAACATTATCAAAATACCAATGTTGCAGAGTTTTTCGGGCCTACAACAATTATCAATAAAGAGAAACCTTCTAATTACGTCTACACGGAAAATGGAAAGTATCTCATGAACGAAAAACAAGTGTATCTCAATAAAAATTCTAGAATTTATTACAACGGTAAAATTCTGAAAGGAGATAAAATGTTTTTTAATCAACTCACAGGCTTTGGTAAAGCAGAAGGAAACGTAAGATTAGACGACCCGAAGGAAAATCGTTACATCATCGGTGGTTACGGAGAAATCTACGAAAAAATAGATTCGGCGATGATTACCCAAAAACCTTATGCGGTAAAAATTATGAATCAAGATACAGCTTATATTGCTGCGGAAAGATTTTTAAGTTACCAAAAATTAGATTCTACCAATAAGAAAAAAAGTTTCCTTCGTGGATATAAAAAAGTGAGATTGTTCATGACCAAAGCACAAGGTAGAGCAGATTCTTTGAGCTTTAATGAAACGGATGGAATTCTTCATTTAAACGTGAAACCTCTTTTCTGGAGTGGCGAAAAACAAATTTCTGGAGATAAAATTGAAGCATATTTCAATACAACGGAACAAAATATAGACTCTCTAAAAGTCATTGGAAATGCATTTGCAATTTCTAAAGCAGATTCTCTCACGTTGAAAGATGAGTTCAATCAAGTGAAAGGAAATTTAATGACCGTTTTTTATCAAAACAACGAAATTAAAATTGCCAAAGTAACAGGAAACGCTCAAGCCATTACTTATGCAGATTCTGAAGATGCGCAGACCAAAAAATTAGATAGAATCGGTATTGCACTTTCTACTTGTGGACAAATTGAAGCACTTTTTGAAGAAAGAAAAATTCAGATTCTCTCTTGTAATATTGGAGCCAATTCAGATATTTACCCGATGAGTATGATTGCTCCAGATAAACGAAAATTCACAGATTTTAATTGGAATACCAAAGATCGACCACGGAAATGGGAAGATATTTTCTTAGACACGCCTAATTATGAAGAAGTGAAATATGAAACAGACGATACGCTGTACCAAAAAGCGGAAGAACTTCGTAAAAAAGAAGAAGCCAAGAAAAAACCAAAAACCATCAAAAGAGATAGAAAGCTATAAATCTATAGAGTCGGACTTTAGTCCGACTTTTTATTTTTGAAATCAATTTTTACTTTAACAAAACTTTTAATAAAAATAAGAGGTCACAACTTAATTACATATCGGTAAAACTTTAATATCTCGCTGATTACGCTAATTTTGCAAATAAAAATTCAGCATCTATTCATCTGCTGAATCAGCGAGAGTAAAAAAACGGAAAAACCTTTAAATTTAGAATTTGGAAATATGAAATTATCTTGTGATTTCTGTAAAAAATTTTTTAAAAACTTCCATCTTCCAACTTTTATCTTCTTTATCTTTGCAAAATGAAACAAGAATTTTTCAAATATCAAGCACAAACTACACCTTATGCAGCAGGTTTCGAAGTAGAAAAAGCAATAGGAAGTTATATTTATGGAAAAGATGGTAGAGCTTATTTAGATTTTGTAGCGGGAGTTTCTGCCAATACTTTGGGACATTCTCATCCTAAAGTGGTGAATGCAATTAAAGAACAGGCAGATAAATATCTTCACGTAATGGTTTACGGAGAATATGCTCAGGAAAAACCGGTGGAACTGTGCAGACTTTTATCAGAAGCTACTCCAGAACCTTTAGAAGTTACCTATTTGGTAAATTCTGGTGCAGAAGCGATTGATGGAGCACTGAAATTAGCCAAAAGATATACAGGAAGAGAAGAAATTATCTCCATGAAAAATTCTTATCATGGCAATACTCATGGCGCTTTGTCGGTTTCGGGAAATGAGTTTCACAAGAGAGAATTTCGTCCTTTGTTGCCGATGATTACTTTCATAGAATTTAATAATGAAGAAGAATTTTCTAAAATTACTGAAAAAACAGCTTGTGTAATCGCCGAAACGATTCAAGGAGCGGCTGGTTTTTTGACACCTTCTCAAAATTATTTCAAAAATTTGAAAAAAAGATGTGAGGAAGTTGGGGCTTTATTAATCCTTGACGAAATTCAGCCAGGTTTTGGGAGAACAGGGAAATTGTTTTCTTTCGAACATTATGATATGGTTCCAGATATTCTCGTGATGGGAAAAGGAATGGGAGGTGGAGTTCCAGTTGGCGCATTTATGAGCTCTGCAGAAATAATGAAATCGCTGCAGCATTCTCCTAAATTGGGACATATTACTACTTTTGGAGGAAATCCTTTAATTGCAGCTGCTAGTTATGCAACTTTAAAAGAAGTTTTAGAAAGTGGTTTAATGAATGAAGTAGAAGAAAAAGAAAAATTGTTCAGAGAATTATTGGTTCACCCGAAAATTAAAAAAGTAAACGGAAGAGGTTTAATGCTCGCAGTAGAATTAGAATCTCCAGAATATACATTAGACGTAGCGAAGCGCTGTATGGAAAAAGAACTCATTGTTTTTTGGCAACTCTACCGAAATGAATTTATGAGGATTTCTCCACCGTTAACCATTAGCAAAGAAGAGATTAAAAAGGGCTGCGAAATTATTTTAGAAGCTTTAAATGAGAAATAAACAAAAAAAGGGGTTTTAAATTTTTAAAATTCTTTTTTTTATGTGAAAACTCATATAAAAATTATTGATTTTATCGAAAAATAGTTGCAGATATATAAAATTAATTTATATATTGCGACACCAAAAATGGTAAAAATATGATGAAACATAAGGTACAGTTTGAATATACAATGCATTGTCTTTCAGAGATTTTGTATGAATATATGGCAACTGCAGAAGGCCTTTCAGAATGGTTTGCAGATGAAGCAGTAGAAAGAGGTGATGACTTTTATTTCAGTTGGAATGGTGGTCCCGCAGAAAAAGCGACATTAATCAGATATAAACCTGAATCTTTTGTGCGTTTCCGTTGGGAAGAAGACGAAGGAACAAAATATTTCTTCGAAATGACTATTGTCATTGATGAGATTACCAATGATCTTTCTCTTAATATTACCGATTTCTGCGAAAAAGGAGATGAAGAGGAAACCAGATTATATTGGGATAATCTCATCGAAAATCTACAAATCAAACTAGGCGCAGCTTAATCTTTCAACCCAAGTAAAAAGATTGATAATTGAAATTTCAGTTATCATTTTTTTTGCAATTTTCATAACTAAAATCATTACAATATGATTTATCTAAACGGACAAAAAACACAGGAAATAGTACTTCAGAATAATGCATTTTTAAATGGAGATACCGTAAAAGTTCATTTTTTTGTTAAGAATCATCAGCTAATTATGGCAGAAGAATGCTACTTTTTTTTGATGGCTTCTATGCGAAAAATGAGAATGAATATTCCGCTTTCTTTTACCCTTGAATTTTTCACAGAAACCTTTAATAAAGCCATTTCTGAAAATAATTTAGAAAAGGGAGTGATTACTTTTATGGCGTTTAGAAACAGAGAAGAAGTGCTTTCTTCTAGAACGCCAGTGCAATATTATTTTGAGTTGAATCCTCATGTAAATGTACTGTCTATCCATAAAAATATTGAAATAGATTTGCTTAAAGAAATTTCAGTAAATACCAATATTTTGAGCAATATCAGAACGCATTCGCCGGAAAATATTTATGCAGAAATCTACGCTGCAGAAAATGATTTAGACGATGTAATTTTGCTCAATCCAGATAAAAGAGTAGCGAGAACCATCTCTGGAAACCTCTTGTTGCTGGAAGAAAATACCATTAAAATCCCGA